>NZ_JBIFFR010000001.1:0-716480 GCF_043557275.1 Sulfitobacter sp. 1A13368 | reverse complement strand
GTGTCCTTCGGCGTTGAGCTGATCGCACCGATCGCCATGGAAAACGGCCTGCGCTTCGCGATCCGCGAAGGTGGCCGGACTGTTGGCGCGGGCGTCGTTTCCAAAATCACTGAGTGATTTTGGATCGGGCTCTCAAGCCTGACGTCTGAAGGAATCGAAAGGCCGCAGCGTTTGCTGCGGCCTTTTGCGTTGGCGGGAGGGGGTACGGAGTGCGCCTGATACGGAGGGGGCGGCGCGTTTTCCGGTTGTGATTGAACGCTGACGGGGTGCGCGGTCACGCCGTGTCCGGCATGACTTTGCGCACGGGTTCTAAAAACACGGGGGTTTTTAGAACCCTCTTGCCACTTGCTTTGATTCCCCCTATAGGACGCGCATCGAACCGGGGTGCGTTAGACGCGCCCCGTTTGATTTATTACCAAGGCGCGAAGAGGGGGTCGGATGAGCCTGCTTCCTCCAATCCGTTAGAATCCCAAAACAAGGGATATGCATATGGCCGTTCAAAGCCAGAACATCCGCATTCGCCTGAAGGCGTTTGACTACCGGGTGCTCGATGCCTCCACTCAGGAAATCGTCAGCACCGCCAAGCGCACAGGCGCTTCGGTTCGCGGTCCCATTCCGCTGCCGAACAAGATCGAGAAATTCACCGTTCTTCGTGGTCCCCACGTCGACAAGAAATCCCGTGACCAGTTTGAAATCCGCACGCACAAGCGTCTGCTGGATATCATCGATCCAACCCCCCAGACCGTGGACGCGCTGATGAAGCTCGACCTCGCCGCTGGCGTGGACGTCGAGATCAAGCTGCAATCGTAAAGCCGGGAGGGTAATCATATGTTGCGCTCAGGCGTTATTGCAAAAAAAGTCGGCATGACCCGGCTGTTCATGGAAGACGGCAAGCAGATTCCTGTGACCGTTCTTCAGTTGGACAAGCTTCAGGTTGTCGCACAGCGCACCGCGGACCGTGACGGCTACACCGCCGTTCAGCTCGGTGCCGGTTCGGCGAAAGCCAAACGTACAAGCCAAGCCATGCGTGGTCACTTCGCCGCGGCGAAAGTGGAACCCAAGCGCAAGCTAGCCGAGTTCCGCGTCGACGCAGACGCGATGATCAACGTGGGTGAGGAAATCACCGCTGACCATTACTTCGCCGGTCAGTATGTCGACGTTGCGGGCACATCCATCGGTAAAGGTTTTGCCGGTGCGATGAAGCGTCACAACTTCGGCGGTCTGCGCGCCTCGCACGGTGTGTCGATCTCTCACCGTTCGCACGGCTCCACAGGCCAGTGTCAGGATCCCGGCAAGGTTTTCAAAGGTAAGAAAATGGCCGGTCACATGGGTGCTGCCCGTGTCACCACGCAGAACCTTGAAGTCGTCAAGACCGACAGCGCGCGTGGCCTGATCATGGTCAAAGGCGCCGTTCCCGGCTCCAAGGGTGGCTGGGTCACCGTCAAGGATGCGGTCAAAAAGCCGTTTCCGGAAGACGCGATCCTGCCCGCCGCTCTGAAATCCGCCGCTGACGAAGCCGCGAAAGCTGCCGAAGAGGCCGCCGCCGCAGCCGCCGCAGAGGCAGAAGCCGAAGCCAAGCGTTTGGCCGAAGAGCAAGCCGCACAGGAAGCTGAAGCGCTGAAAGCCGCAGAAGCCGAAATCGCAGCTGAAGGTTCGGATGCCGACAATTCCGATGCCGACGCTGACAAGAAAGAAGGTGACGCATGAAACTCGATGTCATCAAACTCGACGGTGGCAAAGCCGGGTCCGTAGACCTGGACGAAGCCCTGTTCGGCCTGGAGCCGCGTGCCGATATCCTGCACCGCGTCGTGCGCTGGCAGCGTAACAACGCGCAGCAGGGTACGCACAAGGTCAAGACCCGGTCCGAGACCAGCTACTCGACCAAGAAGATCTATCGCCAGAAGGGCACCGGCGGCGCACGCCACGGTGACCGCAATGCGCCGATCTTCCGCAAGGGTGGTATCTACAAAGGTCCGACCCCGCGCAGCCACGGCCACGAGCTGACCAAGAAGTTCCGCAAGCTGGGCCTGCGCCACGCGCTGTCCGCCAAAGCAAAAGCCGGTTCGCTGGTCATCATCGACGAAGCAACTTCCGAGGGCAAAACCGCCGCTCTGGCCAAGCAGGTCTCGAACCTGGGCTGGAAACGCGCGCTGGTCATCGATGGCGCTTCGGTCAACGAGAACTTCGCACAGGCCGCGCGCAACATCGATGGGTTGGACATCCTGCCGTCGATGGGCGCAAACGTCTATGACATCCTCAAGCGTGACACCCTGGTGATCACCAAAGCGGGGATCGAAGCATTGGAGGCACGCCTGAAATGAGCGCCAAGCATCAACACTACGACGTGATCCGCAAGCCGGTCATCACCGAGAAGGCAACCATGGCGTCCGAACAGAACGCCGTCGTCTTTGAAGTCGCGATCGACAGCAACAAGCCGATGATCAAAGAGGCCGTCGAGGCGCTCTTCAACGTCAAGGTGAAGGCCGTGAACACGACCATCACCAAAGGCAAGGTCAAGCGTTTCCGGGGCCAGATGGGCCGCCGCAAAGACGTGAAAAAGGCTTATGTGACGCTCGAAGAGGGCAACACGATCGACGTCTCCACCGGGCTCTGATTGCCGGTTAGACATTTGGAAGAGGCCTCCGCATTGCGGGGGCCTTTTTCGTTTCGGGGATGCGCCGGGGCCCGGGACAAGCCGCAGGCGCCGGGCCATCGCCTGCTCCCCCGGACGGGTAGGCGATTTGGTGAGGCTGGACGTGACCTCGCAAAAGCACATCTCGGTTGAACCATAAAGTGGCACCAAGGTCCATCAGATCGCCGACCCGCGGGCAGGCGCTGGCCCTCGGACCATGAATGCCACACCGGCCATGGACTAGCCGCAGGCTCAACCCTCCCCCAAAGGAGGCTGTTTCCAGCCTAAATGCCGCGACGTAACGGCAAAGGGTGACGCGGGCGTTGCTTGCGGCGTGCTTTCCTCTACAAGACTTCGGATAACGACAAAAAGCAGGTCCATGTCCCACGAAAAATCTACCTCCGGCGCGTCTGTGGACGTGTCGAACGCGCGCGACTGGGTGCGCGTGCTGGCCCGTTACCGCGAGCCGAGCACTTGGCGCAGCAGTTTTGAACTGGCGATCACGCTCGGCCCCTTCATCCTCCTTTGGGCGCTGGCTTGGTGGGCGCTCTCGATCAGCGGCTGGTTGGCCCTTGCGATCTCGCTGATGAACGCGGGCTTCTTGCTGCGGCTCTTCGCGATCCAACACGACTGCGGCCATGCGGCCTTTTTCAGCAGCCGTCGCACAAGCGATTGGGTGGGCCGCGTGTTGGGGGTGCTGACGCTGACGCCCTATGATGTCTGGCGACGGACCCATTCGATCCACCATTCCTCGGCCGGGAACCTTGGCCGTCGCGGAATCGGCGACATCCATACACTCACCGTGGCGGAGTATCGCGAGCTCGGGCTGTTCGGGCGTTTGCACTATCGCCTCTACCGCAATCCGATCGTGCTCTTCGGTCTTGGGCCGAGCTATCTGTTTTTCGTGCAGAACCGCGTCCCGCTGGGGCTGATGGCGCAGACACGCTATTGGCTGAGCGCGATGGGCACCAACCTGACGATCCTCGTAGCACTTGCGGTGATCTTCTGCTTCGGGGGGATCATGCCCATTCTGCTGATCTTCGTGCCCAGCACCCTTCTGGCGGCCACGGCGGGCATGTGGTTGTTCTATGTGCAGCACCAGTTCGAGACGACCCATTGGGAGGAGAACGACGCTTGGGACCTGCATGATGCGGCTTTTCACGGCTCTTCGCATTACATCCTGCCGCGCCCGCTGCAGTGGCTGAGCGCCAATATCGGCATTCACCATGTGCACCACCTCTACAGCCGCATTCCCTTCTATCGCCTGCCGGAAGTGCTGCGCGATCATGTCGCCTTGGCGGAGGGGAACCGGATGACGATCCGCGAGAGCCTCGCCAACGCGCGGCTGCATCTGTGGGATGAGAAAAGCAAGCGCCTGTTGTCCTTCGCGCAGGCGCGCCGGGTCGCCTGAAGAAGCAGGATTTGGCTATGATCTAGGCCCCCGCTTTGGCGGGGGTCTTTGCATTTGGAGGGCTGTCATTACCTTTGCGGGATCCTCTCGGCTGCGCGTTCAATCATGCGGCGACCCCGGAAAAGTTCCGAAAAAAAGCCATCAATTTATTCGGAACAGAGCAGAAAGCTGCCGGTTGTCTCACCGTGGAAGACGGGGTGCTGCGCGCCTCATTTATCGTAAACGAACACGGGAGAGACCTAATGATCTATACCAAAACACTCATGGCTGGCGTATCCGCCGTTGCCCTTTTTGCGGCCGCTCCGGTTCTGGCGCAGGATGCGACAGAGAACGTCGAAGAGACCATCGAGCGCAATGCCGAAGTCGAAGCCGAGATGGAAGCCGAAGTCGAAGGTGGCGCAGCCGCGACCGCGAATGTTGCTGGCGGCCAAGTGGTTGTCGAGCAGGAAGACGCCGAAGTTGACGTGACCGTTCCCGAGCCCGATGTGAATGTCTCGCAGGACGCGCCCGTTGTGACCGTTGAGCAGGGCCAGCCCGAAGTGAACGTCGCCGTTCCCGAGCCGACCGTTCGCGTGCAGCAGCAGGCCCCAATCATCACGGTAGAGCAGGCACAGCCGCAGGTCACCGTGCGCATCCCCGAGCCGGTCGTGACCGTTCAGGTGCCGAAGCCGCAGGTTGACGTGGACACCGGCGAGCCGATCGTTGATCTTGAGCAGCCCGAACCCGTCGTGAAGTTCGTGCGCCCCGAGCCGAAAGTCACCATCGAAGAAGCCGAGCCGCGCGTGACCGTTGAGCAGGCCGAAGCCGATGTGAACGTGGCCGAATCCGAAGAAGCCCGCGTCGACGTTGAGCAGCAAGAAGCCAACGTGAACGTGCAGCAGGGCGAAGACGCGAATGTCGTCGTCGAAGAAGCCGAAGCACCGCAGGTTAACGTTGAAGGTGCCGAGGGCGCCGAGATCGACGTCGAGCAAGAGCAAGCGCGCGTGTTGATGGAAGACTTCAACGCTGACGAGCAGGGCAATATGGCCGAAGAAGACCGTGCCCGCTATCAGGAGAACGTGCAGCGTCTGCCGATCTTCAACCTGACCGCCGAAGAACTGACTGGCCGCAGCGTTGCAACCGAGACCGGTGAAGACGTTGGCGAAATCGACTTCATCGGCGTCCGTGGTGACACCGTTGTTGCGATCATCGGCGTTGGTGGTTTCCTTGGTATGGGCGAAAACGAAGTCGCCATTCCGGTTGAGAAGCTGATCATGCGTGAAGACGAAGTCATCGTCCCCGGCGTGACCGAAGAGCGTCTGGAAAGCATGCCGGAATTCAACGAAGCCGAAGTTGAAATCCTCGACCCCGGTATGCGTCTGGCCGAGAGCGTTGGCCTTGACTAATACCCACCTTGGGTAACTGCTAAACCAATAGAAGAAGGCGCTTCGGCGCCTTCTTTTCTTTTGTGCGGGGCAGGGGAGAGGATTTTCGCCATGCCCACTGGACGGGCTGTTGCGAACCTGTTAGGTCGCCACATCGGCTCAGACCCCGGATTCGTCCGGGGTTTGGCTATTTGAACGATCCCGGTGGTTGGGATGCCTGCCTCGCAAGAGATTTAAACCCATCCACCACTCCCACAGGGGACCTTCGGGGCCCTATAACCAACGCGCTTTCACCTCGGTGCGAGCGTGCCTAGCAAACGGAAGACAGAGAACATGGCACTCAAGTCGTACAAACCGACGACGCCAGGCCAGCGTGGACTGGTACTGATCGACCGTTCGGAGCTGTGGAAAGGCCGCCCGGTCAAAGCCCTTACTCAGGGTCTGACCAAATCCGGTGGCCGGAACAACACCGGACGAATCACAATGCGTCGTACAGGTGGTGGTGCAAAGCGCCTCTACCGTATCGTTGATTTCAAGCGTAACAAGCTGGACATGTCCGCTGTTGTCGCGCGGATCGAATATGACCCCAACCGCACAGCCTTCATCGCACTGATCCAGTACGAAGACGGCGAGCAGGCCTACATCCTGGCCCCGCAGCGTTTGGCCATTGGCGACAAGATCATCGCCGGCGCCAAAGTGGACATCAAGCCCGGCAACGCGATGCCTTTCTCGGGCATGCCGATCGGTACGATCGTCCACAACATCGAGATGAAGCCCGGCAAAGGCGGTCAGATCGCCCGTGCCGCCGGCACCTACGCCCAGTTCGTGGGTCGTGACGGTGGCTACGCTCAGATCCGTCTGAGCTCCGGCGAGCTGCGTCTCGTGCGTCAGGAATGCATGGCCACCGTTGGTGCCGTCAGCAACCCCGACAACTCCAACCAGAACTACGGTAAAGCGGGCCGCATGCGTCACAAGGGCATCCGTCCCTCTGTGCGCGGTGTGGTGATGAACCCGATCGACCACCCGCACGGCGGTGGTGAAGGCCGGACCTCTGGTGGTCGTCACCCGGTTACTCCTTGGGGTAAGCCGACGAAGGGTGCCAAGACCCGCAACAAGAACAAAGCGTCCAGCAAGCTTATCATCCGCTCGCGTCACGCCAAGAAGAAGGGGCGTTAATCAATGGCTCGTTCAGTATGGAAAGGTCCTTTTGTTGACTCTTATGTCCTCAAAAAGGCAGAGGCTTCCCGCGAGGGCGGCCGTAACGAAGTGATCAAGATCTGGTCGCGCCGCAGCACGATCCTGCCCCAGTTCGTGGGCCTGACGTTCGGCGTCTACAACGGTCACAAGCACATTCCTGTCAACGTCAGCGAAGAAATGATCGGTCAGAAGTTCGGTGAATACTCCCCGACTCGCACCTACTACGGTCATGCCGCCGACAAAAAAGCGAAGCGGAAATAAGCCATGAGCAAGGATAAGAATCCCCGCCGCGTGGCAGACAACGAAGCAATGGCAAAGCTGCGCATGCTTCGTACGAGCCCGCAGAAACTGAACCTGGTTGCTGCCCTCATCCGTGGCAAGTCCGTGGACAAGGCGCTGACCGACCTGACCTTCTCCAAGAAGCGGGTCGCGCAGGACGTGAAGAAATGCCTTCAGTCCGCCATCGCCAACGCGGAAAACAACCACAACCTGGACGTCGATGAGCTGATCGTGGCCGAGGCCTATGTCGGCAAGAACCTGACCATGAAGCGCGGTCGCCCGCGGGCCCGTGGCCGGTTCGGCAAGATCATCAAGCCGTTTGCCGAGATCACGATCAAAGTGCGTCAAGTTGAGGAGCAAGCCTGATGGGTAACAAAGTCAATCCGATCGGTATGCGCCTTCAGGTGAACCGCACCTGGGACAGCCGCTGGTACGCCGACACCAAGGATTACGGTGATCTTCTGCTCGAAGACCTCGCAATCCGCGACTTCATCAAGAAAGAGTGCCATCAGGCCGGTGTTGCCCGTGTGATCATCGAACGTCCGCACAAGAAGTGCCGCGTCACGATCCACACAGCACGCCCCGGTGTCATCATCGGCAAGAAAGGCGCGGACATCGAGACGCTGCGCCAGAAGATTGCCAAGATGACAAACTCGGAACTGCACCTCAACATCGTTGAGGTCCGCAAGCCCGAGCTGGACGCACATCTGGTTGGTGAGAGCATTGCACAGCAGCTGGAGCGCCGGGTGTCTTTCCGCCGCGCCATGAAACGTGCCGTGCAGAACGCCATGCGCATGGGCGCACTGGGCATCCGCGTGAACCTCGCGGGTCGTCTGGGTGGTGCCGAGATCGCGCGTACCGAATGGTACCGCGAAGGTCGCGTGCCGCTGCACACATTGCGTGCCGACATCGATTACGCGCATGTCGAGGCGTCCACCGCCTACGGCATCATCGGGATCAAAACCTGGATCTTCAAAGGCGAGATCATGGAACATGACCCCGCCGCGCGTGACCGCAAGGCACAGGAACTCCAAGACGGCCCAGCACCTCGCGGTGCCGGCGGTCGTCGCTAAGGGGGAATGAGAAATGCTTCAACCAAAGCGTACTAAATTCCGCAAGCAGTTCAAAGGCTCGATCAAGGGTCTGGCGAAGGGCGGGTCTGACCTGAACTTCGGCACCTACGGCCTGAAGGCGCTGCAGCCGGAGCGGGTTACAGCCCGTCAAATCGAAGCGGCACGCCGCGCCATGACGCGTCATATGAAGCGTCAGGGCCGTGTCTGGATCCGCATCTTCCCGGACGTTCCGGTCACCTCCAAGCCCGTCGAAGTTCGTATGGGTAAAGGTAAAGGTTCCGTTGACTTCTGGGCCGCCAAGGTCAAGCCGGGCCGCATCATGTTCGAGATCGACGGTGTCGGCGAAGACGTGGCGCGCGAAGCCCTGCGTCTGGCAGCGATGAAGCTGCCGATCAAGACCCGGGTTGTGGTCCGCGAGGACTGGTAAGCCCGTAGCCCCGCAAGGGGCGGCTGAGAGAAAAGAAACCCCCGTCGAGCGATCGGCGGGGGTTTTGCTTTGTCAGTCTTCGCGGTCCAGTGCGAGCCAGAGTTTCCCGCCCCGGTAGCCGCCTTTCACCAGATGGCCCGGGGTGCCGATCTCGGGGTGGGCCTCGCTCCAATCCCGGAACTGGTCCCGGCTGACGATCCGGCCGCGGTGATCGCGGGCCGCTTTCAAAATGTAGGGGTCGGCGGGCGTGCCTTTCGGGACGACCATCACGCGGCTTGCGGGCAGGTCGAGTTGGTCGCTCAGCGCCTTGTCGTGTTGGTACCGGCCAATGAGGCGGTATCCCGCGTTGGCGTCGAAGACCACGCAAGGGGATTGTCCGCGCGCGCGGAGTGCGTCCACCACCTCGCGCACGGCGCGGATGTCAGGTGCTCCGGTTTTCCAGAACATGACGTTGGAGCCGTCGACGAAGACCCAGTCTTTTCGCCCTCGGCGGAGCGACCGCAGTAGGAGGATCGCGCTGGCGAAGGCGCAGGGCAGCGCAATGAGCAGAAGGTCGCGGAATGCAGGGTTTATGAAAGCAGCAGCCGTGGCGGCGGCAGAGGCGAGGAGAGGGATGCGGAGAAACATGGCGACGCGAATGACCTTTTAAATGCGATCAACTGTCGGGCAAGTTTTCCATCAGGGCAAGAAGCATGTCATGGCCACCCCGGCCCGGACTCAGGCCGCAGGTGCCGAACCTCAGCTCTCCCAGTTGTAGTTAAAACTGACCGACACCCGATCTTCCTCGATCATGTTCATCGGCACCTCGTGCCGCAGCCAGCTTTCCCACAGCAGCACGTCGCCCGCGTTGGGTGCCACATAGATGAAGGGCCGCAGTTCCTCGCGCGCGTCCTTCGCCCGGCCCGGCGCGGCCATCATCATCGGCAGGCGCGGGTCTTCGAAACGGATCGCGCTGGCGCCCTCGGGCATGGTCACATAGGTCGTGCCTGAAATCACCGAATGCGGGTGGATATGCGAGGTGTGGATGCCGCCCTCAGGCAGGATGTTCAGCCAAAGCGAGTCGAGCACCAACTTGCGGTCACCCAGATCGAACTGCAGATCCTCGACAAAGGCCGCAACATGTGCGTCCAGCACCTTCTTCAGATCCGCGAAGATCGGAAAGCGGTAGGGCAGGTCATCCAGCGAGGCATAAGAGGTGTAGCCCGCATAGCCATTCTCCTCGCACCAGTCCTGACCGGCCTCATCATCCTCGGCTATCGAGAAGCAGGAGGCGGCCAGTTCATCGGTGTCGATGGGCTTGCCGTGGTCCGACAAGGCGGCGTGATAGAGGCGGGTGGCGAAAAGCGATTTGATGTTTGACATGGAACCTCCTTACGCCGAACATACACCCATCGCCAGCCTATTTGCGCCAAAAGCGCAGATGCGGGCCAACGGGGGTTGCCATGTGCGACCTCAACGCGTATTGGCACCTTTCATCATGAACTCCACCAGAATCATGGTCACCCTGACAGGGGCCTACTGGTGATGTTGAAAGGAAGAGGCCGTGAAAGCCAGCGAACTGCACGACAAGACGCCGGACCAGCTCCGCGACGAACTTGTGAACCTGAAAAAAGAATCCTTCAACTTGCGTTTCCAGCAGGCCACCGGCCAGCTGGAGAACTCCGCACGTCTGAAGACTGTTAAGCGTGACGTGGCCCGTGTCCACACCGTGCTGAACCAGAAAGCCGCTGCTGCGGCAGCCGAATAATAGGAGCCTGAAACATGCCCAAGCGTATCCTTACAGGCACCGTGACATCGGACGCCAACGCACAAACAGTTTCCGTTTCCGTAGAGCGCCGCTTTACGCATCCGGTTCTGAAAAAGACCATCCGTAAGTCCAAAAAGTACCGGGCTCACGATGAGAACAACACGTTCAAGGTGGGCGACACTGTGCGCATCATCGAATGTGCCCCCAAGTCGAAAACCAAACGTTGGGAAGTTCTGACTTCGGACAAAGCCGAGGCCTGAGCCCCTTAAACGAAACCCTGGGATGAGGGCCGCATCGCCCCCCAGAAGGTCGGGAGAAACCAAATGATCCAGATGCAGACCAACCTGGATGTTGCTGACAACAGCGGCGCGCGCCGTGTTCAGTGCATCAAGGTCCTGGGTGGTTCCAAGCGTAAATACGCGTCCGTCGGCGACATCATCGTCGTGTCGGTCAAGGAAGCCATCCCACGTGGTCGTGTGAAAAAGGGCGACGTCCGCAAGGCCGTCGTCGTTCGCACCGCCAAAGAAGTTCGTCGTGAAGATGGCACCGCCATCCGCTTCGACCGCAACGCCGCTGTTATCCTGAATAACAACAACGAACCCGTCGGCACCCGTATCTTCGGGCCGGTCGTTCGTGAGCTGCGCGCGAAGAACTTCATGAAAATCATCTCGCTCGCTCCGGAGGTGCTGTAATCATGGCTGCTAAACTTCGCAAAGGTGACAAGGTCATCGTCCTGTCCGGCAAGGACAAAGGCAAGACGGGCACCATCTCGTCCGTTGACCCCAAGTCGAACAAGGCCATCGTTGACGGCGTGAAAATCGCCATCCGCGCCACGCGCCAGACACAGACATCTCAAGGCGGCCGCATCCCCAAGGCGATGCCGATCGACCTGAGCAACCTCGCACTGGTGGATGCCAATGGCAAAGCCACCCGCGTGGGTTTCAAAATCGAAGGCGACAAGAAAGTGCGCTTTGCCAAGACCACGGGGGACGTGATCGATGCTTGATACCGCAACCTACACACCCCGCCTTCAGGCCGAATACCGCGAGAAGATCCGCGCCGCCCTGAAAGAGGAATTCGGCTACAAGAACGACATGATGATCCCCAAGCTGGACAAGATCGTTCTGAACATCGGCTGCGGTGCCGAAGCCGTGCGCGACAGCAAGAAAGCCAAATCGGCTCAGGAAGACCTGACTGCGATTGCAGGCCAGAAGGCTCTGACAACCGTGGCCAAGAAATCCATCGCTGGTTTCCGCGTGCGTGAGGACATGCCTTTGGGTGCGAAAGTGACCCTGCGTGGCGACCGTATGTACGAATTCCTTGATCGTCTGATCACGATCGCAATGCCCCGTATCCGCGACTTCCGCGGCATCTCGGGCAAGAGCTTTGACGGCCGTGGCAACTACGCCATGGGCTTGAAAGAGCATATCGTGTTCCCCGAAATCGACTTCGACAAAGTTGACGAGACTTGGGGTATGGACATCGTGATCGCCACCACGGCGAAAACCGACGCTGAAGCCAAGGCGCTGTTGAAAGCATTCAACATGCCCTTCAATTCATAAGCGCGGGAAGGATTAGAAATGGCTAAGAAATCCATGATTGAGCGCGAGAAGAAGCGCGAAGCACTGGTTAAGAAGTACGCTGACAAGCGCGCGGCTCTGAAAGAGATCGTGAGCGACGAAAGCAAACCGATGGAAGAGCGTTTCCGCGCTTCCCTGAAGCTGGCGAAACTGCCGCGCAACAGCTCTGCTGTGCGTCTGCACAACCGTTGCCAGCTGACGGGCCGCCCGCACGCCTACTATCGTAAACTGAAAATTTCGCGGATCGCGCTGCGGGACCTTGGCTCTTCCGGCCAGATTCCCGGCATGGTCAAGTCGAGCTGGTAAGGAGCGCATCAGATGAACGATCCTATCGCAGATATGCTGACACGCATCCGTAACTCTTCGCTGCGCGGCAAATCCACCGTCATGACACCGGCCTCCAAGCTGCGTGCATGGGTTCTGGACGTGCTGGCCGACGAAGGCTACATCCGCGGCTATGAAAAAGTCACGGGCGCCGATGGCCACCCCGCCATCGAGATCAGCCTCAAGTACTACGAAGGCGAACCTGTTATTCGCGAGCTGAAGCGGGTTTCCAAGCCCGGTCGCCGCGTCTACATGGCCGTCAATGACATTCCCGTCGTCCGTCAGGGCCTCGGCGTGTCGATTGTCTCCACCTCCAAAGGTGTGATGTCGGACGCATCTGCACGGTCTGCCAATGTTGGCGGCGAAGTGCTCTGCACCGTATTCTAAGGAGAAGACAATGTCTCGTATCGGTAAGAAACCAGTCGCTATGCCTTCGGGTGTCTCGGCAGAGGTGAGCGGTCAGACCATCGAAGTGAAGGGCCCCAAGGGCACCCGCAGCTTCCGTGCCACTGATGACGTGAGCCTCGCGGTCGAAGACAACGCAATCACTGTGACACCGCGCGGCAAGTCCAAGCGCGCCCGTCAGCAGTGGGGCATGTCCCGCACCATGATCGAAAACCTGGTGACCGGCGTCACCACGGGCTTCAAGAAAGAGCTTGAAATCCAGGGTGTTGGTTATCGTGCGGCCATGAACGGCAACACGCTGAAACTGAACCTCGGCCTGAGCCACGATGTCGACTACGTTGCGCCCGAGGGCGTGACCGTGACGGCACCCAAGCAGACCGAAATCGTTGTGGAAGGCATCGACGAACAGCTCGTTGGTCAGGTTGCCGCGAACATCCGCGCATGGCGCAAGCCCGAGCCCTATAAGGGCAAAGGCATCCGCTATAAGGGCGAGTTCATCTTCCGCAAAGAAGGCAAGAAGAAGTAAGGAACGGATTGATGGCAAATACCAAACGACAGCTGTTCCTGAAGCGCCGCATGCGCGTTCGGAACAAACTCCGCAAAGTCAACGCCGGGCGTCTTCGCCTGTCGGTACACCGTTCGTCCAAGAACATCTCGGCCCAGCTGATCGACGATGTGAACGGCGTGACACTGGCCTCCGCCTCCTCCATGGAGAAGGATCTGGGCGTGGTTGGCAAAAACAACATCGAAGCAGCGACCAAAGTCGGTGCCGCGATTGCCGAACGTGCCAAGAAAGCTGGCGTCGAAGAAGCATACTTCGACCGTGGCGGCTTCCTCTTCCACGGCAAGGTGAAGGCTCTGGCCGACGCCGCGCGTGAAGGCGGTTTGAAGATCTGATTGTGCGGTGCGTGGGCAACCACGCACCCGCTCTCATACGAAGGCTATGCCCCGCGCATAGCTTTCCTGCGAAGAGGGCCCGGTTGGCCCTCTCGATGATCCGGGGGCCATCGGCCCACCAGGATTGATCCTAAGGGCCGCATAAGGCCACAGAAAAAGGAAGATGCCAGATGGCAAGAGATGACAACCGTGGGGGCAACCGCCGCAACCAACGCGACGAGACCCCGGAATTCGCTGACCGTCTGGTCGCGATCAACCGCGTGTCCAAGACCGTTAAGGGTGGTAAGCGTTTCGGCTTCGCCGCACTCGTGGTCGTGGGCGATCAGAAAGGCCGCGTCGGCTTTGGTAAGGGTAAAGCGAAAGAAGTGCCCGAGGCCATCCGCAAGGCGACCGAGCAAGCCAAGCGTCAGATGATCCGCGTTCAGCTGCGCGAAGGCCGCACTCTGCACCACGACATGCATGGTCGTCACGGCGCAGGCCGCGTCATCATGCGCACAGCACCTGAAGGTACCGGTATCATCGCCGGTGGTCCGATGCGTGCCGTGTTCGAGATGCTGGGCGTGAAAGACGTTGTGTCCAAATCGGTCGGTTCGCAGAACCCCTACAACATGATCCGCGCCACTTTGGACGGTCTGAAGAAAGAGCAATCGCCCCGTTCCGTCGCGCAGCGTCGCGGCAAGAAAGTGGCTGACATTCTGCCCAAGCGTGAAGACAACGTAGAGTCCTCCGCACAAGTGGCTGAGGAGGCATAAGCATGGCCAAGACACTCGTAATCAAGCAGGTCGGTTCGCCGATCCGCCGCCCCGCCAAACAGCGCGCAACGCTGGTCGGCCTCGGCCTCAACAAAATGGGTCGCACCCGTGAGCTGGAAGATACACCTTCCGTGCGCGGCATGATCAACAAGGTCTCGCATATGGTCGAGATCGTTGAAGAGAAAGGCTGAACCTAGGGTTCAGCGGTAGGGCGGGGGACCGTCCTACGAAGACGCCTCGCAGGGAACTGCGGGGCGTTTTGCGTTGTGGGATTTGCGGGTTTGGCAGGCGAATGCTGAGGCGCGCTTGGTACGCGTTCGGTCCGCTTACTGGGGGGATTCGAGAGGTCGGTTCCTTCGCCCACTCGTTTTCAACACTTGTTAATATTTCGTTAACATTTACCGTTGAATGGCCTCACGCATTTTTTCGGGGCGTAAACGGATAGGATTAACGATGAAACCCTTTGCTATACTCGCCGTTATATTTGTGGCGGCTGGTGGGCCGTCCTTCGCGTCGGTTCAGATGCAAACCAGCCAACTAAGTACCCCCGACGGCCCCGCCCATGGGGGCGGATGTAGAAAATCCTCACCGCCGGGGCGATGTTGCCATGCCGGATCAAAGCCATATCATTGCCACTAGCCGGTGGGATTAGGTCGACAGGGGGGAGGCGCTGGAGGTAGTCGCCACGCCCCCCTTGTCACGCCCCCCGCCATCCCCTATACGCCCCCGGTGGCCCGTGTTGGGTCGCAATGGAATCGCAACGCCGCGTTTGGCCACTCCCGTCGCTGGGGGCCATTTCCGGCATAAGGAGAAGCGACATGAAACTGCACGAACTTTCCGACAACGAAGGCGCAGCCAAGAAGCGTATGCGCGTTGGCCGTGGTCCCGGCTCTGGCAAGGGTAAAATGGGTGGCCGTGGTATCAAGGGTCAGAAGTCCCGCTCGGGTGTGAGCATCAACGGCTACGAAGGCGGCCAGATGCCCATCTACCAGCGTCTGCCCAAGCGCGGCTTCAACAAGCCGAACCGCAAGTCTTTCGCTGTTGTGAACCTGGGCTTGATCCAGAAATTCATCGACGCCAAGAAGCTTGACGCGGGCAACACCATTGACGGTGCGGCGCTGGTCGCTTCCGGTCTGGTCCGTCGTGAACTGGACGGTATCCGCGTTCTGGCCAAGGGTGACATCACCTCCAAGATCGACCTGAACGTCGCTGGCGCCTCCAAGTCCGCCATCGAGGCGGTCGAGAAGGCAGGCGGCAAGGTGACCGTGACCGCCCCCAAGGCGGCCGAGGCATCCGAGTAAAGCGGCCTTAAGGCTTGTGAGCGGCGCGCCAGCCGCTTACATAACCTCAAGTTTTCCCGAACGCCGCCCGCCGGAAAACGGCCCGGGCGGCGTTTTCGCAACAAAAGAAGAGACCCCTCATGGTATCTGCCGTCGAAAACATGGCCGCGAACACGAGCTGGTCCGCATTGGGCAAGGCAACAGACCTGCGCAACCGGATTCTGTTCACGCTCGGGCTGCTTATCGTTTACCGCCTTGGCACCTTCATTCCGGTTCCCGGCATCGACGGTGGCGCACTGCGTGACTTTATGGAGAGCGCGGGCCAGGGCATCGGCGGCATGGTGTCGATGTTCACCGGCGGCGCGCTTGGCCGGATGGGTATCTTCGCTCTGGGCATCATGCCCTATATCTCGGCCTCGATCATCGTTCAGCTGCTGACCTCCATGGTGCCTGCGCTGGAACAGCTGAAGAAAGAGGGCGAGCAGGGGCGCAAGAAGATTAACCAGTATACACGCTACGGCACCGTGGCGCTGGCGACTTTGCAGTCCTACGGCCTCGCCGTGAGCCTTCAGGCCGGTGACATTGTGGCCGATGGCCAGATGGGCTTCGGCTTTATCGCGGCCTGTATGATTACCCTCGTGGGCGGCACCATGTTCCTGATGTGGCTGGGTGAGCAGATCACCGCACGCGGCATCGGCAACGGCATCTCGCTCATCATCTTCGTCGGCATCATCGCCGAGGTTCCCGCCGCCATTGCGCAGTTCTTCGCCTCGGGCCGTTCGGGCGCCATCAGCCCCGCCGTCATCGTGGGCGTCTTGGTCATGGTGATCGCGACGATCATGTTCGTGGTCTTCATGGAGCGGGCCCTGCGCAAGATCCACATTCAATACCCCCGCCGCCAGGTCGGCATGAAGATGTACGACGGCGGCACCAGCCACCTGCCGGTGAAGGTGAACCCGGCGGGCGTGATCCCGGCGATCTTCGCCTCCTCGCTGCTGCTGCTGCCGGTCACGGTTAGCACCTTCTCGGGCAATTCTACCAGCCCAGTGATGTCTTGGCTCTTGGCGAACTTCGGCCCCGGTCAGCCGCTTTACCTGCTGTTCTTCGTTGGCATGATCGTCTTCTTCGCCTATTTCTACACCTTCAACGTCAGCTTCAAACCTGATGATGTGGCCGACAACCTGAAGAACCAGAACGGCTTTGTTCCCGGCATTCGTCCCGGCAAGCGCACGGCTGAGTATCTGGAGTATGTGGTCAACCGCATCCTTGTCCTCGGGTCGGCCTATCTGGCGGCGGTCTGTGTTCTGCCCGAGATTCTGCGCGGCCAGTTCGCCATTCCCTTCTACTTTGGTGGCACATCGGTGCTGATCGTCGTCTCGGTCACCATGGACACGATCCAACAGGTTCAAAGCCATCTGCTGGCGCACCAGTATGAAGGTCTGCTTGAGAAGTCTCAGCTGCGCGGCAAGGGCGCGGGCAAAGGCAAAGGTACACGCAAGAAACGGAGCCCCGTACGTCGATGAATATTATCCTACTCGGGCCTCCGGGCGCAGGCAAAGGCACCCAAGCACGTCATCTGGTCGAGACCCGCAACATGGTTCAGCTCTCCACCGGCGACATGCTGCGTGAAGCCAAGGACAGCGGCACGGAGATGGGCAAGATCGTGGCTGACGTCATGGACCGCGGCGCGCTGGTCACCGACGAAATTGTCATCGGCCTGATCCGCGAAAAGTTGACCGACAAGGCCGAGCATGGCGGCTTCATCTTTGACGGTTTCCCCCGCACGCTGGCGCAAGCTGATGCGCTGGCCGATTTGATGGCGCAAGAGGGCCAGACCCTCGACGCTGTGATCGAGATGAAGGTCGACGATGAGGCGCTGGTGGCGCGCATCACCGCCCGTTCCACCTGCGCAAGCTGTGGCGAGGTTTATAACGACCTGACCAAACCGATCCCCGAAGATGGTAAGTGCACCAACTGCGGCGAGACCGAGTTCAAGCGCCGCGCAGACGACAATGAGGAAAGCCTCAAAACCCGGCTGATGGCCTATTACAAACAGACCTCTCCGCTGATCGGCTACTACTATGCCAAAGACATGCTCAGCGGCGTGAACGGTCTGGGCCAGATCGAAGAAGTGCGCGGCGCGATCGCGCAGGTTCTCGACAAGTGATTTCCCGGCCGCGCGGGGCAGGGGGCGCTGTCCTTTGCCTTCGCGCGGCGGAGCAGCGTAGAGTTTTGTGCGGGCCTTGACGCCCTGCGCAAAACCTCATAGTCACCCCTATCTCGTAAGAGAATCAAACTGCGGCAAGGGTTCCGCCCGACCCCGCAAGATCACCTGATCAGCCTTAGCCCGATGGTCTTACCGCCTCGGGCTTGTGTTGTGAAAAAAGGGTCTGGAATCACGGACCCGCAACGAAAAGGAATAGCTAACGTGGCACGTATTGCCGGCGTAAACATCCCGACTGCAAAGCGGGTTCCCATCGCCCTCACCTATATCACCGGTATTGGCAGCTCCTCCGCCAAGGCCATCTGCGAAGCTGTCGGCATCGACGAGACCCGCCGGGTCAACGAGCTGTCCGACGCCGAAGTTCTGGCCGTGCGTGAGCACATCGACGCCAACTACACCGTCGAAGGCGACCTGCGTCGTGACACGCAGATGAACATCAAGCGCCTGATGGACCTCGGCTGCTACCGTGGCCTGCGCCACCGTCGCAACCTGCCGGTTCGCGGCCAGCGCACCCATACCAACGCACGCACACGCAAAGGCCCCGCAAAGGCCATTGCTGGCAAGAAGAAATAAGGGAGGGTCCGATCAATGGCACGCGATAAGACACGCACCAAGCGTAAGGTCTCCAAGAACATCGCCGCAGGCGTGGCGCATGTGAACTCGAGCTTCAACAACACCAAGATCCTGATCTCGGACGTGCAGGGCAACGCGATCTCCTGGTCGTCTGCTGGCACCATGGGCTTCAAGGGTTCGCGCAAGTCGACACCCTATGCCGCCCAGATGGCCGCCGAAGACGCGGGCCGCAAGGCACAGGATCACGGCGTCAAGACGCTGGAAGTCGAAGTGCAGGGCCCCGGTTCGGGCCGCGAGAGCGCCCTGCGCGCCCTTGCTGCCGCCGGTTTCAACATCACCTCGATCCGTGATGTGACCCCGATGGCCCACAACGGCTGCCGCCCGCCCAAACGCCGCCGCGTTTAAGCCGGGATTGTTTTACATGGGGTCGCGCCTTGCGTGCGGCCCCATACCGCTTTTCAGAAACCTCGAGCGTTTGTGTCATTTGGACATGAGGCACAAACAAGGATGGAGGGACGCATGATCCACAAGAATTGGGCTGAATTGATCAAGCCGCAACAGCTTGACGTCAAGCCGGGCAACGACCCCGCACGTCAGGCAACCGTCATGGCCGAACCGCTGGAGCGGGGCTTCGGTCTGACCCTCGGCAACGCGCTGCGCCGCGTGCTGATGTCCTCGCTGCAGGGCGCGGCAATCACCTCCGTGCAGATCGACAACGTGCTGCACGAGTTCTCCTCCGTCGCCGGTGTGCGCGAAGACGTGACCGACATCATCCTGAACCTCAAGGGCGTCAGCCTGCGCATGGAAGTCGAAGGGCCGAAGCGCCTGTCGATCTCCGCCAAGGGCCCGGGCGTCGTCACCGCCGGTGACATCTCCGAATCCGCCGGTATCGAGATTCTGAACCGCGAGCATGTGATCTGCCACCTCGACGATGGTGCAGATGTCTACATGGAGCTGACCGTTAACACCGGCAAGGGCTATGTCTCTGCCGACAAGAACAAGCCCGAAGATGCGCCTATCGGTCTCATTCCGATCGACGCGATCTATTCGCCGGTCAAGAAGGTCTCCTATGACGTGCAGCCCACCCGTGAGGGCCAGGTGCTGGACTATGACAAGCTGACCATGAAGGTCGAAACAGACGGCTCCATCACGCCGGACGACGCCGTGGCCTTCGCCGCGCGCATCCTGCAGGACCAGCTTGGCATCTTCGTCAACTTCGACGAGCCGGAATCGGCGTCCCGTCAGGACGACGACGACGGTCTCGAGTTCAACCCGCTGCTGCTGAAGAAGGTCGACGAACTGGAGCTCTCGGTCCGTTCGGCGAACTGCCTGAAGAACGACAACATCGTCTACATCGGCGACCTGATCCAGAAGACCGAAGCCGAGATGCTGCGCACCCCGAACTTCGGCCGCAAGTCCTTGAACGAGATCAAGGAAGTGCTGTCGGGCATGGGTCTGCACCTTGGCATGGACGTCGAGGACTGGCCGCCAGAGAACATCGAAGACCTCGCCAAGAAGTTCGAGGATTCGTTCTAAGATACGGTGCCCGGAAACTTTCAAAGTTTCCGGGGCCGATTTCTTTCAAAGAAATCGGGTGCCGTGAAGACCGGGCACACGCCCCAAGGAGAGCTCGTGACACGCATCGCGGGCCAGACAAAGCAAAACCGCCCGTAGAGGGCATCACGATTGGAGTAAGACAATGCGTCACGCACGTGGATACCGCCGCCTGAACCGTACACATGAACACCGCAAGGCGCTGTTCTCGAACATGGCAGGCTCGCTCATCGAGCATGAGCAGATCAAGACCACCTTGCCGAAAGCCAAGGAACTGAAGCCGATCATCGAAAAGATGATCACGCTGGCCAAGCGCGGCGACCTGCACGCCCGCCGTCAGGCCGCGTCGAAGCTGAAAGAAGACCAGTATGTCGCCAAGCTGTTCGACGTGCTGGGCCCGCGCTACAAGGACCGTCAGGGTGGCTACGTCCGTGTTCTGAAGGCCGGCTTCCGCTATGGTGACATGGCGCCGATGGCGATCATCGAATTCGTCGACCGCGACCGCGAAGCCAAGGGCGCTGCTGACAAGGCGCGTCTGGCCGAGGAAGAAGCGGCAGAATAAGATCCCCGCCTATCGCGGATCGGAAAGCCCTGCCATTCGGCGGGGCTTTTTCTTTTCCGGGCCCTCGCGCAGAGAAATCGCAGTTGCACCGGGCCGGGACCCTGCGCATATCTGGGGGTATGAGATACCTCCTGCTGATCCTGATGTTGCTCGCCGCCCCCCTGGCGGCGCAGCAGGTGCCAAGCTCGGCCGCGCAGATGCAGTTGAGTTTCGTGCCGCTGGTCAAAGAGGCCGCGCCGGCGGTCGTGAACATCTACGCCCGCACCATCACCGAAGCGCGCCGCACGCCGCTGCAGGCCGACCCTTTCTTCGAAAGGTTCTTTCGCGATCCTTTCTCCGAGCGGCCCCGGGTGCAGAACTCGCTCGGCTCGGGCGTGATCCTCTCTGCTGACGGGATCGTCGTGTCGAACTACCACGTCGTCGGCACCGCCACCGACATCCGCGTCGTGCTGAACGACCGGCGCGAGTACAGCGCCCGGGTGCTTCTGGGCGATGCCGACAGCGATCTTGCGATCCTCAAACTCGAAGGCTCGGAGGACCTGCCCTTTCTCAAGCTGCGCGACAGCGACGCGGTAGAGGTGGGCGAGTTGACGCTGGCCATCGGCAACCCCTTCGGCGTGGGCCAGACCGTGTCGAGCGGGATCGTCTCGGGGCTGGCCCGCTCTGGCGCCGCGGGCGGGGGAGGTCAGGGCTATTTCATCCAGACCGACGCGCCGATCAACCCGGGCAATTCCGGCGGGGCGCTCATTGACATGGGCGGAAGGCTCATCGGAGTGAACACCTCGATCCTGACCCGCTCGGGCGGCAGCAACGGCATCGGTTTCGCCATTCCCGCCGATCTGGTCGCCGCCTTCGTCGCACAGGCCCGCGCCGGGGAGACCGCTTTCCAGCGCCCCTGGGCGGGGCTTTCAGGCCAGCCAGTCGATGCCGACATGGCGGGGCCCTTGGGGCTGGACCGTCCGGGCGGGATCATCGTTTCCGGGCTGCATCCCGCCAGCCCCTTCAACGGCGCGGGGTTGAAGGTTGGCGACGTGATCGTCAGCGTCGACGACCAGCCGGTGAATACGCCCGCCGAGATGATCTACCGCATGTCGGTGGCGGGGCTGGGCCATTCTGCGCGCGTGGGTGTCATGCGCGAGGGGCGGCTGCAAGAGGTGACCGTGGCTCTGATCGCCGCGCCCGACGTGCCGGACCGTGCCGAGGTCACCTTGGGCGCGCGCAGCCTGCTGCCGGGCCTCAAAGCGGCGCGGATCAACCCGGCGGTCATTGCCGAGATGAACCTGCCCTTGGAAAGCGCGGGCGTCGTGGTGCTCGACGCCGGACGCTTCGGCCCGCGCGTGGGGCTCAGCGATGGCGACGTGATACTCTCGGTCAACGGCGTGGCGGTGGAAGATACCGCCGCCCTCGCGGCGCTGCTCTCGGGGCAGGTGCGCCGCATCCAGATGGTGATACAACGGGGCGACCGGCGCATGGCGCTGCGGTTCAGGGGGTAGCGTGGCGGATCTGTTCGGAGAGACGGGAAAAGCGGAAGAGGGCGGCCACCGCCCTCTTGCCGACCGGCTGCGGCCGAAATCCCTTGCCGAGGTGATCGGGCAGGAAAAAGTGCTGGGGCCCGACGCGCCGCTGACGGTGATGCTGGCAGCCGGCGCGTTGTCTTCGTTGATCTTCTGGGGCCCGCCCGGCGTGGGCAAGACCACCATCGCGCGGCTTTTGGCGGATGAGACCGATCTGCATTTCGTGCAGATCAGCGCGATCTTCTCGGGCGTGCCGGAACTGCGCAAGGTCTTCGAGGCCGCCAAGATGCGCCGCCGTCAGGGGCAGGGGACGCTTCTTTTCGTCGACGAGATTCACCGTTTCAACAAGGCCCAGCAGGACGGCTTCCTGCCGCATATGGAGGATGGCACCATCCTTCTGGTCGGCGCCACCACCGAGAATCCCAGTTTCGAGTTAAACGCCGCCGTGCTGAGCCGCGCACAGGTGCTGGTGCTGGAACGCCTGCCGCATGAGGATCTGGAGCGTCTGGCGCAGCGGGCGGAACGCGAGCAGGGCAAACCCCTGCCGCTGCAACCCGAGGCGCGCGAGGCGCTTTTGGAGATGGCCGACGGCGACGGGCGGGCGCTTCTGAACCTGATCGAACAGGTGACCGCCTGGAAGGACGACGGCCCGCTCGACAAGGCGGGGCTGTCAAAGCGCCTCATGCGCCGTGCCGCGCAATACGACAAATCGGGGGATTCGCATTACAACCTCATCTCGGCGCTGCATAAATCCATGCGTGGATCGGACCCAGACGCGGCGCTCTACTGGCTGGGCCGAATGCTCGAGGGCGGGGAGGACCCGCGCTACCTGATGCGGCGGATCACACGGATGGCGGTTGAAGATGTCGGTCTGGCAGATCCACAGGCACAGGCCTTCTGCCTTCAGGCCTGGGAGACCTACGAGCGGCTTGGCAGCCCGGAGGGCGAACTCGCGATCGCGCAGGCGCTGACCTACATCTGCCTCGCGCCGAAATCCAACGCCGTCTACAAGGCTTACAAGGGCGCGCGACGGCTGGCGCGTAGCACCGGGTCAGAGCCGCCGCCCAAGCACATTCTTAACGCGCCGACCAAGCTGATGAAGGAGCAAGGCTACGGCAGCGGCTATGCCTACGACCATGATGCCGAAGACGGGTTTTCGGGGCAGAACTACTTTCCCGACACGATGGAACGGCCGAACCTCTATGAGCCGGTCGAGCGCGGTTTCGAGCGGGAGTTGAAAAAGCGGCAGGACTACTTTGCCGGGCTGCGGGCAAAGCGGAAAACTTGACTCCGGCCCGCGCAAGCGCGATGGGGTGTCGATGATGAAAACACTGATCATGGTGGCGCTCGGCGGCGCTTTGGGCGCGTGTCTGCGCTACCTTGTCGGTCTCGCCGTCGGCTTCCCTTTGGGCACGCTGGCGGTGAACGTCGCAGGGTCGCTGGCGATCGGCGTCGTTTGGGTATCCTTGGCCGACAAGACGCTGCTGCTGCCCTTCTTGATGACTGGTCTTCTGGGCGGCTTCACGACCTTTTCGGCGTTTTCACTCGACACGCTGCGA
The DNA here is from genome assembly GCF_043557275.1 of Sulfitobacter sp. 1A13368. NCBI lineage: Bacteria > Pseudomonadati > Pseudomonadota > Alphaproteobacteria > Rhodobacterales > Roseobacteraceae > Sulfitobacter > Sulfitobacter sp. 1A13368. The sequence continues at coordinate 693,126 of NZ_JBIFFR010000001.1, read as the reverse complement.
CTGCTTGAGGCAGGCCGCGCCGCTGTTGCATTTTCATATGTGGGGGCCTCGGTGATCTTGTCGCTGGCCGCCTGTTTGCTGGGCCTCTGGTTGGCCCGAGAGGTATTGGCATGAGCCGCGTACAGACAGTGACCGTCGCCGAGGGTGATGGCGACCAGCGGCTCGACCGCTGGTTCAAGCGGATGTTTCCGCAGATCAATCAAGGCCTCATCGAGAAGATGTGCCGCAAGGGCGAGATCCGTGTCGATGGGGGCCGTGTCAAGGCTAACACCCGGCTCGAGGCGGGCCAGCAGGTGCGCGTGCCGCCGCTGCCCGATGCCGCGCCGCCCCCGCCGCCCAAGCGGACACGCATCACCGAGGCGGATGCCAAGATGATCCGCAACTGCGTGATCTACCGCGACGACCATGTCATCGCGCTCAACAAGCCCGCCGGTCTGGCGGTGCAGGGCGGTTCGGGGCAGGCGGATCGGCATGTCGATGCTCTGTCCGAGGCGCTGACCTTCGACGCCGAGGAGAAGCCGCGCCTCGTGCACCGGCTCGACCGCGACACCTCGGGCGTGCTGCTGCTGGCGCGGACCCGCGCGGCGGCCAAATCGCTGACGGCGGCGATGCGGCACCGCGAAACCCGCAAGATCTATTGGGCCATCGTCGCGGGCGTGCCGACACCGTACTTGGGCGAGATCAAATACGGTCTGGTCAAGGCCGGCGGCCATGGCCGCAAGGGCGAGGGCGAGAAGATGATCGCCGTGCACCCGCGCGACATGGACGACACGCCGGGCGCGAAACGCGCGCATACGCTTTATGCCACGCTCTTCCGCGTCGGCTCGCGCGCGTCTTGGGTGGCGATGGAGCCGGTCACGGGCCGCACCCACCAGCTGCGAGCGCATATGGCTGAGATCGGGCATCCGATCGTCGGTGACGGCAAATACGGCGGCTCGGGGCAGGAGAACCTCGGCGATGGCTGGGGCGCGCAACTGGGCGGGATCATCTCGAAGAAGCTGCATCTGCATGCGCGGATGATGCGTTTCGAGCATCCGCACACGCGCAAGGTGGTCACCATCACCGCTGAACTGCCCGACCACATGGCGCATAGCTGGGACACCTTCGGTTGGACCGAGGATCTCGCCGAAGAAGACCCTTTCGAGTCGCTGCAATGAGCAAACCGCTCCGTTTGGTGATCTTTGACGTCGACGGCACGCTGGTCGACAGCCAAGGCGATATCGTCGCGGCGATGACGGCGGCCTTTGCGGCTGTGGAGGCGCCCGCGCCAACGCGGGCCGAGATCCTGTCGATCGTCGGCCTATCGCTGGATGTGGCGATGACGGTGCTGGCCCCCACGCGCCCGGCGGGGGATCACCTTGCGATGGTTGAAGCCTATAAGGCTGCCTATATGACACTGCGGGCTGAGGCAGGCGTGGCGCAATCTTCGCCGCTTTACCCCGGCGCGGTTGAGACGTTGCGGCGTCTTCACGCAGAGCCGGAGGTGCTGTTGGGCGTCGCCACGGGAAAGTCGAAACGCGGGTTGGACAAGTTGATCGCCGGTCACGGGCTGGAGGGTCTTTTCATCACGCAGCAGGTGGCGGATTTCCATCCCTCCAAGCCGCATCCGTCGATGATCCATCAGGCGATGGCCGATGCCGGGGTGGGGCCTGAGGCCACGGTGATGATCGGCGACACCTCTTTCGACATGGACATGGCCGCCGCTGCCGGGGTGACCGGGATCGGCGTCAAATGGGGCTATCACGGCCCGGAACGGCTGGCCGCCGCCGCGCATCTGGTCGAGGATTTCGCGGCGCTGCCCGCCCTACTGGAACAAATCTGGAGCATTCCCGCATGAGTGACTGGAAAGCCAAACGCTTTTGGAAAGACGCCGCCGTGGTCGCGGTCGAAGACGGTTTCACCGTCGAGTTGGACGGCCGCCGGGTGAAAACCCCGGCCAAGCGCCCGCTGACCCTGCCGACCCGCGCCATGGCCGAGGCCGTGGCCGCCGAATGGCAGGCGCAGGAGAAACAGATCGACCCGCGCACCATGCCGGTGACCAAGACCGCCAATGCCGCGATCGACAAGGTCGCGGTGCAAAAGGCCGAGGTCGTCGAGATGCTCGCGGCCTATGGCGACAGCGATCTTCTGTGCTACCGCGCCGACAGCCCCGAAGGTTTGGTCGCCCGGCAAGCGTCTGAGTGGGATCCGATGCTGGATTGGGCGGCGCAAACCCTTGGCGTGCGGTTGGAGACGCGGGAGGGCATCATGCATGAGCCGCAAGCGCCCGAAGCCCTGGCCCAATTGCACCGGCGGACGGCGGCGCTTGATCCCTTTGAACTGGCGGCTTTTCATGACCTTGTGAGCCTCACCGGCTCGCTGATCCTTGGCTTTGCCGCGCTCGAACAGGCCTTTGACCCCGAGGAAATTTGGGCCCTGTCGCGGCTGGATGAGACATGGCAGGCCGAGCAATGGGGCCGCGATGACGTGGCCGAGCAAGAGGCCGAAATCAAGCGGCAGGCGTTTTTACATGCATGTGCAATAATAGTGCTTTGCAAAGCTGCTTAACTTGATAAAAGCTTTGCGCCGCGATGTGAAAACCCGCTCTGATTTTGCCCATCGCGCCCTTGACCTTCAAACCTGAATCCGCCCACACTGCTTTTCATTGAGCAAGGGAAACCCTGCACAAGATCGCTTTCGGCGTCATCTGGCGTCGGATTAACCGCCAGTGAACGTGGCGGACTATCAGGAAGAGGTAAAAATGAAAAAAACCGTAATTTTTGGCGCGCTGACCGTTGCTGGCCTTGCGGCCGGCGCTGCTGGTGCCGCCACGCTTGATGACGTCAAGGCCCGTGGCAAGCTGAACTGTGGCGTGACCACAGGCCTTGCAGGCTTTGCCGCGCCGAACGCCAACGGCGAATGGGAAGGTTTCGACGTGGCCGTGTGCCGTGCCGTTGCTGCCGCCGTTCTGGGCGACAAGAACGCCGTGGAATTCGTGCCGACAACCGGCAAGACCCGCTTCACCGCGCTGGCTTCGGGCGAGATCGACTTCCTCGCACGCAACACCACATGGACCTTCAGCCGCGACACCGACCTGAAATTCGATTTCATCGGCGTGAACTACTACGACGGTCAGGGCTTCATGGTCCCGAAAGCGCTCGGCGTCTCCTCGGCCAAGGATCTCGACGGCGCGACCGTCTGCATCCAGACCGGCACCACCACCGAGCTGAACCTCGCGGACTTCTTCCGCAAGAACAACATCAGCTACGAGCCCGTCCCGGTTGAAACCAACGCCGAAGGCCAGCAGCAGTACCTTGCCGGTGCCTGCGACACCTACACCACCGACGCCTCCGGCCTTGCCGCGACACGCGCGACCTTCGAAAACCCCGATGAGCACGTGCTGCTGCCCGAAATCATCTCGAAAGAGCCGCTGGGCCCGCTGGTCCGCCACGGCGACAACGATTGGGGCGACATCACCCGCTGGGTGCTGAACGCGCTGATCGCTGCCGAAGAACTGGGCATCACCTCGGCCAACATCGAAGAGATGACCGGCAACACCAACAACCCCGAAGTCGCCCGCCTCTTGGGCACCGAGGGCACATTGGGTGAGATGATCGGCCTCGACGCCGACTGGGCCAAGCGCGCCATCATGGCCGAAGGCAACTACGGTGAGATCTTTGCCAAGAACATCGGCGAAGAGACGCCGATCGGTCTGGCACGCGGGCTGAACGCCCAGTGGACAGATGGTGGCCTGCTCTACGCACCGCCCTTCCGCTAAATAGCGAAGCGAGGGGCGCGGGAATTCCTGCGCCCCTTGCGCCTCTGGCCGGTGGGGCTGCCTGCCTCTGGCCAACAAAAGCTCCCTACTGAAAAGAAGAACGGTCAAAAAACGACTGACGAAACCCCAACGAGACAATAAAAACCCACGATCGAGATAAATCGATCTACGACCAAAAATGATTCGGCCAAGGTGCGCCAAATGCACCGATAAAAAACAAGCCGGAACACAGGGATACATACATGACGACATTCTCCGACCCTCCCAAGGCGTCGTTCCGGCCATCTATGCTGTTGAGCGATACCCGCTATCGGTCGATCACCTTTCAGGTGATCGCGCTGGCGCTGCTGGTCACGGCGATCTGGTATCTGGGATCGAACCTTGCCGCGAACCTGCGCGCCGCCGGTTTGAACATCTCTTTCCAGTTCCTCGGCAATCCGGCGGGCTATGACATCAACCAGACGCTGATCCCCTATACCAGCCAATCGTCGAACCTTCAGGCGGCTTGGGTCGGGATCATCAACACGCTGCTGGTGTCCTTCCTTGCCTGTGTCACGGCCACGATCTTTGGCGTCATCGCCGGGGTTCTGCGCCTGTCGAACAACTGGCTGGTCCGCAAGCTCATGGCGGGCTACGTCGAGATTTTCCGCAACATCCCGGTGCTGATCTGGATCCTGATCATCTACACCATCATGACCGCCGCGATGCCCGCGCCGTCGGCCTTCCGGGGCGACGATCCGACGTCGAGCATGATGCTGGGATCTTTCGCATTTACCAACCGCGGCGTCTATATCCCGGGGCCTGTCTGGGGACCGGGGTCGATGATCGTGGTGGCGACCTTTGTCGCCTCGGTGATCGGCGTCTTTGCCTACCGCCGCTATGCGACCAAGCTGCTTTATGACACCGGTCGCCTGCTGCCGATGCTCTGGCCCTCGGTCGCGATCCTGTTGCTGCCGACGATCATCATGTTCTTCATCATGGGCATGCCGATCGGGCTCGACTACCCCGCGCTGAAGGGCTTCAACTTCCGCGGCGGCATCCAGATCGGCGCGCCGCTGATCGCGCTGTGGTTCGCCCTGTCGATCTACACCGGTGCCTTCATTGCCGAGAACGTCCGCGCCGGCATTCAGGCGGTCAGCAAGGGCCAGTCCGAAGCCGCCGCAGCCCTGGGCCTCCGGTCGGGCCGGATCATGAACCTTGTGGTGCTGCCGCAGGCGCTGCGCGTCATCATCCCGCCGCTTATTTCGAACTACCTCAACATCACCAAGAACTCCTCGCTGGCGATCCTCGTGGGCTATGCCGACATCACCGCGACGCTGGGCGGGATCACCCTGAACCAGACCGGGCGGGCGATCGAATGCGTGGTTCTTCTGATGCTCTTCTACCTCGTCATCTCGCTGGGCATCTCCATGGTGATGAACGTCTACAACAACGCAACGAAGCTGAAGGAGCGTTAAGCCATGTCAGACACACATGCTGAATCCATCGCCTTCGTGCGTGAAACCTCGCTGCCGCCTGCGGCCCCGCCGGATAAGGTCGGCGGCCCGCTGAAATGGGTGAAGGACAACCTTTTCCCGACATGGGCGAATGCGATCCTGACGATTGTAGCGCTCTATTTCCTCTATCTTCTGGTCTCCGGCTCTCTGCCGTGGCTGTTGAACGGCGTCTGGTCGGCGAGCAGCCTGTCGGAATGTCGTGAGATTTTGGACGGCGCGACCGGGGCCTGTTTCTCGGTGCTGAGCGAGCGCTGGCATCAACTGCTCTTTGGCTTCAAATATCCCAGCGACCAATACTGGCGTCCCACCCTCGCGCTGGTGCTGCTGTTCCTTGCCGCCGCACCCGTGCTCTTCATCGACCTGCCGCGCAAGCTGCTGCTTTTCACCGGCGTCTACCCGTTCCTTGCCTTCTGGCTGATCTGGGGCGGGCCGATCTGGGGGCCGATCTTCGCGCTTTTGGGCGTCGTGGCGGGCTATGTCGTCTATAGCCGTCTGGTGCAGAAGAGCTTTGCCATGGCGCTGGCGGGCGGCGTCGTCGCTGCGGTGATCGTCTGGTATATCGGTGGCTTCATTGGCGAGGCGCTGCGCCCCGCATCGCCGCTGCTGCAAGCGATCCCCAGCCGTGACCTTGGTGGTTTCATGCTTAACATGATGCTGGGCATCACCTGCGTGTCGCTGTCGCTGCCCATCGGCATCGCACTGGCGCTTGGCCGCCAGTCTCACCTGCCGATCGTCAAGGGCATCTGCGTGGTCTTCATCGAATTCGTCCGCGGCGTGCCGCTGATCACGCTCTTGTTCGTGGCGAACGTGATGCTGGCCTATTTCTTCCCGCCGGGTTCGGGGGTGGACCTCTTCATCCGCGTGGTGATCATGATCACCATGTTCTCCTCGGCCTATATCGCCGAGGTGATCCGGGGTGGCCTCGCCGCGCTGCCGAAGGGGCAGTACGAGGCCGCCGACAGCCTTGGCCTCGACTACCCGCAGGCGATGCGGCTGATCATCCTGCCGCAGGCGCTGAAAATCTCGATCCCGGGCATCGTGAACATCGCGGTGGGCCTGTTCAAGGACACCACGCTGGTCTCGGTCATCTCGCTGTTCGACATCATCGGCATGATCCGCGGCCCGATCCTCGCCTCGACCGACTGGAACGGCGTTTACTGGGAGCTTTTCCTCTTTGCTTCCGTGCTGTTCTTCATCGTCTGCTACGGCATTTCTCAATACTCGCAGTGGCTGGAACGCCGTCTTGCGACTGACCATCGTTAAGGGAGGGTTCTCGCATGGCTGAGACCGCACAAATGAAAGTATCCGACGAAGTCGCGATCCGCATCGACAACATGAACAAGTGGTACGGGGCCTTCCACGTGCTGCGCGACATCAACCTGACCGTGCACCGGGGCGAGCGGATCGTGATCTGCGGGCCATCGGGCTCGGGCAAGTCGACGCTGATCCGCTGCATCAACGCGCTGGAAGAGCATCAGAAGGGCACCATCGAGGTCGACGGCACGCTGCTGAGCTCGGACCTCAAGAACATCGACAAGATCCGCTCAGAGGTCGGCATGTGCTTCCAGCACTTCAACCTCTTCCCGCATCTGACGATCCTTGAGAACTGCACGCTGGCGCCGATCTGGGTCCGCAAGACGCCCAAGAAGGAAGCCGAAGAAACGGCGATGCATTTCCTTGAAAAGGTGAAGATCCCCGATCAGGCCAATAAGTATCCCGGCCAGCTTTCGGGCGGTCAGCAGCAGCGTGTGGCGATCGCCCGTTCGCTCTGCATGCGCCCGCGGGTCATGCTGTTCGATGAGCCGACATCTGCGCTCGACCCCGAGATGATCAAAGAGGTGCTCGACACGATGATCGAGCTTGCCGAAGAGGGCATGACCATGCTCTGCGTGACCCATGAGATGGGCTTTGCCCGTCAGGTGGCGAACCGCGTGATCTTCATGGACGAAGGCCAGATTGTTGAGCAGAACGAGCCTGAGGCCTTCTTCAACAACCCGCAAAGCCCGCGCACGCAGCTGTTCCTGAGCCAGATTCTCGGGCACTGAACCGGGCAAATCGGACCAAGGTAAGACATGCGCCCCGGCCATTTGGTCGGGGCGTTTGCGTTTCAAACCAGTTGTTTGGGGACGGTGAAGGCGTGCAGCAGGCCGCTGCTGGGGGCCACATCGGCCCAGCTTTCAACCGCGAAATCCAACACCGTCGTCGCGCCCGAGGGGTAGCGATCAAAGGCTTCCTGTTCGGGCGGCTGCTGCAACAGCCCTGCGGCGGCAGCGGCGATGCCGGGGTTATGCGCGACCAGCAGCAGGGTGTTGCCCGTGCCGCGCTGGCACAGGCTGGTGATGATCTGATCAGGCTCGGCGAGGTAGAGTTCGCGCAGGTACTCCACCCGACAACCCTCAGGCAGCGCCAAGCGGGCGCAGGTTTCGCGGGTGCGGGCCGCCGTTGAGCAGAGCACCGCATCAGGCAGCAGCGTCTCTGTGCGCAGCCAGTTGCCAAGGGCTTGGGCCGCCCCGCGCCCGCGGGCGTTCAAGGGGCGGTCATGATCGCTGGTCCCATGGGACCAGTCCGATTTCGCGTGTCGCATCAGGATCAGGCGGCGCATGTCGTTCCTTTCACTGCTCGGCCCATCATAGGCGCGAAGCAGGGGCAGGGGGCAAGCGCTTTGGGGCTAGCCCTTGCGAATGATGCTGCCCGCGCCGTGTTCGGTGAAAAGCTCCAACAGGCAGGCATTGGGCGCGCGCCCGTCGAGGATGACCGCCGCCCGCACACCGCCTTCGAGCGCGTTCAGCGCGGTCTGGACCTTGGGAATCATCCCGCCTGCAATGGTGCCATCGGCGATCATCTCGTTGATTTGGCTCGCTGTGAGGTCGGTCACAACCTCACCGTTGCCGTCCTTGACGCCCGCCACATCCGTCAGCAGCAGCAAGCGGTCGGCCTCCAGCGCGCCCGCGATGGCGCCAGCGGCGGTGTCGCCGTTGATGTTATAGGTCTCCCCCCCGTGGCCCATACCGAGCGGCGCGATGACGGGAATGATGCCCTTGTCGGCAAAGTCCCGCAGGATGCGCGGGTTGACCTGTGTCGGGTTGCCCACGAGGCCCAGAGCGGGGTCTTCGGGGTCGCAAACGATCAACCCGCTGTCTTTGCCCGAAACACCAACCGCGCGGCCACCTTGCTCCGAGATCGCCTGCACGATCCGCGCATTGACGAGGCCCGAGAGCACCATCTCAACCACTTCCATGGTCGCGGCATCGGTCACCCGTTTGCCGTTCACGAATTCGGATTTTATATTCAACCGCGCCAGCATGTCGTTGATCATCGGGCCGCCGCCATGGACGATCACCGGGTTCACCCCCACCTGCCGCATCAGCGCGACATCGCGGGCGAATTCGTCCATCGCTTCGTCGCTGCCCATCGCATGGCCGCCCAGTTTGATGACCACGGTGGCATCGGCGTAGCGTTGCAAAAAGGGCAGAGCTTGGCTGAGGGTTTGGGCGGTGGCGATCCAGTCGCGGTTCATGTCTTGCGTTCTCATCTGTTGACCCATGGGAAGCCGATAGCGGCGGGAGGTGCTATACCAGCGTGGCGATGATGGCACGCAGCGTAGGGATGCCCCAGCCCTTTTCCGAAGATGTCACGACAATCTCCGGGTAGGCGGCGGGGTGTTTGCTCAGCGCGTCTTTCACCTGCGAGAGGATCTTTGCGCGTTCGGCTTCTTTGACCTTATCCGCCTTGGTCAGCACGACCTGAAAGGTGACGGCGGAACTGTCGAGCAGGGACATGATCTCATCATCGACCTTCTTGACCCCATGGCGCGCGTCGATCAGCACGAAGGCGCGGCGCAGGGTCTGGCGGCCCGAGAGGTATTGTTTCAGCAGGCGCTGCCACTTCTCGACCACCGGCAGCGGCGCATTGGCATAGCCATAGCCCGGCAGGTCGACGAGGTAGTGCTCTTCTCCCGCGGTGAAAAAGTTGATCTCTTGCGTGCGGCCCGGCGTGTTCGAGGCCCGCGCCAGCGCTTTCATCCCGGTCAGGGCGTTGATCAGCGTCGATTTCCCGACGTTGGAGCGCCCAGCAAAGCAGACCTCCATCCGGTCGGGGGGCGGCAGCCCGTCCATCGCCACCACGCCTTTGACGAATGTCGTCTCACCGGCGAAAAGCATCCGGCCCTTCTCGGCGCTCGGGGCGTCCGGCTCTTCGGCGATGGTGTAGTTCACTTGCATCAGATCAGCTCCAGTTCGTCGCCCACGGCGATCTCTCCGCCCTTGGTGACGGTCAGGGTAACACCGAAATCCCGGTGACCCAATTGGTCGAGCGCGGCGAGCGTGTCCACGTCGCGTGCGCCGGTGTCGGTGTTTACGGTGGTGGCAAGGCAGCGGGTGATGCGTTTGGACACATGCAGCCGTGCTTCGCCGATTTTCAAATCGCGCCCCAGCCAGTCGAACTCGGCCCAAGGGGCGGCGCCGTCAAACCAGATGTTGCCGCGCCAGCGGGCGGTTTGCAGCGGGGCAGCCGCCAATTCTTCGACGGCGCGATGGGAGGTGAGGCTGTTGAGCGACAGCGTCGGCTCCGCGCTGTCGGTATAGCCGCGGCCATCGAGACGGAGGATATCCACCGGGGCAGCGCGGCCTTCGGCCACCAGCGGGCGGACCCAATCGAGGAAGGCAGCCTGTTCGCGATCCGGGTGGAAGGCGATTTCGCCGCACGTCGGGTGGCGCAGGGTGAGCATCTCAGTGGTCTCATCTAGCTTGGCCGTGATCGCCTGCAACTGCGGCGAAGAGGCCCCCCGGGTGAAATTTAAACACCGCGCCCAGTCTCCCGGCGCGGCTTTGGAGGCGTCATGGGCCACGGCCCAAAGCCGGTCATAGGGCATGGATTGCCCGGCGCGCAGGGTCACACGCTCAACCGTCTCGCGGCCATGGGCCTTCAGCGGATGCCGGTTGAGCGCGGTGACCTGCATCACTTTTTCGACTTGCCCGATTTGGGTTTGGCATCCGCATTGGCGGCAGCGCTCTTGGGCGTGCGTTTGAAGCCGCCTTTGATGTTGCCCCAGAGGTCAGGTTTGTACCCCTGGCTGCGCATGATCAAATATTGCTGGGTGAAGGTGATCGTGTTGTTGGCGATCCAGTACACCACCAAGCCGCTCGCGAAACCGCCCAGCATGAACATGAACACCCACGGCATCCACGCAAAGATCATTTGCTGTGTCGGATCGGTGGGCGCCGGGTTCAGCTTTTGCTGCAAGAACATGGAGATACCCAAGAGCAGCGGCAGGATGCCGATGAAGATCAGCGCCAGCATCGAACCCGGCTCGGGCGCGGCATAGGGCAAGAGACCCCAGAGGTTCATGATCGAGGTGGGATCGGGCGCGCTGAGGTCTTGGAACGGGCCAAAGAAGGGGGCATGGCGCAGCTCGATCGTGACGAAAATCACCTTGTAGAGCGAGAAGAAGATCGGGATTTGCAGCAGGATCGGCAGGCAGCCCGCCGCAGGGTTCACCTTGTTCTTCTTATAGAGCTCCATCATGCCCTGTTGCATCTTCTGACGGTCGTCGCCCGCTTCTTTCTTCAGCTTTTCCATCTCGGGCTGAAGCTCTTTCATCCGCGCCATGGAGACGTAGGATTTGTACGCCAGCGGGAAGAGGACCGCCTTGATCAGCAGCGTCAGGCCGATGATGGCGACACCCATGTTGCCGATAAGTTTGTTCAGCTCATGCAGCAGCCAGAAGATCGGCTTGGTCAGGAAGAAGAACCAGCCCCAGTCGATGCTGTCGATGAATTTGGCGACGCCGGAGGATTGGTAATCCTGAAGGGTTTCCCACTCCTTGGCACCGGCGAAGAACTTGCTGGAGGTGCTTACGCTTTCGCCTGCCGCGACCGAGCGGGTCGGCTGGCGGGTGAAGGCGCGGTAGGTGTCCGCGCGCGGATCATAGGTGAGCGCCTGTTCAAAGGTTTCGCCCGCATCGGGGATCAGCACCGCCTGCCAATAGTGATCGGTAAAGCCGACCCAGCCCTCGGTGACGCCTTCGGTGACCACGGCGGGGCGGCCCCAGGTGCTGTTCACATCGGCTTCGGCGATATCGTCCCAATCGACTTCGGCAAGTTCACCATTGGCCATGGCCACGGCGCCCTCATGTAGGATGAAGAAGCTTTTCAGGTCTTCGGGCAGCCCGTGCTGCGCGATCATACCGAAGGGGGCGAGGTTCACCGCGCCTTCGCCGTTGTTGGTCACGCTCTGGGTGATGTCGAACATATATTGGTCATCGACCGAGATGGTGCGGGTAAAGACCTGCCCGGCGCCATTGTCCCAAGTGAGGGTCACGGGGCTGTCGACGCCCAGCGTTTCGCCCTCGCTCAGGGTCCAAAGCGTGTCGACACCCGGGACGGCATCGGGGGCGAGGCCCGAACCGGCGGCCCAACCGTGCAGCGCATAGTAAGCATCGCTCGACCCTTCGGGGGAGAGCAGGGTCACGATTTCGGCATCTGCGTCGAGCGTGGTTTGGTAATCGTTCAGTTTCAGATCGTCGATCCGACCGCCCATGAGCGAGATGGAGCCGCTGACCTTGTCGGTCGCGATTGCCACGCGGGGCGCTGCTGCCAGTGCCGCGCGGCGGCCTTCGGGGGCGGCGCCTTCGCCATCTTCCGTGCCAGGTGCGGCAGCGGTATCGGCGGTGGAGGCGGGAACCGAAGTGCCCTCGACAGTTTGGCTGACCTCACTGCCAGGCTCCAATGCTGGGTCGGCTTCAGGGGGCGGGAACAGAAGGAACCACACGAGGATGACGGCAAAGCTGAGCGCCGTGGCAAGGATGAGATTCTTGTTCTGTTCGTCCATGGGGACCGCCACCTGATGTCTTTGAATATCACGGGGGTTCAACAGAGTGCGGGGCCAAAGGTCAAGTGGAATCGGGCGGGATGAAGGGGGATGCAGGGTGGTTTTGGTCCATCTGGCATGGGTTTTGCGGAGTTTCGCCGGGGGCGGTTGCGGGGGAGCGGTGGCCTCGGCATTGAACGGGGCAGGGGGCGAAGGGTGTGACCGTAATTCGGGGCGCGGGGTGTTCTCCTCTGCCTCGGGCCTCTTCGGCAGTCGCGACCTCCGTCGCTTAATGCCCCCGGGCCCGGGCTAAGCGCAGAGCCCGCTAGGTGGCACGCCCATTCATGATGCGCGGCACGTCTTGCAGTTTCGCGTTGTGGCGGGCGATCCAATCGAGTGTTTGCTCAAAGGGCATGGGGCGGGCGATGCCGAATCCCTGCACATGGTCGCAGCCGAGTTGGGCGAGCAAGACATGCTCCCCCACCGTTTCCACCCCTTCGGCGAGGGTCTCAATGCCCAGTCGTTCGGCCATGGTGAGAATGGCGCTGATCATGCGCTGCTGGTCGGGGTCGCGGTCGGCTTTCATGACGAAAGAGCGATCGATCTTGATCCGGCTGACGGAAAAGCGGCGGATGGATGCGATGGAGGCATGGCCCGTGCCGAAGTCGTCAAGATCGATGCGGCATCCGAGCTTGCGCAGGGCGTTGATATTGCGGGTGATCACATCGTCGGCGGTTGAGGCGACGACGGTTTCCAGTACTTCGATCGCGAGCCGGTCGGGGGGCAGGTCGAACCGGTCCAACTGCCAAGTGATTTTGTCGATGAGCCGGGGGTTGGCAAGTTCGCCCCCGGCGAAATTCACCCCGATCTGCGGCACCACGGTGCCGGACCCATCCCAAGCTTTGAGGGCGGCGAAGGCGTGGTACATCATGACTTCGGCCAAACGCTCCAACAGGCCGGCCTCTTCGACGGCGGGCAGGAAATCCGAAGGGGGGATCATGCCCTGTACCGGATGGTTCCAGCGCGCCAAGGCTTCAAAGCCGGTGATCTGGCCTGTGTCGGTTGAGATTTGCGGCTGGAACCATGGTTGTATTTGGCCGCTGCCCAAAGCCTGCGCGACCTCTTCGCGCAGTTCGGCGCGGCTTTCGGTTTCCCGGCGCATCTGGTCGGAAAAGGTGCGAATGGAGGATGGGCCGCGCCGCTGCGCGCTGCGCAGGGCGGTGGCAGCGGCGGCGAGCCATGCGGCGCCATCCCCGCCCGGGGTGCGGGTGTTAAGGCAAAAGCCGACGGAGGCCGTGAGGTAGATCGTAACCCCATCGACGAAAAACGGTTCTTCCAAGGCGGATTGCAGCCGCCCCGCCAGTTGAATGCAAAGCTCAAGATCGAGTTGTCGGACCGGGGCGGTGCAGACGGCGAACCGCGCCTCTCCCATCTTGCCGATGAGATCATCGTCGCGCAGGGCGCCCTGCAATCGTTCGCCGCTTTGCCGCACGAGCGTGTCGGCGGCGGTTTGACCGTGGCGTTCGATGATTTGGTCAAGCCCTTCGAGCGCAATGAAACATGTGGCCGACAAACGCCCCCGCGAATGGGCGGTTTGAAAAACTTGTTCGGCGAACTCCTCAAAAGCGCTGCGTTGTAGGATGCCGCCGAGCGCGTCTTGGGGTGCCTGAGAATTCCCGCCAAAGCGCTGCCCCGCAAGGAAAAGAAGCGGCAGCGCAGCGGAGGCGGCGATCAGGGCCATTTCGCCGCCGATCCAAAAGGCCAGCAGCGTCATCGCGGGGAGGAAGGCCAAAGCAGCCTGACCGCTGAGCAAAGCGGCGAACGATTGGCGCAGCTGCGTGAGCCCGGAAAGCCGGTGAATTGCCATCGCGATATCCCTTCCCAATACGCGCAATGCCTGCGCTGACGGGGGAGGGATATCGCCTTTAGGGTGTGCTGTGGGTTAACAGAACCCGCTTTTTTGCGGATTATTATCTAAAATTGTTCTTGCTCCGTACCCTCAACGTTCCGCATGAGCCCGGCGAAGTCGAAAAGCTTGGGATCCAGCAGATGCGAGGGGCGGGCGTTCATCAGCGCGCGGAACATGACTTGCCGACGACCGGGGCTGTTGGCCTCCCACCCGTCGAGAATCGCCTTTACCTGTTGGCGCTGAAGCCCGTCCTGCGAGCCGCAGAGATCGCAGGGAATGATCGGGTAGTTCATCGCCGTGGCAAAACGCTCGCAATCGCTTTCCGCGACATGGGCGAGGGGGCGGTAGACAAAAAGATCGCCTTCTTCGTTAACCAATTTGGGCGGCATGGTCGCCAGTCGCCCGCCGTGGAAAAGGTTCATGAAAAAGGTTTCGAGGATGTCATCCCGGTGATGTCCCAATACCACGGCAGAGCAGCCCTCCTCCCGTGCGATCCGGTAGAGATTGCCCCGGCGCAGGCGGGAGCAGAGCGCGCAGAAGGTCCGCCCGGCGGGGACCTTGTCCATCACGATTGAATAGGTGTCTTGATATTCGATGCGATGCGGCACGCCCATCTTTTCAAGGAATTCCGGCAGCACGGTCGCCGGGAAATTTGGCTGCCCCTGATCGAGATTGCAGGCCAAAAGCTCGACCGGCAGCAGGCCGCGCCATTGCAGTTCATGCAGAACCGCCAGCAGGGTATAGCTGTCTTTGCCGCCTGACAGGCAGACCAGCCATTTCGGCTTGGGCGCACCTTGGGCGGTCGGCTCCACCATGCCGTATTGATCGATCGCCTCGCGGGTCATGCGGACGATGCGTTTGCGCAGTTTCTTGAACTCGGTGCTTTGCGGTGCACCGGCAAAGAGGGGGTGAATCTCGTCGGTTTCGTCCAGCATCGTCGGTCTCTCACTATCAGCTTGGCTTCACCTAGGGCATTTTGCCCCTTTGCCGCAAGCGCGGCGCTAATCGGGAACGTTGTCGATCCCGCTTTGCCCCCAAGGGTGGCAGCGCGCGATCCGGCGGGCGGCCAGCCATCCGCCCCGTAGCCCGCCGTGTTTTTGCAAGGCTTCCAGCGCATAGGCGCTGCAGGTGGGCTGATAGCGGCAATTATGCCCGACCCATGGGCTGAAGATCAGCCGATAGCCGCGCACGGGCAGGGCAAGAAGCGCGGCCAGGGGTGTCATTTTCGGACCCCGTGCAGAATATCCAGCGCGCGGGCCAGATCGGCGAGCAATTGGTCGAAGGGCAGGGTGGCTGTCGCCTCGCGCCGCCCGACGAAGACATAGTCCATGCCCGCGCGCCCGGCCTGCGGCAGGGTGAGCCGCGCGATCTCGCGCAGGCGGCGCTTGGCGCGGTTGCGGGCCACGGCATTGCCGACCTTCTTGGAACAGGTGAATCCCACGCGAATGGGCGCCGCGCTGGGCTCATCCTCCCGGCGGGGTCGCATTTGTAGAATGAAGCCGGGGGTGGCCACGCGTTTGGCGCGGCTGGCGCGTTGGAAATCCGCCCGTTTGGCCAGGGTCTCCAGACGCAGAGAAACCGCCGGGGCAGGGTTCCCCTTCGTGGCGCAAGTGCCATTCAAGGGTGCCTCCGGCGGTGTCATATTCTGGTTCCGAAGATCGAGGGCGCTTATGCGCTCAGCGATTTCCGGCCCTGTGCGCGGCGTGCGTTGATGATCTTACGGCCGGCTTTGGTGGCCATGCGCGCGCGGAAACCATGGCGCCGCTTGCGCACGAGGTTCGAGGGTTGAAAGGTGCGTTTCATCGCTCCGTCTCCATCTAAAGCTGGCTGGGCACGGAATCACTTGAAGGTTCCACCGCGGCCAGCGTCAATTCAAGCCCGTCCTCTAATGCGGCGTGACGCGCAAGTCAAACCCCCTGATAGGGAAAAACCGCGCTTTGCAACAAAATGCCGGTTTGCGGGGCCGGAATTGTTTCAGTTCACCCCGTAACTTTGCAAAAACGCCCTTTCCCGCACAAGTCCCATCAAGCGCGCGTGAGGAGCCTGTTCCCGCGGCCCGCTTCACGCCATCATTGAGGAAAGCGAAATTGGTCTGATGCAGGCCCAAGGAAGTGTGAAAATGAGCCGCAATGACCAAAGTAAACCCGCGCTGATGCGCTATCTGCCCCTTGCGCTGATCGCCGTCATCGCAGCCATCGGGGCTTTTACCCTGCGCGATTACCTGAGTTTTGACGCGCTGCGTGACAATCGGGAGGCGCTGATCGCCTTTCGCGACAGCAACTACCTGCTGACCGCGCTTGTCTTTGTCGCCGCCTATGTGGTGATCGTGGCTTTCTCCCTGCCGGGGGCCACGGTGGCCACTTTGACGGGCGGTTTCCTCTTCGGGCTGTTTCCGGGCGTGCTTTATAACGTCAGTGCTGCGACCTTGGGCGCGGTGGTGATCTTTCTGGCCGCGCAATGGGGCCTTGGCGCACGGCTGAAAGAGCGGATGGACGCCTCTGAGGGCATGGTGCGCAAGATCAAGGCGGGGATCGACGACAACCAGTGGTCGATGCTCTTCTTTATCCGGCTGGTGCCGGTGGTGCCCTTCTTTGTCGCGAATCTGCTGCCGGCCTTCCTTGGCGTGCCGCTGTTTCGCTTTGTGATCTCGACGTTTTTCGGAATCATGCCAGGGGCCTTGGTCTTTACCTCGGTGGGCGCAGGGCTAGGTGCGGTTTTCGCCCGGGGTGAGTCGCCCGACCTTGGGATTATTTTCGAGCCGCATATTTTATTGCCCATTCTGGGCCTTTGCGTGCTGTCGTTGCTGCCCGTAGCGATCAAGACATTTACCGGTAAGAAGGATCTGCTGAAATGACCAACCGTATCAAGACCGACGTTCTGATCATCGGCGCAGGCTCTGGCGGGTTGTCGGTGGCAGCGGGGGCCGTGCAGATGGGCGCGGATGTGACCCTGCTGGAAGGGCACAAGATGGGCGGCGATTGCCTGAACTATGGCTGCGTGCCCTCCAAGGCGCTGATCAAGACCGGCAAGACGGCCTATACCCAGCAACACAGCGCGCAATACGGGGTGGAGGCCGCCGCCGGGGTGGTCGACTACGCCGCTGCCAAGGATCACGTGGCCGATGTCATCTCGCAAATCACGCCGGTCGATTCGGTTGAGCGGTTCGAGGGCTTGGGCGTGCGGGTGATCCGCGAATACGGGCGTTTCATTTCCGATAAAGAGGTGCAGGCGGGCGATACCATCATCACCGCGCGGCGCATCGTCGTGGCCACCGGCTCCTCCCCGCTGGTGCCGCCGATTCCGGGGCTGGCGGATGTGCCCTATGAGACGAACGAGACCCTCTTTGATCTGCGCGAGAAGCCCGAGCATCTGATCATCATCGGGGGCGGCCCCATCGGCATTGAGATGGCGCAGGCCCATGTGCGGATGGGCTGCAAGGTCACCGTGATCGAAGGCAGCCGCGCGCTTGGCAAGGATGACCCCGAGCTGTCCGAGGTGGTGTTGCGGACCATGCGGGACGAGGGGGTGGTTTTCGAGGAAGGCAGCGATGCGGCTAAGGTCAGCGGTGCGGCGGGGGCGATCACGGTCGAGACCAAGGATGGCCGCGTGATCAAGGGCTCGCATCTGCTGATGGCCGTGGGGCGCAAGAGCAACATCGACCGGCTCGATCTGGAGAAGGCCGGGGTTGAGACCACCAAGGCAGGCATTAAGGTCGACGACAGCCTGCGCAGCAGCAACCGCCGGGTCTATGCCATTGGCGATGTGGCGGGCGGGCTGCAATTTACCCATGTGGCAGGCTATCACGCCGGGGTGGTGATCCGCTCGATCCTCTTTGGTCTGCCGAGCAAGACGAAGCTGCACCATATTCCATGGGTCACCTATGCCGCGCCGGAACTGGCGCAGGTGGGGCTGACCGAAGCGCAGGCGCGCGAAGAGCATGGCGACAAGCTGGAGGTCGTGCGGTTCCACTATAACCACAACGACCGCGCGATTGCCGAGCGTCAGACCAAGGGGTTTATCAAGGTCATGGTGGTCAAGGGCCGCCCGGTAGGGGCCAGCATCGTCGGCCATCAGGCGGGCGAATTGATCACCCTGTGGTCGCTTGCGCTGGTCAATAAGATGAAGATGAGCCAGATTGCTGCTATGGTTGCCCCTTATCCTACGATCTCGGAAATCAACAAACGCGCGGCGGGGGCTTATTTCAGCCCGCGCCTGTTCGAAAGCACACTGGTCAAAACGGTGGTGCGCGCCGTGCAACGCCTTTTGCCCTGAGAGCGCCGATGATCCACTCGCTCTCTGGCCGTCTGCTGATCCTCACCACCATCTTCGTGATGCTGGCCGAAGTGCTGATCTTTGTCCCCTCCATCGCGCGGTTCCGCGAGGAATATATGCTGACGCGGCTGGAGCGGGCGCAGATCGCCTCGCTGGCGCTTTTGGCCGATGATATGCTCGACCCGGAGCTGGAAGAGGAGCTGCTGCGCAACGCCGAGGTGTTCAACGTGGTGCTGCGCCGGGATGAGGCGCGGCAATTGGTGCTGGCCTCCCCCATGCCGCGCATGGTGTCGCAGACCTATGATCTGCGCGATGCCTCGGCGACGGTCTTGATCCGGGATGCGATGCTGCGGCTGTTCCGCCCGGGGAATGAGGTGGTCCGCGTGATCGGCGCGCCGGTGCGCGAGGCGGGGCTGCTGATTGAGGTCACGATGCAAACGGCGCCCATGCGTGTCGCCATGCTCGACTACGGGATTCGCATCCTCATCCTTTCGGCGGTGATCTCGGTCATCACGGCGGTGCTTTTGTTCTTTGCCATGCGGGCCTTGCTGCTGAAACCGATCAAACGGGTCGCAGGACATATGCAGCGCTATGCCGCCGCACCCGAAGATGCGCGGCGGATCATTGAACCTTCCGCCAGCGTGACCGAGTTGCGCGAGGCCGAAGAAGCGCTTCAGAAGCTGCAAACCGACCTCACGCAGGCGCTTAAACAGAAAGAGCGTTTGGCCCAATTGGGCAGTGCCGTCAGCAAGATCAGCCATGATCTGCGCAACATCCTCACTTCTGCCCAACTGTTCACCGACCGGATCGAAATGTCCGAAGACCCGACCGTGAAACGCATGGCCCCGAAACTCGTAGGCTCGATCACCCGGGCGGTGCACCTATGCGAATCGACGCTGGCCTTCGGCAAGGCCGAAGAGCCGGGGCCGACGCTGACGCTCATGCCGCTCGAAGAAGTGGTGGAAGAGGTCATCGACGGCGAACGCCTTGCCGATCCCGAAAGCATCGTGCGCTTTGCCGCTGATATTCCCGCGAATCTCACCGTGCGTGCGGATCCTGAACAAATGTACCGCGTGCTGGCAAATCTCATGCGTAACGCCCGGCAGGCGATCACCGCCACCGGCAAACCGGGCGACGTCTACCTGCGGGCCGAGGATATGGGCGAGGCATGGTGCATCACCGTCAGCGATACCGGCCCCGGCCTGCCGCCCAAGGCGCGGGAGCATCTCTTTACCGCCTTTCAGGGCGGGGCGCGCAAGGGTGGCTCCGGTTTGGGGCTGGTAATCGCCTCTGAACTGGTGCGCGGCCACGGCGGCACCTTGGCCCTGCGCAATAGCGGGCCGGAGGGCACGGTTTTTGACATAACGCTGCCCAAGGGGGATGGCGCCCTGTAGATTTTTGAAGAAAATTGCATTTCCTTGAAACGAGGGCTTGCAACTCCCCGGGGCTAAGACTAAACCCCCGCTCAGTGGACCGATAGCTCAGCTGGATAGAGTACCTGACTACGAATCAGGGGGTCGGGGGTTCGAATCCTCCTCGGTCCGCCACTACCCAAAATTGAAGAGCACGGCGCTTTTGGGGCGTCTTATCCGTCTCGCGGCGGGTTGTAGAAGCCCGTGTCGCGGTAGGGCTGGTCAAAGGCGTGGTCCATTAGTTCCAGATGGTCTTGGCCGTAATACATGTCACCATTCAGAAAATAGCTGGGCGAGCCAAAGATGCCGCGGGCAATGGCCTCTTCAGTGTTTTGGGCGTGGATTGCCTGCACATCCTCTTCCATCGCCCGTGCGATCAGCCCGTCGCAATCGGGATCGACCGTTTCAGTCGCGCGGCGCAGATGCTCGGGATTCGCGAGATCGATATCATCGCGCCAATGGGCCTGAAGAATCGCAAAGGAAAGCGCGTCGACATCCCGCCCCGCCTGAGCGGCGGCGATCAGGTAGCCGTTTGCAAGGTTCAGCGGGTTGTCATGGTGGGTCGGGCGGTGGTTGAGAATCTCCAGCCCGCGATACTGCGCCCAACGCTCAATCTCTCGGCCGAAGAAATAGTCTATGTAATGGGGCGTGAAGCCGCGGAAGTGGTCCACACGGCCTGAGGCGATCACGGGGGTGAGGTCAAAGGGGCGATGCACCAGCCGCGCACCGCGGGTCGCGCAGATTTCCAAAAGCTTGCGATGCCCCAGATAGGCATAGGCGGAATGGGCGGAATAGAAATATTCAATGGTGTCCAAGGTCGGCTCCCTCCGGTTTTGCCAGCATCATGGCGGAAACCGGCGGGGAGACAAGGACGGGGGCCGAAAGCCGAGTGCGGAATCGCGGGAGTGCCCGTAACGGGGCGCTTCTAGCCGCGCTGACGCCTCAATACCGGCGGTTATGCAATTTGTTCGCCCGTGGCCGGGGCGCGATTGCGCGGACCTTCCGAGGCTGGGGGCGTTGCTTGGCCATGAATGCCAGTGCCGCCACCGCGGCCATGATCAGGATCAAGAGTTCGTAAGTCCACATGAGCCATTCCTCCTAGGGCATGTTCATAAGATTAACCTTAGCGATGCCCGATGGGTTCCGTCTTGGCCGGGATGGTGGCGGCCTTTGGCCGGGGCCGCAAGTCAAAAAGGCCGCCGCATTTTAGCGACGGCCTTCTTTCGGCAGCGCCCGCTCCGGGCGTCAGCCCATTTGCCGCACCACGGCCATGGTGGCGATGGCAGGCAGGGTCAGCAGCGCTTTGACCTGTTCCACGCGGGGGGGGGTGTAGTAGCCCTCTTCGTGCAGGATGTTGACCGTGGCGACCATCTTGCCGCCGATGATGATCGGCAGGTTTACGACCGAGGCGCAGCCCAAACGGCCAATCAGTTCCGCATCGGGAAAGACCGCGTCGATATCGGCCAAGGTGTTGGCGACAAAGCATTCCTGCCGCCCGTGGACCTGTTCGAACCAAGTGTCGATGGTGATCTCTTTGGTGCCGGAGGTGGGATAATTTTCGGCGTCGTCAGTATAGACCCGCCGCGCCAGCATCGCGTCCATATCCGCGGTCATCACGGTAAAGAGTTTGGCCCCCGCGGTGGCCTTGGTCAGCGCGCAGAGCGCGTCGAAGGCCTGTGTTTCGGTGGTCGCCTGCTCAAGCGCTGTCTGAAAGCGTTGCATTGCGTCGGTGGTATCGGTCATGGGGCTTCCTTGCGGTCTGGATTGCCGCCCGAGGCGGCGTAGAGGGCTTGGGTATAGGGATCGGTAAAGCTGCCGTCATGCAGCGCGCTGGCCGAGGCGATCTCAACCACGCGGCCTTTGTTCATCACCGCCATGCGGTCGCACATGAAACTGACGACGGGGAGATTGTGGGTGACCATCAGATAGGTCAGCCCCTGTTCGCGACGCAGCCGTTTCAGCAGGTTGAGGATCTCCGCCTGAACCGAGACATCCAGCGCTGAGGTCGGCTCATCCAGCAGCATCACCTTGGGCTCAAGCATCAGCGCGCGCGCGATGGCCACCCGTTGCCGCTGCCCGCCGGAGAGCTGATGCGGAAAGCGGAAGCGGAAACGTTTGTCGAGGCCGACGGCCTGCAACATCTCCACCACGCGGGCGCTGCGATTGCCAAGCCCGTGGATCATCAGCGGCTCGGACAGCACGCCGTCCACCGTCTTGCGGGGATGGAGAGAGGCATAGGGGTCTTGAAATACCATCTGGCATTGCCCGGCAAAAGCGCGGTCGACTTTGTGACCGCGCGGCTGGCCGAGTACGGAAATCTCACCGGTCCAATCGGGGGCCAGCCCCGCGATGGCCTTGAGCACCGTGGATTTGCCCGAACCGCTTTCGCCCACCAGCGCAAAGCTTTCGCCCTCGGCCACGTCGATGTTCACCCCGGTGACCACTTTGGTTTGCCCATAGGAGATGTCGAGGTTCTTGAGTGTAATCGCGCTCATGTGCCGCTCCATGCGCTGCGGTCGAGGACGGGCAATTCATCGCGCGTCTCTTCCATTTTCGGAACCGCGGCCAAAAGGCCCTTGGTATAGGGATGGCTGGCCTTGTGCAGATCGGCGGCGGCGCAGCTTTCCACCACCTGACCTGCGTGCATCACAAGGATCCGGTCGCAATAGCGCGCCACCAGGTTGAGGTCATGGGAGATCAGGATCAGCCCCATGCCGTGGTCGCGCACCAGCTCGTCGATGAGGTCGAGCACTTGAGCCTGCACGCTCACATCCAGCGCCGAGGTCGGCTCGTCCGCGATCAGCAGATCGGGGCGCGGGATCAGCATCATGGCGATCATGATGCGCTGGCCCATGCCGCCCGAGACCTCATGCGGGTAGAGGTCGATCACCCGCTCGGGCTCGTTGATCCGCACCGATTGCAGCATTTCGATCACCCGGGCCTTCACATCGCGCCGGGCGAGGCGTTCGTGGGTCAGCAGGGCTTCGGCGATCTGCGCGCCTACGGTCATCACCGGATTCAGCGAGAACTTTGGGTCCTGCATGATCATCGAAATCCGTGCCCCCCGTAGGTGGCGCATCTGTCTTTCCGACTGGCTTTGCAGGTCGATCCCGTCAAAGCGCATGACTTCGGCCTGCTGCCGCCCCGGATGACGCACAAGCCGCAGGATCGCGCGCCCGGTCATGGATTTTCCCGAGCCGCTTTCGCCGACGATCCCAAGCCGTTCACGCCCAAGGGTGAAAGACAGCCCCTTGACCACCTCGACCCGGCCCTTTGGGGTGGGGAAGCTGACGGAGAGGTTTTTAAGTTCCAGCAGGGGCGCGGTCATGATTTGCCTCCTTGTTTGGGGTCGAGCACGTCGCGCAGCCCGTCGCCCAAAAAGCAAAAGCCGAGCGAGACAAGGATGATCGCAAAGCCGGGCATCGTCGCGACCCACCATTGATCCAAGATGAAGGCCCGCCCGCGCGAGATCATCGCGCCCCATTCCGGCAGCGGCGGCTGCGCGCCGAGGCCCAGAAAGCCAAGGCCCGCGGCGGTCAGGATGATCCCCGCCATATCCAGCGTCACCCGCACGATCATCGACGAGGTGCACAGCGGCAGCACGTGCCGCGTGATGATCCGCCCGTGCGACGCGCCGAGCAGGCGCATGGCGGAGATGAACTCGGAATTGCGGAAGGTCAGCGTCTCGGCCCGGGCGATACGCGCATAAGCGGGCCAAGAGGTGATGGCGATGGCGATGATGGCATTCTCGATCCCCGGCCCGAGGGCGGCGACGAAGGCCAGCGCGAGGATCAGCTTGGGCATGGACAGAAACACATCCGTCACCCCCATCAAAACCTTGTCGGTCCAGCCGCCGAAATAGCCCGAAATCGCGCCGATCAGCAGCCCCAGCGGGGCGGCGATGATGGCGACCAAGGCCACGATCATCAGGGTGATCCGCGCGCCATAGATCACGCGGCTGAAGATGTCGCGCCCCAACTCATCCGTGCCCATCCAATGCGCCGCCGAAGGCGGCAGCAGTCGGGCGTCGAGGTTCTGCCCCAGCGGGTTTTGCGGCGCGATCCAAGGCGCGAAGAGCGCGGCGAGGATTAGCATCAGCAGGATCACCGCCCCCACCACCGCTAGCGGATTGCGCAACAATTGCATCAGCATGCGATAGGCGTTGCCCATATTCGCCTGCAATTTCGAGGCGGGGGAGTCGTCCAAAAGCCAGTTTCTTGCAGTGGTCATGACGGCCTCCTAGCGGCTGCGCGGGTCAAGGATGCGGTAGAGCACATCCG
Source organism: Sulfitobacter sp. 1A13368 (assembly GCF_043557275.1). NCBI lineage: Bacteria > Pseudomonadati > Pseudomonadota > Alphaproteobacteria > Rhodobacterales > Roseobacteraceae > Sulfitobacter > Sulfitobacter sp. 1A13368. The sequence goes on along the minus strand of NZ_JBIFFR010000001.1, from coordinate 669,193 downwards.
AGAGCTTGTTGATCAGGATGAAGACCGCGCCGATCACCAGCGTCGCCCCCAACACGGCATTCATATCGGCATTGAGCAGCGCCACGGTCAGGTAGTTCCCGATGCCCGGCCAGCTAAAGACCGTCTCGATCATCACTGACCCTTCCAGCAGGGCGGCGTAAGACAGGCCGATCACGGTGATCAGCGGCACGCGGATCGGGCGGAACCCATGCACCCAAAGCACCCGCCATTCGGCCACGCCCTTGACCCGCGCGGTGGTGATGAATTCTTGCCCCAGTTGGTCCAACATGAAGCTGCGGGTCATCCGCGCGATATAGGCGAGCGAGAAAAACCCGAGGATCGCCGCAGGCAGGATCAGGTGATCCAGCGCGTTCCAGAAGATGTCCCACTCACCAGCAAGGGCCGAATCCATCAGCATCAGCCCACTGCGCGGCGCTACCATGCCTTCGTAAAAGATATCGACACGGCCCGGCCCCGCGACCCAGCCCAAATTGGCGTAGAAGATGACAAGTCCGACAAGACCCAGCCAGAAGGCGGGCACCGAGTAGCCCAGCAGCGCGAAGACGCGGATGATCTGATCCACCCAAGTGCCCTGCCGCGCGGCGGCCCAGACACCGCAGGGCACGCCAAGGCCGATGCCAATCAGAATGCCCAGCGTTGCCATCTCAAGCGTGGCGGGAAAGACCTGGGCAAGGTCCTGCGCCACGGGCCGGTTGGTCGAGACGGAATGCCCGAGGTCGCCTTGGAACACATCGCCGACATAGGAGAAGAATTGCATGATCAGGGGCCGGTCCAGCCCCATCGCCACGCGGGCGGCGTCATATTGTTCTTGGGTCGCACGGTCGCCGACCACGGCCAGCACCGGATCAATCGGAATGACCCGCCCGATGAAAAATGTGATCGCCATCAGCCCGATGAAGGTGAGCAGGGTCACCACCGCAAAACCGCCGAGAGAGGAGACCCCCTGCGCCAGCCTGCGGGCTTTTGTCATATTCGTATTCACGGGCCACGCCCTCCCTTCCTTCGCCGATGCCATTGATAAGCAAGCCATTTCCTGCGCCGACATGCGGCCTCAGGGTGCGGTGGCACCGTTCTGGATGCTTTGTGCATAAAACAAATTTCGCCATTTGCAAAAATTTTTTTGCCAGACAAAATAATTTTTTGTAACGTCGGCACAGAACAGGGGAGATGACCAAGATGCCGCGCGACAAAGCCAAGCCCGAGCCGACCCTCGGTGCCGCGATCCGCAAAAGGCGTAAGCAGATGCAGATGACGCTGCAAATGCTCTGCGACAAATCCGGCGTGTCGATGGGCTATCTCAGTCAGGTGGAGCGGGGCAATGCCACGCCGTCGCTCGGCACGTTGGCGCAGATCGCCGATGGGTTGGATGTGGCTTTGGAGTATTTCATCGCCGCACCCAAACCCTCGGACGGGCTGACCCGTGGCAATGAGCGCACGCAGTTCGCGCTGGCCAATTCATCACTGACCTATGAAAGCCTTGCCGCCACTTTCCCGGGTGCGGAACTGTCGAGCTATCTGCTTCACGTCCCGCCCGGCTACGAATCCGAGACGGTGAGCCATGAGGGCGAAGAGATGGTCTTTGTCCTTGAGGGAGAGATCGAGCAGACCCTCGACGGGCAGAAATTCCGCATGAGCGCGGGCGACTGTCTGCATTACAGCGGCCAGCTTCCCCATGCTTGGGCAAACCGAACCGACACGACTGCGCGCATCCTCTGGACCGGCACTTTGGCCGTGCTGAACCGGGCAGGTGCCATCGAGCTGCCTGAACTGATCAAGAAAGCCTAGGCGGGCTGGGCAAATGACATTCCAACTTCAACGATCCAACAAGGAGACAACCATGAAAACACTTAGATCAACCCTATTGGCGAGCGCGCTGGCGCTGCCCTTGGCCGCGCCGCTGGCCCTGGCCGACACGCCCGAAGGCGTGCTTGTCGTGGCGCAGAACATCGACGATATCGTGGCGCTTGACCCCGCGCAGGCCTATGAGTTCACTTCCGGTGAATTGGTCACCAACCTCTATGACCGTCTGGTGCAATATGACGCCGAGGACACCACGGTTCTGGCGCCGGGGCTTGCCGCGGAATGGAAAGCCGATGCCGAGGCCAAGACGATCACCTTCACCCTGCGCGACGGCGCGGCATTCGCCTCCGGCAACCCGGTGACCGTGGATGACGTGCTGTTCTCTTTCGCACGCGTGATCAAACTGAACCTTACCCCGGCCTTCATCCTGACCCAATTGGGCTGGACGGCTGAGAACATCGACCAGATGGTCACCGCCGAGGGCAATACCGTCACCGTGAAATACGACGGCGACTTCTCCCCGGCCTTTGTGCTGAACGTGCTCGCCGCGCGTCCCGCCTCCATCGTCGACAGCGTGCTGGTGAAAGAGCATGAAGTCGACGGCGACATGGGCAATGCTTGGCTGAACGAAAACTCCGCCGGTTCCGGCCCCTTCAAGCTGGACCGCTATGCGCCCGCGCAGATGGTTCGGATGAGCGCGAATGAGGGCTATTTCAACGGCGCCCCCGAGATCGACAGCGTGATCATCCGCCATGTGGCCGAATCCGCCACCCAGCAGTTGCTGCTTGAGAAGGGCGATATCGACCTTGCACGTAACCTGACGCCGGACCAGATCGCCTCGATGGACAACGCGGAGATCAAGGTCGAAACCTACCCGCAGGCGGCGGTGCATTTCCTATCGTTTAACCAAAAGACGGAAAGCCTGACCCCGCCCGCCGTTTGGGAAGCCGCCCGCTATCTGGTGGATTACGAAGGCATGACCAATTCGATCATCAAAGGTCAAATGGACGTGCATCAGGCCTTCTGGCCCAAGGGCTTCCCCGGCTCGTTCGACGAGACGCCTTTCACCTACGATCCTGAAAAGGCAGAGCAAATCCTCGCCGATGCCGGGATCGAGACGCCGATCACCGTCTCGCTTGACGTGATCAATGCGGCCCCCTTTACCGACATGGCCCAGTCGCTTCAGGCGAGCTTTGCCGACGCGGGGATCAACTTTGAAATCCTGCCCGGCACCGGCAGTCAGGTCATCACCAAGTACCGTGAGCGGAGCCACGAGGCGATGTTGCTGTACTGGGGCCCCGACTTCATGGACCCGCATTCCAACGCCAAGGCCTTTGCCTATAACTCGGACAACTCCGACGACTCCTATGCCGCGACCACCACATGGCGCAACGCGTGGGCCGTGCCGGAAGAGCTGAACAAGCAGACCATGGCGGCGCTGTCCGAAGCCGACCCGGAAAAGCGGCTCGAGATGTACCGCGACCTTCAGCAGAAGGTGCAAAAGGACTCGCCCATCGTGATCATGTTCCAAGCAGCCTATCAGGTGGCGATGGACGAGGCCGTGACCGGCTATGTGAACGGCGCGACATCGGATTTCGTCTTCTACCGCTTGGTGGAAAAGGACTGATCCCCCTTTCTTGATCTCTGCGCGGGCCGGTGGCCCGTCTTTCGGCCCGCGCATCCCAATACCCCTTTTGAATACCAAGGTCTTTGCCCATGTCCGCTTCCTCCCCCTTCGATACCCGCCTTGCCAACCTGCGCGCGCGCATGGCCGAGACGGGCACCGATCTTGTTGCCCTCGGCCCGTCGAGCCATATGGCCTGGCTGTCCGGCGTGCACCCGCATGGCGATGAACGCCCGGTGATGTTGCTCGTCAGCGCCAGCTACGCGGGATTTCTGATGCCCGCGCTGAATGCCGCCGCCGCGCGCAAAGACACCGATCTGCCGTTCCACCCGTGGAGCGATGATCAGGGGCCGGAGGCCGCCTTGACCGACCTGCTAGGCGCCTGCGGAGCCACCGCGCCGGGCCTGTCGGTGGTGCTGGATGAGACCATGCGCACGGATTTCGCCCTTCGGCTTTTGGATGCGCTCGACAACCCGCGCCGCCGCTTTACCGATGACACCGTCGGTCTGTTGCGCGCCAGCAAGGACAGCGAAGAATATGCCGCGATCAAAGCCGCGCATGTGTTGAACGACAGCGCCGTTCGGACCGCTTTCGCCGCGTTGAAAGAAGGCATCACCGAGCGTGAGGTCGTGGCGCTGATTCAGGACCATTACAAAGCCAATGGCGCGCACCTTGAATTCTGCTCGGTCTGTTTCGGCGAATCCGGCGCTTTCCCGCATCACTACCCCGGCGATACGGCATTGGCCCAAGGCATGGCCGTGCTGATCGACACCGGCTGCCGGTTGAACGGCTACCCCTCCGACATGACCCGCAGCGGCTTTTTCGGCACGCCGGATGCCGAGTACGAAGCGGTTTTTGCCACGGTTGAACGCGCAGTACAGGCCGCGCTTGATGCTGCCCGCCCCGGCGTCGCGGCGAGCGAGATCGACCGCGCGGCACGCGACGTGATCACGCAGGCGGGCTATGGTGCACACTTCCTGCACCGCACCGGCCATGGCCTTGGCATCGACATCCATGAGCCGCCCTATATCGCCGCGAACTCCGATGCGGTTCTGGCCGAAGGCAATGTCTTCTCAATCGAGCCGGGCATCTATCTGGAAGGCAAATTCGGCGTGCGTCTGGAAGAGATCGTGATCCTACGCGCCGATGGGCCTGAAATCTTCTCGGAAATGCCGCGCGAGATGCAGCGCCGCGGCTAAAAAGGTGGCCAAAGCGGCGAAAATACGCGCGCTTTGGCCTGGAGGGAGACGGAGAGAGAGAGAAGAGAGTGAGGCGCGCGGTCAGGAGGTGCCGCGTGCCGTGTTTTCAAAGATGCTTTTCATATGGCTGTCGAACTCGTTCCAAGTGATGACAGCCCGGTTGCCCGCATGGCCGTGATAATAGGACCGGCCCGTCGAAGTGGGCAGCCCGGCCCAGATGCGGGCGAGGTTTTCCATGAAACGATGGCGGCTGATCTTGCCTTTCATGAAGGGGGTGAATCCCGCATCTTCGAGCAATAGATCGGCCAGCAGGTCTTGAACCTGTGGGGTAAACCGGTCGCTTTGGCTTAGCCCCGCTTCGGCGACGAGCGTTTTCAAAGTGTTGGGGATGAACTGGTAGCGCCCGATGGCATGGGGCTGGCCGGGGGTCGCCTTGATCCAGCGATAGATTTCGCCGATGGTCATGCTTGTGGGGCGCTTGGGCGGCTTGATCCGCGCCCCATGCTGCACCGCGTCATAGCCTTTCGCGCCCGCCTCGGCAGAGGCGATGACATGACGCACCGCCGCCGATGGGCCGCCGCGCGGGGGCAGGGTCAGTTTGCGGCGGGCCTGTGCATGTTTGACAGGCGTCTGGATCATGGCCCGGTTAAGGTGGATCCGCGCATCCGAGGCGGAGGGCGACAGGGCGAAGTTCAGGCCGGTGACGGCGATCTTGCGGCTGTCGAAACGGGCGAAATCATTTGCATTTGCCGCGCCGGAGAGGGTGGCGGCGATCAGGCAAAAGGCAGTGCTGGCAGCGAGCTTTTTCATCGGAGTTTCCCATCGGGCTGGAGGTTTGCATTGTCCCTGATCATGCGCCTCTAAAATCGATATTTCATTAATGCGGACAGCTAGTTAGCGTCTCGAAAGGATAGTCGGCCCGGCGCTTGGAATAGGCCGGGTCGACTTTGGAGCGACGCCGCGCTCTGAAAGAGAAATGAGCCACGTTCCAGATGCGCTTGGAACGTGGCTCTCCCTCGGGGCTGAGTCTCCCGGTCAGCTTCCGAGGAACTGGTCGAACTGGGTCCAGAGTGAGTTGTCCAACAGCAGGTTGAACCGGAAATAGAACCCTTCGTCATAGAGGCTGCTTTGTCCTGCCACCCGGCCACGGGCCTTGTTGTAGCCGAGCGCCAGCAGGACACCTTCGCGCGGGGTGAAGCCAAACTCGGCGCCGATCCCGTTGGAAGAATTGCCCTCGCTGTCCCACAGATGCGTGGCGTTGAGGCCGAGTTGGAAACGGTCGTCGCCAAATTCGTAGTTCAGACCGCCTTGGATCAACTGCGTGGTGGTGTTGGCCCGCGCGCCGGCATTGGTGCCGATCTTCTGGTACTGGCCGGCATATTTGCCGTTGATCCGCAGGTCGGCGTCGATCTCGTAATTTGCGTCGATCGACCACAGATGCGTTTCCGTGCTGGCGTGTTTCTCTTCCAGCCGGTGCTCATACCAAGCCAGCACATTAAGGCGGGCGTTGTCCTTGGGGCGATAGGCGGCCCCGATGCGGGTGCGCATGCGGCGGGAGTCCTCGCCCTCGCGGCGGTCGAGCGCGGCACGGCTGCGGGCCAGAACGGTCAGCTCAGGGGTGACTTTGCCCGCGATGCCGAAGCTGGCGTAATGGGTCTTGCCGCTCTCTTCCCAAGTGGTTTCCAGCTCGGCATCACCGACCCAGTCACCATCCGCTGATTCCCAGCTTGTGCCGATGGCAAAGGAGGTGAGCTCCCCGTCATTGGTCTCAAGGTTGCGCGAATGCTCAAGGTCAGCGCGCAGATTGGTGCTTTCGTTGATGTCCCAATCGACCGACAGGCCCTGAACCATGGTGGTGTCGCTGGTGCCGCTGGCCTTGGTCATCTCGGTCCGGCCGGTGACCCATTCGTTCATTGTATAGGTGAAGCCATAGGCCGCGCGGGTGACCAGAGCGTCGCTGCCGAACTGAAGCTCGATCTCGTTATAGACGCGCCAGCCGTTCTTAGGCTCGTCGTAAAGGCCGAGGGTCAGTTCGGTGGGGGCGTCGCCGCTGAGCGGGGCGCGCAGCTTGGCCTCGATCACGGTGCCGGGGCGGGCCGCTGGGGTCCAATGCGCGCCGAGGATCAGGGCGGTGTCGCTCTCGCTGCCGCTGGCGGTGCGGTCCCGGCTGTACTCAAGGCCGATCTCGCCGCGCAGGGTCTTGCTCAGATGCCGGGAATAGATCGCATCCACGGTCAGCCGCGTGCTGTCGTTGATCCGGTCGCGGGTGTATTCCGCGCCGAAGGCGATGTCGCTGCGCCGGTCGATCTCTTCGCCATAGCTCAGGCGGACCTGCGTGGTGCCGGGGCGGGCCAACCCGCCTTGAGCGTAGAAGTCGCGGCCCGTGTGGATCGCCTCGAAAGCGAAGTGGCGGGTTTCGGTCTTCAGCTCATAAGACAGGCGTGCAGCGTTGTCCTTGTCGCCCATGGCGTTCTCCGACCGGGCCACCTCGGCCTCCCACAGGCCGCCTTGGCGGTCTTCGTGCTGGAGGTAGGCAGAGTGCATCCGCTGGCGGGCCGCGTTGCCCAGGGGGGCGTCAGCATGGACCGCGCGGGCGCCGATCGAGGTCCGCTCGGACAGGGCATAGTTCACTTCACCACCGTAGAGCCAGTAGGCCTCGGCACCTTCGGCTTCGACCTCATAGGTCACGCGGATCGACACGGGGTTGCCGTCAAGGTCGAACTGGCGCACCGGGCTGTCGAAGGTGATGGTGTTGCGGAAGAAGTCGAGCAGGTAGTCGGTGCCGCGCAGCAGGGGCGTGGCCGACAGGATATCGCCGCCGTCTTCGTCCCGCACGAGGATTTCCACCCGCTCGGACCCTTGCACATAGCCGCTGAGATCAAGGTCATAGGGGCCCGAGACACCGCGCCCGCGGATTTCCTGAATCTGCTGCTCCTGCGCCGTCCGGGCGGCGAAGACGGTGACCGAGACGCGGTCGTTCTCCCAATGGCCCTTGGCGCCGGTGGCGACACGTTGCAGGCCGCCCAGTTTCAGCGCGCTGGCCTCGGGCGCGATGGCGATATCGCCGTAGAGCACATAGGAGCGGCCTTTCTCTACCTTCACGAAGAGGTTGGACGAAGATTGCGCATCGGCCCCGCGTTCGGAATTGTCGCCGTAGACGGGGTAGTATTCCTCTCCCCGGATGTCGCGGAACAGGCTGTCTTCGGTGTCCCGGTCCGAGCTGTAGCGCAGGGTCAGCAGGGCGTCGCCACGGATCACCCCTTTGAGGTAGAGCTCACCCCGGATCCCGGTGGTGGTGTCCTCGAAGGCGCTGATGCGGTCTTCTTCGATAACATTGCCCGCATCGCCGCTCAGCGAAACCGCGCCTTCGATCACACCGATCAGCACACGTTCGTTCAGGTCGGGGGTGAAGGTCACCCGCGCCTCGGCCTCGCCAAAGGAGGAGCGCACGGTGATCAGATCGGGGCCGGAGGCCTGCGGCGGGATCAGATTGAAGGTCGCCTCGCCATTGTCGAGATAGGCCTGCACGCCGGGCGCGCTGCTGCGGATGTCGGTCACATCCCAAAGCGACCGGCGAGCGGCGAGGGTCACGGTGCCCGAGGCGGGCACCGGGCGGCCCCCGGCGTCAAGTACGCGCACCACGACCGGCACCACCGAGGCGGGATTGGCCGAAGCGGTTTCCGGCATCAGGATCTCGATCCGGGCAGGTTTGCCGGGGGCGGTCAGGCGCAGCTCTTTGCGGACACGTTCGATGCCGAAACCGTCACGGCCCACCAGCGTCAGCACATTCTCGCCCGAGGCCAGTTTCACGGCCACATATTCCAGCGCCTGCACATTGTTTTTCGCCAGATTGGTGCGTTCGCCCACCCGGTCGCCGCCCAGCTCGCGCCCGTTCACCAGAAGCGACAGCGTGAGATCGGCCTTGCCCTTGATCCGGATGTTCTGTGTGGCGCGGGTGACAGACGTGTCTTCGGCAAAGTCGACAAAGCCCGGCGCGCTATCGAGGTTCTGGATCATGCTGTCGAGCGATTGACGCTGGGCCGAGGCACGCGCCGCTTGCGCGACAGAGGAGGGTTCACGCCCGGCCTCTTCGCTTTGTGCCGCGATCATGCCGGGGGTCAGCTGGGTGGTGGTGGCGATGCCAGCCTCACCGCGCACCGAGCGGGTGCTGCTGCGCTGGCCGTCGATCGGCAGATCGGCTGAATTCATGCCGGGGGTCTGACGTTTCCCGGCGAAATGGTCGCGGCGTTTGCCGACTTCCTCAAGCGCTTCGGGGGTGCATTGGGCCACGGCGAAGTTCTCGGTCCGCAACTCGCCCTTCTTCAGCGGCACGATGCGCGAGCCACCCCGGCGCAGATCGTTGGTGCGGGTCACCTGCACCGCGGTTCCGGCGGGCAGGGTTTCGGGCTGCACGAGGAAGGCATGGGTCACCGGGCGCATGCCGTTGAGCGAATAGGCGCCATCGATATCGGTCACGACAAAGAGCCCTTCTTGGGTCGCGATGCGCACACCGGGAATGCCCGGCTCATCCTCGACGCGGTCGCGCAGGCCGTTGCCGTTGCAATCCATGAACACAGCGCCCAGCACGGTGCCCTGGCGGGCAAAGACGCCGCCCGAATTGTCGAGCCGGACCATGGCGCGGGCGGTCTGCGATTGTTGCAGTACCCCGGTGCCTGCTTGGCGGCCCGACAGGATCGCGGTGTTCTCGTTGCGGCCTTCGCGGGCGGCAGCAGAGAATTGCATCACATAGGACAGTTCATGGCTGGAAAGCGGCTCCAACATGCCCACGTCAAAGCGCAGGTCGCCGTTGCCGATCTCCTGCGGATCGTCCAGCAGCTCACCATTCAGGGTCACCGTGCCGGGCACGAGGTTCACGCCATAGGCGGGCCGGTCGAGGATTTCGCCGCCGATCAGCGCTTGATGCATGTTGTTGGTGAAGCTCAGCGTGTAGGTGACGAATTCACCGTGACCCACGCGGTCGAGGTCGGCGGCTTTGTCCAGCGCCAGCGGCGTGCCATAATTCGGATCAACCGGGATGTCGGAGACGAACAATGCGCCGCCTGCGTGACTGAACGCGCGGCCCCAACCGGCATCCATCACATTGCGGCCCATACCGGCATAGTCCAGACGCGCGGAAGGGAAGATCCATGCGGGCGCGTCCATCACGGCATAGCGGTAGTCGCCTGCGGGCATTTCGGTGAAGGTGAAAAAGCCGCGCTGGTCGGTCTGGGTGCGGGCCATTTCGTTGCCCGAACGGGCATCGACAAGCGCCACGGCCACGCCGTCAATCGGGGCGTTGGTGACGGAGTTGAACAGGAAGTTGCCGGGGTTGATCATCAGATCATCCTCAAGCACCGCGCTGTCGCAAGAGGCCGTCGCGATGAAGCTATCGCCAAAGTCGGTGGCCATGACCTGATCCCCGGCAATGGCGGGCGACATCTGCGCCATCGGCAGGGCGGGGGTGAGGAAGACACCGGTGTTGGCCCCGGTCTCGGTCGCGATGATGGTCTCCACATCGCCGGTCAGCATGCTGCGGATGGTCACCGCCGTGCTGTCGACTTCGGTGCTGATGTTGCAGGCGCCCGAGGTGAGGCGCAGGCGGGTGTCGCTGCCCGGCGTGCCATAGGGCTGATCCGCGCCGGTCTCAGGGTGTTCGAAGACCAAGGTGCCGACCGTTTCTGTATCGCGGTCATAGACCACGGTGTTGGAGGTCAGCAGCAGGGTGCTTTCTTGGTTGTTGTAAAAGGCCGAGGCGGTGTTCTGCACCTCTACCTTGCCCAAGTCGGCAGGCACCCGCACCGAGAAGCTGGGATCGGTCGCATGGCCGACGGCGTAGTCGCCCTCATGAAAGAAGGCCACCGCATCCACGTCATGGGAAAGCCCGGCGGGGGCGACGCTGACATAGTGGTGGTCAGGCGCGCCGCGCATGTGAACCAGCGCGGTCATGGTGCCCGAATCCTGCACCGCGTGGAACACGGTGTTCAGCGGGATCGCATCGCGCAGCAAGACGCCGGTCCGGGGCGTGCCGTCGATCACGATCGGCTGGCCCTCAATCTCAGGGTAGCCAAAGGCGTCCCGCTCGGAGTCGTTCCGCAGCCGCAGGGTGTAGGTGATGAGCGCGCCCGCGTCACTCTCGGCGACGACCTGCTCTTTCGAGACTTCAAGCCCGCCTTCCTCAACCCGCGAGACGCCCATCGCGTCGTCGGTCAGGCTTTGGCCATCCTCGGTCACGGCAGATGCGGTCAACATGCTGGCGAATTGGGTGCTTACGGGGGTCTCGGCAGAGATGCGGAATTCATAGATCAGCTGCAACCGCTCGCCCACGGCGAGCATGAAGGGCGCGGACATATCGAAGGCGCGGTCTTCGGTGTCGATCAGGCCGTTGCCGTTCAGGTCAGGGAAGAGCGATTGGCGCGACATCATTCTGGCGCTGCCTTGCTCGCCGATGCTGACCGATGTGGAAAGCGGCACGTTGCCGCTGTTGATGACGTCGAAATGGTAACGGCCAAAGGCACCGCGGGTCAGCAGAAGGTCGGAGTAGCCGGTCACTTCCAGCCCGGGAACCGCGGCGACTTCGGCCCGCACGGGGTTCGAAAAGACGCGTTCCATGATGCCAAGGGAGGTGTTGAAATAGCTGACTTCTGCCACGTTGCGGATGAAAGACCCACCGGGGGCCGGGGCGGCGGTGGCGGTCTGGGGCAGAAGGCTCAGGCCCAGTGCGGAGGCGCTGATCAGGGCCAGAGCCGGGCGGGCTTTAGACATAAGGAAACTGCGCATCAGCTTGCTCCTGTTGCGATCCCTGGGAAGGGCGTGAAAAATGGGGGAGACGGAAACGGGGGGAGGAGGGGGCGCCCCCGGGAGAGCATCGCTCAGCCCGGGGGCGCCCGAGAGGTCGCTTAGTCGTCGACCCGCACGGTGAACTCTACCCGGGCAAAGCCGCCGGGAAGGATCGTGCCATGCGTGCTCGATACGTTGGTCGAGGTGACGGTGGCCGTGCTGGTGCCCGGGAACAGGCTTTCAGGGCAGGCGCCGCCACAGTCCGTGATCGCGGTATAGGCCGGGGCCGCGTCCGTGATGATCACATTGTCCGCCGCAGAGGCACCTGTGTTCTCGGCTTCGACCATGTAGCGGATGCACTGGCCGGGCTCGACATCAAGACGCGTCTTGGTGAAGGTGCCCACGGTGCCATCGCAGCCCGCGTCGATGTACTGATACTTGCTCAGTGTGACATCGCCCGAGATGATGACCACGCGGTCTTCGACGGCGTTGTTGGTCTGGTCGATATCGGTCCCGACACCGTTCAACGTGTTGTTGATGGTGATGGTGCCGACTTCGGACACACCTTGGGTGGCTGTCGACGGCGTCTGCACACGGTAGATCAGCGAGATGCTGTCGCCCGGGGCAAGTCCGTTCACACCCGGCGAGACACCGTCGGTCAGGTCATCGAAGTTGTCGATCACCGGTTCGGACGGATCGATCACACCGTCGCCGTTCTGATCCCAGAAGATCGCGCCGGAGAAGTTGGTCAGACCCGATTGCGTGATCGACGCTTCGGTGATGGCCACGTTCCCTTCGTTCGAGATGGTGTGGAGGATGTCCACGATACCACCCGGCGAAGCCTGCGCGCTCTGATCCTCGATGATCTTCACGTCGTAGATTTCGTTGACCGTGACTTGGTTGACGATACGGTCACCCTGACCCGAGACGGAAGATACGACCGCGACGTCAATCAATGTGTCCCCGGGCAATGCGCCATCGGCTGGCGTGATCACGGCGCGGATGGCCTGCGATGCGCCTGCTGGAATGGTGCCTGTGTTCGACACGATCGAGCCGTCGGGCAGTTGGAACTCAACGGTCCAGCCTGCGGGCAGGGCTTGATCCAGCGACAGGTTGAAGCTGTCCGAGGTGGGGCCGTTGTTTTCGACCAGCATCTCGAAGACGGTCGGCTCGCCCGGGTCTGTCGCCTGCGTGACCCATGGGTTGCCACCGTTCGTCGGTGCCGCGCCATCGCCTTCGGAGCCGAGCACGGCGTTCTCAAGATCGACCGAGGCCGCAAGAACCGCGCCGGTGAATTCGGCAGTCGACACATCGCTGACGCCGGAGTTGTCCGAGGTCGTTGTGATGACGGCGGTGTAGTTGGTGGTGGCGGTCGGTGCGACATCGGTTGGCAATGTGGCGATCAAGGTCACCTTGGCGCTGTCACCGATACCCAAGGGTCCGACAGAGCCGACCACCGGTGTGATACCGTCGGCGCCGACAAAGCGGAAGGTGGTGCCAGCCGGGAAGTCGCCATTGGTCACGTCGAGGGTCAGGCTGTCCGGGCTGTTGGAGAGGTTGGTCAGCACGAATTCCTGACGGATCGTGCCGCCCTGATAGACATCGCCGGATTCCGTGACGACATCGTTGTTGGCCGCGTCATCGTCGGTGGCCGAGGCAATCGCCGGGTTGGCCGTGCCGTTGGAGTTGATCGCCGTATCGGCAACCGCAACCGCATATTGGTTGTCCACGGTGACAGAGGCGGTGTTCGATGGCGGGAAGGCCACGCCGTCAACGTCCTGGGTCGCCACGTTGGTGATGATGCCCGCATTGGCGGTATCCGCGATCACGGCACGGAAGGTCACCTCACCCGAGCGGCCAGAGCCGACAGAGGAGATCAAGAAGTTAACGTTCTGAGCGTCGTCATAGTCCCAAGCAATCGTTTCGCCAGAGCCGTTTGAGGCGTCGACCACGGTGGAGCCGTTGTCATCGTTCAGCGGTGCGGCGGAGTCGGACCAACGGGCCGAGCCGGGTACATAGGTCAGGCGGCCATCAAGCACGTCCTGCACAGAGTAGTTGTTGGCCGCGGCCAGACCGGTGCTGGAGTAGGTCAGCGTGATCGTTACCGTATCGCCTGCGTCGATGATATTGGGGTTGCCGCCCGAAGCCGGGTCCGCGGTCATCGATTTGACCAACTCGACAATCGCGTCGTTGGAGATTGTCAGCGTGTCTGTGTTGGTGCTCAGCACGGTGCCATCGAGGGTCGAGGCCGCCGTCACGGTGATCGTGTCGGAACCGGTGGCCGTGGAGGCGACGGAGGCTTCGATCACGATGCCGAACTGCTCACCGGGGGCGAGGGTCGGGGTCTCGGTCAGCGGGGTGGCGCTATCGGCCACGCCGTCCATGTTGGCGTCGGGGTAGAAGACCAGTTGCGAGGTGTCGAGCGTGCCGCTGTTGGTCTCGACCGCGGTCAGGGCGAAGGCATCCGGGCCGTTGCCATCGTTGGTGATGATGTGCGGCAGGAACGCCTTACCGCCGGGGGCGATGGTTTCGGTGTTGTCGGAGGTCAGGGTGACGCCGGCAACTTGCTGAACGACTGTTTCAACGGTGTTGGAGGTTACCGTGATCGTGTCGCCCGCGGCGTTGGTATAGGTCGCCACGGCTTGGTTGCCGATGACAGAGCCCGCTTCGGGTGCCGCGAAAGCGACAGTGCCGATAACGGCGGTCAGAGCAACGGCGCTTACGGAGCGCAGGAAGGTTGTTTGGTGTTTCACGTTAATATTCCCTAGTTCTATAGTAGTTGGAGAGAGAGTGGAGAGAGAGGCGCCGGGATTAGTTCAGGCGCACGCGGTAGCTGTTGAAGGCGGAACCGCCTGCTTCGAGCGGTTCGGAGAGGGTCCAGCGCACGGCGGCGACAGCCTCTTCGGGGAGCGGCTCTTCGGTCATGTTGCCATCGGCATCGACGACCTTGCGGATGGCGGGAACGGTGGACCATTCCAGCCCTTCCTGTTCGGGGTCCATCTCGGCCTGGACTTCAAAGACCGCGGCGACAGAGGTCACTTCGGCACCCAATGTGATAGAGACGCCTTCGGGGACCGGTGCGGCGATGACGAGCCCTTCCATGGCGCCGTCGGTCATGTTCTGGTGACGCAGCTCATAAGAGATGACCTCGCCCGGGCGGACCGTCTCACGCTCTACGAGGACTTCTTCGCCCTCGGCATTGGTTTCCACCACGCGGAAGGAGAATTCGCTCGTGAGCGCGTCGGCGGCAGCCGCGAAACCCGCGAGCGACAAAGCCGTGCTCGCGATGAGTGTCTTGGACAATTGGGAGATATGGATACGCATCTAGTAGTTCCCTTGTTGGCCGGTGAAGAGCCGGCGATTGCAATGAACGGACACGCTCATTGCGTTGTCCTGTTCTCATCTTCGGGGAACCGGATACCGATATCATCTGAGCGAAGGGTTAACTCGCTGAGCCTGTGGTCAGGCGCTTAGCCGAAAGGATAGGTGGCCCTATCAGGTCGCGCCGCGGCCTATCATTTGGCGCGGAAATGGGGCCGGGCGCGGGCTCCGCAGATGGTTAATTTCGCTGGGAAAAACGGGGCTTCCGAATCTTTGATTCGTCGCGGGCCGCTATAGGCCGAACGCAAAAACGCCCGCACGAGGCGGGCGATTATGGTTTACGCTCAGGGGGAAATCGGGGGGCGCTACAGCGCACGCGCTGGGCCGATGCCGGGGGTGGTTCAGGGGTGTGAAACGGGCGTCAAACGAAGCCCGCGTCGCGCGCAATGATCGCCGCATCGGTCCGATTCTTTGCGTCCAGTTTTCGGCAAAGTGTTTTGACATGCAGTTTGATCGTTACTTCCTGCAGATCGAGGTCGCGGGCGATCTCTTTGTTGGACTGCGCGTTCATCAATCCGCGCAGCACTTGGCGCTCCCGCTCGGACAGGGATTTCTCGAAATCCGTCTCTTCGGGATTGTCCTTGCCCGACATGAAGGTGACCGGGGCATAGGTCTCTCCCGCCGCCATGAAACGCACCGCGTTGACCAGTGACTTGGCGGGCAGCGTCTTGGGCAGAAAGCCGATCGCCCCCATTTCGAGCGCCTGTTCAGCAATCAGCCGGGTGGCGGTGCCGGAGATCAGCCCGACCGGGCGACCCTCATTGATATCAAGAACGGTTTGCAGACCCTGCAAGCCCTTCATGCCGGGCATCGTGTAATCCAGCAGCACCAGATCGTAGGGCGGCTCTGATTTGATCTTGTCCAGCGCTCCGGCCAGATCGCTCGCCGCTTCGGTGACAGTGGCCCCATCCGCATCAAGAAACATGGCGATGGTCTCTCGGACCATGTCGTGATCATCGGCAATTAAAATACGCAAAGACATAATAGATCTCCTGAAGCCAAAATGGCCGGCGTTCTCTAATTGGTAGAGTGTGCCCTTTTCAAAAGAAAGATGAAAGCCCAAGGGGAAAGGGGGGCAAAGGCATGCGCCGCTATCCTTTGGTATGGCAATGCGGGGCGCGCGGGGACAGGCGCACCTATCCTTTGGTATAGGGGGGATGCGCTTCTGCGCCTTCGCGCCTGTCATTCGGGCAGGGTATGGTCAGGTCACAACGCCAGATAAGGAAATTTGACATGACCTTTCAGTACCTCAGCAAGACCATCACCGCGGCCGCTCTCTCTCTGGGCCTAGCGTCGGCGGTTGCCGCCCAAGACGAAGAGGCCGTGCTCGAAGTGACGCTGGCCGAGGAAACCCATAGCTTCACCCTCTCAGATCTCAAATCCATGCCTGTCTCTAGCTTTGAGACAACGACGATCTGGACCGATGGCACGCAGGCATTCGAAGGCGTGTCCCTGAAAGACCTCTTTGAGACGCTGAACGTCGAAGAGGGCACGATCACCGCGACGGCGATCAATGACTATGCGGTGGAAATCCCCATGTCCGACGCCGTCGAAGACGGGCCGATCATCGCCTACCATACCAATGGCGAGGAGATGTCGCGCCGGGACAAGGGGCCGCTTTGGGTGGTCTACCCCTATGACAGCGACATCGCCTATCAGACGGAACTGGTCTACAGCCGGTCGATCTGGCAGCTTGACCGAATTAGTGTCGAGTAACTGACAATGGCGCAGAGGGCTTGGATGAACGACGCAGGAAAATTCGGGCCCGCGCGCGCAAGAAGCCGACAGGTCTTGATGCTTATCCTCGTGGCGGGGATGAGCATCGCCGCCTATCTGGCCTATAACGTCTGGGATCGGATTCAAGCGCTCGACAGTGCGCAGCAAGACCATGCTGAATGGGTCTTTACGCAGATCGAGATCGAATTCCTCAAGACCGACCGCGCCTTGGCTGAGGCGAAATCCGCCACGCCCGAAGCGTTGGACGAGTTCCGCAAAAGGTTCGACATCTTCTATAGCCGCGTTCTGTTGGCCGAACGGGTGCGCAACAACGCAAAGGCCAAACCGAAAATCCGTGAGTTGCGGGCCCAGCTGGACGGGTTCCTGCCCGCGATTGACGGGTCCGACGCCGAACTGATCGCGGCATTGGACGATATCGACGCCATGTTGCGCAGCATCGAAGACGTGCCCCGCGAGATTGCCCTCGCCTCCATCGCCATTGCCAGCGAGCTGTCCCAAAACGAACGCCATGAGATCGTGCGGCTGATCGAGGTGATGGCGGCGATCGTCTTGATCGTCACCCTTGCCTTGGTCGGGGCGGTCTACCGCCTCTCGCGGCAGGCCAGCCGGTTGAACCGCACATCGCAACTGGTCGAAGAAAACCACCTGCGTCTTGCGACCACCCTTCAGGCATCGCTCGATGCCATCGTCGTCATCAATGAGCGGGGGGAGATCGAAGATTTCAACGGTTCCGCCGAAGAGATCTTTGGCATCACCCATGAGGCGGCGAAGGGAAGGGACTATATCAGCCTGTTGATCCCCCCGGCCGACCGCAGGATGCACCGCGAGCGGCTTGAGAGGTTCCGCATCACCGGCGAGACGGAGGTCGCCGACAAGGGCCGCCGCGAGTTTGAGATGATCGACCACGCCGGGCGCATTTTCCCGGTCGAGATGTCCGTGTCGCAATCGCCCATGGGGCAGGGGTCGCTCTTTATCGCCTATATTCGGGACATCACCGAAAAGCGCCTCCGCGAGGCCGAGATCATTGCCGCGCGGGACGAAGCGCTTGATGCCTACCAGGAAAAATCGCGTTTCTTCGCCATGATGAGCCACGAGATGCGCACGCCGCTCAATGGTGTGATCTCGGCCCTGCAACTGCTGCAAGATGACCGGCTTGATGATGAGCAAAAGCGCTATCTCGATGCGGCGATGACCTCGGGCGAGATTTTGTTGGGCCATATCAATGACGTGCTGGCCATTGAGCGCAGTGAGGCGGGAACCTATGAACAGGTGCGTCAGACCTGTGACATGACCGTGCTGATGGCGGGAATCATCAACACGATGGACCCTCTGGCCGAGGCCGGGGGCACCCGGCTGCATCTTGATCTGACACAGCTAGACGACAAGGCCATCGTCACGGACCCGCGGGCGATCCAGCAGATTTTGGTCAACCTTTTAAGCAACGCGATCAAGTTCAGCCCCGGCGGCGATGTGACCCTGCGCGGTTGGTTCGCCAAACCCGCGGGCGAGGGAGAAGCGTTCCACCTGCAGGTCGAAGATGACGGCTCCGGCATTCCGGCGGGGGATATCGACCGTATTTTTGAAGATTTCGTCTCGCTCGACAGCCGCTATGAGCGCCGCACCGGGGGCACCGGTCTGGGGCTCGGGATCGTGCGCCGTCTGGTCAAACGTCTGGGGGGTGAGATCACCTGCGAGTCAACCGTGGGGGAGGGGACATGTTTCACCTTGCGCCTGCCGGTAGAGCTTGCCGATCTGGCCGAGATCGACAGCGATGCGGCGCCCGACCTGCAAAAGCGCGCCGAACCCGCGGCGGCCCAGCGGCTTAACCTTCTGCTGGTGGACGACAATGAGATCAACCGCGAGCTGATCAAGGCGATGCTTGAGAAGATTGGCCATGACGTCACCCTCGCCACCGGCGGACGCGAGGCGATCGAACTGGCCGGAGACGCGCCCTTCGATGCGATCCTGATGGATATCTCCATGCCCGAGGTGAATGGCATTCAGGCGACCAAGGCGATTCTTTCCGGCGAGGGCCCCAACCGCGAAACGCCGATCATCGCCGTGACCGCCCATGCGATGCCGAAAGAACGGGCGGAGTTCAGCGCCGTCGGGATGTCGGGGTTCATGCAAAAGCCGTTGGATATGAAGGTACTGCGCGCCAAGCTGCGCGAACTTTCGGGGCGCGCGGTAATGCCGGAGCAGGCTCTGCCCGAGCGTTTGGCCAGCGCCCAGTCATCGGTACAGGCGAAATCCGCGAAACGGCCCCTGTTGAACGAACAACAAATCGCAGATCTGCTCGACCTGCTGGGCGCGGAGAAACTGCGCGAGAGGGTGGAAAAGCTCGACCAACAAGTCGCGACCGATTTGCCCGATCTGATGGCAGCCGATGCTCTGCCCGACCTACAGGCCCGCGCCCATGCCATGGCCGGGATGTGCGGCATGCTCGGCGCCGACCGGCTGCAGGGGCTGCTCAAAGAGATCGAGACCGCCTGCAAGACCGACAAGGACGAAGAGGCCCGCGCGCTGGCTGAGGCTTTGCCCGCCACCTGCGACGCGACGCTGGCGGCGATGAAGGCGCAGCTTGACCTCTGACAAGTCCGTTGAGCGGGGCGGCGGAAACCTATCCTTAAGACTAGTCCGATTATACCCCCGCCCAGATGCAACGATGCGAGACGCGACCTATAGTTAGTTATGCCCGCCGATAGACGGGTCTGCACGAAGGCGTCATTGACCAGACCAATGACCGCGTCCCAAGCTGGCAACCGGTTCATTTCGACCGTTTCGCCTGAAAATATGCTTCACGACGCGGGCCTTCTCGGGAGCTGCTGCCCGTTCCCCTACCCCAGGGAGCGGCTCCCTGATAGCTTTGCAGCGATGCGCCCCACCGGTTTTCCCCGTCCTCCCCTCGGGGGGAAGACCGGGGGCGCATTTGGCGATCTGGCCAGAGCTGTTTCACCTATCCGTAAGTATATCGCGCTATCCGCAGCGGCATCTGCTTTGACCGGACGCACCTTCGCATTGGCAACGACAATTCGCGATAAATGTCCGGTAGATATTTGTTCGTATTCTCGCTGGGGGCCTCGTTGCGCGGGCTCTCCGGTTCGGACCGAAAGGTGAATTGTGAAACGTCTCTCTAACCGAAAAGCGCTGCGCGGTGTCTCCCTCGCCGTTTGCGCCACGCTTACCGTCTCCTCCTCTCCCGCGGATGCCGGGGATTTCTCGATCGATTGGTCCACTTTCGATTGGCCCGCAGGCTTTGCCGGGCCTTTGTTGCGGACTCTGTCGGACCAATATGGTTTCGAGATCGACACGACGGTCGAGATCACCGGCAATCTGCGCCCCTATAGCACTGATGCGCAGGGCAATCCGATCTTCACGCCCGACGATGTGAATGTTCTGGGCGGCGGTGTCGATTCGCTTGTCATCGTGGGCGATGCCGCGCCGAATGCGGGGCGGCGCGGCGATGACCGGATCACCGCCAGCGTCTCGGCCAGTTCCGGCGGCGTCGCGTTTCAGGTCGACAACCTTACCGTCGACATCCTCGACATTGACCCCACCGACAACCACAGCACCGGGGACCGCTGCGATTTTGTGACGGCCTTTGGCGATAACGGCAACCCGAGTATCACCACATTGGGGCCGGCGCCCACCGTCGTGGTCGGCCCCGGGCCGGGGTCCGGCGACACCGGCCTGCTGAACGGGAACGAGGCGCAATGTCTGTTCATCGACGGCAGTGCCTTCCTCTCTCCCGGTTCGGGCGATGATACCAACGGGTCGATCCGGCTGAGCTACCCCAATGCGACCTCACGGATTGAGCTTTGGTACGACGAAAGTATTGGCGAGGTCCGCAGCTACTACAATCCGGTGACCCTGCCCTATGATGCGGGGGCGCGGGGGATCGGCATCTTCGCCGATGTGAACTTTACCACCAAACAGACAATCAGCCTTGCACGGTTTACCAGCCCGCTCTCCGCGCTTCAGGGCACGACGGTCACCTTTATCTATGAGGTGACCAATACAGGGGAGCTGCCCTTCAACCCGAACCAAGACGTGGTGATCGAAGACAGTCTTGTCGGCACGGTTACGTGCCCGGCCATCACCGCACCCGTGGCGCCGGGGGGCAAGGTGACCTGTACGGCGGAATATACCGTGACGGCGGCGGATGCCCTTTCAGGCGCGGTCGACAGCACCGCCACGGCGGGGATCGGCGCGATTGGCACGCCTTTCGTGTCGCGCCTGCAGTCCAATCCGCAAAACGCCAGCATCGTCGCCAATGTCCTGTCTACCGACACCGGCCCGCAAACCTGTACCCCGCGTTCGGTTTTCGCGCAGCCGCGCACGCAGCTGGCCGGGGCGGGCAGCGCGGCGGCGCTGACGACCTCGGACATCTTCGTCTTTGATAATGTCACCACCGACATCAATGGCAACGATCTGGATGTCGTGTTCCAAGCGACCCAGATCAGCAACGCCACTGCGGTCAATATCGACGGCTCGCTCGAAGCGCGGATGACACCCGCTGACAACGGCTTCGTCACCTACCGTTTGCGCCTGGTCGAAGACGGCAGCGCTACCCCCTCGAACCCCCAAGGGCGGGCGGTCGAGCAAAGCCGTATCAACGGGGTGATCGTTCAGCAGACGGATGTGGACAGCCGCGGGACATCGGATGACAGTTCGGATGTGGTCGGCCCGCTGCTCGCGCCCGATGGCATTTCCTATTTTCACACCGCCCCGCTCGCCGGTTTTCCCGCCGGGGGGCAGGCGATCACGATGGACCCCGCCAAGGTGGGTGACCCGACCAATTGGACGGAAGAGCCGAACGAGACTGGCTTCGACAACTATGCCACCTATGAATATGGCACCTTCACCGAGGGGGAGTTCATCCACGGCTATACCGGCAGTTCGCTGAACAACGCGCGGCGCGGCTCGTCGATCCGGCTTTGCGCGGTGGCGAATACCTCGGCCAGCGTGGTGGCGGGCGACGATGACTATACCGCGACGCCGCTCAACAGCCTGCTTGGCGGCACGGCGGGAGAGGTCATGTCCAACGACACGATCAACGGGCTGCCTGCCGCGTTCCCCACCGCGACGCTTGCGGTGCTGACTGAAGCCGTACCCCAGAACAGCGGTGATCCGGTGCCCGTGCTGGAAACCCAAGGCGCGGATGCGGGCCGGGTGATCGTCCCGCCGGGGGTGCCCTCGGGCACCTATCTGATCGACTATGAGCTTTGCGACAGCATTGACCCCACGCAATGCGACCGGGCGCAGGTCACGGTCGCGGTCTTTGATGGGCTCGGGGTCGACTTTGGCGATGCGCCGATCTCTTACCTAACCGCCTCGCATGGGGTCAGCGATACGCCGCAGGTCTATCTTGGCGATGTGCCGCCCGATATCGAACTGGTGGCCCAGTCCGATGCCTCGGCCACGGCGGACGACCTGTTGGACAGCGATGACGAAGACGCGGTGGTCTTTCCGGTGATGACCCAAGGGATGATCAGCACGCTCAACATTCCGGTCAAAGGGGCGGGCTACCTTCAGGCGTGGATCGACTTTAACGGCGACGGGGTCTTCGAAGGGTCTTTCGGCGAAAACATCGCCCGCGACCTGCGTGACGATGGCACAGGCTTTGACGATGTGGCAGGCGACGGTGTGATCCAGATCGACGTGACCGTGCCCAGCGATGCCACCACCTCCACCACCTTCGCACGGTTCCGCTATTCCTCTGAGGCCGGGCTGCCGGTGGCGAGCTTTGCCGTCGATGGCGAGATCGAGGATTACTCCCTCATCATCGCGGCTGCCGATCTGGTGGACCGGGGCGACGCCCCCGCCAGCTATGGCGAGCCGCGCCATATCATCGTGCCGGACATCTACCTTGGCGGGGGCCTCCCCGATTCCGAGACCGAGAGCATGTTCAGCGCCAATGCCGATGGCGACGACCTCGACGGGATCGACGACGAGGATTCCATTGCCGAGTTCCCGGTGCTTGAGGCGGGCACCATCGTGCCGCTGACCATTCAGACCCATGAGACCCTCAGCGTGCAACTGGCCCTCGGCCTGCCGGTGACCGAAGGCATCACTAATCTTCAGCTCTGGATCGACTTCAACCAGAACAATGTCTTCGACCCGACCGAACAGGTGGCCATCAACTTTCGCGACGGCGGCTTGGGCGATACGGATGGCGCGTTCAACAACCAGATCAGCCTGAACATTCCCGTGCCGGTCGATGTGGGCAATGGCACCACCTATGCCCGCATCCGCTGGTCGACCTCTAGCGCGCTGACCCAAGATCCCTTCAGCGGTCTGAACTTCGACGGGGAAGTTGAGGATTACCTCGTGACCCTCGTCAATCTGTTGCCGCAGGGCCGGATCGGCGGAACGCTTTATGAGGACGCCGACAGTTCCGGCAGCCGCGACGGGGCCGAAGCCACGCTGCCCGCGGGCATCACCGTGACGCTTTTCGACGATGCAGGCACGCCCGGCGACCGGGCCGATGATACGCAGGTGGCGGTGACCGAAACCGATGCGGCGGGGGCCTATTCCTTCAGCAACCTCGACCCGGCACGTGCCTATCTGGTCGAAGTGGATGAGGCCGACCCTGAGATACCGGCGGGCCTCACCCTGACCACGGGAAACCCGATCGCGAGCCTTGCTGTTGATGCGGGCAGCGGCAGCCCGGTGACTTCTGATTTCGGTTTTGAAACCCTGCCGACTGAGGCCGATTTGGCCCTGACCCAAACCATCCTACGCGCGGCGGACGCCAGCCCCGCGACAGAGGCCACGGTGGAAGAGGCGCTCGACCTCGTGCTGACCGTGACCAACACCGGCCCCGGTAGCCCCTCGGAAGCGCGGGTGCTCGATCTCATCCCCGATGGCTTCGCCTATGTCTCGGACGATGCGGCGGCGCAGGGCGATAGCTATGATGCTTCGACCGGTCTGTGGCTGCTCGGCGACGTGCCCTCGGGCAGCAGCCACAGCCTGACAATCCGCGTCACTTTGCAGGGCGAAGGCGCCACGGAAAATCGGGCAGAGATCATCGGCGCGTCGCTTCCTGACCCCGATAGTGATCCCGGCACCGGCGCGCTGGTGGATGACCTCGGCGATGGTTTGGCCGATGATGACGAGGCGCTTGCCCGCGTGGCCCGACGCTCCAACGGTCCGGTGCTTTCGGGCGTGGTGTTCTTTGACATCGGCGCGGGGGCCGACGCCTATGACGGGGCCCAGCAGAATGGCGAGGCGGGCACGGACCGCGCCCTGGTCGAGATCTTGGACGCGGGCGGCGCTTTGTTGGTCACGCCCGATCTGGCGGCGGACGGCACATGGCGCGCGGCCTTGCCCGAAGGGTATAGCGGCGCCGTCACCGTGGTGGCCCAGCCCGGCGTGGGTCTGCTCAATGTATCCGAGGGCGGCGCGGCCTTGCCCGGCGTGGTCAACGGCGATCCCCATGACGGGCGATTCACCTTCACCCCCGCAGCGGGCACGGCCTACGCCGGGCTCGACTTCGGCCTCATCGAAGCGGCGCGGCTGAACCAATCGCAGGACAAGACGATCCGGGCCGGGCAGGTCTTGGCGCTGCGGCATGAGTATATTGCCTCGGCCCCGGGAAACGTGAGCTTCAGCGTCACCGCCGAAGCCTCGGCCCCCGAAGGGGCCTTCTCGACCGCGCTTTACGAGGATACGGATTGCGACGGCACGCCAGACCAAGCGATCACCGGAACGCTGCCCACCGAGGCGGGCGGGCTGATCTGTGTCCTTGCACGGGTCACCGCCTCGGGCGCGGCAACGCAGGGATCGACCTATCGCTTCGATCTGGTCGCCGACACCAGCTATGGCTCCAGCGGCCTCGCCCAGCGAAACGTCAACACCGACCGGTTGGTGGTTGAGGCGGCGCAGGGCACGTTGAAACTGACCAAAACCGTCCGCAACGTGACGCGCGGCACGCCCGAAGGGGTCAGCAACGGCGCCGCTGCCGGGGATGTGTTGGAATACCGCATCTATGTCGAAACCGTGGGCACCGTGCCCGCGCGCGACATCGTCGTCTATGACAAGACGCCGCCCTACACGGCTTTGGCCGCAGCGGTGCCCAGCCCGGTCACCCTGGCCGATGGGGTGACCTGCACCTTGGACGCGCCATTGGCAAATGCGCCGGGCTATGACGGGGCGCTGCGCTGGTCCTGTACCGGTGCGCTGCAACCGGGCGCGCAGGGCTTCGTCGCCTTTGAGGTCAGCATTCAATAACCACAGCCGGGGCCGCTTCACAGGCGGTCCCGTCACCGCTCGAACCCATGATCCGATGAACTGACCTGTTGCATCCCCGCCCGCAGCGGCATAACAGGAAATAGTTTACTAAAAGAATCGGATTAAGGGGGCCGCGGTGCTCAGAACGTTGTCATTCATTTGCTTGGCTTTTGGCGCGACCGCCGCCATGGCGCAGGACTTTCCCGTCACCGTTGAACACGCCTTCGGCGAGACAACCATCGAAGAGCGTCCCGAGCGGGTCGCCTCGGTCGGTTGGGCCAATCACGAAGTGCCCTTGGCGCTTGGTATCGTGCCGGTCGGTTTCGCCCGTGCCTCTTGGGGGGACGACGATGGCGACGGGCTGCTGCCTTGGGTGATCGAACGGCTGGACGAGCTCGACGCCGAAGTGCCCACGCTCTTTGATGAGGGCGACGGTATCGATTTCGAGGCCGTGGCCAGCACCCAGCCCGATGTGATCCTCGCCGCCTATTCCGGCCTGTCGCAGTCGGACTATGAAACCCTCAGCCGCATCGCCCCGGTCGTCGCCTACCCCGAAGCGGCATGGACCACGACATGGCGCGAGATGATCCGCCAGAACGCGGCGGGCCTCGGCGTGGCCGAGGAGGGCGAGGCGATGGTCGCCGAGATCGAAGAGCGGATCGCGACCGCCCGCGCGGCGCATCCCGAACTGGCGGGCAAGACCGGCATGTTCGTCACCCACCTCGATCCGCGCGACCTCAGCACCATCGGTTTCTACGCTGCCGCTGACCAGCGGGTGCAATTCCTGACCGACCTCGGCATGGCGACGCCGCAGGCGGTGCGCGAGGCCAGCGAGGCCGGGAAATACTCGGGCCGGGTGAGTGCCGAGCGGATCGACCTCTTTGAAGACGTGGACGTTGTCGTGACCTATGGCGATCAGGCACGGTTGGACGAACTGGCCAAAAACCCGCTGATCGCGCGTTTCCCGGCGGTCGCCCGCGGCTCGGTCGTGCTTTTGGCGAATGATCCGATGGGCACCGCCGCGAACCCGACGCCGCTGTCGATCGACTATGTGCTCGACGACTACCTCGCGCGGCTGAGCGCCGCCGCCACGCGCGACGAGTAATGCAGGTGCAGCGCCCCCAACGGCTGGCGGGCCTCGCGCTTTTGCTGGGCCTGCTTCTGCTGATGACCGGCCTATCGTTGACCGTCGGCGCGCGCGCGGTGCCGTGGGGCGAGATCTGGGCGGGCATGACCGGCCGGATCGAGACCATCGGCGCCGCCGCCGTCGCGGTGCGGATGCCGCGCACGGCGCTGGCGATCTTGGCGGGCGCGGCGCTTGGTCTTGCAGGCGCGGTGATGCAGGGCATCAGCCGCAACCCGCTGGCCGACCCGGGCATTCTGGGCGTCAACGCGGGTGCGGCACTTTTCGTCGTGGTGGGCATCGCTTGGTTCGACATCAGCGGCGCGCATAGCTTTCTGTGGCTCGGCATCGCCGGCGCAGGCGTTACGGCGGTTTTCGTCTATCTGATCGGCTCTGCCGGGCAGGGCGGGGCGACGCCGCTCAAGCTGACCCTTGCGGGCACCGCGACCTCTGTCGCGGTTTCGGCCTTCATCATCGCGGTGGTGCTGCCGCGCAATGACATCGCGGGTTCCGTGCAATCTTGGCAGGTCGGCGGCATCGGCGGCGCGAGTTTCGAGACCCTCTTGCCCGCCTTGCCCTTCGCGCTGGTGGGGCTGGCGCTGAGCCTCGCCTCGGCCCGGGTTCTCAACGCATTGGCCCTGGGCGAAGAACTGGCCACCGGCCTTGGCCAAAGCGTCGCCTTGGGCCGGGTCATGGCGGCGGCGGGGGCGGTGATCCTTTGCGGCACGGCGACGGCGCTTTGCGGGCCGATCGGCTTTGTCGGGCTGGTGGTGCCGCATCTGTGTCGGATGATCGCGGGTGTCGATTACCGGCTGGTGCTGCCGCTCTCGGCCTTGGCGGGGGCTTCCATGCTGGGGCTGTCGGACGTGCTGGGCCGTGTCATCGCCCGCCCGAATGAGTTGGACGTGGGCATCGTCACGGCCTTTGTCGGCGCGCCCTTCTTTATCTGGACGGTGCGCAATCACAGGATGCGCGGGCTATGAGTGATGTGACTGTCAGCGCACCCCGCCGTTTCCGCCCTGCCGCGACGCGGCGTGTTCAGGTGCTGGTCGCTTTGGCCGCGTTTGTTCTCGCGCTTATGCTTCTGACACTGAGCTGCGGGCGTGGGTGCCTGCCGCCGGGCGATGTCTGGGCCGCGCTGACGGGGGCGCCGGGGGCCAAAGCCTCATTCGTGGTGACCGATTTGCGCCTGCCGCGTGCGGTCATGGGGTTGCTGGCCGGGGCCAGCTTTGGCTTGGGCGGCGTGGCGTTTCAGATCATGCTGCGCAACCCGCTGGCCAGCCCCGACATCATCGGCATCAGCGCCAGCGCAGGTGCTGCGGCGGTCTTTGCCATCGTGATTCTGGCCCTCGACGGTTGGCTGGTGTCGTTCGTCGCGGTCGTGGCGGGGCTTGGGGTCGCGGCGATGATCTGGGCGCTGTCCTCGCGCCGTGGGGCCGCGGGAGCGCGGTTGATCCTGATCGGCATCGGCGTCTCTGCCATGCTCGACAGTGTGACGGCCTATGTGTTGCTGGAAGCGCCCGCATGGGACCGGGCCGAGGCGATGCGCTGGCTGACCGGCAGCCTCAACGGCATGCAGCTTGTCCAAGCGCTGCCCGTGGCCGGAGCGCTCTTGATCTTCGGCGGATTGCTGGCCTTCACGGCCCGCGATCTTGAGGTGCTGCGCCTTGGGGATGACACCGCCGAAGCCTTGGGCGTGCGCGCCGATGCCACGCGGTTGCGGGTGACGCTGGCCGCCGTCGGCCTTGTCGCCATCGCGACGGCTGCGACCGGTCCGATTGCCTTTGTCGCCTTCCTCTCTGGCCCCATCGCGGCGCGGCTGTTGCCGGGCACGACCGGATTGTTACTGGGGGCCGGGCTGGTCGGCGCCGTGTTGGTCATCGCGGGCGATTTCGTGGGGCAGTTCCTGTTGCCCGCGCGCTTGCCCGTGGGGGTCGTCACCGGCGCGGTCGGCGCGCCCTTCCTTTTGTATCTCATTGTTCGCGCCAATAGAAATGGGGGCACGCTATGACCCACGACCACCGTCTTGAAACGCGCGATCTGGGCGCGGGCTATGAAAAACGCGTTATTCTTGAGAATGTCACTCTCGCCGTGCCGGCGGGCAAGATCACGGCCATCGTGGGGGGCAATGCCTCGGGCAAGTCGACGCTTTTGCGGACGCTGGCGCGGATTTTGCAGCCCAAGTCCGGCGCGGTTCTGCTGGATGGCGAAGCGGTGCACCAAATGAAGTCGCGCAAGCTGGCGCAGGTCATGGGGCTGCTGCCGCAATCGCCCATCGGGCCTGAGGGGATTGCCGTGGCCGATCTTGTCGGGCGTGGGCGGCATCCGCATCAGGGGCTGTTCTCGCGCTGGTCGGCAGAGGATGACCGCGCCGTGGCCCGCGCGCTGGCCGCGACAGGGACCGAGGAACTGGCCGAGCGTGATCTCGACACGCTGTCGGGCGGTCAACGCCAGCGGGTCTGGATCGCCATGGCCTTAGCACAAGAGACCGACCTGTTGCTGCTGGACGAGCCAACGACCTTTCTGGACGTGGCGCATCAGGTCGAGGTGCTGGACCTGCTGGTCGATCTCAACATGGCGCAGGGGACGACGATCGTCATGGTGCTGCATGATCTGAACCTCGCCGCGCGCTATGCCGATCACCTGATCGCCGTGGGCGATGGCGGCATCCGCGCCGAGGGGCCGCCCGCCGAGGTCCTGACCGAGGAATTGGTGAAAACCGTCTTTGGCCTGTCGTGCCGTATCGTCAACGATCCGGTCTCGCAGACCCCCTGCATGGTGCCGATTGGGCGTCACAAGATCGGGCCGCCACGCAAAGATGCCGCGGCCTGAAAATAACTGACTAATTTGGTCAGATTGACTCTGGTTTCCTCCGTATCATAGGGGTAAGGGAATCCCGACAGATTCACTAGGTTATTACGGAGACCGCCATGTCCTCTTCCAAACTCATCCCCCTGCAACTGGGGCGCGGCTCTCTCAAGACGGCGCTTTTGTGCTGTACGGCGCTGGTGCCGGGCACGCTTTACGCGCAAGAAGCTTACCAGTTGGATGACGTGATCCTCGAAGCCGAAGCGCAGACTTCGGGCGCGGCGGATGCCGAAACGGTTGTCGCCAGCGAGATCAGCAGCGGCGGCAAACTGTCGGGTGAGATCATCGACATCCCGGCCAGCGTCTCGGTCATCACCAGCCGTGAGATCGAAGCCCGCGGCGCGGATAGCGTGGAGCAGGTGTTGAACTACACCGCCGGTGCCAGCACCGACAGCTATGGCGCAGATGACCGGTTCGACTATTTCATCCTGCGCGGGTTCGAAGCCTATACCTACCGCGACGGGCTGACGCTGGGCGCGAACTTCGGATCGGTCCGCGAAGAGCCTTTCGCCTATGAGCGCGTCGAGGTGATCCGCGGCGCGTCGTCGTCGACCTTCGGCCTCTCCGATCCCGGCGGCTCGGTCAACTATGTCAGCAAACGCCCCCGCGACGAACGTTTTGGCAGTGTCTACACCTCGGTCGACTCCTATGGCAGCTTGGAAACCGGTGTGGATTTCGGCGACAATCTGGATGAGGAAGGCACGCTCAGCTACCGTTTCACCGGTCTGCTGCGCAATGGCGAGCTTGAGTATCCCTATTCCGAGAACGATGAGATCTTCGCGATGGGCGGCCTGACATGGCGCCCCTCCGATGCGTCTGAGCTGACCGTGATCGTCGACCACCTTGACCGGGACTCCGTGCCCGGCAGCGGCGGTTTCCCGGCGGGCGGCGATTTTGACCGCAGCGATGTGTTCTATGGCGAGCCTGACTACAACTACCGCGGCACCGAGCGGACGACCGTCTCTGTTCTGGGCGCGCATGATTTTGGCAACGGGCTGAGCTTTGGCGGCACCCTGCGCTACAGCGACAGCGCCGATGACTTCGGCTATGCCTATGTCAGCGATGGAACCCCGAATGACAGCACGGTGGACCGCGCCTTTTTTGCCAGCGATGGCACGAGCGAGAGCATGATCTCCGATCTGCATCTGACCTATGAGGGGTTCCTCGGCGGGGCGGCCAGCACCACCACCACGGCGGGCGTCGAATTCTCGTGGTCCGACGAGTCTGACCAACGCTTCTATGGCCCGGCA
Organism: Sulfitobacter sp. 1A13368; assembly: GCF_043557275.1. Classification (NCBI taxonomy): domain Bacteria; kingdom Pseudomonadati; phylum Pseudomonadota; class Alphaproteobacteria; order Rhodobacterales; family Roseobacteraceae; genus Sulfitobacter; species Sulfitobacter sp. 1A13368. The sequence continues at coordinate 639,181 of NZ_JBIFFR010000001.1, read as the reverse complement.
CCGTCGGTTGACCGCGACAACCCGACCTATACGGGCCGTCCGACCAGCGTGCCGATGTTTGCCGATCTTGACACCGAGACGGAGGGCAAGGCGATCTACGCTCAGCAAGAGCTGAACTGGAACGAGCGTTTCATCGCCTCCTTCGGGCTGCGGCACGACTGGATCGACGTGACTGAGACCAACAACCTTGCCGGCACGGTGCAGACCAACGACATCAGCGAGACGACAGGCCGCTTGGGTCTGACCTATAAGATCAAACCCAACCTCTCGGTCTTTGGGAACTACGCGCAGTCGGTCGTGCCCGCAGGCTTTGGCGTCGAGCCGGAAGAGGGCGAGCAGTTCGAGCTCGGCACCAAATGGCAGCCCATGGGCACAAACGCGCTGTTGACGGCCTCGGTCTATGACCTGTCGAAAAGCAACATCACCCGCACCAACCCTGCGACCAACCTGCCGGAAACCATTGGTGAGATCGGCGTGCGTGGTATCGATCTGGAAGCCAAGGCCGAGATGGGCGCCTATACTCTCACCGCCGCCTATAGCTATCTGGATGCCGAGATCAAAGAGAACGGCACCTCTGGCAACGTTGGCAACCGCCCCGGTCTGGTGCCTGAAAACGTCGCTTCGATCTGGGCCAGCCGGACTTGGGAAAACCTTGGCCGCGGTGATCTGACCGTCGGTTTGGGCGCACGGTTCAACAGCGGCTACTACTACAGCGACAGCAACGCCACAGGCGAGACGGGCAGCTTTGTCGTGGTGGATGCCGCGGTCAGCTATGATCTGTCCGAGCAGACCACCCTCTCGGCCAATGTCACCAACCTGTTCGACGAAAAGCACACCTCCTTCGGCGGCTCTTACGCTGACTTCTACAGCCCCGGCCGTGAAGTCACCGTGAAGCTGGCCCATAGCTGGTGAGCCTAGAGCGCGGCACTCCCCTCGTGTGCCGCGCTTTCTTTTGACCGGGAGGAGCCACGGATGACCATCGCCAAAGCCAAGACCACCATCCTCATGGACGCCCCGCAGGAGATGCTGTCGCAAATCCTGTCGCATCTTGTCGATGATCACGGCATGGCGTTTCGCGCCAAGGGGCCGACGGGTCATGTGTTTGAGCAAGACGGCTACCGGGTGGAGTTCGATCTTTGCCCGCGTGGGCTGGAGGTCAGCCTGCAAGCTCCCGGCGAAAACGCCATGCAATTCTCGAAAGAGGGCATGGTCCATCATGTGGCGGAGTTTGACCCCGCGCTGGCCGATCGCATCCGCTGGCAGGGAGTGCCGCAACAGGCCGGAGAGACGCCGCAGAACTTCCGCTTGTTGGAGGTGCTGAACAGCGAAATCCTCTTCGAAGGGATGCAACGCGTCACCCTGCATTACCCGGATATTGCCGAGCTTGCCCCGCAGGGCATCCATCTGCGCCTGATCCTGCCGCGCGATGCCAGCCGCACACCGGTCTGGCCGGTGATGGGGGCCAATGGCGCGCCGGTCTGGCCCAAGGGCGCAGATGAGTTGCACGCGCGCTATGTCACGCTCAAGAACATCCGCCCCGAGCGCGAGGAGGTCGATATCGACGTGGTCCGCCACGGGTCCGGCCTGATCTCGCAATGGGCGCAGAATGCTCATGCCGGGCAGCGGATCGGTGCAATGGGGCCGGTGGGCATCAGTGCCTTGCCCGAAGCCTCTTCCTATTTCCTCGCCGCCGATGGCACGGGGCTGCCCGCCGTGGCGCAGCTTTTGGCGCGGCTGCCCGAGGATGCTGTGGGCGATGTGGTGGCGGCGCTGCCGCGCGGGGTGTCTTATCGCGACTACCTGCCCAAGACCAAGCTGCGCGTCCATGCCCTGCCGCCCGCCACCTTCGAGGCCGAAGTGCTTGGCCATGCGCAGGCGCTGACGGATGACGGTTTGGGCTATGCCTTTTTCGCCGGGGAGTTCCAGAACGCGCAGCAATTGCGCGGGCATTTCAAAACCCAGCTCGGCATGGATAAAACCCGCCAGATTTGCACCGCCTACTGGCGGCGGGGCTAAGCGCGGCCTAGCGCCACGGCCCCGCGTCGCGGCGTCTGCCAGTTTTCGGGATCCGGCTGCTGCTGGTTGGGCGGGCGCTCTGTGTTCGTGCGGGGGCAGCGTCAGGTGTCATCGCACGCAGAGCCGCGATGCGGTTCTCGGTCGCCGGGTGCGTGGCGAAAAGATTGTCGTGTTTATGTGCGTGTAGCGGGTTGATGATGAACATATGCGCCGTGGCCGGGTTGCGCTCTGCCGCGTGATTGTCGATCCGCGCAGCCCCCATGGCGATCTTCTCGAGCGCCGAGGCGAGCCAGAGCGGATGGCCGCAGATCTCGGCCCCCGCCTTATCGGCGGCATATTCCCGCGTCCGACTGATTGCCATCTGCACCAGCGCGGCGGCCATGGGGGCGAGGAACATCATCATCAACGTCCCGATCATCCCCATCCGCTCACGCGCGCCGCCGAAGAACAGGGCGAAATTCGCCAGCATTGAAATCGCACCGGCGAAAGTCGCGGTCACGGTCATGATCGCCGTGTCGTGGTTGCGGATATGCGCCAACTCATGCGCTATGACGCCCGCCAGTTCCTCGCGGCTGAGGCTTTGCATCAGCCCTTTGGTCACCGCCACGGCAGCGTTGGCCGGATTGCGCCCGGTGGCGAAGGCGTTGGGCTGGGGCGTGTCGATCAGATAGACCTTGGGCTCGGGGAGGCCCGCATTCCGCGCAAGCTCTGCCGTCATGGCGTAGAGCCCCTCGCGGTCCCCCGGCGAGACGGGCTGCGCATTGTGCATCTTGAGCACCATGCGGTCGGAGTTCCACCAGGTGAAGGCGTTCATCCCCGCCGCCACCACCAGCGCGATCAGCGCACCGCCTGATCCGCCGATCAGATAGCCGACCCCCATGAAAAGCGCGGTCATCGCCGCCATCAGCATCGCTGTCTTCACATAGCCCATCTTGGCCTCTCGCGGTTGTCCTTTGCAAAGAGATATGGGGCAGCTTCCGCGCGGTGCAAGGCAGGCGGGGGGAGGGGACACGGTTCCCCCCGCCGGATGTTATCCGGGGATACGAGAGGCCATCACGCAGGCGACGCCCGTCGACACACTGCCACTACTGACTGGCCATCCCCGCCAGCATCGCCCCCATGGCAACGAGGTGAACCAGCGTGATCGCCCGGTCATTCCAAAGCAGCCCGACGATCAGCCAGCCCAGGACCCCCACCACGAAGAGGTAGAGGTTCCACGGCGTCCAGCCGAAACCTGTGGCGGCATAGCCGAGGATCTGGATCACCGAGGCGATCCATTTGACCCAAAAGGCCAGCCGCTGCGGCGTGGCGGGCGCAAGCGCTTCAGACGCCACGGGTCAGCCCGCCGTCGATGCGCCAGTTCTGCCCGGTGACATAGGACCCGCCCTCGGAAGCGAGCCAGCCGATCAGCGATGACACCTCGGCCTCCGTGCCGTAGCGCCCCATGGGAATGCGCGCGCGCCGGTCCTCGGTCTCGGGCAGGCTGTCGATAAAGCCGGGCAAGACGTTGTTCATGCGGATGTTCTGGCCCGCATATTGGTCGGCGTAGAGTTTGGCGAAACCCGCCAGCCCGGCGCGGAAGACGCCCGAGGTCGGAAAGAGCGGGTCCGGCTCGAAGGTGGCGAAGGTCGAGATATTGATGATCGCACCGCCGCCCTGCGCCGCCATGATCGGCGTTACCAAACGGGTGGGTCGGATCACGTTCATCAGATAGACGTCCATCCCATCGTGCCAATCTGCGTCGCTCATTTCCAGAATGTCGCCCTTCGGCCCATGCCCGGCGGAGTTCACCAGCACATCGACGCGGCCCCAACGGTCCATCGCGTCATCCACCAGCTGCGCCAGCGCGTCTGGCGATTGGTTCGAGCCGGTGATGCCAAAGCCGCCCAGTTGGGTGCCGAGCGCCTCCCCCTTGCCGGAAGAAGACAGGACACCGACCTTAAAGCCGTCTGCCGCCAGTTTGCGGGCCGCGCCCGCCCCCATGCCGCTGCCGCCTGCGGTGATAAGGGCTACTTTTTCTGCTGTCATCGGGTATGCTCCATATACTAGGCAGCGATTGTGCTGCGGGGATATGCTGCGTCATTTAGGTGCTGTGATCCCGTGCAGCCAGCCGGATGCTTTGTTGTGTGACTGTAGGAAAACTATCGTGTCGAATGAGATGCCTCTGCCGCCCTTGAACGGGCTTCGTGCCTTTGCCGCCGCGGGGCGTCACCTGAATTTCCGGGCCGCGGCGGATGAGTTGGGCGTGACCCAAGGCGCGGTCGCCCAGCAGGTGCGCGGGCTGGAGGATCATCTGGGGCTGCGTCTGTTCCTGCGCGAGCCGCGGGGGCTGGCCTTTACCGACGAGGGGCGCGCCTATCATCTGTCGGTATCGCGTGCTTTCGAACAATTGGCCGAGGCGACGGATGCCCTGCGCCACGCGCCCGCGCGGGTGACGATCAGTGTGACGCCGACCTTCGCATCGAAATGGCTGATCCCCCGGCTTTCGGATTTTACCCAAGCGCACCCCGGCATTGATTTGCGCATCACGGCGACAGAGCGGGTAGCGAGTTTTCATGCCGATGGGATCGACCTTGCCGTGCGGCAGGCGCGTCCGCCCTTTGGGGCGAGCCTGAGGGCGAACCTGCTCTTCGCGCAGGAGGTGGTGGCCGTGTGCTCTCCGGCGCTGCTTGCGGGGGAGGGGGCGGTCGATGCCGCCACACTGGCGCGCATGACCCTGCTTCACGATACCCATGACCTCTGGCCGCGCTTTGCCGAAGAGGCTTTTGGCAGCAGCGTCAAACCGGCCCGCACGCTGCGGTTCAATCAAACGACCCTAAGCCTCGATGCTGCTTTGGCGGGCCAGGGGGTGGCGCTGGCAAGCCGCTTTCTGGTGCAGCGCGATCTTGAGGCGGGGCGGCTGCTGCGCCCGGTGCCGCATGTGATGGAAGGCGGGCTGGATTTTTACCTGCTTTCGCCCCGGCAGGGGGTGTCGAGCGCGGCGATCATCGTGCGCGATTGGCTCTGTACGGTGGCCAAGGGCGAGGCGGGTTAATCCTGCGCGCGGGCTTTCAGCCGCAAGAAGCTATCCTCTCCAGCCAGAACGTAGCGCAGCAGCAAAAGCTCCACCTTGGCCGCATCGCGGGCGGTAAAGGCGCGCAGCATGTCGCGGTGCAAATCGACGAGGGTTTCATGCGCGACGGCGTCGCGCAGCGTGGCCATGCGAACGGCCTGAATTTGGGCCATGTAGCGCAGGATCGTGTCGCGCAACTCGATGTTAGGCACGGCCATGATCCAAGTGCGGCGGATGTCTTCGGAGGCGGCATAGAGGCTTTCGATATCGCCGGTTTCCAACGTGCGCTCGGATTGTTCCACCGCGCGGGTCAGGGTGGCGATGTCCTCATCGGTCAGCTGATTGGTGGCCAGCGCCGCGGCGCGCGGTTCCAGCAGGCGGCGCAACTCGAAAATCTCGCAAATCTGGCGCATCGACAGGTTGGGCAGGGTGAAGCCCCGTGTCGTGCTGTCGAGGTAGCCCTCATGCGACAGGCGCATCAGCGCATCGCGCACCGGCATCCGCGAGACGTTGAACTCTTCGGCGACGGCGGTGTCGACAAAGCGGTCCCCATGGCTGATCTCGCCCCGCTGAATGCGCCCGAGGAAGATGTCGTAAATCTGATCTTTCATGTGGCGCTTGGCTGAGCGGGGCATTCCGACCTCTTTGAAAAGTATGCGATTGCAGCTCGAGCATGCGCAAGAAATACGCTTATTGCTAGGTATAAGTTTGCATACTTGTAAAATTCAATTGAATTCGTATACGAAAACTGGCAGCCAATAGGGGAAAGCTTGCCGCGCTGCGCGGGGGTGTTCACAGGGAGCAAAACATGAATCTGAAAAATAATCTGATCGTTGGCCTCACCGTCGCGGCGCTGACGACACTGTCGGGCGTCTCTGCCATGGCGCAGGACGTGCTGAAAATCGGCTCTTACCCGGCGAACCCGCCGTGGGAGTTCAAGAACGAAGCGGGTGCCTTCGAGGGGTTCGAGGTCGACATCATCAATGAGGTCGCCGCCCGGCTTGGCAAGACGACCGAAATCAGCGGCTACGACTTCCGCGCGCTTTTCGTGGCCACCGCCTCGGGCCGGGTCGATGCGGTGATTTCATCGCTCACCATCACCGATGAACGGCTTGAGGCGCAGTCTTTCACGCAGCCCTATTTCTCGGGCGCATTGGGGGTCGGGACCAAGACCGACGCCGGGATTGCCGATCTCGACGGGCTGGAGGGCAAACGCATCGGTTCCATCGCCACCTCTTTCCCGGAGAACTGGTTGAAAGAGCGGGAGGATGAGCTCGGCTATAAATCCTATTCCAGCTATGACACCACCGCCAATATGCTGACCGATCTGCGCAGTGGCCGGATCGATGCCGCGGTGAATGATATCGTCAGCCTGCGCTACGCCTTTGCCCAGCCGACGATGCAGGGCTTGCAGGTCTCGGTCGAGATTCCGACGGGCGATAAATTCGCGATCATGATGCCCAAGGGCTCTGAGCATCTGGAGGCGGTCAACGATGCGATCTCTTCCATGAAAGAGGACGGCACCATGGCGGCGCTCTATGAAAAGTGGCTCGGCGTGGCACCTGCCGAAGGTAGCCTTGCGGTGACCCCGTTGCCGGTGCCGACCTCGGCTGACTGATACCCATCGGGCCGCGGGTGGGGCGTTGCCCTACTTGCGGCCCATGGCTGGCTCCCTGCGATCAAACTGACGGACTGCGCAATGGAAATCATCGACATCTTCTTCAATCTCGACGTGATGCGCCGCGCCTTCCCGATCTTGATGCGCGGGCTTCTCAACACCATTCTGCTGGGCGCTTCGGCCATTTTCTTTGGCGGAATCCTCGGCGTTCTGGTCTGTCTGGTGCGGCTTTACGCGGTCAAGCCGTTCCGGCTGCTGGCGGTTCTGTATACGGATATCTTCCGCGCCATTCCGGTGCTGGTGGTGCTGATCCTCGTCTATTACGCGCTGCCCTTCGCGGGCATCGTCTTTTCCTCATTCGTGGGGGCGACCATTGCGCTGGCGCTGGTGCTGGCGGCCTATACGGCAGAGGTCGTGCGCGCCGGGATCGAAGCCGTGCCGCGCGGCCAGTTTGAGGCCTGCGATGCGCTTGGCCTGTCTTTCTTCACCACCATGCGCAAGGTGATCCTGCCGCAGGCGTTTCGGATGATGATCCCGCCGCTGGCCTCCTATGCGGTGGCGATCATGAAAGACACTTCGCTCGCTTCGGTCGTGGCGATGGATGATTTGCTGAAACAGGCCACCGACGCGCAGGCGCTTTTCGCCAATCCGACGCCGCTGCTGCTGGCCGCGCTGATCTACATCGCGATCCTTTGGCCGATGGTCCGTTTCACCGGCTGGCTAGAGCAGCATTACAAGCGCGGCTACCGCTGAGCCGAAGCGGCCCCGTCCCCCACAAAATTACCGTCCCGCGCGCCTGCGCGGCCAACACCCTACGGAGATTACAATGTCCACAGAAACAGGAACGGGCGACGCCTATCTCCTTTATCACTCCATCGGGCAATATCCCGGCAAACATGCGGATATGCTGGCCGGGCTCACCGATTTTACCGATGCATGGGCCGCGCCCAACGGCGACCAATGGGCCGATGTCTTGCCCAAACGCCAGCAGTTCATTGACCTCTGGGCCGAGTTGATCGGCGCGCCGAAGGGCACCGTCACCACGACAGAGAGCGTCACCACCGGGCTGATGGCCGTCATCGGTGCGTTGCCCGAAGGCACCCTGCGCGGCAAGAAGGTCTTGGTGGCTGAGGATGGTTTCCCCTCTCTGCACTTCCTGCTTACCGGCCTGTCGAAGCGTTTTGGTTTCACGTTGAACACTGTGCCGATCCGGCAAGGGGGGCACTGGGTCGAGGCCGAAGACATCATCGCCCATTGGGACGAGGAGGTGGCGCTGGCCCTGCTGACTTGGGTCAGTTCGACGACGTCGCACCGGTTGGACATCCCGCAATTGGTGGCGCATGGCCGCAAGATGGGATCGCTCATCGGGGTGGATATGACGCAGGCCGTGGGGCTGCTGCCCTATGACGTGACCGCGCCGCGCGTCGATTTCGCCCTGTCGACCAGCCTCAAATGGATGTGCGGCACGCCGGGCGCGGGGATCGTCTATATGGACGCCGATCTGATCCCGCAGTGCCAGCCCGAGATGCGCGGCTGGTTCTCGCAAGGCAATCCGTTCTCATGGGATCTCGACGCTTTCGAATTCGCGCCTGACATTCGGCGGCTCGACAGTGGCACGCCCTCGACCGTTCCTGCGGTGGCCAGCCTGCCGGCGATGAAATGGCGCATGGGGCAGAACACCGAAGTCTTGGCGGCGCATAACCGCAAGCTGACCGCGCAGCTACAGGCGGGGCTTGAGGGGATGGGCCTGACCCTGGCCAGCCCGGTAGACCCGGACCAGCGGGGCGGCAGTCTCATGGTGGTTCTGCCCGATCACATCGACGCGGCGGATGTGGTGGCGCAATTGGCGGCGCTGGAGATTTACGTCGACAACCGCAGCCAGACCCTTCGCATGTCGCCGGGGGTGCTGACCACCGCCGCCGGGATCGATCGCACGCTGCACGCGCTTCGGGCTTTTCTGACCTGACCCCCCGCCGGTGCCGCGATGCGCCGTCAGGAGGCGGCCATCGCATCCGGCCGCCCTTCGAGCGGCGGGAAATCCACGAAAAAGGTCGTGCCTTCGCCCTCGGCGGTTTCAAAGCGAATTTCCCCAAGGTGCTGGTCGACAATGGCTTTGACGATGCTCATGCCCAGCCCATGCCCCTCTTTGACCCGGTAGCTGGAGCCGCGGGAAAACCGTTCGAAAAGAACCGGTTGCAGCTCCAAAGGCAGGCCGCTGCCGTGGTCTTTGACCCAGAACCCCGTGCCATCCTCCGAAAGACCAAGCTGAACCGTGCCGCCTTCGTCCGAGGCTTTGATCGCGTTGGACAGCAGGTTTGACAACAGCCGCGTGAGCCGCCCTTCGTGCAGCCGCAACAGCGGTGCGGGGGCCTCGGAGGGGGTCATTTCCAAGCCAACGCCGCGCTCTTTCGCGTAGGAGACCAAGGTCTCCGAGGCTTGGGCCAAGAGCGGTGCCAAGGCGCGTTCGGAGAACCCCGATTGATCCGGTCTGCGCAGGGTTTCGACATCCAGAATATCCCCCACCATCTGATCGATCGCCCGGGCGTTGCGCATCGCAAGCTGCAACAGTTTGCGCTTTTGCGGCGGCAGATCGTCCGGGTTCAACTCAAGCAAGCGCAGCGCCCCGGTCAGCGCGGTCAGCGGTGTTTTCATCTCATGGCTGACGGTGGCGATAAGCTGGTCCTTGGCGCGTTCGAACTCGCGCTGCTCACTAACGTCGCGCACCACGCCGAGATAGCCCAGATGCTCACCGCGGTCAGTCTCGACCTTGGCGGTGGCGACTTGGCCTTCGAAGGTCGTGCCATCGGCGCGACGACAGGCAACGGAAAATCCGCTTTCTTTGCTGGTGGTGCCGGCATTTGACAGCTCTTCGCCGACACGTTCATAGCTGCCGAGGGTCTCGTAAAGAACCGCCGTTTGCCGCCCCAAAAGCGCGTCGGGGGCGTAGCCGAACAGCGTTTCGACCGCCGGGTTCACCATGGCCACGCGGCGGTTGGGATCGGCCATGATGATGGCCTCGGGCACGGCATCGACCATCGCCTTGAGCAGCCCGCGCTGTTCGCGCAACGCGCGGCGCTCGGATTGCCGCGAGAGCTCGCTGCTCAGCCAGCGGGCGAGGAACTGGACGAATTGGGTCTGCGCCTTGCTGAACGGGGCGGGGCGCGGGGCGGTGCCGGAAAAGTTCAACGTCCCAAAGAGCGCATCCCCGATTTTCAGCGGTGCCCCAATGTAGCTTTCCAGCCCAAAGTTCTCATAGCAGGGGTGGGCCGAAATCTCTTGCTGGCCCGCGTGGTGAAAAGACGTCACATCGTCGTTGCCAAGCGTATGCAGGCAATAGGTGCCATTGATGTCGAAGGTGCTGCCGGGGGCGGGTGCCCAATCGGGCCCATGGACATAGACGCATTCATAGACCGGGTGATCCACGCGGGAGACGATGCCAAGTTCGAGGTCGAGCGCCTCTGTGCCCAGTTGCAAAAGCTTGGCGATCTTGTCTTCGACAGAGAGGTCAGGTTCGACAGCAAGCATATAGAGGTGCCGCAGCGGATCGTCGAAATCCGCCAGAGCGTTGTAAAAGTCGTTCATATTTGCCTCTGTCGTGATCTTTGCATCTGTCTTGGCGCGTGGGCAGATGTTCACCCAAGGTATCCCCCTCGGGCACCGCTGCCAATGCCGCAACGGCTAAATTGGGGCAAGAACAAGACTTTTCACCCCGATAGGCAGACCGATGCCGATTGGCAGAGCCGGCGTGCACCCCATTGCAAAGCGGTGGCCATCGTAAATCGAGCAGCTATGGTACGGCCAACGAGGGTTGCGAAGAGGGGAGATTTGACCATGCGATTGATGCGATACGGGGCGCGGGACAGCGTGAAAACGCCGGTGGTGTTGGATGCGGCAGGGCAGGCGCGGGATGTCAGCGCCCTTGTGCCAGACTTCACGCCCGAGACGATCCCGACGCTGCGCGATGTGTTTAAGGGCGTCGATCTGGAAGGGCTGCCGCTGGCCCAGACCCAAGGCCAGCGCATCGCCGCACCGGTCAGCCCGCCGCGCAACATCTGGGGCGTCGGGTTGAACTATTCCGACCATGCGGCGGAGTCGGGCATGGAGGTCCCGCGCGAGCCGATCCTGTTCAACAAGGCCAGCCGCACCTATTGCGGGCCGAACGATCCGCTTCTCTATTCCAAGCAGATGAGCAAACTTGATTGGGAGGTCGAGTTGGGCGTGGTGATCGGGCGTACCACCTTGAACGTCAGCCGCGATCGGGCGTTGGATCATGTGCTGGGCTATTGCGTCGTCAACGACGTGTCCGAGCGCGCGTGGCAGGCCGAGCGGGGCGGGCAATGGGTCAAGGGCAAGAGCTTTCCCAACTTTTGCCCGACAGGGCCAGTGCTCGTGACAGGGGATGAGTTGGGCGATCCGGGCAAGCTGTCGCTTTGGACCGAGGTCAATGGCGAACGGCTGCAAGATGGTTCTACCGAAAAGATGATCTTCGATGTGGCGACGATTATCTCCTATATGTCCGAATTCATCCAGTTGGAGCCGGGCGATCTGATTTGCACGGGCACGCCGCCGGGCGTGGGCATGGGGCTGAAACCGCAGCGCTATCTCAGCCCCGGCGACCGGGTTCGGCTGGGCGTGCAAGGGCTGGGTGAGCAGGAGCAAGTGGTGGAGCACCTGCCCGCGCGGTGAATCGCGATCTCGAAGAGCTGAGGCGCGGCGTTCAGGCCACCTCGGCCTCCCGCGCTTCGGCGGCGGCGAGGGCAATGGCAGGGCGCAGGGGCAGGGTCAGCAAAAAGCTACTGCCCTTGCCCATGATGCTGGTGGCGACAAGGCTGCCGCCATGGGCGGTGGCGATGTCACGCGAAATGGCAAGGCCCAGCCCGGTGCCGCCAAAGCGCCGGGTGGCGGTGGAATCGACCTGATGGAAGGGTTCGAAAACGCGCTCTAGCTCATCTTCGGGGATGCCAATGCCGGAATCCGTCACGCGGAATTCCACCACCTCCCCCCGGATGCGGCAGGTCAGCGAAATGGTCCCTTCGTCGGAGAATTTCGTCGCATTGCTCAGCAGGTTGATCAACACTTGCTGAATGCGTTTCCCATCCGCCAGCATCACGCCGCTGGCCGATTTTACTTTCAGTTCCAGCCCTTTGTCTTCGACCATCGGGCGCAGCTGATCTGCGGTCGGGGTGACGATATCGTCGATCTGCACCGGCTCCATCGCGATGGACAGGCTGCCCGCGTCGATCTTGGCAAAGTCGAGCACCTCGTTGATCAGGGTCAGCAGGTGATTGCCCGACCGCTCGACCGTTTGCATGATGTCGCCCAGTTTGGACATCGTCGCCGAAAGCTTGGGAGAGAGCGTTTCGCGGGTCTGGGGATCAGCCTCGATGGCGTTGCATAGGTCACGCGCCGCCGGCGTCCGGTCGAAATGCCGCGCAAGGCGGACATGGCCCAGAATGACGGTCAGCGGCGTACGCAACTCATGGCTCAGCACGCCCATGAAGTCGGTCTTGGCCTTATTCGCGTCCTCGGCGGTCAAAAGCGCCTTCTTCAGGTCGGTCACGTCGATCCGTAGGCCCACGACGCTGCCATCTTTCATCCGCCGGTCCGAGGTGCGGATGATGCGACCATCGGGCATGCGCTGCTCGGTCTCGAAGGCGCCGTTTTCTCGCTTTTCCAGCCAGATGCGGATCCATTCCTCTTCCTTGCCGATGGCATCGGGGACCATGCCGCGGCGAATGCTGTCCCGCACGATCTGTTCATAGGTCGAGCCGGGCTTCACCACGTCGCTATAGCCATGAATCTCGCGGTATTTTTCGTTGCAAAGCACCAAGGTACCCTTGGCGTCATACATGACGAAACCGTGGTCCAAGGCTTCGACACCGGTGCGCAGCCGTTCTTCGGCAAGTTTGCGGTTGTCGGCCAGCCGCATGATGTACCACGCAAAAATCGTAACGCCGAGCGCGCCTTGCAGACGCAAGAGCCAGTTCAGCCAGAAGTCCGGGCGGTGCTCTGGCCAGCCGTCTTTGACCGTGGCGGCCAGTTGCCACGTGCCAAAGGCAAAGCTGAAGTCGAGTTTGATCGGGTCGTCCAAGGTCATTTCGGGGTCGCCGATGATGGTCTGTTCGACCTCTCCCTCTGGCGTCAACTCGCGGATGGCCAGATCGTATTTCTGGGTCAGTTCGGGGATTTGCAACCGGGTGACGAGGGCGTCGTAATCCACCACCATCGAGAGGATGCCCCAAGGCGTGTCCGGCGCGGCATTGGTGCCGGTTGAATCAAAGATCGGATGTCGCAGGATCAACCCGCGCCCGCCCTGCACCAGATCGACCGGGCCGGTCACCAGCCCCTCACCGCTTTGCAAAGCCTGTTCGACTTTCGGCAATTGCGCCGCGTTCTGGCGGTAGTCCAGCCCCAGCACGCCGCGATTGGCCTCATAGGGGTGGACGATGGTGACAACGAGATCGGGGGCCACGGCGAGGTTGATGACATCCGGGTTCTCGGCCATGAACTCTGCCGCGCGGGCGCTAAATTCGGATTGGGTGATCGTCGGGTTCTCGCTGATGACGGTGGCCAATTCGCGCAGTTTCAGGATCTGCTCGAAGATATCCGCGCGGATCCGCTCGCGGACTTCGATCAGCTCCAAGGTGGTGTCGAGCTCCAGATCCTGCATGTAGGTCTGGTAGGACAGCGTCTCGATCCGATGGCCAAAGCCAAGGACAACGGCGCAGAGCGCGACCAGCACGACAATCCGTTTCGCACGCTGAGACAGCGCATTTCTGATCTTTTCCATGCCGGCTTTGCCCAAAATGGTCCCTGTCCTCCACGCTCCGGCCTTCTGAGGGCCGGATACGCCCCGGGGGCATTAGACCGCACAGTTCTTTGTTGACGCAAGAAAAATACCCGGATGCATGCAAATGCCGGGGCAGTAGCGTCAATTTTGCATAAATCGCGCCTATGAGGGTGCGGATTGTCCCAGCAATTCAACCAGAATCCGACGCAGCAGGGCAATGTCTTGGGGGTTGGACATGCTGGGGGCATGGCCGCAGCCGGGGAATTCGGTCATGCCGGGCCGGGGGCCGCTTTGCGTCATGCGCTGTGCGGCCTCGGGTTGCAGCAGGTCCGACTGCGCGCCGCGCAGCAGATGGGTGGGCGTGCGGGTCCGTGACCAACGGGCCCATGTCGACAACTCATGCGCCGAGGCGGTGAATTGCACGGTGATGCGCGGATCATAATGCAGGGTCAGCCGCCCATCCCCACGGCGGCGCAGCGACGACCGCGCCATGCGCTGCCAATAGGCATCGGCGGCCGGGCCGAAGGGGGCGTAGGTCTGGCGCAGCCACGCCTCCCCTTCGGCGAAACTGCCGAAGTCGGGCAGGCTGCCCACATAGGAAAGGATCCGCTGCACCGCGGCCTCGGGCAGTTCGGGGCTGATGTCGTTCACCACCAAGGCGCTGACCCGCTGCGCCTCGGGGCTAGAGGCCACATGCATCCCGATCATGCCGCCCAAAGAGGTGCCGAACCACGCGGCGCGGTCGATCTGGAAGTGATCCAAAAGCCCCGTCGCGATCTGCGCGTAGTGTTTTACGGAATATTCCACCTCAGGGTCTCGCGCCCAACTCGACCTTCCGCGCCCGATTATGTCGGGACAGAGCACATGGAAATCCCGCGACAGGGTGGCGGCGGCCTCATCGAAATCGCGCCCGGTGCGGGCCAGACCGTGCAGCATTAGCACTGCGGGCTTCTGGCGATCACCCCATTCGGCGACATGCACCTCATGGCCCATTACGGGGACAAAGTGGAAATGGGGGGCGGTCATTGGCGCGTGCCTTTCCGGGTCAGCATGGGCATAGCGCGGGTGATGCCACCCGCGCCCTTGCCCCCTGCCAGCCGTACCCGCGCGACCGCGGCCCGCGCGATCATGGCGCGTCCGCCATGCGCTTGCGTGTTAGCATCGCGTCCTCCCTGCACGGGCCAGCGCCGTGTTGCGCCGCCTCCTCCCGTCGACTAGCTTGCGGTTTCAGCATCGGAAATAGAGTTAAACGGAGCAAGATGGTGGAAATACGTACCGACGATTGCTTTGCGCAGGGGCGCTTTGAAGAGCTTGCCTTTGTTCATGCGCCCGTCGGGCTTGTCGTGACCGAGAACCGCTGCATCCGTGATTGCAACAACGCCTTCGCGGCGATGTTCGGCTATGCGCGCGGCGATCTGCGCGACCAGCTTTTCGCCATTCTCTACCCCTCGGATGAAGAGTTCGTAAATATCCGCGACCGCGGCGTGGACCAGCTGCGCAAGACCAATACCTATTGGGACGAGCGTATCATGGCACGGCGCGACGGCAGCCTGTTCTGGTGCCGGGTGCGCGGCCATTCCTTCACTCCCGAACGCCCGCTCGACCGTGCGGTCTGGAGCTTTGCGGACCTTTCTGCCGAACGGCCCTATCTGCCGCTGACCCGGCGCGAGCGCGAGATCCTGAGCCATCTGGCAGAGGGGCTGACCAGCAAGCAAATCGCGCTCAACCTCGATATCTCGCACCGGACAGTAGAGGTCTATCGCGCCAAATTGCTCAAGAAATTCGGGGTCAGCAATACGTCTGGCCTGTTTCATTCGCTGGGCGGGATCGACAGTGACCATGTGGTGTCCAACAGTTCGAAGTGAGCAGTCTCGGCGCTTAGCCCGCGTCATTTCGTTCATCACCCTGTTCGGCGTTTGGTGGGGGCGGGGCCGCGGCAGGCTGCTCTTCACCGTCGGATTTGCCCGATTTCTCAGCGGCTTCGGCCATCGCGTCGGCCCGAGCGTAGAGGCTGCGGATCTCCATCAGATCGGCCTGCGTGGGCGTCTTGCTTTCTGCCTTTGCGTCAGAGGGCTTCGAGGGTGGGGTTTCACTATCTGTCACTGCAAAATCCGCGTTTTGACCATGTATCACACGGCCAATTCCGTGGGGTGAGCACAAGCTACCGGCCTGAAATTGCGCCGCCAATTGGGCAAAGCCCCAGCCGGGTCAGGGTTATCCCCTATAGTCGGGAACAAGCTGCTGAAATTGGGGGAGATATTTTCACGAATTTATGGCGCGGCATCGTATATCCGTATTGCGAGGCAGATTAATCGCTCTTTGTCAGGGTTTCCCCCAATAGACAGGGGGGCGGAAAAAACAGACCTTTCGAGGGAAAGTAGAGGTGCGCATGAGCTTGGTCGCGGCGTTTATATTGATTGCGCTGTGCGGGATCGTCTTGTCCGGCGTGATGATCGCCAAGCAGATCGGCGACGCGATCAACCGCTTCGCCGTGGGGGGCGCGGTTGCGGTCTTGGCGCTTTATGTCGCCGTGGTGTCGGCATCGGCCCCGCGCGGCGGCGCCTATAGCGATCCGATCGCACTGGTCTTTGCGGTGGCGGCGCTTGCGGTGCTGGTGGCGCAGGTCTGGCGCGTGATGCGCAACCGGCGCAAGCTGCAAAACACCGCCAATACCGATGAGACACGGCGCAGATTGCCCGACTTCCTCGACCATTTGCCGGTGCAGGCGGCCTTTCTCACGCCCGATATGACCTATGCTTTTGTCAATGACGCCTATAGCGCGTCCTTCGGCAGGCCAGCGGATGAGATCGTGGGCAAACACCTGTCGCAGATCGTCCCACCGGACCTGCTGGACGAGATTTCGGACAACCTTGAAAAGGCCTTGGCCGGGCGGCAGGTCACATGGCATTTCGATTTCTCGCGCCCCGTGCTGGACCGCACTCAAGGGGCGGCGGTCTATCAGCCGCTGTCCGACCGGGGGCAGGTGGTGGGGGTGCTGGTCATGATCATGGACCGCTCTGCCGTGCAGGACGCGGTGCATGAGGCAGAGGTCAGCGCGGCGAAACATGCGCTTGCGGCAGAGGTGGCGGGGATCGGCTATCTGGAGTGGGATCAGCAGGGCGCGCTGGTCGATGCTTCGCCCGAGGTGGAAGCGCTTTTGGGCCGCGACGCGCAAGACCTGCGCGAGATGTGGCAGCAGGGACAGAGTTTCGTGGAGCCGCGCAGCCGCGCTACGATCCGTAACAACCTGCATATGGTCCATATGGCAGGCAGCCGCCCGCGCGATGTGGTGGAGAACGTCAAGTTTCGCGCCGCCAGCGGACGCCAGATCGAAGCGCGCGCCTGCATTCGCCGTTTGGACCGGGGCCGTCATGTGCATCTGCTGGCCGCGATCCAAGATGTGACGGATCAGCAAAACGTGCTGACCGAACTGGTGGAAAGCGAAACCCGCTTTCGCGACTTCACCGAAAGCGCGACCGATTGGGTCTGGGAAATGGACGCCGAAGGGCGTTTCACCTTTCTATCAGGCGGGGGCCGTCAGACCAATGCGGAGACCCCGATCTTCGATCTGGGCAAGCCCCTTGCCGAAGCCGATGTGGCGCAAGACCAAGGGGATTACGACGTGCTGAAACAACGCTTCGCCGCGCGAGAAGCCTTTCGCGATCTGCGATTGGTCCTGCCCTTGGGCGAGGGGCGGGCGCGGCAGATCGACATGTCGGGCAAACCCTTTTTCGATGCCCAAGCGGAACTGGCAGGCTATCGCGGCACCTGTTTCGACATGACCGAAATCGCCACCGCCGAGACCGAGCGCAAAAGCGCATTGGAGGCTCTGGCGCTGGCTTTCGAGAATATCTCGACCATGGTGGCGCTTTTCGACAGCAGCGACCGGCTGGTCTATTGCAACGAGGAATATCGCGCGACGTATGCCGGGATGGAGGGCGATATCATCGGGAAACATTTCGATGAATTGCTCGCCCATTTTACCCAGACCGGCAAAATGGCAACGACCACCGAAGGCAAGACCCGCTGGAGCGCGCAGCGGCGCGACCGGCGCAACACCCCGGCCAAGTTCTTTCGTGCGCGGACATCGACGGGCCGTTGGTTAGAGGTGACGGATTACCCCGTCGCCGCGGGCGGGCTTTTGACCATCGCCTCCGACATCACCGAAAAGGTCGAGCGCGAAGAGCGGCTGCACCGGCATGAAACGGCGCTGCAACTGCTCAACCGGCGCGAAACTCTGGGCCAGATGACCGCCGCCATTGCCCATGAATTGAACCAGCCTTTAGCCGCTATTCACAATTTTGCCGCAGGCTGCGTGCTGCGTGCCAAGAACGACCAGCTTGAGAGAGAGGATATGATCGCCGTGCTCAACAATATGCAAAGCCAATCTGAACGGGCCAGCGCCATCCTGCGCTCCATGTCGAACTATCTGCATAGCGACGATGCCGACCGCAATGCGGTCCGCTTTGATGAGATCCTCCGCTCGGTGCAACTGCTGATCCAGCCCGAAAGCTCGGCCACCGGGGTCACCGTGGCCATCGACGATCAATGTGGGGAAGTCGCCCTGCATTGCGCGCGGATCGAGATTGAGCAGCTGTTGATCAACCTGATCAAGAACGGCATCGACGCCTGTCGCGAGGCGGAGCGTGAGGATGCCGAAGTGTCGGTCACCGCGCGCTGCGAAGCCGGTGAGATCGTGATCGACGTGGCCGACGCGGGGCGCGGCTTTGCCCCGGACATGCCCGCGCAGACCGCTTTCAGCGCCTTCCGCTCGACCAAGGACAAGGGGCTTGGCGTGGGGCTGGCGATTTGCGAAACGATCGTTCTGTCCCATGGCGGAACGATCGCCGTGACGAAATCCGATGCCGAAGGCGCCTGCCTGACCGTGCGTCTGCCCTTGGAGGTGCAAAAGTAGAATGTCGGAAGAAGGGATCGTTTACGTCGTCGATGATGACGCCGCGGTGCGGGAGTCTCTGGTGTGGTTGCTGGGCTCCGTTGGGCTGCGCGCCATTCCCTTTGCATCGGCGGCGGCGTTCCTCGATAGCTATGAGGACAGCGGTTGCTGCTGCCTTGTGAGCGATGTGCGGATGCCGGGGATGAGCGGTCTGGAGTTGCAAAAGGCGCTGAACGCGCGGGGGATCAAACTGCCGCTGATCCTGATGACGGCCTTCGGCGATGTCTCTACCGCTGTGACGGCGATGAAGGCGGGGGCAGTGGATTTCATCGAAAAACCCTTCAACAACCAAAACATGCTCGACCTGATTAACGCCGCCCTTCAGTCCGATGCGGCCCGGCGCAAGAGCAAGGCGGCAGAGGTCGAAAATGCGCAGCTTCTGGCCCGGCTCACCCCGCAGGAGCATCGGGTGTTCGAGCGTGTGGCGGCAGGGCTGTCGAACCGTGAGATCGGCAGCGAGATGGACATCTCTATCAAGACGGTCGAGGTGCACCGCGCGCGGGTGATGCGCAAGCTTGAGGCGAATTCCGTGGCGGAACTGGTGCGGTTCCATATGCACAATGCACCATCAGGCGAAGGTGATGGCGGCGAGGGGACATAAAAAGCCCCGGCAGTGCAGGACCACCGGGGCAGGCTGCCCAGCCCCCGGCGAGGGCGAAGGGCTGGGGGCTTTCCGGCGGCATGAGGAGCGCCGGGAAGGCGTGGATCACGCCGGCTTGGGTTTCAGCGCGCCCACGGTCACGTCGAGGGTCTGTTCAGACCCTTTGCGCAGCACGACGACCTCTGCCGCGCTCTCGGGCGTGGTGGTGGCCACCGCACGGGTCAGGTCGCGCAGATCGTCCACCTCTGTGTCGCCGAAGGACAGGATGATGTCGCCCTTCTTGAGGCCCGCTTTGGCGGCGGGGCTGTCTTCGGTAATCGCTTCGATCACCGCGCCGCGCGGCTCGTCATAGCCCAACACATTGGCGACCTCGGGGGTCATGGGCCGGATCTGCACGCCCAGCCAGCCACGCTCGACCGACCCGTCATCGGCCAGATCGGCGACGATGGTCTGCACCAGATCCGAGGGCACCGAGAAGCCGATGCCGACCGACCCGCCACCCGGGCTCAGGATCGCGGTGTTCACGCCCACGACCTCGCCGTCGTTGTTGAACAGCGGCCCGCCGGAGTTGCCGCGGTTGATCGCCGCGTCGGTTTGGATAAAGTCATCGAAGGGGCCTGCCTGGATGTCGCGCGACAGGGCCGAGACGATGCCCGAAGTGACGGTGCCGCCAAGGCCGAAGGGGTTGCCCACGGCCACGACCTCATCCCCCACGCGCAGGGTTTTCGAGGTGCCAAAGTCCACTTTGGGCAGGTCCACATCCGCAGAGACTTTCAGCAGCGCGATGTCGGTCATCGCGTCACTGCCCACCACCTCGGCGTCGAACTTGCGGCCATCGGCGAGTTTCACGGTCACTGTCTCGGCACCTGCGACGACGTGGTGGTTGGTCACGATCTGGCCGTCCTCGGAGATGATGAAGCCCGAACCCAGACCCTGACGCGGGGCGGGGGCGGCGCCATCCTGACCGGGCAGCATGTGCTCGAACCGGCGGCGCAGTTCCTCGGGCATGCCAGGGGGCAGCTGTTGCTGGGCCACGGCCTGCTGCTGCTTGCCGGTCACTTCGATGAAGACGACGGCCGGGGAGACGGCCTCGACCAGGTCGGCATAGCCGCCCGGCGGGACCGCAAGCGCGGCCGAGGGGGCCAGCGCCAGCATCGGCGTGGCGGCCATCGCGGCGCTCAGCGCAAGGGCGGCGGCGCGGGGGGCTTTGGAAAGGGTCTTGGTCATTGCATGCTCCTTGCTGTGCATTCGGTCGTTCCGGGAGCCTATCTGGACCTGCGGTTTTACAGTGCCTTGCCGCGCCCTATACAAATTTGTGAGATTGCCGACTGCGGGCTGCAAGGGCGGCGAATTTGGCATAATTCATCGGCAATCCTACATGAGGACACGATGAAACTGCTTGTTGTCGAAGATGATACCACCACCAGCACCTATATCGCGCGTGGCCTGCGCGAGGAGGGGCATGCGGTGGATGTGGTGGCCGATGGCCGCGACGGGTTGGTGCAGGCCACCACCGGGCAATATGACGTGCTGATCCTTGACCGGATGCTGCCCGAATTGGATGGGCTGGCGCTGCTGAAAACCCTGCGCGGGGCGGGCAATACCACGCCGGTGCTGCTGCTGACGGCGATGGGCGCGGTGGAGGACCGGATCGACGGGCTCAATGCCGGGGCGGATGACTATCTGGTCAAACCCTTCGCCTTCGGAGAGCTTTCGGCGCGGGTCAACGCACTGGCCCGCCGCCCGCAGGCGTTGGAGCAGGAGACGGTCCTGCGCGCGGGCGACCTGACCATGGACCTCATCAGCCGCCGGGTGACACGGGCGGGCCAAGAGATCGACCTGCTGCCGCGGGAGTTTGCCCTCTTGGAGCATCTCTTGCGCCGCAAGGGCCGGGTGCAGACCCGCACCATGCTGCTGGAGGCGGTCTGGGACATCTCTTTCGACCCGATGACCAATGTGGTCGAGACCCACATCAGCCGGTTGCGGGCCAAGGTCGACCGGCCCTTTGACAGCGAACTCATCCAGACCGTGCGCGGCGCGGGCTATAGGATCGACGCGTGAGGGCGCGGCTGGCGGGGCTCTGGCGGTCGATGCCGCTGCGTCTGGCGCTTTTGCTGGTGCTTTTGTTCACCATCGTCAGCCTGCTCAGCCTCGCGGCCAGCTATGCGGTCACCCAACGGTCGTTCGAGCAAGCGATCCGCGCCGATCTGGCGCAGGACATGGCGGGCTTTCGTGCCGCCCCCGGCGCCGCCGCCCTCGCACGGCTGGTGGAGGCGGAATCGCGGGAGACCGACCCGAACCGCCTGATCCTCAGCTACATCGGTCCCAACGGGCGCATTTACGGCAACGGGGCCATCGCGCGGGATAACGAGGGCTATCACATCGTCTCGATTGGCGCGGCGCGGGCGGAGTATCGGGGTGTTTACCTGAGCCTGACCGACACGCTCTATGGCGGGCTTTTGACCATCGCGCGCAGCCGGGCCGAGATCACGGCCCTGCGCGAGGTTTTCGTCAATATTCTGCTGGTGAGCCTGCTGCCCACGGTGCTGATCGCGCTGTCGGGCGGGCTGATCCTTGCCCGCCGCTCCAAACGCCATGTGGAGGTGATCCGTGCCACGCTAGACCGGCTGACGACAGGGGATCTGGCCGCAAGGGTCGCGCCGGGGCCGCGCTGGTCGGATGACCTGCTGCGCATCGGTGAGGCGGTGAACCAGATGGCCC
Organism: Sulfitobacter sp. 1A13368; assembly: GCF_043557275.1. NCBI lineage: Bacteria > Pseudomonadati > Pseudomonadota > Alphaproteobacteria > Rhodobacterales > Roseobacteraceae > Sulfitobacter > Sulfitobacter sp. 1A13368. The sequence continues at coordinate 617,429 of NZ_JBIFFR010000001.1, read as the reverse complement.
GGGCGCAGGAAACCTCCGTCGCGGCGCTGCGGCAGGTCTCTCTTGATATCGCGCATGACCTGAAGACCCCGATTCAGCGTGTCTCGGTTCATCTTGATGATCTGGATCGGGCCGAGGCTGCGGGCGCGGACCGCGCCGAACCGCTTGCCCGTGCCCGGGCCGAGTTGGAGGGCATCGCCGCGATCTTTCAATCGCTTTTGCAGCTGGCGCAGGTGGAGCAGGGCGAGGCCCGCGCGCATTTCGCCTCCGTCGACCTCACCGCGCTTTGCCGCACCATGGTCGAGCTTTACGAACCTGCAGCAGGGGAGCAGGGCAAACGCCTGCTTTGCGATCTGCCCGAACCCCCTGTTCATGTCACCGGTGACCGTGCGCTTTTGGGGCAATTGCTGGCCAATCTGATTGAAAACGCCCTGCGCCATTCCGGGGATGCCGAGGCGGTAGAGGTCGCGCTGAAACAGGCGGCGGGGCAGGTCACGCTCACAGTGGCGGACGGCGGCCCCGGCATTCCGGCAGAGGACCGCGACAAAGTGTTGCAGCGGCTTTACCGGCTGGATCGCAGCCGGGGCACGCCGGGTCATGGGCTGGGTCTGGCGCTGGTCGATGGGGTGGCGAAACTCCATGGGGCAAGGCTGGAGCTTGCCGACAACGCGCCGGGGCTGCGCGTCGTGGTGACGTTCGACAGCTAGAACGCGGGCCAAGCACTGCGGCAATTTAGCCTGTGCCGCTCCCGCCGCCCGGTCCTATATAGGTCAGGAAACAATACGCGGGGGCTTCATATGCTCGACGGTTACACCGCCGAAATCCTAGCGCGGGTGCAGTTTGCATTCACGGTTTCGTTCCACATCATCTTCCCGGCTTTCTCGATCGGGTTGGCGAGCTTTCTGGCCGTGCTCAACGCGCTCTGGCTGTGGAAACGCGAAGAGACCTATCTGAAGCTCTTCAACTATTGGAAGAAAATCTTCGCGGTGGCCTTCGGCATGGGGGTCGTCTCGGGCATCGTCATGTCCTACCAGATCGGCACCAACTGGTCGGTCTTCTCTGACAAGGCGGGGCCGGTGGTCGGGCCGCTGATGGCCTATGAGGTGCTCTCGGCCTTTTTCCTTGAGGCGGGCTTTTTGGGTATCATGCTTTTTGGCCGCAAACGGGTGGGCGACGGGCTGCATATGTTCGCCACAGCGCTGGTCGCGCTTGGCACGCTGGCCTCGGCCACATGGATCCTGTCGGTGAACTCTTGGATGCAGACGCCTGCGGGCTTTGCCATCAATGACGTGGGCCAATTCGTGCCCGAGGATTGGTGGGCGATCGTCTTCAACCCCTCCTTCCCCTACCGTTTGGTGCATATGGTGCTGGCGGCCTATCTCACCACGGCGTTGGTCGTCGGCGGGGTCGGGGGGCTGCACCTGCTGCGCGACCGTGCGGATGCGGCGGCGCGGCGGATGTTCTCCATGGCGATGTGGATGCTCTTGCTGGTCACACCGCTCCAAATCCTTGCAGGCGATATGCACGGGCTGAACACGCTGGAGCATCAGCCCGCCAAGGTCATGGCGATGGAGGGGCATTACGACAGCCACCCCGAGGGCGCGCCGCTGATCCTCTTTGGTATTCCGAACCCCGAGGAAAAGCGCATCGACTACGCGGTAGAAATTCCCAAACTGTCGTCGCTGATCCTCAAGCACGATCTGAACGCGCCGCTCGACGGGCTGGATACGATCCCGGACGCGGATGAGCCGCCGGTGGCCATCGTCTTTTGGTCTTTCCGCATCATGATCGCGCTTGGCTTTGCGATGCTGGGGCTGGGGCTTTGGGCGGCCTTCGCGCGGCTGCGCGGGTGGCTTTACGATGCGCCGATGCTGCACCGTCTGGCGCTGCTGATGGGGCCCACCGGCTTTGTCGCGGTGCTGGCAGGCTGGATCACGACCGAGGTCGGGCGGCAGCCCTTCACCGTCTACGGGCTGTTGCGGACCTCGGAAAGCCTCGCCCCGATTGAGGCGCCGGCGGTCGCGACCTCCCTGATCGCTTTCATTGTGGTGTATTTCTTCGTCTTCGGCGCGGGCACTTGGTATATTCTGGCGATGATGCGCAAGCCGGTTGTCGGTCATGTGCTGGAAGACGAGCGTGACGACGTTCAGGGGGAAGACGCGCAAGACGGGGCGGCGCAGAACGACCCGGCGCGCGGCGAGGGGCCGATCCTTGCTGTCGGCGAAGAGGCGGCGGTCAGAGACAAGACCGCGCATAACAAGGGCGAGGAGAGCTGAGATGTTTGGACTTGAACTTTCGTTCATCTGGGCCGGGATCATCGCCGCAGCGGTGTTGATCTACGTCATCCTCGATGGCTTCGATCTGGGTGTTGGGCTGCTCTTTCCGATGACCAAGGATGAGGGCGAGCGCAATGTGATGATGAACTCGGTTGCGCCGATCTGGGACGGCAATGAGACGTGGCTAGTCTTGGGCGGCGGCGGGCTCTTCGCCGTTTTTCCGCTGGCCTATGCGGTGGTGATGCCCGCGCTTTACATGCCGATCATCCTGATGCTGCTGGGCCTCATCTTCCGCGGCGTTGCCTTCGAGTACCGCTGGCGCACGAAACGCTGGAAACCGCTGTGGGACATGGCGTTCTTCGGCGGCTCGCTGGTGGCTTCCTTCTGTCAGGGCATCGCCTTGGGCGCGCTGGTGCAGGGGATCGAGATCGAAGGCCGCGCCTATGCGGGCGGCTGGTGGGATTGGCTCACGCCCTTCTCGATCCTGACCGGTGTGGCGGTGACCACGGGCTATGCGCTCTTGGGCGCCACATGGCTCAACATGAAGCTTGAAGGCCGCATCCAAGCGCATATGCGCCGCCTTGCATGGCCGTTGGCGGTGGCGACACTGGTCTTCATGGGGCTGGTCAGCCTTTGGACGCCCTTCACCGATGCGGTCTATTTCGAACGCTGGTTCGCGTGGCCCACCGCGCTCTTCAGCGGCATCGTGCCTCTGCTGGTGGCGCTTGCGGCCTTCGGCATGCTGCGCGGGTTGCAACGCCGCGGCGACAAGCAGCCGTTCTTCTGCGCGCTGGCGCTTTTCGTGCTGGGCTTTATCGGCATCGGGATCAGTTTCTACCCCCATATGGTCCCGCCGAGCCTGACCATTGCAGAGGCTGCCGCCCCGGATGAGAGCCTGATGTTCGCGCTGGTCGGCACCTTGGTGCTGCTGCCGCTGATCCTGAGCTACACCGCCTATGCCTATTGGGTGTTCCGCGGCAAGATCGACCCCGAGGAGGGCTATCACTGATGCGCCATTGGCTGAAACGCGCGGGCTGGTTCGTGGCGCTTTGGCTGGCCAGCGTCGCTTTGCTGGCGGTGGTGGCCTATGGCATCCGGCTGGTCATCATGCCCGGCTGACGCAGCGGCGCGGGCCACGGGCCTTGCCAAGCGCGCTGGCTTCTGGCCTCTTCAGGCCAAAGCAGCACGAAAGGACAGCCCGATGCGCGCAATGCAAGTCACCGCCTATGACGAACCGCTTACCCTGCAAGAGCTTGAGATGCCGATGCCGGGGCAGGGCGAGGTGCTGGTTCAGGTCGAGACCTGCGGGCTGAACTTTGGCGATCTGTTGATCATCAAGGGCACCTATCAAGAAAAACCGCCGCTGCCCTTCACGCTGGGGATGGAAATGGCGGGCACGATCACCGCTCTGGGCGCGGGGGTGGATCACCTGAAGGTCGGCCAGCGCGTGGCGGCCTATACCGGCTTTGACGGTCTGGCCGAATATGCCGCCATTCCGGCGGCGGTCTGCGTGCCGATCCCCGAAGAGATGACAGCGGTCGACGCGGCGGCCTTTCTCATTGCCTATGGCACCAGCCATGTGGCGTTGGACTATAAGGCGCGGTTGCAGCCGGGCGAGCGGCTGCTGGTCTTGGGCGCATCGGGCGGCATCGGGCTGACGGCGGTGGAACTGGGCAAGCTGATGGGGGCCGAGGTGATCGCCGTGGCGCGCGGCGAAGATAAGCTCGCCGTTTGTAAAGAGGCGGGCGCCGATCACCTGATTAATTCTGAGACCGACGACATCCGCGCCATCGTCAAGGAATTGGGCGGGGCGGATGTGGTCTATGACCCGGTGGGCGGTGATCAGTTCAAAGCCGCCATGCGCGCCTGCAACCCCGAAGCGCGGCTGATCCCCTTGGGCTTTGCCAGCGGCGAGGTGCCGCAGATTCCGGCCAATATCCTGCTGGTGAAAAACCTCACCGTTTTGGGCTTTTACTGGGGCGGCTATGCCAAGATCAAACCTTCGGTGCTGACCGACAGTTTCGCCGAGCTGATCAAATGGTATGTCGCGGGCAAGCTGAAACCCCATGTCAGCAACGTGATGCCGCTGGAACAGGCGAATGAGGCGCTGGCCCTGCTGCGCGACCGCAAGGCGACCGGCAAGGTGGTGGTCGAGGTGGCGGCTTAAGCCCGCCGCCCGCCCTGCAAACGGGTCACGCGCAGCGCCTTCTGGCGCTCGCGCAGGTAGACGAACAGACCCGAGGCAAGGATCAGCGCGATCCCGACCCAGACCTCCCAGACCGGGAGGTCGCCAAAGATCACGAAACCCCAGAACACCGCCAGCGGCAGGCCGATATATTCGAACGGGGCGACGGTGGCGGCATCCCCCAGCCGGTAGGCTTGGCTGAGGCAATAGCCGATCAGCGCGATGTTCAACCCAATGCCGAGGAAGGTGAGGTAATCCTCACGGGCAGGCCAAATCCACGCGCGCAACAGAAACTGGAGCGAGGCACTGCTGCCCTCATCCACGAACCGCCCATCGCCCGCGATCAGGAAAAACCCCAGCGACACGGCGACAAAGGCGGCTTGGATATAGACCATCAGCGCCGAGGCTTTGGAGTTCACCCCAAGCTTGCGGGTCATCAATTGGTTCAACGCATAGGTCAGCGCCGCCAGCACCGGCAGCAGCAGCACCCAGCGGGAGACTTCGAGCGTCGCTGTGCTGGCCCAAGGGCGCATCATGATCACAACGCCGATGAACCCCACGATCACCGCGCCAAGGCGCAGCGGGCCGACCTTTTCACCCAGAAGCGGGATCGACAGCACCGTGATGAAGAGGGGCGCGGCAAAGAACAGCGCCGTCGCCTCGGCCAGCGGCAGGACCGAGAGCGCCAGAAAGAACGACATGTTCGAGATCACGATGAGCAGCCCGCGCAGCAGATGCAGCCCCGGTTGCCGCGTCTTGAGCAGGTGAAACCCGCCCTCCAGCTTGACCAGCACTAACCCCAGCAGAATCCCGATGGCCGAGCGGGTAAAGACGATCTGATGCAGCGGATAGCCGCCCGACAGACGTTTGATCAGCATGTCATTGACCGAAATCGCGGCGACGCCGAGAAGGATCAGCCCGATCGCCAGTCCGGCGCGGTTATGGGAGTTACTTGTCATGGCAAAGACCTATCAGCCCGGCCCGTAAGGTCCAGCGCTTTGACATTGGTTTGCGCAGAATTACCCGCTAGACTGCTGCGATACGCCAAAGGGAGAGCCAGCCATGCAGATGTCCGACACCCGCCAGATCGCCGCCACCCCCGCTGAGGTTTACGCGGCATTGCTGGACCCGGAGATGCTGCAAACCTGCGTGCCCGGCGCGCAAGAGGTCTCAGGTTCGGTCGAAGAGGGCTATGACGCGACGGTGGTGCAAAAGGTCGGCCCGGTGAAGGCGACGTTCAAGGGCCATGTCACGCTCTCCGATCTGGTGCCGAACGAAGCGCTGACCATCACCGGCGAGGGCAAGGGCGGTGCTGCCGGTTTCGCCAAAGGCGGGGCCGAGGTGCGGCTGGCCGAAAAGGACGGCGGGACCGAGCTGAGTTATGATGTCGAGGCCAAGGTCGGCGGCAAGCTGGCGCAGCTTGGCAGCCGGATCATCGACGGTTTCGCCAAGAAAATGGCGGACCAGTTCTTCGACAACCTGCAATCCTCGCTCGAAGGTCCGGCGGAGGAAGAGGCAGAGCCCGAGACCGCCGAAGAGGATGCCCCGGCCAAAAAGGGCTGGTTCGGCCGCGCCAAGACCTGAAGGCATCTGTTCACCCAAGCCAAAGCCAGTTAGGTTGCCCGCCTTACCAAAGCGGAGACGACCATGCCGACAATCGTGGATATTCAGAACCTGCGTAAATCCTACGCGGGCGGTTTCGAGGCGCTCAAAGGGGTCAACTTGCAGATCGAGAAGGGCGAGATTCTCGCGCTTCTGGGCTCGAACGGGGCGGGGAAGACCACGCTCATTTCGACCATCTGTGGCATAACCACCGCGACCAGCGGCAAGGTGACCGTCGGCGGCCATGACATTCGGGATGATTTCCGCGCGGCCCGTTCGATGATTGGACTGGTCCCGCAGGAGATCAATCTCGAACCCTTTGAGAAGGTCATCAACACCGTGCGCTTCTCGCGCGGGCTGTTTGGCCGTCCGGCGGATGAGGCGGTGTTGGAGAAAATCCTGCGGCAACTCTCGCTCTGGGATAAGAAAGACAGCCAAATCCGCGAGCTTTCGGGCGGGATGAAACGCCGCGTGCTGATCGCCAAGGCACTGGCGCATGACCCCAAGGTGCTGTTTCTGGATGAACCGACCGCAGGCGTCGATGTGGAACTGCGCAAGGACATGTGGGAGATCGTGGCGGGGCTGAAAGCCTCGGGCGTGACAATCATCTTGACCACCCATTACATCGAAGAGGCCGAGGCCATCGCCGACCGGATTGGCGTCATCGCCAAGGGCGAATTGCTGCTGGTCGAAGAGAAACACGGGCTGATGGCGCGGATGGGCAAGAAGCAACTCGAAGTCCAACTGACCGAGCCGATCACCGAAGTGCCGCTGGCGCTGCAATCGCCGGATGTGGAATTGTCCGCCGACGGGCAATCGCTGATCTACACCTATGACACCAATGCCGAGCGGACCGGCATCACCAAACTGCTCTCCAAGGTCGCGGAAAGCGGTCTGGTGCTGCAAGACGTGGCGACACGGCAAAGCAGCTTGGAAGATATCTTTGTCGACCTGCTCAAGGAGGATGCGGCATGAACTGGACCGCGATCAAAGCCATCTACGCTTTTGAAATGGCGCGTTTCTTTCGCACCATCACGCAGAGCATCATCTCCCCGGTACTCTCGACCTCGCTTTACTTCGTGGTCTTTGGCGCCGCAATCGGCAGCCGCATTGATGAGGTCGAGGGCGTGAGCTACGGCGCCTTTATCGTGCCGGGGCTGATCATGCTCAGCGTCATCACGCAGTCGATCTCCAACGCCTCTTTCGGGATTTATTTCCCGAAGTTCATCGGCACGGTTTACGAGTTGCTTTCGGCGCCGATCAACTTCTTCGAGATCGTCATCGGCTATGTCGGCGCGGCGGCGACCAAGGCGCTCTTTATCGGCACGATCATCCTGATCACGGCCTTCTTCTTTGTCGACATCACGATCCAGCACCCCATCGCCATGGTGGCCTTCCTGATCCTGACCTGCATCAGCTTTGCATTGATGGGCTTCATCATCGGCATCTGGGCGGGCAATTTCGAGCAGTTGCAACTGGTGCCGCTGTTGATCGTCACGCCGTTGGTCTTCCTTGGCGGGTCTTTCTACTCGATCTCGATGCTGCCGCCGGTCTGGCAGGTGATCTCGCATTTCAATCCGGTGGTCTACCTGATCTCGGGCTTTCGCTGGGCGTTTTTCGGCGCGGCGGATGTGCCGATCATCACCAGCCTTGCCGCCATCGCGCTGTTTACTGCGCTTTGCCTCGGCGTGATCTGGTGGATTTTCCGCACCGGCTGGCGTCTGCGGGCCTGAGCCTACGAAACTTGGGCGTCCGCCTTGTTTGCGCGGGGTGGGCGTTCTACATGAAGAGCATGAGAATTCGGCTGCCCTTCCTGAAATCCCCGCCCAGCGTTTCCGTAATCCGGCTTTCCGGCATGATCGGCGCGCAGGGCCGCGCGGTGTTGAACGATGCCACCATGGGGCCGGTCATCGAAAAGGCTTTTGCCAAGGGCAAGCCTGCCGCTGTCGCCTTGGAGATCAACTCCCCCGGCGGCAGCCCGGTGCAATCGTCGTTGATCGGCGCGCGCATCCGGCGGCTGTCTGAGGAAAAGAACATTCCCGTCATCGCCTTCGTCGAAGATGTGGCCGCCTCGGGCGGCTATTGGCTGGCGGCGGCAGCAGATGAGATCTACGCGGACCCAAGCTCGGTCGTCGGCTCTATCGGGGTGATCTCGGCCTCCTTCGGAGTGCATGAGTTCATCCGCGAGCATGGGGTCGAGCGGCGCGTTTATACGGCAGGGCAGAGCAAATCGATGCTCGACCCGTTCCGCCCGGAAAATCCTGAGGATGTCGCGCGGCTGAAGGTGCTTCTCGAAGACATCCATGAGAATTTCATCGACCATGTGAAGACCCGCCGCGCGGGCAAGCTGCCCGAGGGGCAAGACCTGTTTACCGGGGAAATCTGGCTGGCGAAACGCGCTGCCGAACTGGGGCTGATCGACGGGATCGGCCATCTGAAACCACTGCTGAAAAAGCGCTTTGGCGACAAGGTCAGGCTGCGCCGCTATGGCGTGAAACGCGGGCTGTTGTCGCGCTTTGGCGTGCAGATGATGCAGGACGCGGTACAGGGCATAGAGGAACGCGCGGCCTTCGCGCGGTTTGGACTCTAGCCCATGGTTTTCAAGATCGTTCTGCTGTTTCTGGTGGCCATGGGCCTATTGGCTTGGTTTGGAAAGATGCATTGGCTGGGGGGCAAACGTCTGTCCCGGACCAAATGCCGTGACTGCGGACGTTACCGCATTGGCAAAGGCGATTGTGCCTGTAAGGGAGGGCGTTGATGCTGATGCCATGGCTACTTTCGGGGCTTGGCCTCGTGATCCTGCTGTTTGCGGGGGATGCGCTGGTGAAAGGGGCGGTGAACCTGTCGCTGCGCCTTGGCGTGCCCGCCCTGATCGTCAGTCTGACCATCGTGGCCTTTGGCACTTCGGCGCCGGAGTTGCTGATCTCGGTCAAGGCGATCTTGGACGGGGTGCCGGGGCTGGCGCTTGGCAATGTGGTGGGGTCAAATACGGCCAATATCCTGATGGTGCTGGGCATTCCGGCGCTTTTGGCGATGATGCACACCTCGGAATGCAGCACCCGCAAGACCTATAACCAGATGATCGCGGCCTCGCTGTTGTTTATCGCGCTGGCCTTCCGCGGCGTCTTTGACTGGATCGCCGGGCTGATCCTGCTCGCCGGTCTGGCCTATATGCTTTTCGACGCTTTCCGCGATGCCAAAGACCACCGCCACGCCTGCCGCAGCGGTGCGGCAGAGGATGAGGAAGAGCCCGAAGGCGCGGACCCCGATATGGCGGGCTGGCAGATTGCGATGTTCCTGATTCTCGGCTTGATCGGCCTGCCCTTGGGGGCGAGCCTTTTGGTGGATAACGCCACGATCATCGCCCAGACCTATGGGGTCAGTGACACGGTGATCGGCCTGACGCTGGTGGCCGTGGGCACGTCGCTGCCTGAGCTTGCGACCACGGTGATGGCAGCGCTGCGCCGTCAGGCGGATGTGGCGCTTGGCAATGTGATCGGCTCCAACATGTTCAACCTGTTGGCGATCATCGGCATTGCGAGCCTTGTCGGTCCGATCTCGGTCGACGAAGCCTTCTTGCGGATTGACCTTTGGGTGATGTTGGGCGCGTCGCTCTTGCTGATCCCCTTCGTCTATCTGGGACGCGATATCACCCGGCTATGGGGCGTGGTGCTGAGCGCGCTTTACGGGCTTTATTTGTTTATCATCCTGATCTGAGGAGGGCGGCAGATGCGGCGGGCATTGGTGACCGGAGCCGGGCAACGTCTGGGCCGCGCCATGGCGCTCTACCTCGGGCAGCGCGGCTTTGATGTGGCGGTGCATTATGCCACCTCGCGTGCCGGGGCCGAGGCGACCGCCGACGAGATTGCGGCCATGGGCCGCCGCGCCGTGGCCCTGCAAGCTGACCTTCTCGACGACACCGCAGCCGCGGCGCTTTTGCCCCGCGCGGTCAAGGCGCTCGGCGGGCCGATCACCTGTCTTGTGAACAACGCTTCGATTTTCGAGCAAGACGATATCACCAGCGCCACGCGCGAAAGCTGGGACCGCCATATGGGCAGCAACCTGCGCGCGCCCTTCGTGTTGACGCAGGCGATGGCGGGGCAGGGGCTGACCCCCGATACCGACGCGGGGGGAGAACCGCGTGCCAGCGGTTTGATCGTCAATATGCTGGACCAGCGGGTGCGTAACCTCACGCCAGAGTTCACCACCTATACGATCGCCAAGATGGGCCTATGGGCGATGACACGCACCACCGCACAGGCGCTGGCCCCCGCGATCCGCGTGAACGGCATCGGGCCCGGCCCGACCCTGCAAGGCCCGCATCAAGACCCCGATGACTTTGCCGTGCAGCGCCGCGGCACGGTTCTGGGCCGCGGCGCGAATCCCGAGGATATTACGGCGGCACTGGGGTATTTCATCGATTCGCCGGGGGTCACGGGGCAGCTTATCTGCACCGATGGCGGAGAGCATTTGCAATGGGAAACAAGCCCTAAAAGCCCCCGAAACTGACGCGCATGCGGGAAGTTTTGCACGTCCTTAACCTATGTAACCAAAGTGTTACCGAAACCCTTTTGTTTTCAGAGGCTTGTTTCATGGTAAACAAAAGAATGAACGAAATCAGGATATTATGGGCGCGCCTAAAAATTAGGCAAATCAGCGAACCATGTTAAAAACAAAGAGAAATCCAAGATGCCCAGAAGTTATCGGCAGAGTTATCCACATGTTTGGTGGACATGTTAAAGCTTGCCCCCATAGCCGTCCTATTGCAGCGAAGCACGAGAATCAGCGCCTGAGATGACCACGCCCAACGACAGCCCTCCGCCGCAAGGCCGAAAGGTGATTCAAGCCTATCTGAAGTCGCTCGATTCCTCGCCGGGCGTCTACCGGATGCTCGATGCGGAAAGCCGCGTGCTTTACGTCGGCAAGGCGCGGAACCTGCGGGCGCGGGTGTCGTCCTATGCGCGGCCAACGGGGCATTCGGCGCGGATCTCGCGGATGATCGCCAATACCGCCTCGATGATGTTTCTGACCACCAAGACCGAGACCGAGGCGCTGCTGCTCGAACAGAACCTGATCAAGCAGCTCAAGCCCAAGTTCAACGTGCTGCTGCGCGACGACAAGAGCTTTCCCAATATCCTTGTCACCGCCGATCACGACTACCCTCAGATCAAGAAACACCGCGGCGCGAAAAAGGAGAAGGGCAGCTATTATGGCCCCTTCGCCAGCGCGGGCGCGGTGAACCGGACGCTGAACCAACTGCAACGGGTGTTCTTGTTGCGGGACTGTTCCAACGCGATGTTCGACAGCCGCACGCGGCCCTGTTTGCAGCATCAGATCAAACGTTGCTCCGCCCCCTGTGTCGGCAAAATCTCGGCCGAGGATTATCGCGAGACTGTGCGCGATGCGGAGCGGTTTCTAAGCGGCAAATCGACGGATATTCAGGGCCGTTTGGCGCGGGACATGGAAGAGGCGTCAGAGGCGATGGAGTTCGAACGCGCCGCCGCTCTGCGCGACCGGATCAAAGCGCTGACGCAGGTTCAGACCGCCCAAGGCATTAATCCGCAGGGGGTGAATGAAGCCGACATTATCGCGCTGCATATGGAAAGCGGTCAGGCCTGCGTGCAGGTCTTTTTCATCCGCGCCAACCAGAACTGGGGCAACCATGACTACTACCCTCGGATCGGGAGCGAGATCGACGCCGCCGAGGTGCTGGAGGCCTTCATCGGCCAGTTCTACGACACCCGCGAGCCGCCGCGGCAGTTGATCCTCAGCAATGAGATCGAGAACCCCGATCTGATGGCCGAGGCCCTGAGCGGCAAGCTGGGCCGTAAGGTCGAACTGTTGGTGCCGAAACGGGGTGAGAAGGCCGAATTGGTCGACGGGGCCCTGCGCAATGCGCGCGAAAGCCTTGCCCGCAAGATGGCCGAGACGGCGACCCAGACCAAGCTCTTGCAGGGGCTGGCCGATGCCTTTGACCTGCCCAAGCCGCCGCAGCGGATCGAGGTTTACGACAACTCGCATATCCAAGGCACCAATGCCGTCGGCGCGATGATCGTGGCGGGGCCGGAAGGCATGATGAAAAACCAGTACCGCAAGTTCAACATCCGCGGCGATGACCTGACGCCCGGCGATGACTTCGGCATGATGAAAGAGGTGCTGCACCGCCGCTTCAAACGGCTTATCAAAGAAGACCCGGACCGCGGCCGCGGCCTTTGGCCTGATCTGCTGCTGATCGACGGCGGCGCGGGGCAGGTGAGCGCCGTGGCCTCTATCATGGCGCAGCATGGGGTCGAGGATATCCCCATGGTCGGCGTCGCCAAGGGCATTGACCGGGACGCGGGCAAGGAAGAGTTCCACCGCGTCGGCAAGCGCCCCATGGCGCTGCGCCACAACGATCCGGTGCTTTATTTCGTGCAGCGCCTGCGGGATGAGGCGCACCGTTTCGCCATCGGCACTCACCGTGCCAAACGGGCCAAAGGGGTCAGCGCCACGCCGCTCGACGACGTGCCGGGCGTCGGCGCTGCGCGCAAGCGTGCGCTGCTAGCGCATTTCGGTTCGGCCAAGGCGGTAAGCCGCGCGAACCTCAGCGATCTCAAAGCGGTCGAGGGCGTATCGGATGCGCTGGCCGAGACGATCTACGGCTATTTCCATGAAAAAGGCTAGGCGGGCGGCTCCGTGGTGGCGACGGCCCGCAGGCGGGGCGGTTTCGTCCTTTCAGCCACGAACGGCGCAAGATAGGATAACGTCATGAAATGGAATTTGCCCAATATCCTGACCCTGCTCAGGCTGGTCGCGGCCCCCGGTGTGGCGGTCATGTTTCTCTATTTTACGCGCCCCTATGCCGATTGGTTCGCCTTGCTGCTCTTTGTCGGGGCAGCGGTCACGGATTGGTTCGATGGCTACCTTGCCCGCGCTTGGGCGCAGGAAACCAAACTCGGCGCCATGCTTGACCCGATTGCCGACAAGGCGATGGTGGTGATCGCGCTGATGGTGATCGTTGCCTTCTCAAGCTGGTCGCCGTGGCTGGTGCTCCCCGCCACGCTGATCCTGTTTCGCGAGGTCTTTGTCTCGGGCCTGCGGGAGTATCTGGGCGATGTCGCCGGCACGTTGAAGGTGACTCAACTGGCCAAGTGGAAGACGACATTGCAGATGATCGCCATCGCCGTGCTGTTTTCGCAAGGCGTGTTCGAGCATTACCTCGGGATGAGCGTTTTCGGCATGGACCAGCAGATGATCGAAGCGATCCTTGATGGCGAGGTCGAAGATCATCTCGGGCTGGGATGGAAACTCGCCGGGATGGAATGGGCCGGGCTGCTGGGGCTGGCGCTCTTGTGGGTCGCCGCCGTGCTGACCGCCATCACCGGCTTTGACTATCTGCGCAAGGCGCTGCCGCATCTGAAGGAGCCACGCTAATGGACGTTTTGTATTTCGCATGGGTCCGCGAACGCATCGGCCTGCCCCGCGAACGGGTCGAGAGCCAAGCCGCCACGGTGGCCGAATTGGTCGAAGAATTGCGGGGCCGGGAAGAGCGCTACGAAGTGGCCTTTTCCGACCTTTCCGCACTGCGGGTCGCCGTGGATCAGGAACTGACCGATTTCGACGCCCCGCTGCAAGGCGCGCGCGAGGTGGCATTCTTCCCTCCGATGACCGGGGGCTGAGCGATGCGCGTTTTGGTGCAGGAAGCGCCCTTTGATCTGGGTGAGGAGGCCGCGCGCTTTGCCAAGGGCGAGGGGGGCAGCGGCGCGATCGTGACCTTTACCGGCGTGGTGCGCGACAATGACGCGGGCACGCTCAGCGCGATGGAAATCGAACATTACCCCGGCATGACCGAAAAGGCCTTGCGCGAGATTGCCGAGCAGGCGATGGGACGTTTCGATCTGCAAGATGCGCTGGTGATCCACCGCTATGGGCGGCTGGTGCCGGGTGAGCAAATCATGATGGTCGCCACGGCGGCGCGGCATCGCCGCCATGCCTTTGAGGCAGCGGAGTTCCTGATGGACTACCTCAAATCCCGCGCGCCGTTCTGGAAGCGCGAGATCACGGCAGAGGGTGATGCATGGGTCGCCGCAAAGGACGAAGACGAGGCCGCGCTGGAACGCTGGTAAGCTTCGGCCTCAGGCGAAACGCCCACCTTTTTCGATGACTTCGATCTGATAGCCATCGGGGTCTGCCACGAAAAAGAACTTCGCCACGGTCTCTCCGGCGGGGCGGAAGTCAACGATCTCGCGTGGGATAGCACCGGCCTTGATCGCGGTCTCGCGCGCCGCTTCGAGGTCGTCGACCACGAAGGCCAGATGGCCATAGCCGTCGCCCAGATCGTAAGCGGTCTCGCGGTCCTTGTTGACGGTCAATTCCAGCTCGAAGGCGCCCGTGGCATCGCGCAGGTAGATCAGGGTGAAGCTGTCGAAATCCAGACGGTCCGCGATTTTCAGCCCGAACACGTCTTCGTAGAACTTTACCGATGCCGCCTCATGAAAGACGCGGATCATGGAATGGGCGAGTTTGGCCATGGCAGGGCTCCGAAGGTCTGGGGTTAGGCTTTCTGACGTTCGATATAGGCGCGCATTTCCTCGGCCTCATGGCGGGCGTCGCGCAGCCCGTCCATCGCGGCGCGCAGCTCGGCCTCGGTCTGGGCCAGTTGGTTGGTCAACTCGGCCTCGCGCTGTTGCAGATAGGTGATCGCCTGATCGCGGGTTTCCTCGGCCTCATGCAGCTCTTGGCTCATCCGGTCCAGCTGGGCCACGTCATCGGCGGCCACGCGGGTAAAGCGGTTCAGCAGCCAATTGGCGAACCATCCCATGCAGAAGGCCACGAAAAGAATGATGGCTGTTGCCAGGACAAACTCAGTTCTGCTCATCACCGCTGCCTTCTTCGGTTTCGTCGGATTCCCCGATCTCTTCTGCCGTGGTATCGCCCGTTTCTTCAGCAGATTCCAGCGCTGTTTCGTCCTCGGGGGTCTCGGCCTCGGGCTGGATCAGGCGGAATTCGATGCGGCGGTTGGCTTCGCGGCCCTCTTCGGTCTTGTTGTCTGCGATGGGGTTTTCCTCGCCATAGCCCTTGGCCACGAAGGAGGAGGTCAGCACCCGGCGGGCGCGCAATTCGTTCAGCACCGATTCCGCGCGGCTTTGCGAGAGTGACAGGTTCATCGATTCGCGGCCCTGACTGTCGGTGTAGCCCTGAATCTCCAGCCGGATGTCGCCGCAGTTTTTCAGCACCTCGGCGATATCGTCCATCGTCCCGAGCGCGGAGGCGTCGATCGTGGCGCTGCCCGGCTCAAAGGTGATCTTGCCAATTTTCAGGATCTCGCGAATTTCGGCTTCGCATTCTTCGGGCGTTGGCAGGCCCGCGATGGGGTCGAGCTTTTCTTGATAGGTGATGTCGATGCTGTAATCGGCGCCTTCGCCCAGCTTGTCCGCCAACAGCGAGGCGACGGTGGTATTGGCGTCTTTGTTGCCGGTGTTGCCCATCACCTCAAGCCGGTCGGGCGTGACTTTGACAGAGCCGTTGGCGAGGGAGGCCATCGCCTCCAGCCCGGTCAGAACGCGGGTGGCCCAATCGCCGGGCAGGGTCTCGTCCAGCCGCGCGGCGGTATAGACGTTGGCCGAGCCGAAATGCGATTTCGCGTAGCTGTCGGCCAGATCGCGCAGCCCCTCTGTCGAGAGCCGCCCGCGCAGTTGCACCTGCCCCTCGGGCGAGAGGGTCGCGGTGAACTCGGGCGGGCCTGCGTCAGGGTCTTCGACCTCGGGCAGTTTCGCGGTCAGGGCAAAGACATCGGGAAGCGCGTTTTCCAATTCGCCCACCACGCGGTCAAATGTGGTGGACTCGGTGCCCGGTGCGGCCAGCAAGGTGATGTCCGCATCGGCGAAAGAGATGCTGCCTTGGCCCAGGCGGCGCAGCGCGTCGATGGTCAGCGCCACGGCGCGGCCCCAGTTCGGGCTGGGCACGCCCAGACCGATCGTGCAATCGGCATTCTCAGGCGCGCCGGCGGTGATGCCCGCTTTCAAGATACGGTCGGCGGCGGCTTCAGTATCGGCAGAGCAGGCATCGAAACGCGCGCCTTCCGCGTCGATCTCAAACCGCAGTGTGAAGGGAGTGATCACCGGGCGCGGGGCCGCGATGTCCAGTCGCAGCCGCAGGCTGGGCGGGGCGGCGCGTTGCAGTTTACGTTCCATCTGCGCCTTGGCGGCGGCGCTGTCGGCGATGGCGGTGATGGTCACCCGCCCCGCATCGACCGAGGCTTTGGCCCGGGGCAGGTCGGCCATCGCCTGTACGGCAAAGCTCAGCGCGTCTTCCCAGCCTTCGGGCGCAGGATAATCCGCGGATTCCAGAAGATCGGTGACCGAGGCGTCGCCCGCCATGTCGCCAAAGGCATCGATCACCGCCTCGCGGTCGGTGCTGGTGGGGATCAGGCCGATGATCGAGATGCCCGCGTCATTGCGCAGCACCTCGGCAGAGAAACGCGGCGGGGCGATGCCGGATTGGGCCTCGACCTCCATCTCGTCGATGACGCGGGCGGCGTCGACCACGGTGCCTGCGGTCGACAGGGCGCGAAAGCGCACGGCCTCGGTCGGCGCGATCCCGGCGAGGGTGACCTGCAAGCCATCGGCCTGCACTTCGGCCCATGTCATGCCCTGCGCGTCCAGCGCGTCACGTACGCCGATTTCCGAGGTGTCTTCGATCAGTTGCACCGAAAAGCTCGCCGCCACCAGAGAGACCACCGCTGCGGCTGCAAAGGTCAGGGCGATCGTGAAAATGGCGGAGAGGCGCATGGGCGGACTTCTGATTGTTAAGCTTGCGACTTGATACGCGCGTCCTGTCGGGGGTGCAATCAGGCCAGCAAGCTTGCCGCGAAAAACAACAGCGGGATCATGCCGGTATCGCGGTTGGCCCGGAAGAGCTGCAAGAGCTTGGCATTGTCCTTGGTATCCAGCCCGCGCAGCTGCCATGCCATATGCCATCCCATTGCCCAGGGCCCGCCAAGGGCCAGCGCCAGCGCCAGTACCGAGGCTTGGGGCAGCCCGGCATAGATCACGGCAATCCCCATCAGCCCCACCGTGGCCATCAGAAAGCGCCGCAGCCATTTGCCGGAATTCTCACCAAAGAGGCGGGCGGTGGATTTCACGCCGATCAGCGCGTCATCCTCGGCATCCTGATGGGCATAGATCGTGTCGTAAAACAGCGTCCAGGCGATGCCGGCGAGGTAGAGCACGATGGCGGGTGCATGCAGCGTGCCCGCATGCGCCGTCCAGGCCAGCATGGCACCCCAGTTGAAGGCCAGCCCCAGAAAGACCTGCGGCCACCAAGTGAAGCGTTTGGCAAAGGGGTAGACCGCCACCGGCAAGAGCGCCAGCACGCCCATGGCGATGGCCGCTTGGTTGAAGGACAGCAGGATCAGCAGTGCCAGCAGCATCTGCCCCACCATCCACGCCAGCGCCTGTTTCACCGATACCGCGCCCGAGGGGATGGGCCGCAGCCGGGTGCGGGCGACCTTGCCGTCGATATGCCGGTCGGTGATATCGTTCCATGTGCAACCCGCGCCGCGCATCAGGAAAGCACCGATGCCGCAGCCTGCGAAGATCCACAGATCCTCCCACCGCGGCGACTGGTCGAAGAGGATCGCAAGGCTCAGCCCCCACCAGCAGGGCAGCAGCAGCAGCCATGTGCCAATGGGCCGATCCGCGCGGCTCAGCCGCAGGTAGGGGCGCAGCCCCGCCGGGGCGTGACGGTCGACCCAATTGTCGGCCACCGCATCGGCAACAGGCGCATCGGGCGTAGCATCTGGCGAAGGCGGCTGGTTGTGCATATATCTGGCCCTATGAACGCGAAAATCAGATTGTATGTAGATCAGCCCTTGGGGCAGGGGCAAACGGTTCCTTTGGCGCGCGAGCAGGCGCATTACCTCTTTGGGGTGATGCGGCTCACGGTCGGGGCCGGGGTGCTTTTGTTCAACGGGCGCGATGGCGAATGGCTGGCCGAGGTCGCCGAGGCGGGCAAGCGCGGCGGGGTGCTGACCTGTGTCGAACAGACCCGGCATTTGCAAATGCCGCCGGATCTATGGCTGCTCTTTGCCCCGATCAAAAAGACCCGCACCGACTTCATCGTCGAAAAAGCGGCTGAGATGGGGGCCTCGCGCATCGTGCCGGTGATGACCAAATTTACCAATGCAGGCCGCGTGCAGCAGCCGCGCCTTCAGGCCCATGCGGTCGAGGCGGCAGAGCAATGCGGCGGCACCTATGTGCCGGAAGTGGCCGAGGCCGAGAAGCTGGGGCGGTTGTTGGACCAGTGGGACAGCAGCCGTCAGATCATGTTCTGCGATGAAGCTTTGGCCGGGGAAAGCGGTGCGCTGCCGCCGGATGCGCAGGGGCCATGGGCCATTCTGATCGGCCCCGAAGGCGGTTTTTCCGAGGACGAGCGCAAACGGCTGCACAGTTTCGATCACGCCCATGCGGTCACGCTCGGCCCGCGCATCCTGCGGGCCGATACGGCGGCCGTGGCGGCGATGACCATGTGGCAGCAGGCTTTGGGAGATTGGTGATGCGAAGGGTGGCCCGATGAGTTTCCTGCGCCAAGGCGCCCG
Organism: Sulfitobacter sp. 1A13368; assembly: GCF_043557275.1. Taxonomy (NCBI): domain Bacteria; kingdom Pseudomonadati; phylum Pseudomonadota; class Alphaproteobacteria; order Rhodobacterales; family Roseobacteraceae; genus Sulfitobacter; species Sulfitobacter sp. 1A13368. The sequence continues at coordinate 598,810 of NZ_JBIFFR010000001.1, read as the reverse complement.
CGACCAGCTTTGGCGCTGGCGCGAAGCGATTGTCGGCGGCGGGCTGATGGGCCTTGGCCTTTGGCTGGTGGCGGGGCCGGGGTTCCTGCTGGCGGTGCCGGGCTATGCGGCGCTGGCGGGCGGTGCCGCGCTGATCTGGCTTGGTGTGCAACGCGCGCGCTTTCGCGGGCAGGGCGATGGCGCGGGCGCGGTTCAGGTCGTCGAAGGGCAGATCACCTACTTTGGCCCGCTGACCGGCGGCACGGTCGCTCTGCGCGAGTTGCAGCGGCTCAGCCTCGACCGGCAGATGTTTCCGGCCCATTGGCGGCTTGAGCCGCGCGACGATGAGACGCCCCTGTTGATCCCGGTGAACGCCGCAGGCTCCGAGGCGCTGTTTGATGCTTTCGCCGCCCTGCCGGGCCTGCGCACCGAGAGGATGCTCTTTGAGCTACGCAAGACCCGCCATGACGCCGTTGTGATCTGGGAGCGCGCGCCGCTGCGCCCGGCGCATGTCTTGCTGCATTGACAGCCCCGGCAAATCCGCCCATCCCTGCTAGACGCGACGCCACGTCGACAACTTAGAAGACACCCAAGACGATCCTTCAAAACGGAGCCCTCGCATATGTCCATTCCTCAATCCGGCGGCGGCCCGATCGAACATCACGACCAGATGGCGCAGTATCTGGCGGACGGCTGCAAGCCGCGCGAGCAGTGGCGCATCGGCACCGAGCATGAGAAGTTCGGCTATTGCAAGGACACGCTCAAACCGCTCCCCTATGAGGGGGAACGCTCGATCCGGGTGATGCTGGAAGGGCTGCGCGACCGCCACAATTGGTCCCCTGTCGAAGAGGGTGGCAAGCTGATCGGGCTTGAGAAAGACGGAGCCAACATCAGCCTTGAGCCGGGCGGCCAGTTGGAACTCTCGGGCGCCCCGGTCGAGACCATTCACGAGACCTGCGACGAGGTGAATACCCACCTTCGCGAAGTGAAAGACGTGGCCGATGAGATCGGCGTCGGTTTCATCGGTCTGGGGGCCGCGCCTGAGTGGTCGCATGAGCAGATGGATCTGATGCCCAAAGGCCGCTACAAGCTGATGGACGGCTATATGCAAAAGGTCGGCACCATGGGCACCACCATGATGCGCCGCACCTGTACCGTTCAGGTCAACCTCGACTTCGCGAGCGAGTCCGACATGGTGCAGAAGATGCGCGTCGCCGTGGCGATGCAGCCCATCGCCAATGCGCTTTTCGCCAATTCGCCCTTCCTTGACGGCAAGCCCAATGGTGTGAAGTCGACCCGCGGGCTGGTCTGGCGCAATCTGGACGATGCGCGCACCGGCATGATCCCCTTCGTCTTTGACGATAGCTTTGGCTTCGAGTCTTGGGTGCAATACGCGCTCGATGTGCCGATGTATTTCGTCTACCGCGACGGCAAATATATCGACGCGCTTGGCCAGTCCTTCCGTGATTTCCTGAAAGGCGAGTTGCCCGCGCTGCCCGGCGAGAAGCCGACGCTGAGCGATTGGGCCGACCACCTGACCACCCTCTTCCCCGAGGCGCGGGTGAAGAAGTTCATCGAGATGCGCGGCGCTGATGGCGGCCCGTGGCGGCGGCTCTGTGCCCTGCCGGCCTTCTGGGTCGGGTTGATGTATGACCAAAGCGCGCTGGATGGCGCGTGGGATCTGGTCAAAGGCTGGGATGCCGAGACACGGGAAGAATTGCGCATCGCCGCCTCCACCCACGGCCTTCAGGCCGAGGTGGGCGGGCTCAAGATGCATGATCTGGCGCGCGAGGCCGTGGCCCTGTCAGAGGCGGGGCTGAAAGCCCGCGCCCGTCCCGGTGCCGGTGGGCTGGTGCCGGATGAGACGCATTTCCTCAACGCCCTGCGCGACAGTATCGAGACGGGCCGCGTGCCTGCTGACGATCTCTTGGCGGATTACCACGGGCCATGGAACGGCGATCTGAGCCGTATCTACGCGGAATATTCCTACTGAACGGGAAAGAGGCTGATGCCGCCCTCGGGCGGTGTCAGCCTTTCTGGCCGATGCGCGATTCCGTGCCTGCGCGGATCCGGCGGATATTGTCACGGTGCCGCCAAAAGATCAGCAATGTTAGAGCAATGCCCAAAAGCAGCATTTCCCCGTAGCCAAGGAAGACCAGCAGGAAGGTCGAGCTTGCTGCCGCCGCCAGTGCGGAAAGCGACGAGATGCGCGAGAGTGCCGCCGTCGCCAGCCAGACCACACAGCAGGCCAGCCCGACAGGCCAAGCCAGCGCCAGCATGAGGCCCAGAAAGGTCGCCACACCCTTGCCGCCGCGAAAGCCCAGCCAGACCGGGTAGCAATGGCCGATCATCGCACCAAGCGCCGCCGCCTGCGCCGCATCTTCGCCCGCGAAGGCGCGGGCCAGCAGCACCGCCACGGCCCCCTTGGCCCCGTCCAGCAACAGCGTCAGCGCCGCCGCCTTCTTGTTGCCGGTGCGCAGCACGTTGGTTGCGCCGATGTTGCCCGATCCGATGCTGCGCAGGTTGCCCAGCCCCATCAGCCGCGCCAGCAGCATGCCAAAGGCGATAGAGCCGATGACATAGCCTGCCAGCGCCCAGAAAAGGATCAATTCAACGGAAGTCTCGATAGGGGGCATTAATTCGCCTCGTAAACGCAGGAACCTGCTACATAAGTTGCCACGACCTTACCCTGCATCCGCATCCCGTCAAAGGGCGTGTTGCGGGATTTCGACCGCAGCGTCGCGCGGTCCAGCACGAAGGGCGCATCGGGATTGAACAGCACCATATCCGCAGGCGCCCCCACGGCAATCCGCCCGCCGGGCAGGCCGAGGCGTTTGGCCGGGTTCAGCGACAGCGCGCGCCAGAGCGTGGGCAGGTCCATCATCTCGGCATGGACCAGACGCATCGCGGCGGGCAGCAGCGTCTCCAGCCCCACCGCGCCGCTGGCGGCCTCCTCGAACGGCAGGCGTTTGCTTTCTTCGTCCTGCGGGGTGTGCATGGAGCAGATGATGTCGATCAGACCGCTGGCCACGGCTTCTACCACGGCAAGGCGGTCTTCCTCATCGCGCAGCGGCGGCTTCACCTTGAAGAAGGTGCGGTAGTCGGCGACGTCGAGGGCGTTCAGCGTCAGGTGGTGAATGCCGACACCGGCGGTGATGTCGAGCCCGTTGCGCTTGGCACGCTCCAGCGCGGGCAGGGCGCGGGCGGTGGTGATCTGATCCGCGTGGTAGCGCGCGCCGGTCATCTCAATGAGGGCGATGTCGCGGTCCAACCCCATCCGCTCGGCCATGGGCGAGACGGCAGGCAAGCCGCGCAATGAGGCGAATTTGCCCGAGGTGACGGTCGCCCCCTTGCTCAGCCCCGGATCCTGCGGGTGGGCGATGACCAACGCGCCGAGGCTGCGGGCGTAAGTGAGCGCGCGGGAGAAAACCTTGGTATCCGTCACAACGCGGTCGCAATCGGTGAAGGCAGCGGCACCTGCGTCCATCAGAAAGCCGATTTCGGTCATCTCGCGCCCCTCGCGGCCCTTGGTCAGCGCGGCCATGGGCACGACGTTCACCGGTGCTGCCTCATTGGCGCGGCGGGTGACGAATTCCAGCGTCTCGGGGCTGTCGATGGCGGGATCGGTGTCGGGGCGCGTGACCATGGTGGTTACCCCGCCCGCCGCCGCGGCAAGGCCCGCAGAGCGGTAGCTTTCCTTGTGCCGCTCGCCCGGTTCGCAAACTTTGACGCCGATGTCGACGATACCGGGGGCGAGGATATGGCCGCCGCAATCGACCAGTTCCGCGCCCTCGGGCGCTGTGGCCCCATCGGCCAGCACCTCGGCAATCACCCCGTTGCGGACCAGAACCGCAGCAGGCTCAAGCGTGCCAGCCTGAGGGTTGAGAAGGCGCAGATTGGTGAAGAACTGGGTCATGGGCGGGCCTTTGGTGCGATAGCGGATGCGCCGCTGTCATGCCCCAAATCGCCCCCCAAACCAAGCGGTCTTTTGGGCGCGGGCGCGGCGCACGCGCCGCTAGCCGCCAATCCAAATCATCAGCCCGACCACGCCAAAGGCCACCAAAAGGGCGACCATGGCGATACGGCCAGACATTTTCGGATCGTGTTCAGGTTCTTGCATGGGCCAGATGTAGCCCGCTGGCCCCAAGGGCGCCAGCGGTTTTCGCGCTTAGACCAGCAGCCACCAGATGATCAGCAGGATCAACACGGCCACGGCGACGATCACCATGGTCTTGCCGCCGCCACCTTTGGCGGGCTCGGACGGGGCGACGCGGGGGATGCCGGTGTAGGGCTGCGCGGCCTCGGCCTCCATCGCCTGCACGGGCGTATCGGGGCCGCCTTCGGTATAGGTGCCGATATGGGTCAGCGCCGGGATCGGGGCCAGTTGCAGCGATTGCCCGGCGAAGGCGCGGGAGTAGACGATCATCACCCAACCATCGAGCGCGGCAAGCTTGCTGCGGTCCGTCTCGATCTGCTCGGGGTTCACGCCATTGCCATCGCGCAGATAGCCCGCAAGCCCCAGTTGATCGAGGTCGGCCACCCGGAAGACCTCTGTATAGGCCGCGTCGATCCGATCGACCCCGAGGGCCGCGGCCTGTGCTGTCTCATCATCGCGCATCGCCCGCGCCTCGGCATCCGAGAGCGAGAGGGCATAGACGCGGACCTTGCCAGCTTCTTGGGGGGCGACTTCTGTATGGGGCATGACGGCTTCCTTTGGCTGTTCTCAGGAAAACGCCGCTTGGCCCGTCGGAGTTCCGGTCAGGCCGCGCCGGGTTGGGCGGCGATGTGATTGCGCGCGAGCAGGTCCATCGCGGCCATGCGCACGGCGACGCCCATCTCGACCTGGTCTTGAATGACGGAACGGTTGATGTCGTCGGCCAAGGTGCCGTCAATCTCCACCCCGCGGTTCATCGGGCCGGGGTGCATGACGATGGCGTCGGGGCTGGCATGGGCGAGCTTTTCGGCATCCAGCCCATAGCGGTGGTAATACTCACGCTCCGACGGGATAAAGCCGCCGTCCATCCGCTCTTTCTGAAGCCGCAGCATCATCACCACATCGACACCTTCAAGCCCCTTTTTCATATCGTCGAAGACCTCGACCCCAAACTGGTCGATCTGGCTGGGCATCAGGGTCGGCGGGCCGACAAGGCGGATGCGGTTTTCCATCTTGCCCAAAAGCAGGATGTTCGACCGGGCCACGCGGCTGTGCGCGATGTCGCCGCAGATCGCGATGCTGAGGCGATGCAGCCTCCCCTTGGCGCGGCGGATCGTCAGCGCGTCCAAAAGCGCCTGCGTGGGATGCTCATGCCGCCCGTCGCCCGCGTTCAGCACCGCGCAGTTCACCTTTTGGGCCAGCAGGTCCACCGCGCCGGATTGGGGGTGGCGCACGACCAGCAGATCGGGGTGCATGGCATTCAGCGTCATCGCCGTGTCGATCAGTGTCTCACCCTTTTTGATCGAACTGGCCTGCATCGCCATATTCATCACATCCGCGCCAAGGCGTTTGCCTGCGATCTCGAAACTCGCCTGCGTGCGGGTGGAGTTCTCGAAAAACATATTGATCTGGGTCAGCCCGCGCAGCGCGTCGGAATGTTTGTTCGGCTGGCGGTTGCGGTCGGCATAGGTGTCGGCCAAATCCAGCAGGGTGGTGATGTCGGATTGCGAAAGCTGCTCGATGCCAAGCAGGTGGCGATGGGCGAATGACATGGTAGCGATCCCTTCTGCTGTTGCCGCCTTATAGGCGCGGGCGGCTTGGCGCGTAAAGCGCAGCGATAGGGCATTTCGCCCCCCGGCCACAGGGCGTAAGCTGCGGGTCATGGAATCATTCGATTATCATCAGGCGGCAGAGATGCTGGCGTGGCAGGTCGAACTTGGCGCGACCGAGGCGATTTGCGACGCGCCGGTCAACCGTTATGAGGTGCCCACAAGCCCGCCCAAGGCCAGCGCCAAGGCGACCAAGGGGCCGCAGCCCCTGCAAGCCTCTGAGCAACCCGACCCGGTGGCGCTGGCCCGCCGCGCCGCGCAGGGTGCTCAGAGCTTGGAAGAGCTTCGCGCCGCGATCCAAGGGTTCGAGCATTGCGAGCTGCACAAGGGCGCGCGCAATCTGGTTTTCGCCGATGGGGTGCCCGGCGCGCCGCTGATGATCTTGGGCGAATCCCCCGACCGGGACGAAGACCGCGCGGGCAAGCCCTTCGTGGGGCGGGCGGGTCAGATGCTCGATCGGATGCTGGCGGCGATCGACATGGGGCGCGACCGCAATGTCTATCTGTCGAACATCCTGCCGTGGCGCACGCCGCAGGGGCGCGACCCAAAGCCAGATGAGATCGCGATGATGCGCCCCTTTGTGCAGCGTCATATCGAATTGGCCAAACCCAAGGTTCTGGTGCTCTTTGGCAATTGGTCTTGTCAGTCGCTTTTGGAAAAACGCAGCATCATGCGGCTGCGCGGCAATTGGACCAAGGCCGCCGATCTTTCTTGCATGCCGATGGTGCATCCCGGCTACCTGCTGCGCAATCCCGAGGCCAAGCGCGAGGCTTGGGCCGATTTGCTTAGCGTTCAGGCCAAGCTGCGCGATGGTTGATGCGCTGACCCTTCTGGCCTTCGTGCCCGCCGCCTTGGCGCTGAACCTCACGCCGGGGGCGGATATGATGTTCTGCCTTGGGCAGGGGCTGCGTTCGGGCCCGCGCGCCGCATTGGCGGCGAGCGCGGGGATTTCGGCGGGCGTGCTGGTGCATGTGGCTTTGGCCGGGTTGGGGCTGGGCGCGGTCGTCGCGGCGCTGCCTTGGGCGCTGGACATGATCCGCTGGCTCGGCGTGGCCTATCTGCTCTGGCTTGCGGTGCAAACGCTGCGGCAGGCTGGAAAGCCGCGCGATACGACGCCCGGCATGGGCGGTTGGCGCGCTTTCAACACCGGTTTCGCCGTCAATCTGACGAACCCCAAAGTGATCCTTTTCGTGCTGGCCTTCCTGCCGCAATTCGTTGTGCCCGAGGCCGGGCCGGTCTTGGTGCAGTTCCTGACCTTTGGTGCGGTGCTGGCACTGGGCGGTTTCGTCATCAACGGCGCGGTGGGGGTCTTTGCCGCCGGGATCGGACGGCGTTTGGCGGGTGGCGGGCGGCTGCTGGGCTGGATCAGCAGTGGTATTTTCGTGGCTTTGGCCGCGCGTTTGGCAATGATGGAGCGGACATGAGCAGGATCGATGACAGCCGGGAGTTCATCCCCGTAAGAATCGCTGTGCTGACCGTTTCGGACAGCCGCAGCTTGGCCGAAGACCGCTCGGGCGATGTATTGGTCGCGCGGATTGAAGCGGCGGGCCATGTGCTGGCCGCGCGCGAGATCGTGACCGACGACCGCCCCGCTATCGCGGCGCAACTGCGCGACTGGTGCGCGGACCCTGAGATTGACGTGGTAATCAGCACCGGCGGCACTGGCCTCACGGGGCGCGACGTGACGGTCGAGGCGCACCGCGATGTCTATGAAAAAGAGATTGACGCCTTCGGCACGGTCTTCACCATGATCTCAATGGAGAAGATCGGCACCAGCGCGGTGCAAAGCCGTGCGACGGGCGGCGTGGCGCAGGGGACATATCTATTTGCGCTGCCGGGCAGCCCGGGGGCATGTAAAGACGCATGGGATGGCATCTTGCTCAAACAGTTGGACTACCGCCACATGCCCTGCAACTTCGTTGAGATCATGCCGCGGCTGGACGAGCATCAGCGCCGCAAGTAGTGCGTGGGTTTAGCTTGAGGTGCAGCCCGTGACCTCCACCGCGTGGTTCTTGCCGATCACCGTGATCCGAATGGCGGAACGGTCGAGCGCCAGCGCGGTGCCATTCTCGGCGATCATCTCACCGCTGGCGATAAGCGTATTGCCCGACCGCTGGCTCACTGTCTCGCTCATCCACATGTTGGGATTGCCGGGTTCGATCACCACGGTCTCCTTACCCCCGGCAGAGGGCAGGGCCAGCCGGGTTTCGATCTCCAGCCCACGCGCGGTGGGGCGCAGACTACAATGGGCGCTTTTCAGACCAGCTTCGGCCCCGGAATAGGGCCGCGCGGCAAAGGCGGCGGCGATGGCCGGGGTGGGCTTGCTGTCGCGGGTGTCGAGCAGGGCGCGCAGGTGGATGGTCTGTGGCAGGCAGATGTCGCTGCAGACGCCAAGGTCGATGCTGGTGTCCAATGTCACCGGCGCACCGGGGCGGCGCGGGGTGATGGTCAGCGGCAGGATCACCTCGCGGGCATAGCCGATGGAGTTCACCCCGCCTTGGTCAAAGACCTTGGGCGCGGGCCATGTGATCTGCACGTCGCGCAGGTTGTCCGAGCCGGACCAGTCGAACTCCGGCGGAATGCCCGCGTCACCGGGGCTGCGCCAATAGGTCTTCCAGCCCGGTGCCATGCGCAGCCGGATCGCCGCCACCCGCCGCCCGTCAGACTGTTGCCAACCAGTGAGCAGATCCCCCTGCAAGGGCGTGCCGACAGCATCCTGCGCCGCGGCGGGCAGGGCGAGGGCGAGACAGGAGAGAAGGGCGGAAAAGAAGCGCGATATGGTCATACGGACTTGATGCGGTATCCTTCCGCGCCTGCCAAGTCACATTTGCATCATCCATGTTTCGCCGATGCGGCGGACGGTGGGGCGCCTCTCTTGTTTTGTGGGGCGCAAGCGGCCATGTTCAAAGAAAGGTTACCTTCAGGAGGTGGGCGTTGACGGGGCAGACGATGGAACTGACGGGCAAGCTGCTGGTCGCGATGCCGGGCATGGGCGATCCGCGTTTCGCGCATTCGGTGATCTATCTTTCCGCGCATTCCGAACAGGGGGCGATGGGGTTGATCGTCAACAAACCCGCCCCGGAACTGCGCCTGTCGGATGTGCTGGATCAGCTGGTCGAAGACACACCGCCGCAGGCCAAATCGCTGGCCGTGCATTTCGGCGGGCCGGTCGAGACGGGGCGCGGCTTTGTGTTGCATTCCGACGAATACCGCTCGGCCATTGAGACGCTGCGCGTGGGTGATGGCATTGCCCTGACCACCACCCGCGACATCCTCGAAGACATCGCCACCGGCAAGGGCCCGGCGCAGGCGCAGTTGATGCTGGGCTATGCGGGCTGGGGGCCGGGGCAGTTGGAGGGTGAGATCGCCCAGAACGGATGGCTGACCTGCGAAGCCTCGCCCGAGGTGATTTTCGACTTGCCGGATCCCGAGAAATGGGGCGCGGCGCTCAAGACGCTGGGGATCGACCCCTTGGGGCTGTCGGCCTCAGCCGGGCACGCCTAACGCGGTGCTGCGGCGCGGGCCAATCGGTCGTTGATCGCACGGCCCAGCCCGTGATCGGGGATCGGCGCCACGGCGATGGTCTGACCGGTGGCGTCCAACTGGTGTAGGTGGTCGAACAGTTTCGCCGCAGCCTCGGTCAGATCGCCGGAGGGGGAGAGGTTGAGGTCGCAGATCATCTCGCCAAAGCCAAGCAGTACTTCACCCGGTCCCGCCGTCCGCGCATTCAGCCGCACCGCCGCACCGGGCGCGTAATGCGAGGCGAGCTGCCCCGGCGCGATGATCTCGGCCCCATCGACAACCTCCAGCGTCTGGCCAAGCGCGGCCTCAATCGCCTCGCTCGGCAGACCGCCTGCGCGCAGCAGGGCGGGGCGGGGGCCGGTCAGGCCGATGATCGTGCTTTCCAACCCAACGGGGCAGGCACCGTCGTCCAGCACCGCCGCGATCTTACCGTCGAGGCCCGCCCGCACATGATCCGCCGTGGTCGCGCTGATCTTGCCCGAGGGGTTGGCCGAGGGGGCGGCAACGGGACCGCCGAGCGCCTGTAAGACCTGCCGCATTGCGGGATGGGCGGGCACCCGCACCGCAAGGCTCGGCAGCCCCGCCGTGACCAGCGACGACAGCCCGCTGTCGGGCTTCAGCGGCAGGACCAGCGTGAGCGCGCCGGGCCAGAAGGCCTGCGCCAGCCGGTCGGCCTCCTCGGTCCAGTCGACATAGCGTTTGGCGGTGTCGATATCCGGCAGATGCACGATCAGCGGGTTGAAACTGGGCCGGCCCTTGGCGGCGTAAATGCCTGCGACAGCCTCACCATTGCGGGCATCCGCGCCAAGGCCGTAAACCGTCTCCGTCGGCAGGGCGACCAGCGCGCCGTCTTGCAGCAGGCGTGCCGCGCGGGCGATGCCTTGGGGCGTGGCGGTCAGGGTCTCGGTCGGCTGGGTCATCGGGTGTTTCGGCCTGTCGGATCATGCAGCATCCCGTGACGCCGCGTTTGGGTTGCGGGGGGCGGCCGGGCATTTCATGCTGGCGGCAACATAAACCAGCCTTTATCAGGGCCATGTCAGGCTTGCCAGAACAAGCGCGCCTTTCAGGAGGATATGATATGCCGTACCGCGCCGCCGTGGATGACTACCGTTTTCTGATCGAGGACGTGTTGGATTTCGCAACGCTTCGGAGCACCGAGCGTTTCGCTGAGGCCAGTGAAGACGTCACCGGCGCGATCCTGTCAGAGGCCGGACGGCTTTGCGATGACGTGCTGGCGCCGCTGCAACGAGGCGGGGATTTGCACCCTGCCAAGCTGGAAAACGGTGTCGTGCGCACCTCTCCGGGGTTTGCCGAAGGTTTCGCCGCGATTGCCGAGGGCGGCTGGATCGGCATGTCGGCGGACCCGGAGTTTGGCGGCATGGGCCTGCCGATGACCCTGACCAGCGCGGTCAACGAGATGATGAGCGGCGCTTGCCTGTCGCTGCAACTCGCCCCCCTGATGAGCCAAGGCCAGATCGAAGCGCTGGAGCACCATGCCTCGGACGCGATCAAGGAATTGTACCTGCCCAAGCTGATCTCGGGCGAATGGACCGGCACGATGAACCTGACCGAGCCGCAGGCGGGTTCGGACGTAGGCGCGCTGAGCAGCCGGGCCGAAGACAATGGCGACGGGACTTATGCGGTCTCTGGTCAGAAGATCTACATCTCTTGGGGTGACAATGATTTTGCAGGCAATGTCTGCCATCTGGTTCTTGCGCGCCTGCCGGGTGCGCCGGCGGGGACCAAGGGGATCAGCCTTTTCCTCGTGCCGAAGTTCATCCCCGATGAGAATGGCGCGCCGGGCCAGCGCAATGGCGTGAATGTGGTCAGCCTTGAGCATAAGATGGGCCTGCATGGTTCGCCCACCGCGGTCATGCAATATGACAAGGCCACCGGCTGGCTGGTGGGCCGCGAGGGCGGCGGCATGGCGGCGATGTTCACCATGATGAACAACGCGCGCCTTGGTGTCGGCGAACAGGGCATCGGTGCAGCCGAAGGGGCCTATCAACTGGCGCTGGACTACGCGCTGGAGCGCAAGCAGGGCCGTTCCCCCGTCGAAGGCGGCACCGGCACCATCGTGGATCACGCCGATGTGCGCCGGATGCTTTTGAGCATGAAGGCCGATATCTTTGCCTCCCGCGCGATTGCGCTGAGCTGTGCCTATGCCAGCGATATGGCGCGCGCCGGGCAGGGGGATGAATGGGCCGCCCGGGCCGCGTTCCTCACGCCGATCACCAAGGCATTCGGCACCGATGTGGGCATCAGCGTCGCCGAGATGGGCGTGCAGGTGCATGGCGGAATGGGCTTTATCGAAGAAACCGGCGCGGCGCAGTTCAGCCGCGATGTGCGCGTGACCGCGATCTACGAGGGCACCAACGGCATTCAGGCGATGGACCTTGTGGGCCGCAAGATGATGGACGGCGGCGAGGCGGCGAACCGGCTCTTGGATGAGATCGAAGCCCATGCCGAATCCGCACGCGGCCCTTTCCCGCGCATGGCCGATGCGGTCTGGCAGGCGAGCGAGACCCTGCGCGAGGCGACCGAGTGGATGACCGCGCAACAGGACATGAACGTCCGTTTCGCCGGTGCCGTCCCCTATCTGCGCGCCTTCGCCCGCGTGATGGGCGGGCATCTGCATCTGCAAGCCGCCATGGCCGAGAAGGCCGCCGGCGCAGGCGATGCGCGGGCCAAGCTGGCGCGGTTCTATATCCAACGTCTCTTGCCCGAGCATCAGGGCCTGCTGGCCCATGCGCAGGCCGGGGCAGAAGACCTCTATGCGCTTGATGTCGAAGATCTGAGAAGCTGATGACAGAGCAGGCCACCCTCTCCACCGCTTCGCCAAAAACCCCCAAGGGGCTGCGCTATCCTTGGGAGGTGCCGCCCGCCGAGGGGGAGGCGATTGAGGTGGCGCCGGGGGTGCTTTGGTTCCGCCTGCCGCTGCCGATGAAGCTGGATCACGTCAACGTCTATGCCTTGGACGAGGGCGATAGCTGGACGGTGATCGACACGGGCTTTGCCTCGCGCCGGGCCAAGGAAATTTGGCGCGGGTTGATGGCGGGGCCGCTTGGCGGCAAGCCGATCTCGCGCGTGGTCGTCACCCATCACCACCCCGATCACATCGGCCTGGCCGGATGGTTGCAGAGCGAGTTCGGGGCGGAACTGGTCACCACGCGCACCGCATGGTTGACTGCGCGGATGCTGACGCTGGATGTCCAAGAGGTGCCGGTCGCCGAAGCCCTTGCGTTCTACCGCAAAGCTGGGATGGCCGCGGCGCTCTATGACAAACGCGCCAGCGAGCGGCCTTTCAATTTCGCCGATGTGGTGGCCCCGCTGCCGCTGGGGTTCACGCGGATCCGGCAGGGCGATGTGATCTGCATCGGCGGGCGCGATTGGGAGGTGCATATCGGCAATGGCCACGCCCCCGAACATGCGACCTTTTGGAGCCGCGACGACAATCTGGTGATCGCGGGGGATCAGATTCTGCCCTCCATCAGCCCCAACATCGGCGTTTACCCGACCGAGCCGATGGCCGACCCCATCGGCGAATGGCTGGAGGCTTGCGAGCGTTTCGTGCCCTTGGCGCAGGAGGATCATCTGGTGCTTGGCGGCCACAAACTGCCCTTCACCGGCCTGCCGACGCGGCTGAAGCAACTGATTGAGAACCACCACAGCGCCCTGCGCAGACTGCTGGCCTATATCGACACGCCGAAATCGGCCTCGGAATGTTTCGCGCCGCTATTCAAACGCAACATCGGTGAGGCGGAATATGGCCTCGCGCTGGTTGAAGCCGTCGCCCATCTGAGCCACCTTTACCAAGCCGGAGAGGCCACGCGAGAGTTGCGCGCGGCGGATGGCGCATGGGTGTATCAGCGCAAGGGGTGAGCGATGGGCGATGAGGTGAAAACGGCGGCCGAGGCCTATGAGGCTGCGGCAATACCGCGCATGCATGAGGTGCACACCGGCGCGGATCAGCCCAAGTCTGGCGATCAACCCCTGCCCAAATCCGTCACCGACAAGCCGGTGAAGCAGAAATCCCCCGCCCAATGGGCTTATGAGCGGGTGGTGCTCTACCTCAAGAATTTCGAGGAAAAGCTCGACAACGATCACGAGGCGGCGATTGGCTTTGCCGGGGGCGACGCCGGGGTGCTGCGGATCGAAGGTATGGGGTATTTCGACCCCGATATCATCACCTTTTACGGCGTCGATCCCGCAGGGGCGCGGGCGCAATTGGTGCAGCATGTGGGGCAGTTGAACGTGATGCTGCGGGCCTTGCCAAAAAAGGTGCCCGATGCCGCCCCGCAACGGATCGGCTTTCGACTGGTTGCCGATCTGGAAGACGACGAAACCTGAAAGAGTCTATAACGTGCGGGGGAGTGTAAGATTCCCCTATAGCGCGTAGTTCTGCGCAAAGCTAGTATGGTTTTCTGCGCATCATCCCCCCGTGACAGGGTGATGCGAATAGGTTAATCAGCGCCAACAAATTGTCTTAGGGAGACGAAAATGGCTGAACATGAACACGGCAGCATGAATTACGAAGAGCAGCAAAAGACCTTTGACGGATTCATGTCCTTCGTGACACGCGGCACCGTCGTCATCCTCGTGATTCTTGTTCTGCTGGCGATCTTTGCCGGTTGATCACGTCCTATCCCTAGGCGCGAGGCTAACGGTTTGAGAACTCTCTTAGCGTCGATTGCACTTGTTGGCGTTCTGGCTGGCTGTTCGGTGGATCAAAGCCCCGATAGCCCGCCCGACGTTGTGGCGCGTGCAGCCTACCGCGCGCCCGAGCCGCCGTCCCTCACATTGATGACCATGGTGAACAACCGCACCGGCAGCGGCGGCCATAGCGCGCTGATGGTGAACGGCTCACAACGGGTGATCTTTGACCCCGCGGGATCCTTTCGGGACGCGCGGATGGCCGAGCGGGGCGATGTGCTCTACGGGGTGACGCCTGCGTGGTTGCAGGCCTATAAATCGGCCCATGCGCGAAGCACCTTTCATGTGGTCAGTCAGGAAATCCCGGTCAGCCCCGAGGTGGCCGAACGCGCGCTCGAACTGGTGACCGCCAATGGCGCGGTGCCCGGTGCCTTTTGCGCCAATGCCACCAGCGGCATTCTCAGCCAGTTGCCGGGGTTTCAAAGCGTCGGGTCGACCTACTATCCCTTCAAGCTGCAAGAGCGGTTCGAGGCCCTGCCGGGTGTCACCACGACGAAATATTACGAAGACGATGAGGGCGATGTGATTGACGCCCTGCGCGCGGCGCAACTGGCACAGCAATAGCGCCCGCGCTTACCCCACCAGATAGAGCATCCCATAAAGCGCCGCGGCCCCCGACAGGATCGCGGCGAGGACGTTCTTGGTCACCAGCCCCACGCCCAATGTCACCGCCGCCGCGGTAACGCGCGGCAGATCGAATTGCCCCCCGGTGGCCGAGGGCCAGATCACCTGCGGGGCCACCAGCGCGGGCAGAATCGCCACGGCGGTATAGCGCAGATGCCGCAACAGCCACGCGGGCATCTGTTTGTTGCCGACCAATCCGGTAAAGACAAAGCGCAGGAAAAAGCTGCCCAGCCCGAGGCCGATGATCACGACCCAGAGTGCGGTTCTATCGATCATCGTGCCATGCTCCCCGGTTTGCGCCGTTCCATCCATGCCTCGACCTGCGCACCGGTGATCATGCCCGCGAGCCCTGCGATGATCAGCCCAAGCGCATAGGGCACCTCAACGGCGAAAAGGCTCACGACCACCGCCACGACCGCCGCTGCCACATGGGCCAGCGTGCGGAACATCGGCGCGATCATGGCAAGGAAGGTGATCGGAATGGCGAAGTCCAGCGCCCAGCTTTCGGGCACGCTGGAGCCGACCATCGCGCCGATCAGCGTGAAGACATACCAAAGCGGCACCACCGGCGTCACGGTCCCAAAGAAATAGGCCATGCGCTGCGGCACCGTCATCTCAGGGTCGCGCTCATATTGCGTCATCGCCGCCACATAGGATTGATCGACCGTCATATAGGCCGCCAGCGCTCGCTGCCACAGCGGCGCGCCGCCGATCCACGGGGTGAGAGAGGCCGAATACATCGCCATGCGCAGGTTCACCGCCAGAGCAGAGGCGAGGATGATCGCCGTGGGCACGTCTTCTTGCAGCAGTTGCAGCGCCGTGAACTGCGCGGCCCCGGCGATCACCACGATAGAAAAGGTCAGCGTTTCGAACACGTTCAACCCGGCCTCGGTCGCCAATAGGCCAAAGAGCGAGGCAAAGGGGATGATCACCAGCACAAAGGGCAGCGCGTCAACGATCCCTTTGCGATAGGCGGATTTGGTGGTGGTGATGGCCATGGCGAACTCTTAAATATAATGTCAAAGGCTTAGACCTAACCGCAGGGGGATACAATTGGCCCGAGACAATGAACTTAGCAATTATCTGATCGCCCCGGATCCGACTGCTGTTCGGCTGACGCGCAGCGTCTCTGGCGTGGATCACACCGGGGCCGAAGTGGCGATCAATGTGGTCGAAGAGCGCCCCCTGACGATATTCCTCAACCGGCAAGAGATCGTGACCGCCATGACCATTGGCGACTATCCGGCCTATCTGGCGCTTGGGTTCCTGCGCAATCAGGGGATGCTGCGACCGGACGAAGAGATCACTGGCGTCGACTATGACGAAGAGCTTGAGACTGTCGTCGTCCGGACCAAACGGGCCACCGATTACGAAGACAAGATGCAGCGCAAGACCCGTACCAGCGGTTGCGCCGTGGGCACCGTCTTTGGCGATATGATGGAGGGGCTGGCGGAGGTGAGCCTGCCCGAGACGCCGGTGCGCACATCCGACCTCTATGCGCTGGCGGCCAAGATCAACCGCACGCCGAGCCTCTATCTGGAGGCTGGGGCGATCCATGGCACAGTGCTTTGCCAAGGCGATCGGCCATTGGTCTATATGGAGGATGTGGGCCGCCACAACGCGGTCGACAAGATCGCGGGTTGGATGCTTTCCGAAGGGGTCGGGGCCGAGGATAAGGTGCTTTATACCACCGGGCGGCTGACCTCTGAGATGGTGATCAAGACGGCGATGATGGGCATTCCGGTGCTGGCGTCCCGCTCGGGCTTTACCGCTTGGGGGGTGGAGATCGCCCAGCAGGTGAACCTGACCCTGATTGGGCGGATGCGCGGGCAGCGCTTTACCTGTCTGGCCGGGGAGGGGCGGCTCATCCGCGATGCGGATCCGGCCAGCGTGGCCGAGGAGCCGCGCAAAAGCGGGCGCAAGGGCGCGAAGGATTGACCACATGAAACAACCACTTGGCGTCATTCTGGCGGGCGGGCAGGCGACCCGTATGGGCGGCGGCGACAAGGGCCTGCTGCCGCTGGGGCAGGGCACGCTCCTGTCCTCGGTGATCGACCGGCTGGAGCCGCAGGTCGCGGGGCTGGCGCTCAACGCCAATGGCGATGCGGCGCGGTTTGCCGACCTCGGCCTGTCGGTGCTGGCCGATAGTATCGATGGCTTCGCCGGGCCGCTGGCGGGGGTGCTTGCTGGGCTCGACTGGGCCGCCGAACAGGGGGCCGATAGCATCGTGACCGCTGCCGCCGATACGCCTTTCTTCCCCTGCGATTTGGTGCCGCGTCTGCTGCTGGCCGCAGATGGTATGGACAACCCGCTGGCCTTGGCCGCCACGCCGGACGCCAAACGCGGCACGGCGCGGCATCCGACCTTTGGCCTTTGGCCGGTGGCGCTGCGCGACGATCTGCGCAGCGCTTTGGTGGGGGGGCTGCGCAAGGTGGTGCTCTGGACGGAGCGCCACGACGGGCGCGAGGCACTCTTCCCCGATGAGGCGGCCTTCTTCAACGTGAACACGCCCGAAGATCTGGCGAAAGCAGAGGCGATGGTATGAAGGTTTACGGCGTCGTCGGTTGGAAAAACGCAGGCAAGACCGGGCTGATGGAGCGGCTGGTGGCCGAGATCACGGGCCGTGGGTTCACCGTCTCCACCGTCAAACACGCGCATCACACATTCGACGTGGACCACCCCGGCAAAGATAGCCACCGCCACCGCATCGCGGGCGCGCGGGAGGTGCTCTTGGCCTCGGGCGCGCGTTTCGCCCTGATGCATGAGTTGCGCGGGGCAGATGAGCCGCCGCTAGAGGCGCATCTGGCGCGGCTCTCGCCCGTCGATCTGGTGCTGATCGAAGGCTACAAACGCGACGGCCATCCGAAGGTCGAAGCCCATCGGGCCGAGACCGGAAACCCGTTGATCGTGCCTGATGATCCGACGGTGCGGGCACTGGCCAGCGATGTGCCGCTTGAGGTGGATCGGCCCGTTTTCGATCTGAACGACACCGCCGCCATTGCCGATTTCATCCTGCGCGAGGTGGGGCTGATCGCCACTCCGGCGGCCGCCGCCACGCCCGCGCCGCCGCCCTTGCGCAATGACTGTTTCGCCTTGCCGCCCGGCGTGCATTGGACCCCGGTGAATGAGGCGCTGGACCTGCTGCGCGCGCGGCTTCACGCGGTGACAGAGGCCGAGACACGGCCCGCCGCCGATGCCGGGGGACGCATCTTGGCCGAAGATGTGACCGCCATCCGCGCCAACCCGCCACTGCCCAACACGGCAGTCGATGGCTATGGCTTTGCCGGGGGGCGGGGCGAGGGGCTGCATGAGATGCCGCTGGTGCCGGGCCGCGCGGCGGCGGGCGACCGCCCCGGTGCCGTGCCAGCGGGGCAAGCGATCCGCGTGCTGACCGGCGCGTCGCTGCCCGAAGGCGTCGATACCGTTATCTTGCAAGAGGATGTGACCGCCGAGGGGGGCGTGCTGCGCTTTCACGGGCCGGTCAAACAGGGGGTCAACACCCGCAAGGCAGGGGAGGATGTGCAGACGGGCGAAGTGATCCTCGCCGCAGGCACCCCCATTGGCCCGGCGGAACTGGCGCTTCTGGCCGCCGCCGGTGTGGCGGAGGTGTCTTTGCGCAAAAGGCTCAAGGTCGGCGTGATCTCAACCGGCGATGAATTGGTCGAAATGGGCGATACGGCCCGCGACGGGCAGATTTACGACGCCAACCGCCCGATGCTGCTGCAACTCGCCACCGATTTTGGCCACGAAGCGGTGGATCTGGGCCGCGTGGCCGACGACCGCGCCGCGCTGCGCGCGCGGCTTGACGCGGCGGCGGGGCAGGTCGATGTGATCCTCACCAGTGGCGGCGCATCGGCGGGGGATGAAGACCACGTCTCGGCCCTGTTGACCGAAGCGGGGGCGATGCAGCTTTGGCGGATCGCAGTGAAACCGGGGCGGCCCTTGGCGCTTGGGATGTGGCAGGGGGTGCCGGTCTTTGGCCTGCCGGGCAATCCGGTGGCGGCGATGGTCTGTTCGCTGATCTTCGCCCGGCCCGCCATGGCGCTTTTGGCCGGGGGCGGCTGGCAAGAGCCGCAGGGTTTCGATGTGCCTGCCGCCTTCGAGAAGCGCAAAAAGGCCGGGCGGCGGGAATACCTGCGCGCGCGGATGCGCGATGGCCGGGCCGAGGTCTTTGCCTCCGAAGGGTCGGGGCGCATCAGCGGGCTCAGTTGGGCCGAAGGGCTGGTCGAATTGGACGAGGCCGCCCGCGACATCACGCCGGGCGATACCGTCCGTTTCATCCCCTACGGCAGTTTTACCGGCTAGGCCCGCACGTCAATCGAAGGTGCCCGCGCAGCGGCCCAGCAGCATAAAGGCGCGGGCGGTGCGGGTGTCGGCCAGCATCGAGATTTCCTCATCCGTGGCCTGTTTCTCGAACTCGGCAAAGGTCCGGTCAAAGCGGCGCAGGAAGTGATGCGCGGCGTCGCGAAAAATCGGGTCTTGCCGCATCCGGGCATTGGCCAGCGCCAGCGAGGAGCGATCCCGAATGCCTCCCAAAGGCGCGATGGTCCGGCCCCGCGCACCGCTGGCGAATTGCCGCCAGACTTCGGGGCGGGCGCGGTCGGGGCGCAGGTCGTCCATGTAGATGCCGTCTTGGCTCAGCAGGGTCAGCACATCCTGCGCGGCCTGTACAAGCTGCGCGGCGGACCGGTCTTTCAACGCGCGGCGCAGGGCGTCGAAACCGGCCTGATCCTCCGCCGTTTCGGGGAAGTTGAGGGCGCGGGTGAAATCCTCGGCAGAGAGCGGCTGTGCGCTGTCGCCCGCCTGCGTGCCAAGGGCCAGCGTCGGCTGCTCTTCTGCGGCGGGCGGTGTCGGCGCGGGGGCCGGATCGACGGGGCGCGATGGTGCATCGCGGCCCTGAAGTCCGGCCAGCGCAATCTCGGTCTTGCGGACGCTGGCGGCGAGTTCATCAAGCTTGCGTGCAATGCTGCCCTCGCCCGCCGGTTTGTTGCCCTGCTGTTGCGAGATATAGGAATGCCGGATCGCGTCGATCGCGGCTTGCAGACGTTGGCTTTCCTCACGCATGACCCGCCCGGCGCGGGCGGCGGTGGCCCCAACCCAGATCATCGCGACGGGCATGATCACCACCAACAGGATCAACAGCCCGCGTAACCCGCTGTCGGGCGCCCCCTCGGGCACCTCGGCGGCGATAAAGGTGAAATAGATCGCCGTGCCAAGCAGCCAAAGCGCCGAAAGCGCGCCTGCGATGATCTCGATCTCGGTGATGCTATTGGCCTTGGGCCGGTCGTAGATGCCCATCGGCGTGGGCCGTGCCGCGCCGGTCCCGCCGCGCGGGGCGCGGGGGGCTTGCTCTGGGGATGCGGAAGCGTCGGGCTCTGCCATGTCAGCCTTCCCGTTCAAGCGTAGACGATCTTGAGAACCTCATAGGATTTCTGCCCGCCGGGGGTGCGCACCTCGACGGAATCACCCTCTTCCTTGCCGATCAGCGCGCGCGCGATGGGGGATTTGATGTTCAAAAGACCTTTTTCGATATTGGCCTCATATTCGCCAACGATCTGATAGGTTTTCTCTTCGTCCGTGTCCTCATCGACCAGCGTCACCGTGGCACCGAATTTGATCGAGCCCGACAGTTTCTTGGGGTCGATCACATCGGCGAGTGAGATCACGCCCTCAAGCTCTTTGATGCGGCCTTCGATGAAAGACTGCTTTTCCTTGGCCGAGTGATATTCGGCGTTTTCCGACAGGTCACCATGTTCGCGCGCCTCGGCGATGGCCTTGATGATGGCGGGGCGTTCAACCGTTTTAAGCTGCTTGAGTTCGACTTCGAGCGCGGTGTGACCATCGCGGGTCATCGGAATTTTTTCCATGGCGGTGTGCCTACATAATGAGGGCCGCACCCGGGTTTTCGCCGGGGGGCGGCCAATTGCGTGTTAACTTGGCAGATACCTGACCCAAACTGCCGGCCAATTGCAAGGGGCTAACGGCGCCGGGATCGGCGGTTGACTGCCGTCAATCCGGTCCCGTTTTCGCCGGGCGGGCCGCAGCGCTTGGGTGGTGAAACCGGGCGCGATAGCACTACCTCAAGGGGGAAGAGCCGGCGATCCGCAAGGTCACGCGTCATGTTATGTCGTGGAGCCCACGTTTTGCGCAATAAACGCAGGGTCGCGATTGCATTGCGCGCGGCGGTGGTTTAGCCAAATCCAAACCGAATTTGCCGTGAGGGAGCACCAAAATGGCCGAGATTGAACGCGAAGCGATGGAATATGACGTTGTGATCGTCGGCGCCGGGCCTGCTGGCCTGTCGGCTGCGATCCGGCTCAAGCAGTTGGATGCCGATTGCAATGTCGTGGTGCTGGAAAAGGGCTCCGAAGTCGGCGCGCATATCCTGTCGGGCGCGGTGCTCGACCCCTGCGGGCTGGATGCGCTGATCCCGGATTGGAAGGAAAAAGGCGCGCCGCTGAATGTGCCGGTGAAGGAAGACAACTTTTACCTGCTGGGCGAGGCGGGCAAGCTGCGTGTTCCGGAATTCCCCATGCCGCCGCTGATGAAAAACCACGGTAATTACATCGTTTCCATGGGCAATGTCTGCCGTTGGATGGCCGAACAGGCCGAGGAACTGGGCGTCGAAGTCTTCCCCGGCATGGCCTGTTCTGAGTTGGTCTTTGGCGAGAATGGCGAAGTCAAAGGCGTCGTCGCCGGTGAGATGGGCAAGAACGCCGATGGCACCCCTGGCCCCAGCTATGAGCCGGGCATGGAGCTTCACGGCAAATATGTCTTCCTCTCCGAAGGCGTGCGCGGCAGCCTCAGCAAGCAGGTCATCGCGAAATACGGGCTGGATGAGGGCAAAGATCCGCAGAAATACGGCCTTGGCATGAAAGAGATCTGGGAGATCGACCCCGCCAAGCACAAAGAAGGCACCGTAACCCATACAATGGGCTGGCCGCTGAACAGCAATGCGGGCGGCGGGTCCTTCATCTATCACCTTGAGAACAATCAGGTTTACGTCGGCTTCGTTGTTCACCTCGGCTACAAGAACCCGCATGTCTTCCCATACATGGAATTCCAGCGGTTCAAGCATCACCCGATGGTGGCCGAACTGCTCAAAGGCGGCAAACGCGTGGCCTATGGCGCGCGGGCGATCACCGAGGGCGGCTATCAGTCGATGCCCAAGATGGTGGCCCCCGGCGTGGCGCTGCTGGGCTGTTCGGTGGGCATGGTCAACGTGCCGCGCATCAAGGGCAACCACAACGCCATGCTCTCGGGCAAGGCAGCGGCTGAGGCCGCCTATGCGGCGATCCAAGCGGGCCGTGGCGGCGATGAGTTGACCGATTACGAGACCGATGTGCGCGAAGGGCCGATCGCGACGGACCTTAAGAAGGTGCGCAACGTGAAACCGCTGTGGTCGAAATACGGGCTCACCGCGTCGCTGGCGCTTGGTGGCTTTGACATGTGGACCAACACGCTCGGCTTCTCGCTCTTGGGCACGCTGAGCCACGGCAAATCGGATGCCGAGGCGACCGAGCCTGCGGATAAGCACAAGAAGATCGACTACCCCAAACCCGATGGCAAACTCAGCTTTGACCGTCTGACCAACGTGGCCTTCTCCTTTACCAATCACGAGGAGAGCCAGCCTGCGCATCTCAAGCTGAAAGACCCGAGCATTCCGGTCGAGGTGAACCTGCCGAAATACGCTGGCCCCTCGGCCCGCTATTGCCCGGCGGGGGTTTACGAGTTCGTCGAGGATGACAAAACCGGCGAGACGCGGTTCCAGATCAACTTTCAGAACTGCGTGCATTGCAAGACCTGCGACATCAAGGACCCGACACAGAACATCGTCTGGACCACCCCGCAGGGCGGCGACGGGCCGAACTACCCGAATATGTGAGCCATCGCCAAAGGCGCAATTAAAGGACCGGCACGCGCAGGCGTGTCGGTCTTTTCGTCTTTTCGGCGAAAACCTGTCGGCCACGGGCGACATCACCGCCCCGCCATTGCGCCCCGGCACGAAGATGATAGCCTGCGTGCAAAGCGATATGAGGCGGTTTGCATGTTTCGGAATGTCCTAGGTTTCACCAGCGTTGCGGCGCTTTGCATCGGCCTGTCGGCGCCGCTGATGGCGCAATCGGTCGCAGGCCCCTATCTGGCGGGGCGTCATGCCGCCGTGAACAGCGACTACCCCGAGGCCGCGCGTTACTATACCGAGGCGCTGGCGCGGGACCCGAAGAACATCGAATTGATGGAAAGCGCGGTGCTGTCCTATCTCTCGCTCGGACGGGTGGACAAGGCGCTGCCGCTGGCACGCAATATGATCACCCTCGGCACCAAGAGCCAAGTGGCCGAGATGACCCTTGTCGCCGCCTTGGCGAAAGAGGGCGATTACAAGGCCCTGCTTGAACGCGATACCTCGGCCATCGGCCCTTGGGTCGGCGGGCTGGTGCAGGCATGGGCGCATATGGGGGCGGGCGATGTCACCGCCGCGCTAAAGGCTTTCGACAGCCTGAGCGAAGAGGCCGGGATGCAGGGCTTCGTGATGTATCACAAGGCCCTCGCGCTGGCGAGCGTCGGCGATTTCGAAGGGGCGGAGGCGATCTTTGCCAGTGGTGAGGCAGGGGCCGCAGGTCAGACCCGGCGCGGCGTGATGGCCCATGCCGAGATCCTTGGCCAATTGGGGCGCAGCGAGGATGCGCTGGCGGTGCTCTCTGACGGTTTTGGCGCGGATAGCGACCCCGAAATCGCGCGGCTGATCGAAGGTTTGCAGCAGGAAACGCCCGCGCCCTTCAGCCATATGCCCGACGCCCAAGCGGGCATGGCTGAGGTGTTTTTCACCTTCGCCGCCGTGCTGCGCAATGAGGCGGCTGGGGACTATTACGTTTTGCTCTATTCCCGCATCGCCCGCTATCTTCGCCCGGACCATGTTGATGCGCTTTTGCTGACGGCAAGCCTGTTGGAGAACCTTGGCGAGCATGATCTGGCGATCGCCGAATATAAATCCCTGCCTGCCGACAGCCCGGCCTATCACGCCGCCGAACTGGGCCGCGCCGATGCGCTGCGTCGCTCGGGCAAGACCGCGCAGGCGATCGAAGTGCTGGAGCAATTGGCGCGTAGCCACGGCGATCTGCCGGTCGTGCATTCCACGCTGGGCGACATGCTGCGCGCCGAAGAGGAATACGAGGCGGCCATCGACTCCTACGACGCGGCGCTGGAGCGCACGCCCGAGGGCGCCCGCGCCCGCTGGGTGCTGTTCTACGCCCGCGCCATCGCCAAGGAACGCAGCGGCGATTGGGAAGGCTCCGAAGCCGATTTCCGCGCCGCACTTGAGTTGAACCCCGAACAGCCACAGGTGCTGAACTACCTCGGCTACTCGCTGGTCGAACAGCAGCGCAACTTGGACGAGGCGCTGGATATGATCGAACGCGCCGTCGCGGCCAGCCCCGACAGCGGCTATATCGTCGATTCGCTGGGTTGGGTGTTCTACCGGCTGGACCGCTACGAAGAAGCGGTGGAGCAGATGGAACGGGCGGTCGAGTTGGAGCCGGTTGATCCGGTGGTGAACGATCACCTCGGGGATGTTTATTGGGCCGTGGGCCGCAAGCGCGAGGCCGAATTCCAATGGCGTCGGGCGCTCTCTTTCGTTGACCTGACGGATGCGGATTCGGAGGCCGACCCCGAGCGGATGCGCCGCAAGCTGGAAGTCGGACTCGATGCCGTGCTGGCCGAAGAGGGCGCGGCCCCGCTCAAGGTTGCTGCGGACGAATGAGCCTTTCAAAGGATGGGGCGCCCGCCGACCCCGGCGCTGCGGCGTCGCGGATGGCTTGGGCCAAGGTGAACCTGACCCTGCATTGCACCGGCCAGCGGGCCGACGGCTATCACCTGCTGGATTCGCTGGTGGTGCGGGCTGGCGTGGGTGATCGGCTGGATGTGGCTGCCGCGGATGATCTGACCCTGACGGTCAGCGGCCCGCGGGCCGAAGGGGTGCCGACCGATGCGCGCAACCTTGTCCTGCGCGCGGCAGAGATGCTGGACGCAGGCGCGGGCCGTGGCGCAGCAATGCATCTTGAGAAACACCTGCCCGCAGCGGCGGGAATCGGGGGCGGCTCTGCCGATGCGGCGGCGGCCTTGGATTTGCTCGCGGCGCATTGGAGCGTTCCGCTTCCCGCAGCCCCCGCGCAGCTCGGGGCGGATGTGCCGGTCTGTCTGACACGCGGCCCGCAGCGGATGCAGGGGGTGGGGGAGATCCTCACGCCGCTTTCCGCGCTGCCGCCTTGCCATATGGTGCTGGTGAACCCCGGCGTCGATGTGCCGACGCCTGCTGTCTTCTCGGCGCTCAGTGACAAGAGCCAGCCACCGATGCCGGAGGTGATCCCGAGTTTCGCGGGCTTTTCCGACTTCATCGATTTTCTGAGCGCACAGCGCAACGACCTTGCCGCGCCCGCCATCGCGCGGGAGCCGGTCATCGGGGTCTGTCTGGAGGCGCTGAGCGATGCGGCGCTGGCGCGGATGTCCGGCTCGGGCGCGACCTGTTTCGGCCTCTACGCCACGGCGGCGCAGGCCGAGGCCGCGGCCCATCGCATCGCCAGCGCGGCGCCGCGATGGTGGGTCGCCGCCGCGCCGATCTTGGCCGCTTAGCTGATCCGGGCGACGACGTAGTCGGCCAGATCAATCAACATGTCTTTCAACTCATGGTCGGGCAGGGGGGCAAGCGCCGCTTTGGCCTTCTCCGCCCAGTCACAGGCATCGCGCTGCGTCGCGGTGAGCGTGTCGTGTTTGTCCAAAAGCATCAGCGCATGGTCGAGGTCGCCCTCTTCCTGTTTGCCCTTCTCAATGGTGCGGGTCCAAAAGGCGCGCTCTTCCTCGTCGGCCTTGGCCACGGCTTTGATCACCGGCAGGGTCAGCTTGCGCTCGCGGAAATCGTCGCCGACGTTCTTGCCCGTGGCCCCTGTATCGCCCTGATAATCCAGCAGATCGTCGACGATCTGAAAGGCGATGCCAAGGGCGTCACCATAGTCATAGAGCGCCGTGACCTGATCCTCCGGCGCATCGGCGATCACGCCGCCCACCTCGGTCGCGGCTGAGAAGAGCGCCGCTGTTTTGCCGCGCACGACCTGCAGATAGACCTGTTCATCCGTGGCCAGATTCTTCGCGGCGGTCAGTTGCAGCACCTCGCCCTCCGCGATGGTCGCGGCGGCGTTCGACAGGATGCGCATGACGGGCATCGAGCCCGGCTCGGTCATCAACTGGAAGCTGCGGGCGAAGAGGTAGTCCCCCACCAGCACCGACGACTGGTTGTCCCACAAAAGGTTCGCCGTAGGCCGCCCGCGCCGCTGCGCGCTTTCGTCCACCACATCGTCGTGCAGCAGGGTCGCGGTGTGAATGAACTCAACCGTGGCGGCCAGATGGACGTGATAGGGCCCGTCATAGCCGCACATCCGGGCCGCGGCCAGCGTCAGCATCGGGCGCAGGCGCTTGCCGCCCGCCTCAACCAGATGGGCGGTGACCTCGGGGATGCGGGGCGCGTGTTTCGACGCCATCCGCTCGCGGATCAGGGCGCTGACCGCCGCCATATCATCGCTTAGATAGGCCGCCATGCGGTCGTGCGGTTTGCCCGTTGCATCACTTTTCATCATCATTTCCCGCGTCCCGCTCGACATGCCGGTGATCCGGCTCTACATCTTTGATATGAAGGAACTTTTGCGCAGCACCGACATGACCATCATCGCCTTTGCCACCGCCCTTCTCAGGGGGGAGGATATAGACTGCTTTGAAATGGACGTAAACATGAGCGTGCTCGAAGGAGGCATTGGGATTTTCCCGCGCCGCCTGATGGTGCATCCTGATGATCATGACGCCGCCCTGCGGGTGATGCGCGAGAATGAGATTCCGCTGGGGCTGTGACCCGTTTCACCGAAGACGACCTGACCTGCGACGCTTTTCTCGGCGGCAAGCTGCACCTCTGGCAGCCGCGCCGGGGGCGGGGCTATCGCGCCGGGGTGGACCCGGTTTTGCTGGCCGCGAGCATCGAGGCCGAGGCAGGGCAAAGCGTGCTGGAGCTTGGCTGCGGGGCTGGTGCGGCGGTGCTTTGTCTGGGGGCGCGGGTGCCGGGGCTGACGCTAACGGGCTGTGAGCTGCAACCCGCCTATGCCGAATTGGCGCGGCGCAATGGCGGCGCGGCGCTGGAGGTGGTGGAGGCCGATCTGACCGAGATGCCCCTGCATCTGCGCCAGCGACAATTTGACCACGTTCTTGCCAATCCGCCCTATTTCGACCGGGCCGCCTCGGTCCAGTCCCGCGATCCCGGGCGCGAGACGGCCTTGGGTGAGGCGACGCCCCTGCGACAATGGGTCCGCACCGCCGCGCGGCGGCTAAAGCCCAAGGGGCAGGCGCATTTTATCCATCGCGCGGAACGTTTGCCCGAGATTTTGGCGGCGCTGCCGCATGAGATGGGATCGGTCGAAGTGCTGCCGCTCGCCTCGCGCGCGGGAAGGATGCCGGAGTTGATTCTCTTGCGTGCGCGCAAGAACGGACGCGGTGCTTTTCGGCTTTATCACAGCTTTGTCATGCACCTCGGCGCGCGGCACGAGGGGGATGGCGATAGCTATGTGCCGGAAATCGAAGCGGTCCTGCGCCGGGGGGCGCCGCTGGTCTATCCTACTTCTTAAGCGTTTCTTTACCAACTTCACCCCTATGCTGCGGTGCCGCGTGACTTGTGGGTCGCGCTGTGGTCCACTGAAATTCCACACACCAATCATGGAGGATTGTATGGCTTTGAACGCACATCTGGACACCCTGAAGCGCAAGCATCAGGCGATGAGTGAGGCGGTGGAAACCGCGCAACGCGCCCCCGGTATGGACGATTTGAAAGTGGCTTCCATGAAAAAGGAAAAACTGCGTTTGAAAGAGGAGATTAGCCGCCTGTCGAGCTGACCCTTACCGCGCAATGCGGCGTTTTTGATCGCTGTCGTTCCGCTTTGGCGGGGCGGCAGGCTGGATGGCTAGTGAGTGCCGCATTCGGGTTTCGTTTTCTCATTAAAAAGGCCAGTCTTCGGAAAAGACTGGCCCATTAAATTTCTAGAACATCTGCCCGTCAGACGACGAATTGCGCCCCATTGGCCGAGATCGTCGAGCCATTGATGAAACCCGCATCGTCGGAAACGAGAAAGGCCACCGCACGGGCGATTTCTTCGGGCTCTCCCAGCCGCCCGGCGGGGATCTGCGCGATGATGCTTTCACGGACCTTTTCGGGCACCGCCATGACCATATCCGTCGCAATATAGCCGGGGCAGATGGCATTGGCGGTGATGCCCGCGCGCGCGCCTTCTTGGGCCAATGACTTCACGATGCCCAGATCGCCCGCCTTGGTCGCGGCATAGTTTACTTGCGCGAACTGACCCTTTTGCCCGTTGATCGAAGAGATCACGACGACGCGCCCGAATTTGCGTTCGCGCATGCCGGGCCAGACCGGGTGGATCGTGTTGAAGACGCCGGTCAGATTGGTGGCGATGACCTCATTCCACTGGTCGGGGGTCATCTTGTGAAAGGGCGCGTCGCGGGTGATGCCCGCATTGGCGACCACCACCTCGATGGGTCCAAGCTCGGCTTCGACTTGTTCGATCCCCGCTTTGGAGGCGTCGTAATCTGCCACGTTCCATTTATAGGTCTTGATGCCGGTCTCTTCGGTGAATTTCGCGGCGGCTTCGTCATTGCCGGCATAGGTGGCGGCGACGGTATAGCCTTTGTCCTTCAGCGTGGTCGAAATGGCCGCGCCAATCCCGCGACTTCCCCCGGTGACCAAAGCGATGCGTGACATGTAATCCCTCCCTCAAGGTAATGTTCTTGCAAATGCATGTTTCGGCGCGCAAGAAAGTTGCGCGCCGATTTAGTCTTAGGGGCGCTCTAGGCACATGGCAACACCCATACCGCCGCCGATACACAGCGTCGCCAAACCTTTCTTGGCGTCACGGCGCTGCATTTCGAACAGCAGGGTGTTGAGCACCCGCGCGCCCGAGGCACCAATGGGGTGGCCGATGGCGATGGCGCCGCCGTTGACGTTCACGATTTCCGGATCCCAGCCCATTTCCTTGTTCACGGCGCAGGCCTGTGCGGCGAAGGCTTCGTTGGCTTCCACCAGATCGAGGTCTTCGGGCGACCAACCGGCTTTCTCCAGCGCCTTGCGCGACGCATAGACGGGGCCGACGCCCATGATCGACGGGTCGAGACCGGCGGTGGCATAGGAGGCGATGCGTGCCAGCGGTTGGATGCCGCGCTTTTCGGCTTCATCCGCGCTCATCAGCAGCGCACCCGCCGCACCGTCGTTGATGCCCGAGGCATTGGCCGCGGTGACGGAGCCGTCTTTGGTGAAGGCCGGGCGCAGCTTCTGCATCGCTTCGATATTGGCGCCATGGCGGATGTATTCGTCCTGATCGACAACCGTCTCGCCCTTGCGGGTCTTGATGGTGAAGGGAACGATCTCATCGGCGAATTTGCCAGCTTTCTGCGCGGCTTCGGCCTTGTTTTGCGAGGCGACGGCGAATTCGTCCTGCTGGTCGCGGCTGATCTGCCATTTCTCGGCCACGTTCTCGGCGGTTTGGCCCATGTGGTAGCCGTTGAACGCATCCCAGAGGCCGTCGCGGATCATCGTGTCGATGAACTGCAAATCGCCCATTTTCTGGCCCGCGCGGAGGTTTTGCGCATGGGGGCTGAGGGTCATGTTCTCTTGCCCGCCAGCGGCCACGATGTTCGCGTCACCAAGTTGGATATGCTGGGCCGCCAGCGCCACGGCGCGCAGGCCCGAGCCGCAGACCTGGTTGATGCCCCAAGCTGCGCTCTCTTTCGGCAGCCCTGCGTTGATATGCGCCTGACGCGCCGGGTTCTGACCTTGGGCGGCGGTCAGCACCTGCCCCAGAATGGTCTCGGAGACTTCGGACGGGTCCACCCCGGCGCGGGCCACCAGTTCTTTCAGAACGGTGGCACCAAGGTCATGGGCGGGCGTATTGGCGAACGCCCCGCCGAAACTGCCCACGGCGGTCCGGGCGGCGGATGCGATGACGACATTGGTCATGATGTGACTTTCCTCTACCTTGTTGGGCGGGGGCACACCGACACGCGCCATCGTCGGGCGTGGGCGCTCCCGTCCCTCTGAGGTAGTGATAGCGGATGCGCTGCAATGCGGCAACTGAGCAGGCAGCCCGCCGCCGCAGCCCCGGCGGCCTGCCCGCGCGGGCCTAGCCGGTGGCGCGCACCCGGTCGAATTTCAGCCATGGGGGCCGGGTGGTTGGCGCGGCGAAGTGGTAGCCTTGCAGGCAGTCGACGCCCATCTCGACCAGCACCGCCGCATCAGCGGCGTTCTCCACGCATTCGGCCACGGTCAACATGTCGAAATGCGTGGCGATGGACATTAGCGCGGCGGTCAGGGCGCGGTTGTCGGGGTTGGTGGCGATGCCGCGGATGAACTGCCCATCGAGTTTCAGGACATCAAAGTAGAAATCCTTGAAATAGCGGATCGCCGTTTGCCCCGCCCCGAAATCATCCATGGCAAAGCAGATGCCGTGGGGCTGCAACTGGTTCATGAAGCTCGTCACAAGTTCCGGCACCATCATGGCCGAGCTTTCCGTGATCTCAAGGATCAGCCGTTCGCCCAAGGTGGCATCGCGGGCCAGCCAGTGGTGCAAGACGCGGGTCCATTCCTGATACCCGATGGAGCGGGCGGACATATTGATCGACAGCCGCAGGCCGGGATGGTGGTGCAGCGCGTTCAGCCCCAGACGCAGGGCCAGAACATCCACCTGCCGCCCGGTATCCGTGTCCTCGATCGCGGGCATGAAATCCTTGGCCGGAATCACGCGGCCCGTGGGATCAAGCAGGCGGATCAGCCCCTCGTGAAAGGCGACATTTGTCGGATTGCTGGCCAGCATGACAGGTTGGAACGCCAGCAGCGTTTGGCGATGGGCCACGGCCTCGCGCACCATTTCAAGCGTCGCGGCATCGCGCTGCATCACCGCATGGTTCAGCGGGCTGTCCCCACCGGGGGGAACGTCGGCGAAAGGGCGTTGGAATCGACGGGGCACGGCGGTACTCTCTTGCTGTCCTGCGATGGGTATGGGCGCAAAGGTGATAATACGGTCTTAATCGGCGGCGATTTCCGCGGTGGATCGCGCAGGGGAGAGCCGAAGATGCAGCGCTGTGACTGGGCCGGGGATGACCCGATTTACCAAGCTTACCATGACACCGAATGGGGGGTGCCCGAATACGACAGCCGTGCCCTTTGGGAGAAACTGATCCTCGACGGGTTTCAGGCAGGGCTCAGCTGGATCACGATCCTTAAAAAGCGGGATAACTTCCGTACGGCCTTTGCCGGGTTCGACCCGCATCAGATCGCCGAATGGGGCGAGGCGGATGTGCTGCGCCTGCTGGGTGATCCGGGCATCATCCGCCACAGGGGCAAGATCGAGGCCGCCATCACCAACGCGCGGGCCTGGCAGGAGGTGGAGGCGCGCGAGGGGTTCGACGCCTTTATTTGGCGCTATGTCGATGGCAAACCGCTGCAAAACCGCTTTGCCACACAGGCCGAGGTGCCGCCGAAGACCGCCTTGTCCGAGCAGGTGAGCAAAGACTTGAAGAAAGCCGGTTTCAAGTTCTGCGGGCCGACGATCACCTATGCCTGGATGGAGGCCTGCGGGCTGGTGAATGATCATATCCTGACCTGTCACCGCCACGCGCCCTGCGCTGCGATGGCACGTTAGGGGCGGGTCTATCAAATTCGCCGAAAATCCCCCGTTGACTCCCTGTCATGGCCCCGTATAAGCGCCCCTTCATTGGTGTTGGTGGACCCCGCAAGGGGAAGCCTGTCGGGCTTCGGCCAAAGGACAACGCCCTTTACCGCCCCTCGGGGCCTTATAAAGGAGATCAGCCGTGACAAAACGCACAGCTGCCAAGCACAAACTAGACCGCCGTATGGGCGAAAACATCTGGGGCCGTCCGAAGTCCCCGGTGAACCGTCGTGAATACGGCCCCGGCCAGCACGGCCAGCGCCGCAAGGGCAAGATGTCGGACTTCGGCATCCAGCTGCGCGCCAAGCAGAAGCTCAAGGGCTACTATGGCGACCTGACCGAAAAGCAGTTCCGTCGCATCTACGGCGAAGCTGAGCGTGTTAAAGGCGACACCGGTGAGAACCTGATCGGCCTGCTCGAGCGCCGTTTGGACGCCGTCGTGTACCGCGCCAAATTCGTGCCGACCGTTTTCGCCGCACGCCAGTTCGTGAACCACGGCCACGTCAAAGTGAACGGCCGCAAGGTCAACATCCCCTCCTACCGCGTGAAAGAGGGTGACGTGATCGAAGTGCGTGACCGTTCCAAGCAGCTGACCTCGGTTCTCGAAGCCGTGCAACTGCCCGAGCGTGACGTGCCGGACTACCTGGAGTGTGACCACTCCAAAATGACCGCGACTTTCGTGCGCACACCGAGCCTCGGCGACGTGCCGTACCCGGTTGTGATGGAGCCGAACCTCGTCGTGGAATTCTACGCGAAGAACTAAGCTTCTTCGCCTGTCGAATACCAAAGGCCGCGTGGTGCGAACCGCGCGGCCTTTTCTTTTTGCGCAGGGCGGCGGGCAGCAGGGCAACAGCCTGTCCGCTGGCGCCGCGGATGCAGAATGATTCTGGCATCACCGCGACACCCCCGATAGAAGGGCGGCAGTAGCGTGAGGATGAGAGCGAGATGACACAGATCGCACCGCAACCGGGCATTATGGAGATCGACCTTTACCAAGGGGGTGCGGCGCATGTCGCGGGCCTTGAGAATGTGGTCAAGCTTAGCTCGAATGAGAACCCGCTGGGGCCCAGCCCCGCCGCCGTCGAAGCCTATCGCCGCGCGGCCTATGACCTGCATCGCTACCCATCCTCCGACCATAGCGCCCTGCGCGCCGCCATTGCCGAGGTTCTGGACCTCGATGCCGAGCGGATCATCTGCGGCGCGGGCTCGGATGAGATCATTGCCTTCCTCTGCCAAGCCTATGCCGGACCGGGCACCGAGGTGGTGCACACCGAACACGGCTTTGCCATGTACCGCATCTCGGCCCTCGCCGCCGGAGCGACGCCCGTTGAGGTGCCCGAGCGTGAACGGGTGACGGATGTCGATGCCATCCTCGCCGCCTGCACCGACGCGACGCGGCTGGTCTTCATCGCCAACCCAAACAACCCCACCGGCACGATGATCGGTCTGGCCGAGATCGAGCGTCTGGCCGAAGGGCTGCCGCCGCAGGCGCTTTTGGTGCTCGACGGGGCCTATGCCGAATATGTCGAGGGCTACGACGGCGGGGCCGCGCTGGTCGACCGGCGCGACAACGTAGTGATGACGCGCACTTTCTCCAAGCTCTACGGTTTGGGCGGGCTGCGCATCGGCTGGGGCTATGGGCCGGGCCATGTGATCGACGTGCTGAACCGGGTGCGGGGGCCGTTCAACCTGTCGCAGGCCGCGCTCAACGCCGCCGAGGCGGCGATGCGCGACCGCGCCTATACCGACCATTGCCGGGCCGAGAACGCCCGCTGGCGCACGTGGCTGGCCGATGCGCTGGCCGAGATCGGCGTGCCCTCGGACGTCTCGCTCGCCAATTTCGTGCTGGCCCGCTTCGCCAATCAGGCCGAGGCCGAGGCTTGTGACGACTACCTCAAGACCCAAGGGCTGATCGTGCGCCGGGTGGCGGGCTACAACCTGCCCAACTGTCTGCGCATCACCGTGGGCGATGAAAGCGCCTGCCGCCGCGTCGTCCATGCCGTGCGGCAGTTCAAAGGGGGCAACTGATGGCGCAGGTCTATGACAGGGTCGCCCTCATTGGGCTGGGGCTGATTGCCTCCTCGCTTTTCTGGGCGATGAAGCGCGGCGGTCTGGCGGGCGAAGTCACCGGCTATGCCCGCAGCGACGAGACCCGCGCCACGGCGCGTGAAATCGGGCTTTGCGACCGGGTCTGCGACAGCGCCGCCGAGGCCGTCGCGGGCGCCGATCTGGTGGTGCTCTGCGTGCCGGTGGGCGTCATGGGCGCCGTGGCCGCAGAAATCGCGCCGCATCTCGCACCCGGTGCCACGGTGACGGACGTAGGCTCGGTCAAGGCCGACGTCATCGCGCAGGTGGGGCCGCATCTGCCCGACGGTGTGCATTTCATCCCCGCGCACCCGCTGGCGGGGACCGAGCATTCCGGCCCGCGCAGCGGCTTTGCCGAGCTCTTCGACAACCGCTGGTGCCTGCTGGTCCCCGTGGAAGGCACCGACAAGGACGCCATCGCGCGGCTGCGCGCGCTCTGGGAAGGCGCGGGCGCCAATGTTGAGGAAATGGACGCCGAGCATCACGATCTGGTGCTGGCCGTCACCTCCCATGCGCCGCACCTCATCGCCTATACGATGGTGGGCGTGGCCGACGATCTGCGCCGGGTGACCGACAGCGAGGTGATCAAGTATTCCGCCGCCGGTTTCCGCGACTTCACCCGGATCGCGGCGAGTGATCCCACGATGTGGCGCGATGTCTTTCTGACCAACAAGGACGCGACGCTGGAAATCCTTGGCCGCTTCACCGAAGAGCTTTTCGCCCTGCAACGCGCCATTCGGACCGGCGACGGCGATCATCTGCACGCCTATTTCACCCGTACCCGCGCGATCCGGCGCGGCATTATCGAGGCGGGGCAGGATACCGACGCGCCCGATTTTGGCCGGGGCGCGCCCAAGGCATGAGGGTCTGGGCTGTCCTGCCGCTGATCATGCTGGGGCAAATCGCCTTGGCTGCGGGGCCGGACAGTTCTGAGCGCCCCGTGGCGCGTCAGCAGGGGGATAGCTTGCCGGTCAGCGTCGCCCCCGGCGGCGCGATCGCCCCGCCCGAACGTGACCCCGCCGCCCGTGCTGCCGCCGAGGGCGGGCAGGGGATGAAAGCTTCGCTCCGTCCCACCCTGCGCAGCGCCAAGGTCGAACAGGCCGCCCGTGCGCGGCAGCGGATGTTGGCCAAGGGCGCGGTCTGCGGCGATCTGGCGATACAGGGCACGCCGGTGGGCCGGGTGCCGGGCCGGATCAGCGGTTGCGGGGTTGAGAATGCGGTCAAGATACGCTCGGTCTCGGGCATCCGGCTCAGCACCGCGGCGGTGATGGATTGCACCACGGCCAAGGCGCTGAACACATGGGTGCGGCAATCGGCGGTGCCTGCTTTGGCGGGGCAGAGCGGCGGGTTGAAGGAGCTCAAGGTCGCCGCGCATTACGCCTGCCGGACGCGGAACAACCGCAAGGGGGGCAAGATCTCCGAACATGGCAAGGGCCGCGCGATCGACATTTCCGGGTTTGAACTGGCGGACGGCAGCACGATCAGCCTGTTGAAGGGCTGGCGCGCGCGGCGCAGCAGCGCGGCTTTGCGCCGGATGCACCGGGGCGCCTGCGGGCCGTTTGGCACGGTGCTGGGGCCAGAGGCGGACCGCTTTCACCAAGACCATTTTCACTTCGACACGGCGCGCTATCGCAGCGGCAGCTACTGCCGCTAAGCGGCGGTCAGGGCTGGATCAACCGCGGTGCGGGGCCAAGTGGGATCCCCGCCAGCATCATCTGACCATCCGTAAAGATCAGGTCGAGGTCCAATCCGCCCGGCGTGCCGCCCCGCGCTTCCAACAGCCGCAGCATGGTGTCGACCTGCCCGCGCATCGACGGCGGCAGAAAGCCCGCACGTTCGCCCGCGTCGAGCAGTTTGGACCAATTGGTGACCCGCAGGCTCAGCACCCCATCGGGAATGCCCGCGACGTCAAAGGTGAGCGCCCCCTCGGCGCCCAGAGCCACCTCGCCCCAAGCGGCATCCACATTCTCAACCGTCAGCGCGTCGATCTGCGGCAGGGTGCCTGCCATCGCGCTGTGCCGGTCCAGCGGGCGGGCAAAGGTCACGGCCATCCGCGCCGAGAGGATCGGCTGCCCGCCGGGCTGGCCCGCGCCATCGCCCAAGACCTTGCGCAGCAAGGGGCCGGGGGTGATGCCGCCGGGCAGCAGCGTGATGTCATAGTCCCGCGCCGCACTGCCCGATTGCGCGATCCGCATCCGCGGCTCTTCCGCCTCCAGCAGCAGCCCGTCGGGGCCGTCGACCTCAAGATGCGTGCTGCGAAGCTCCATCGCCTCCAGTTGAAGCGAGGTGCCGGGGTGCAGTTCCAGATCGGCGCGCAGGTCGCGCATCTTCAGCGTCAGGGGCAATGCGCCTGCGGGTAGGTCGCCCGCCGCAACGGGCGCGCGGGCCGAGAGATCACCGGGCCACCAGACCGGGGCGGAGAGATCAAGCTGCGGGGCCTCGAATGCCAGACCGCGGGCCGGGTCTGCCACGGCAAACCCGCTCAGCCGGTTTTGCAAGGACAGGGGAAAGCCCGCTTTGTCGATGTCTTTGAGCGTCACCTCCCAACCCGCCGCGCGGCGGGTGTCGAGCAGGCGGGTCAGGGTGCTTTGCATCTGCGTCGTGGCGGCGGCCCACCACGCGCCCCAAAGTGCGGCGATCACAATCAGCAGCCAAACCAATTTCCGCATTTCGATAGCCCTTCAAATCGTGCTTCAGATGCGGTTTACCGAAGGCCAGCAGAAAGGACCAGCAGGATGACAATGTGGGTATTTGGCTATGGCAGCCTCTTGTGGAACCCCGGTTTCGAGGTGGCGGAAAGCGTGATCGCCACGCTGCCGGGCTATGCGCGGTCGTTCTGCATGCGCTCGATCCATCACCGGGGCACGGTCGAACAGCCAGGGCTGGTGCTGGCGCTTGACGAATCCGTTCGCTCGGCCTGCGAAGGGATGGCGATGCGGGTGACTGGGGGGCAGGAGGTGCAGACGTTGGACTATCTGCGCGAGCGTGAGCTGATCTCTTCGGCCTATGTCGAGAAGAACCTTACCGTGCATCTGACCGATGGCCGCGACGTGGAGGCGGTGACCTATGTGATCGACGCGGCGCATGAGCAATATTGCGGCGGGCTGCCCTTGGAAGAACAAGCGCAGATCATTGCCCGCGCCGTAGGCGGACGCGGACCAAATACCGAGTATTTGATCAACACCGCCGTGCATCTGTCCGAAGTGGGCTTGCATGACCCCGCGTTGGAGTGGTTGCATGATCGGGTGAAGGCTTTGACCTCATAAAAACTTGGCAACTCTTTGCCGTTTCAGTGTAAGCTGCGGCAAGAGCAGAACAAAGGGTCAGGAAAGGCCGCATGGCACAGCCAGACCGCAAGGCAAAACCGCAGTTTTCACAGCCGGTGCGTCAGATTTCTCTGATGCTGATCGCGCTCGGCCTCACGGGGGCCGGGGTCTTTCTGGCGCTGCCCCGGGTGCTGCCGATCTTTGCCGCGAACCCATGGCTGAATGGGGTCATCATCTTTGTCTTCATCGTCGGTGTGCTGGCCTGTTTCTATCAGGTGATGCAGCTTATCGGCTCGGTCCGCTGGATCGAGGATTTCGCCGCTGGCAATGCCGAACCCGATGCCAAACCGCCGCAATTGCTGGCACCCTTGGCGTCGCTTCTGCGCCAACGCGGCGCGCGGATGCAGGTCAGCACGACCTCCACCCGGTCGATCCTCGATTCCGTCGCCTCGCGCATCGACGAAGTGCGCGAGATTACGCGCTATATCGTCAATATGTTGATTTTCCTCGGCCTTCTGGGGACGTTTTATGGGCTGGCCACGACCGTTCCGGCGGTGGTCGACACGATCCGTTCCCTCGCCCCCAGTGAGGGTGAAGCGGGCGTCGATGTCTTTGGCCGTCTGATGACCGGGCTTGAGGCGCAGTTGGGCGGCATGGGCGTGGCCTTCGGCTCTTCGCTTCTGGGGCTTGCGGGCTCTCTCGTCGTGGGGTTGTTGGAGCTTTTCGCAGGCCACGGGCAGAACCGCTTCTATCAAGAGCTGGAAGATTGGCTGAGTTCCATCACGCGGGTCGGGCTGACCTCAGGCGATGATGTGAGCGATCAGAACATTATGGCCAGCGTGATGGATCAGATGGTCGAACAGATGGCCGAGATGCAGCAGATGTTCACCCAATCCGACGTCAGCCGCGCCATGGTCGACGACAAGCTGGGCAAGCTGGCCGATGCCGTGGACCGGATGACCACGCGGATGGAGCATGACACGACCACCAACAGCGCGCTGGAGCGGGTGGCCGATGGGCAAGACCGGTTGATCGCCACGCTCGAAGGTCAGGTCGCGGGCGAAGGGATCGACGCGGAAAGCCGGATGCGCTTGCGCTCCATCGACGTGCAGATGCTGCGTATCTTGGAAGAGATTTCTGCCGGGCGGCAGGAAACCATGGCCGAATTGCGCAAAGATATCTCTCTGCTGGCCAAGGCGCTTTCCGGACAACGCGCCCCTGAGGCCCGCCGCCTGCGGGCGGGCGATACCTCCGGTGGCGGGGACCAGTAATGGCACTTTCCCGGCGGACAGGCGCACGGTTTCAGGGCTCCATCTGGCCGGGGTTCGTCGATGCGATGACCGGGCTTTTGCTGGTTCTGATGTTTGTACTGACCATCTTCATGGTGGTGCAATTCGTCCTGACAGAGCGGATTAGCGGGCAGGAAAGCGAGCTTAACGAATTGGCCGGAGAGGTCGCGGCCCTTGCCCAAGCGCTTGGCGTCGAAGAACGCACCACCGCGCGTTTGGAGGCTCGGCTCGGCGCGCTGAATGCCTCACTGAACGACGCGCGTGATGAGGTGTCGCGGCAAGAGGCAGTGATCGCCGGGCTGACTTCTGAACGCGACGCGCAAGCGGCTGCCTTGCAGGCGGCGGAGGCCGAGATCACCGGCTTTGAGGCACGGGTGGCCGCGCTCTTGGCGTCGCAGGCGGAAGATCAGGCGCGCATCGGTGACTTGGAAGACCGCGAAGCCGCGCTGTTGGATGAGCAAGAGGCGCTGAACCTCGCGCTCAGCACCGCGCGGGAGGAGATCGACGCGCAGGCGGAAACGGCCCGGCTTGCCGCCGCGAAACGCGAGGCGTTGGATGCGCTGGTGGCCGATCTGCGGGCGCAAAACGCCGAAGCCGAGGCCGAAGTCGCCGCCCTCAATGCCGAGGTGGCGGAGGCCGAAGAGGCGCTCAGCGCCGAGGAAGCCGCCCGTCTGGCCGAAGCCGCAGCGGCGCAGGCGCTGCGCGACCGGCTGGAGGATGCGGATGCGGAATTGACGGCCATGACCCTTTCGCTTGAGGCGCAGCGCAAGAAGGCCGAAGAGACGCTGACCCTTTTGGCCGCTGCCCGCGCGGCGCGCAGCGACCTCGACAGTGAGCTTGCCGCAGCGCTGCTGCGGATGGAGCGGCTGGAGGAGAGCGGCGCGGGGCTGGAGGCCGAGCGCGCCGCGCTCACCGAAGAGTTGGAAGCCGCGGAAGGCACCGAAGAGGACCTGCGCGCGCGGTTGGCGCAGGCCGAGGCGACCGAGCAGACGTTGAACGCCCGTCTGGCCGAGGCGCTGGCCCGTGTGCAGCGCCTAGAGGAAGAGGGAGAGGCGCTGAGCGGCACGCAGTCGGATCTGCGCGAACGTTTGGCGCAGGCGCTGGCGGCAAAACTCGCGGCGGAGACTTTGGCCGAGGATAAGACCACTGCCGCCGAACGCCGTGCTGCCCTTTTGGCGCAGGCCGAAGAGACGCTGGCCGAGGAGAAAGCCGTGAGCGCCGCGGCGCAGCGGCAGACCGAGTTGCTGAACCAACAGGTCGCGGAACTGCGCGCGCAACTGGGCAACCTACAGGCGTTGCTCGATGACGCCGTGGCGCGGGATGCGGCGAAATCGGTGGAATTGCAATCGCTTGGCTCCGAGTTGAACACCGCGTTGGCGCGGGTCGCGGCGGAGGAACGCCGCCGCGCCGAATTGGAGGCGGCAGAGCGCAAGCGGCTTGAGGAAGAGAGCAAGAACCTTGCCCAGTACCGCTCAGAATTCTTTGGGCGGTTGCGTGATCTGCTGGGCAACCAGGAGGGTGTGCGGATCGAAGGCGACCGTTTTGTCTTCTCCTCCGAGGTGCTTTTCGCGCCGGGCAGTGCGGTGCTGAGCCAAGACGGGCAGGGTGAGATTGCCAAGGTGGCGGGCATTCTGCGCAGCGTTGTGGATGACATCCCGCCCGAGATCGATTGGGTGATCCGCGTCGATGGTCATACCGACAATGTGCCGCTTTCCGGCTTTGGGGAGTTTGCGGACAACTGGGAACTCAGCCAAGCGCGGGCGCTGTCGGTGGTCAAATATATGGTCAATTTCCTCGGCATTGCGCCGGATCGTTTGGCCGCCAATGGCTTTGGCCAGTATCAGCCCGTGGCCGAGGGCAATACCGAGGCTGCGCGGGCGCAGAACAGGCGGATCGAGTTGAAGTTTACCGAGAAGTAGGCAGGCAGCCCCGGCCTATCGCAGGGTCAGAACGCCGGTCTTTTCGTCGATCACACGGCCCTCGCGCAGCAGGGTGACCCTGCCCGTATAGCGCCCGGCGGCCCATGGCGCAGAAGCCGCGCGTTTGCCGATGGCCCGAAAGGCTTGCGCCTGCGGCTTCTCCATCACCACATCCCTTTCGATGACCGTGCCTTTTGGCCCGGCGAGGCTGAGGCGCATCACGTCATCCTTTTGCGTGCCATAGCTGTAGCCATAGATGACCAAGGCAGGGGCCTCTTTGGGCAGGCTGTCGCGATGGGCTTCGCCCGCCTTGATCTCATCATAGCTGGGCACGCGGTCGGCAAAGCCAAGCGCAATCAGCCCGCCGGGGCGGTAGGGCGGGGTGTCTTGCCAGAGGGTTTTGCGCAGTTCGACGTCACAACTATGGCCTTCGGGGGCGAATGGATCGACGGGCTGGCCGTGATGGCGCAGCGACAGGTGCAGATGCGGAAAGGCAGCTTTGCCGGACTGGCCAACGAGCCCGAAAGCGTCGCCAACCGCCACCTCCTGCCCTTCCTGCACGCGGAGCGAGCCGTGTTTCAGGTGGCAGTATTGCGTCTCCCATCCCTGGCCGAGGTCGATCACCACGCCATTGCCGCATTCGCGCCCTTGGACCTCCGAGAGCGGTGCGCCATCTGGCATCCCGTCCCGCAGTCCTTTGACTACCCCCGCCGCCGCCGCGCGCACGGTCACGCCCGCGGCCATCGCCGCGCGGTCGGGCAGGGCGAAATCCGTGCCCTTGTGGCCGTCATAGGTTAGGCCGGAACAGCGGTAGTCCTCTGCGCCGCCGCTCGGGTCGCGGTCCATATATTGTTGGATGTGGCAGTCCTGCCCAAGGGTGCAATCCAGCGGGAAGGCCAATTGCAAATCCTCCGCCAGCGCAGGGCTGGCGGAGGAGAGGATCAGGGCCAGTGCGGCCCGATAGATCATTCCGCGGTGAGCAGCGGGGGGCGATCACCGGAAAGACGCTTGCTTTCGCTGCCCAAGACTTTGAGCGTCAACTCATCATCTTTGACGCCAACCTTGACGACACCGCCTTTGGCCAGCTTGCCAAAGAGCAACTCCTCGGCCAGCGGCTTCTTGATGTGCTCTTGGATCACACGGCCCAAGGGACGCGCGCCCATCTTGTCGTCATAGCCCTTGTCGGCAAGCCATTCGGCGGCCTTCTTGGAGAGCTCGATGGTCACGTTGCGGTCCATCAGCTGCGCTTCGAGTTGCAGCACGAACTTCTCGACCACCCGCAGGATCACCGACTTCGGCAGCGGCGCGAAGGAGATCACGGCGTCCAGACGATTGCGGAACTCCGGCGTGAAGGTCCGCTCGATCGCGGCGGTATCCTCGCCCTCGCGGCGGTCGCGGCCAAAGCCCACAGCCGCTTTGGCCTGTTCGGAGGCGCCCGCGTTGGAGGTCATGATCAGCACCACATTGCGGAAATCCACCGTGCGGCCATTGTGATCGGTCAGTTTGCCGTGGTCCATCACCTGCAACAGGATGTTGTAGACGTCCGGGTGCGCCTTCTCCATCTCGTCGAGCAGCAGCACGCAATGCGGATGCTGGTCCACGCCATCGGTGAGCATGCCGCCTTGGTCAAAGCCGACATAGCCCGGAGGCGCGCCGATCAGACGGCTGACCGCGTGTTTCTCCATATATTCCGACATGTCGAAACGCAGCAGTTCCACGCCAAGGGTGTCGGCCAATTGCTTGGCCACCTCGGTTTTACCCACGCCAGTGGGGCCAGCGAAGAGGTAGTTGCCGATGGGCTTGTCCGGCTCGCGCAGGCCCGCACGGGACAGTTTAATCGCCGAAGACAGCGCCACGATGGCGTCATCCTGCCCGAAGACCACCCGTTTGAGAGAGCTTTCCAGATCCTTCAGCACCACCACATCGTCTTTGGAGACATTCTTCGGCGGGATGCGGGCGATCTTGGCCACCACGGCCTCGACCTCCTTGGTGCCGATGGTCTTGCGGCGCTTGGAAGCGGCGACGAGGTGCTGGGCGGCACCGGCTTCGTCGATCACGTCAATCGCGCTGTCCGGCAGCTTGCGGTCGTTGATGTAGCGATGCGCCAGTTCCACGGAGGTCTTGATCGCGTCGGAGGTGTATTTGACGCTGTGATGCTCCTCGAAATAGGGTTTCAGCCCCTTGAGGATCTTGGTGGCGTCTTCGACCGAAGGCTCGCTCACGTCGATCTTTTGGAACCGGCGGCTCAGCGCGCGGTCCTTCTCGAAGTGCTGGCGGAACTCCTTGTAGGTGGTGGAGCCCATGGTGCGCAGTTTGCCGCCCTGAAGTGCGGGCTTCAGCAGGTTGGAGGCATCCATTGCGCCGCCCGAAGTGGCACCGGCACCGATCACAGTGTGGATCTCGTCGATGAAAAGCACCGCGTCCTTGTGATCCTCAAGCTCGGTCACCACGGCCTTGAGCCGCTCCTCGAAGTCACCGCGGTAGCGGGTGCCGGCCAAGAGCGCGCCCATGTCGAGCGAGTAGATCGTGGTATTAGCCAGCACCTCAGGCGTTTCACCGGCGACGATCTTGCGCGCCAGACCTTCGGCGATGGCGGTCTTGCCCACGCCCGGATCACCCACCAGCAGCGGGTTGTTCTTGCGGCGGCGGCAGAGCACTTGAATGCAGCGCTCAACCTCGCCCTCGCGGCCGATCAGCGGGTCGATGTCGCCTTCGCGGGATTTGGCGTTGAGGTCCACGCAGTATTTCGCCAGCGCGGATTCCTTCTTGTCGCCATCGGTGACGCTTTGGGCCTCTTCCTCGGTCTCGGGCGCGCCTGTGACGGGGCGGGATTCACCATAGGCCGGGTCTTTGGCGACACCATGGGCGATGAAGTTCACCGCGTCATAGCGGGTCATGTCCTGCTCTTGCAGGAAATAGGCGGCGTTGCTCTCACGCTCGGCAAAGATGGCGACCAGCACGTTGGCGCCCGTCACCTCGGTCCGACCCGAGGATTGCACATGGATTGCGGCGCGTTGGATTACGCGCTGGAAAGCCGCCGTTGGCACCGCTTCGGAACCGTCGATGTCGGTGATCAGATTGCTGAGATCATCGTCGACGAATTCCACCAGCGTATCGCGCAGGTCAGAGACATCGACGGAACAGGCTTTCATGACCTGCACGGCATCGGGTTCATCGAGCAAGGCCAGCAACAGATGTTCAAGCGTTGCGAATTCGTGGCGGCGGGCATTGGCCAGCGCGAGGGCCGCGTGGATTGCCTGCTCAAGTGTAGTCGAGAATGAAGGCACGGGCGTGCTCCTTTTCGATCGGGGTCGGTGAGGTGCTGAGATGTCTCAGGCCCCGGTCCGACCATGGCCTCATAGTATTAGAGTTTGGTTGATCATCGCCCATCTTCAAGAAGATTCTGGTCCGAATCGGTCACATTTGCCGTGAGCGAGGACTTTGAGCCATGATTGCGGGCGCTCAGAACTGGTCTTTTCGCCTGCGGATTTCGGTGAACACTTCCGTGTCGGTGGCGTCTGGCATCCCCAAGGTCGCGCGGATGGCCAGGTCGGCGGGGCGCAGAAAGGGATTGGTTTCTAGTTCCAGTGAAAGCGACGAGGGGACGGTCGGCTGCCCCTTGGCACGGGCGCTGTCGATGTCCTTGGCCCTTGATATAAGGGCGGGATTGTCCGGATCAACGGTCAGGGCGAATTTTGCGTTGGCGGC
The DNA here is from genome assembly GCF_043557275.1 of Sulfitobacter sp. 1A13368. Classification (NCBI taxonomy): domain Bacteria; kingdom Pseudomonadati; phylum Pseudomonadota; class Alphaproteobacteria; order Rhodobacterales; family Roseobacteraceae; genus Sulfitobacter; species Sulfitobacter sp. 1A13368. The sequence continues at coordinate 555,179 of NZ_JBIFFR010000001.1, read as the reverse complement.
GGTATATTCATGGCCCGAGCAGATCGTCGTGCCCTGTGGCAGGGCGGCCAGCTTTTGCAGGCTTTCCCACATCTGCGCGGGGGTGCCTTCAAAGAGGCGACCGCAGCCAAGCGCCATGAGGCTGTCGGCGGTGAAGGCCGCCCTGGCTTTAGGCACATGGAAGGCGATGTGGCCCACGGTGTGGCCAGATACGTCGAGCACTTGGGCCTCAAGCGCGCCCAGCTTGATGGTGTCACCCTCGGCCACTGCGCGCTCGAGCGGGGGCAGGCGGTGGGTGTCGCCCTTGGCGCCGATCACCTCGGCGGGGAAACGGGTCAGGACCTCGGCCAGCCCTTGGACGTGGTCGGGGTGGTGGTGGGTCAACCAGACTTGGCTCAGCGTCCAGCCGCGGCGGTCAAGCTCTGCCATGATCGGCGCAGCCTCGGGCACGTCGATCAGCGCCACCGCGCCGCTGTCATGGTCACGCAGCAGAAAAGCGTAGTTGTCCGACAGACAGGGAATCGTGACCAGATCAAAGGCCATGGCGTCTTACCTCGCTGTGTTGTTATGGTCCGGTAAGAGTGACACTCACCAAGGCGGGCTGCAATGCATCTTGATGTACAGGATCTGCGCAATTTCTATTATCGCAGCGCGTTGGGACGTGCGGCGCAGAAATCCCTGCGCGGGCGGTTGTTGGAGCTTTGGCCCGAGGCGAAGGGCCAGACCGTTGTCGGCTTTGGCTTTGCTGCACCCCTGCTGCGCCCCTATCTGGCGGATGCGCGGCGGGTGATGGTCTTGATGCCCGGCCCGCAGGGGGTGATGCCTTGGCCGGCGGGGATGCCCAACACCTCGGTCCTGACGGAAGAGACGCTTTGGCCGGTCGAGACGGGGGCAGTGGATAAACTGGTGCTGATGCACGGGCTCGAAACCTCCGAACGGCCCAGCGAGCTGCTGGACGAATGCTGGCGTGTGCTGGGGCCGGGGGGCAAGGCGCTGTTTATCGTGCCAAGCCGCGCGGGCATGTGGGCGCGGCGCGACCGCACGCCTTTCGGCTATGGGCGGCCCTATTCGCCGGGGCAGCTAGAGACGCAGTTGCGCAAGCATCAGTTCCTGCCGGAACGGCACCTTGGCGCGCTTTATCAGTTCCCTTCGCAACAGCGAATCTGGATGAAATCGGCGCCTTTGTTCGAGAAAATCGGACGTCAGATGCCGACGATGATGGGCGGCGGCGCGATCTTGGTGGAGGCCACGAAACTGGTTTACCCGCCGCGAGGCCGCCCGCAACGCAGCACCGCAAGGCGTGCCATCGGGGTGTTGGAGGGGATGGCAGAGCCGCAGGCCAAACCGGTCTAAACGTCTCAGCGCCTTGTAGACTTAGCACATGCAGTGCGCGAGGGGGCTGGATTAGTGGGCCTGCTCCAGCTGTGGTCGGGGTGGCATTTTTCTGCGGCAAAGAGCCGCGATAGGCCGCAGCCCTTGCAATATTGCAGCACGCCGCGACATTACCTGCCTATACTGTGTTGCCGGGCGTGAACCTGTCTGCTACATCGCCCCTGATTTAGACGTCTTGGGTAACTTCAAGCCGCGCCAACTGCTGGTGACGCGACATCTTCGCATATCCGGCGCTTATTGAACGAGAGGATGGACGTGTCCGAACCTGCTTCCATTTCCACCGGTATCGCGGAACGTTATGCGACAGCCGTGTACGATCTGGCCCGCGAGGCCAATCAGGTCGATGCCATCGAGGGCGATCTTACCGCGCTTGAAGCGGCATTGAACGACAGCGACGATTTTCGCCGCCTGACCACTTCGCCGCTCTATACCCGCGAAGAGCAGGAACAGGCGATCAAGGTGCTGGCCGAAAAGATGGGCCTGACCAAGACCATGGCGAACACGCTGCAACTGATGGCGCAAAAGCGCCGCCTGTTCGCGCTGCCCGCGCTGGTCAAAGCGCTGCGCGAGACCATTGCCGAAGCCAAAGGCGAAATCACTGCCGAGGTCACCACGGCCAAAGCACTGACGAAGACACAGTCGGACAAGCTGGCGAAATCGCTGACCGCTTCCACCGGCAAAAAAGTATCACTTCATGCGACCGTTGATGAAAGCCTCATCGGCGGTCTTGTCGTCAAAGTGGGCTCGAAGATGATCGACACCTCGATCCGCTCCAAGCTCAATTCCCTCCAGAATGTAATGAAAGAGGTCGGATAAATGGGTATCCAAGCAGCAGAGATTTCTGCGATCCTGAAGGACCAGATCAAGGATTTCGGTCAGGAAACCGAAGTGGCCGAAGTGGGTCGCGTTCTCTCCGTCGGTGACGGTATCGCCCGCGTCTATGGTCTGGACAACGTTCAGGCCGGTGAAATGGTCGAATTCCCCGGCGGCATTCAGGGCATGGCCCTGAACCTCGAAGCCGACAACGTGGGTGTCGTTATCTTCGGCTCCGACCGTGACATTACCGAAGGCGACACCGTCAAGCGCACCAACTCCATCGTGGACGTGCCAATCGGTGACGAACTGCTGGGCCGCGTTGTTGACGGTCTGGGCAACCCCATCGACGGCAAAGGCCCCATCGGCGCGACCAAGCGCGGCATCGCCGACGTGAAGGCACCGGGCATCATCCCGCGTAAATCCGTGCACGAGCCCATGGCCACTGGCCTCAAGTCCGTTGACGCGATGATCCCGATTGGCCGTGGCCAGCGTGAGCTGATCATTGGCGACCGCCAGACCGGCAAGACCGCCGTCGCGCTCGACGCCATGCTGAACCAAGCTCAGGTCAACGAAGCCGCTGGCGACGACGAGAGCAAGAAGATGTACTGCGTCTACGTCGCGATCGGCCAGAAGCGCTCGACCGTGGCGCAGCTGGTGAAAAAGCTCGAAGAGACCGGCGCCATCGACTACTCCATCGTTGTGGCTGCGACTGCTTCCGAGCCCGCGCCGATGCAGTTCCTCGCGCCCTATGCCGCCACCGCGATGGCCGAGCATTTCCGCGACAACGGCCGCCACGCGCTGATCATCTACGATGACCTTTCCAAACAGGCCGTGTCCTACCGCCAGATGTCCCTGCTGCTGCGCCGCCCGCCGGGCCGCGAAGCCTACCCGGGCGACGTTTTCTACCTCCACTCCCGCCTGCTCGAGCGTTCGGCGAAGCTGGGTGACGAAGCTGGCAACGGCTCGCTGACGGCGCTGCCGATCATTGAGACCCAGGGTGGCGACGTGTCCGCGTTTATTCCGACCAACGTGATCTCGATCACCGACGGCCAGATTTTCCTTGAGACCGAATTGTTCTACCAGGGCATCCGTCCCGCCGTGAACACCGGTCTGTCGGTGTCCCGCGTTGGCTCCTCGGCCCAGACCAAGGCGATGTCCTCGGTGGCCGGTCCGGTGAAACTGTCGCTGGCCCAGTACCGCGAAATGGCGGCCTTCGCCCAGTTCGGTTCCGACCTCGACGCCGCGACCCAGCAGCTGCTGAACCGTGGTGCGCGTCTGACCGAGCTGATGAAGCAGCCGCAGTACGCGCCGCTGACCAACTCCGAAATCGTCTGCGTGATCTACGCCGGTACCCACGGCTATCTCGACAAGGTGGACATCTCGGACGTTGGCCGCTTCGAAGCGGGTCTGCTGGCGCATCTGCGCAGCAAGCATGACGACCTTCTCAAGGACATCACCAACAACGACCGCAAGGTCAAAGGCGAGTTGGAAGAGAAGATCAAAGCCGCCATCGACGGTTTCGCCGCCGACTTCGCTTAAACGGGAGATAAGGCAATGCCAAATCTCAAGGACCTGAAGAACAGGATCTCGTCGGTCAAATCGACCCGCAAGATCACCAAGGCCATGCAAATGGTTGCCGCGGCGAAACTTCGCCGCGCGCAGGAGGCTGCCGAGGCTTCGCGTCCCTATTCTGAGCGGTTCAATGCCGTGATGGCAGGGCTCGCGGCCAGCGTCGGCGGTTCCGACAGCGCGCCCAAGCTGCTCAGCGGCACGGGTGAAGACAAGGTGCATCTGCTGGTGGTCATGACCGCCGAACGCGGGCTGTGCGGCGGCTTCAACAGCAACATCGCGAAGAAGGCCAAGGCCCATGCGCGCGATCTGCTGGCCCAGGGCAAAGAGGTGAAAATCCTCACCGTTGGTAAGAAGGGCCGCGACGCGCTGCGCCGCGATCTGGGCGATCATCTGGTGGGCCATGTTGACCTCAGCGAAGTCAAAAAGATCGGCTACGGCGACGCGCAGAACATCGCGCAGGACGTGCTGAACCGCTTTGACGCGGGCGAATTTGACGTGGCGACGATCTTCTACGCGAAGTTCGTCAACGTGGTCATGCAGACGCCGACGGCGCAGCAGATCATCCCCGCCAAATTCGACGGCGAAGAAGGCGACGACAGCGCAGCGTCCACATTGTTCGACTATGAACCCAGCGAAGAGGCGGTCTTGGCCGACCTTCTGCCGCGCGGGGTCGCCACGGCGATCTTCTCGGCTCTGCTGGAGAACGGTGCATCCGAACAGGGTGCCCGGATGTCGGCGATGGACAACGCCACACGCAACGCGGGTGAGATGATCGACAAGCTGACCATCGAGTACAACCGCTCGCGTCAGGCTGTCATCACCAACGAGCTGATCGAAATCATTTCCGGCGCGGAAGCGCTGTAAGCAAATCGGAGACACGACATGGCAAAAGCTGTCGGTAAAATTACACAGGTCATCGGCGCTGTCGTTGACGTTCAATTCGAGGGCGACCTGCCCGAGATTCTCAACGCGCTCCACACCGAGAACCAAGGCAAGACGCTGGTTCTCGAAGTGGCGCAGCACCTTGGCGAAAACACCGTGCGTGCCATTGCGATGGACGCCACCGAAGGTCTGGTCCGCGGTCAAGACGTGACCGACACCGGCGACCAGATCCGCGTGCCCGTCGGCAACGCGACCCTGGGCCGCATCATGAACGTCACCGGCGAAGCCGTGGACGAGCAGGGCCCGGTCAACGCGGACAACTCCCGCGCCATTCACGGCGAAGCGCCCGAGTTCGCGGCCCAGTCGACCGAGACCGAAATCCTCGTCACCGGCATCAAGGTCATCGACCTGCTGGCCCCCTACACCAAGGGTGGTAAAATTGGCCTCTTCGGTGGTGCCGGCGTGGGCAAGACCGTTCTCATCATGGAACTGATCAACAACATCGCCAAAGTGCACTCGGGTCTCTCCGTGTTCGCGGGCGTGGGCGAGCGGACCCGTGAGGGCAACGACCTCTACCACGAGATGATTGAATCCGGCGTTATCGTTCCCGACAACCTCGTGGATTCGAAAATTGCGCTGGTCTACGGCCAGATGAACGAGCCTCCGGGCGCGCGTATGCGGATCGCCCTGACCGGCCTGACACTGGCCGAGCAGTTCCGCGACGAATCCGGTTCCGACGTTCTGTTCTTCGTCGACAACATCTTCCGCTTCACGCAGGCCGGTTCCGAAGTGTCCGCCCTTCTGGGTCGTATTCCTTCCGCTGTGGGCTACCAGCCGACACTGGCGACCGACATGGGCGTCATGCAGGAGCGTATTGCTTCGACCAAGAATGGCTCGATCACCTCGGTTCAGGCCGTCTACGTTCCCGCGGACGACCTTACCGACCCCGCGCCGGCGACCTCCTTTGCGCACCTCGACGCGACAACGGTTCTCGACCGTTCGATCTCGGAAAAGGGCATCTACCCTGCGGTTGACCCGCTCGGCTCCACCTCGCGTCTGCTTGACCCGCTGATCATCGGCGACGAGCACTACAAGGTGGCGACAGACGTGCAGCAGGTGCTTCAGCGCTACAAATCGCTTCAGGACATCATCGCCATTCTCGGCATGGACGAGTTAAGCGAAGAGGACAAGCTGACCGTGGCCCGCGCCCGTAAGATCGAGCGTTTCCTCAGCCAGCCCTTCGACGTGGCGAAAGTCTTCACCGGGTCCGACGGCGTTCAGGTGCCGCTGGAAGAAACCATTGCCTCCTTCAAGGCGGTGGTTGCGGGTGAGTATGACCACCTGCCCGAAGGTGCCTTCTACATGGTTGGCGGCATCGACGAAGTGAAGGCGAAAGCCGAGAAAATGGCGGCAGACGCCGCTTAAGGAGCGCTGACAATGGCAGACACAATGCAATTCGACCTCGTTTCGCCGGAACGGCGGCTGGCATCGATGCAGGTGACGGCCGTGCAGATTCCGGGCACCGAGGGTGACATGACGGCCATGGCCGATCATGCGCCCACCATCACCACCCTGCGTCCGGGCCTTCTGCGCGTGGAAGGGCCGGAGGGCACGACCGAATATGTCGTGACAGGCGGCTTCGCCGAAATCGGCGGTCAGGGCGGCGTGTCTGTGCTGGCGGAACGTGCCGTGGCGCGTGCCGACATGACGCAGGAGCAGATGGACAGCATGGTGGCAGAGGCGCATGCCCTCTACACCCGCGCCAAGGACAACTGGGAGAATGAGCCCGGTCCCGTGGATGACGCTGCCAAGCTGCTCTCCGATATGGTTGCCGTTGGTGATCACATCGGGTTGTCGAGCAAGCAGCCCAACCTGTAATGCGTTGAAAATTCGTGAAAAGCCCCGCTTCGGCGGGGCTTTTTGCTTTTCTGCCTCTCGCTGCTGCGGCATCATTGTGCAGTGAACAAAAAAGCGGGCAGGCTAGGGATATGAAACGACTGCGCAGCCATACCATCGGCGTGGACAACGGCGATGTCATGCTGTTTTCCGAGTTCGAAGACGGCGGTTCGATGTGGACGGGCCATGGCCAGCGTGAACGCCGCCGCCGGATCAATTTTTCCGAACCCTTCCGAGAGCCGCCGCATGTTCAGGTCACGATGTCGCTTTGGGACATTGATGCCAGCACCGTCACCCGCGCCGACATCTGCGCCGAGGCGGTGACCGAGGCGGGCTTTGACATGGTGTTCCGCACATGGGGAGACACCCGCGTCGCACGGGCGCGGCTGGCTTGGACGGCGATTGGATCACTGGGGGAGGAGGATGACTGGGTCATCAGCTAGGCCCGTCGCTTCGGCGGGAGGGGCCTAGAAGGCGCGGGCGGCCCGTTGGGGCCAACCCTAGATCACCGCACAAGGCTTAGCTCGCGGCATACATTCCGTCATAGATCGGGCCCAGCGTTTCCGCTTCGAACAGCGAGGAGACGGAGGTGCCGTTCCAGATGTTCAGGATCGCTTGGGCAAACATCGGCGCGGTGGGCACGATGCGGATGTTCGGCGCTTTCTTGACCGCGGGGGTCGGCGCGATGCTGTCGGTGATGACCAGCGATTTCATGACCGAATTGGCCACACGTTCGACCGCCGGGCCGGACATGACGCCGTGGGTGATATAGGAGTGTACCTCCTTGGCGCCGTTCTCCAACAGCACTTCGGCGGCTTTGCAGAGCGTGCCCGCGGTGTCGCAGATGTCGTCCACGATCAGGCAGGTCTTGCCCTTCACATCGCCGATCACGGTCATCTCGGCCACTTCGCCCGCTTTCTCGCGGCGTTTGTCGACGATCGACAGGGGGGAGTTGATCCGCTTGGCCAGTTCGCGTGCGCGGGCCACGCCGCCAACGTCGGGGCTGACGACCATCAGCTCATCCATACGGTCTTTGAAAGCGTCCTTGATATCCAGCGCAAAGATCGGGGAGGCGTAGAGGTTGTCGACCGGAATGTCGAAGAAACCTTGGATCTGCGCGGCGTGCAGGTCCATGGTCAGGATCCGCTCGATCCCGCTGCCGGTCAGCATGTTGGCGACCATTTTGGCGGTGATCGGCGTGCGCGCCTTGGTGCGGCGGTCCTGACGGGCGTAGCCGAAGTAGGGCAGCACCGCAGTGACCCGCGCGGCCGAGGACCGGCGCAGCGCGTCGGCCATGATCATCAGTTCCATCAGGTTGTCGTTCGCGGGGTTCGACGTGGGCTGGATAATGAACATATCCTCGCCGCGCACGTTTTCATAAACCTCGACGAAAATCTCGCCGTCGTTGAACCGCTCGACCCGTGCATCGACAAGGCCGACATTGACGCCGCGGTGCAGCGACATGCGCCGCGCGATGGCCTTGGCAAGCGGCATATTGGCATTGCCTGAGATCAGTTTAGGTTCTGAAGTGCGTGGCATAGGGGCTCCGGGGCAGCGGTAGGTTGCAGATTCGTGACGTTGACACCGCTTAGCATGCGCTTACGGTCGGGCAAAGCTGCACCGCCCCCGAAGGAGAGCCAAATGGCCCGGATCGACTATTTTTTCGCAACGCTGTCACCCTATTGCTACCTCGCCGGGAATCGGCTTGAGGCGATTGCCGAAAAGCACGGGGCCGAGATCGTTTACAAACCTTTCGACATCGTTGCTGCGTTCCCGCGTACCGGCGGGCTGCCCCCGGCAGAGCGTCACCCCAGCCGGAATGAATACCGCGCCCAAGACCTGCCGCGGCAGGCGCGCAAGCTGGGCCTGCCGTTCAACCTTAAGCCCGCGCATTGGCCGACGAATGGCGCGCCTGCGGCCTATGCGGTGATCGCGGCGCAGAATGCGGGCGGGGGCGATTTGGGCAAGCTGACCCATGCCATCACCCGCGCGGTCTGGGCCGAGGAAAAGGACATCGGCCATGACGATGTGGTCCGCGCCTGTCTGAGTGAGGCGGGGTTCGATCCCGCACTGGCCGACAGCGGCTTGTTGCAGGGGGCGGAGACCTATGCCGCGAACCTTGAAGACGCTGTCGTGCAGGGTGTCTTTGGTGCACCGTTCTATATCGTCGGGGATCAGAAGTTCTGGGGGCAGGACCGTTTAGAAGACCTCGATCTGCACCTCGGGGGCAAGCTGTGACCCCAGAAATTAACGCGCGCCGGTTCGGTCACGGCCCGCGCCCGGCCCTGGCGATCCATTGCTCGCTGGCGCATTCCGGCGCGTGGCGGGGGATCGGGGCGGCGCTGTCGGATGAGCTGACCCTGCGCGCCTTCGATCTGCCGATGCACGGGCGCTCGGGCGATTGGGACGGGCAGGGCAATATCCACGACGTGGCGACCGAGATGGCGCTGAGCTTGCTCGAAGCGCCGATGGACCTGATCGGCCATTCCTTTGGCGCGACGGTGGCGATGCGGTTGGCGATCGAGCATCCTGAGTTGGTGCGCAGCATCACGCTGATCGAGCCTGTCTATTTCGCCGCCGCCAAACAGGATGACCCTGAGGCGATGGCCGAATACAACGAACAGAACACCGCCTTTGAGGCGGCTTTGGCCGAGGGCGACGCGGAAACCGCCGCGCGGCTCTTCAATCGGGTCTGGGGCGATGGCACGAAATGGGACCAAATCCCCGAACCGACCCGCGCCTATATGGTCGACCGCATCGGCTTCATCCCCGCTTCTTCGCCCTTCTTAGGCGAGGACAGCGCTGGCTTGCTTGCGCCGGGCATGTTCGAGCGCGCGTCGATGCCCGCGCTATTGGTTGAGGGCAGCGCTTCGCCCAAAGCGGCCCATGCGATTAACACGTCGCTGATGCGCCGGTTGCCGGATGCGCGGCGCGTCTCGGTCGATGGGGCAGGGCATATGGTGCCCATCACCCATGCAGCCGAGGTCGCCGAAGCGATCCGTGATTTCCTGAACGACGTGCCGTTGGCGTGAACGTTTAAAAGTGGCTCAGGAACTGGTCGATCCGCTCGCGGCTGATCGACCAGTCGCAAACCATCCGCGCCGCGATCATCTCGTCATCGTCACCTTCCAACGTGCCGTCCCACAGGTAATAGCGCGCGCCTGCATCATGCAGCTTGCGGTGGATGGCGCGGGGGAAACGGGCGAAGATCATGTTCGCCGCAGGCTCATGCAGGAATTCCGCCCCCGCCGCGCGCAGCCCTTGGGCAAGATGGGCGGCATTGGCGTTGGCCGCCTTGGCTGTTTCCAACCATGTGCCATCTGCAAGGTAGCCCGCCATCTGAGCCGAGAGATACCGATGTTTGGAGAAGAGATGCGCCCCGCGCTTGCGGCGCAACTCGAACTCCCATGCCTTCTTGGGGTCGAAGAAGACCACAGCTTCGACACCCATGCAGCCGTTCTTGGTGCCGCCAAAGCTCACCACATCGACGCCCGATTTCCACGTCATCTCAGCCGGGGTGCAGTCCAGTGCCACCAGCGCATTGGCAAAACGCGCGCCGTCCATATGGACGGGCAGGTCGTATTCCTTGGCCACCGCGGTCAGCGCGCGTAGCCCTTCAAGGCTGTGCACCCCGCCGCGTTCTGTGACTTGCGTGATCGACACCGGGCCGCGTTGCGGCGTGTGCACGTCGCCCGCCACCCGCGCGACGATGGCGCGGCGCAGCGCCTCGGGGGTCATCTTGTCTTCGGTCTCCACCAGCGTCAGCTTGGCCGCACCTGCGTAGAACTCGGGCGCGTTGCACTCATCCTCTTCGATATGCGCGACCTTAGCGCAAAAGATCGTCTGCCACGGCTGGGTGTAGCAGGCCAGCGCCAGCGCATTGGCCGCGGTGCCGGTGGCAACGAGGTAGACCTCGGCTTCAGGTGCCTCGAACTGCTGCCGGATCTGGTCGCGGACCTCATCCATGATCGGGTCTTTGCCGTAGGGCATCGCGTAGTCCGTATTGGCGGCGATCACGCGCTCCATCACCTTGGGGTGGACGGGGCCGGCGTTGTCAGAGGCGAAAAACATTAGGTGGGCTCCTCGATAATATGGTCTTCCCATTCCTCGAACGGGGTATCAAATTCGGACACGGTATCAAATTGCACGCTGACCCCGGCGTCATGCACGCTGTCGGGCGTGCCGGTCTTAAGCGGGTGCCATTCAGGCAGCGGTTTGCCCTCCCACAGCAGGCGGTACGCGCAGGTTTGCGGCATCCAATAGGCGTGGGTATCAAGGTTGTCGGGGCGCAGCACGATGCAGTCGGGCACGAATTCATGCCGGTTCTCGTAATGCACGCACCGGCAGCTGCTGTCGTCGAGCAGGCGACAGGCGACGCGGGTCAGGGCCACTTCGCCGCTGTCTTCGTCTTCCAGCTTGTTGAGGCAGCATTTGCCGCAACCGTCGCAGAGCGCTTCCCATTCGGTCTGGGACATCTCCGTCAGGGCTTTCTTCTCCCAGAACTTCGGAGTCAGGCCCTTGCGGGGGATCGGATCGCTCATAACGCCGCCAGAATGGTCCGGGCGCGGTCGCAGTCCTGCCCCATCTGGGTGATCAGCGCATCGAGGCTGTCAAACTTCTCTTCGCCGCGCAGATGTTCGACCAGCCCGACCGAGAGCGGCGCGCCATAAAGGTCGCCTTTGAAGTCAAAGACATAGGTCTCGATATTGGCTTTGTTCTCACCGAACATCGGGCGGGTGCCGATGCTGGCCGCACCGTGATAGCTGCCCTTATGTGGCCCCTCCAACACGTCGACCAGCACGGCGTAGACGCCGAAGGCGGGCGGGTGCAGGCCGTCGATGGACATATTCGCGGTGGGAAAGCCTAGCTCGCGGCCACGCTGCTCGCCCGAGATCACCGGCCCGTCAATACGGTGCCAATGGCCCAGCATGGCGGCGGCCTCACGCGGCGCGGCGCGGGTCAGTGCTTCGCGGATGGCGGTCGACGACACGGTCAGCTCATCGCGGGCCATCAGCGGGGCGATGGTGACGCCAAAGCCATATTGCGCGCCGAAACGAACCAGATCCTCAGCGGTGCCTTCGCGGCCCTTGCCAAAGCAGAAGTCAGCGCCGACGACCACATGGGCCAGCCCCAGCCCTTCGTGCAGCACGTCGCGGGCAAAAGCCTCGGGCGAGAGGCCCGCCAGAGTGCTGTTGAAGGCCAGTTCATAGAGCCGTTTGACGCCTATTTTTTCAAGCCGATGCGCGCGGGCCTCGCGCCCCATCAGGCGAAAGGGCGGGGCGTCGGGAGCGAAATATTCGCGGGGATGCGGCTCAAAGGTGACGACGCCGAGCGGCGCGTCGGGGGCCGCCTGCTGCGCCAGTTCGATCACCGACCGGTGGCCAAGGTGGACGCCATCGAAATTGCCGATCGCGGCGGTGGCACCGCGATCTGGCAGGTCGACGAATTGATAATCTCGGATGATCCGCATGCGCCTTGCCTAGCCGTGCAGCGGGGCAAGAGCAAGATGCACAGGCGGCGAAAACCGCCCGCTCAGTCGAGCTTGGCCGAGGGTGCGAGCACCGTGGCCTCTCCGGCCAGCACGGGTTTGCCGTCGACCGTACAGCGACAGTCCATTTTCACGCGGCGTTTGGCGATGTCCATGTCGGTCACGGTGACTTCGGCCAGCACCATATCGCCGGGGCGCACGGGGCCGAGGAATTTTAGCGATTGCCCAAGGTAGATCGTGCCATGGCCGGGAAGCTGTTCCCCGATCACCGCCGAGATCAGCCCGGCGGTCAGCATCCCATGGGCGATGCGCCCCTCGAATATCGTCTCGCGGGCATAGTCGTCATCCAGATGCACCGGGTTGCGGTCGGTCGAGACCTGCGCGAAAAGTTCGATATCCATATCGGTCACGACCTTGCGCAGATGGCGCGACATGCCGATTTCGATATCTTCGATGCAGATCGTCCCGCGTGGCATATTGTCCAACATGACGGCTCCTTGGTAACAAAGTGACGCTAGGCTGCGTCGAGTTGCAACTTTATTACTTCGCAGGCGCAGAAAATCAAGCCCTTTCTTGGTTAGCGCAGGAATCCGATGGCATAGGTCGGGGCTGATGCTTCGCGGTCGAGATAGGCGCGGAGTTTGGCTTCGTCTGGCTGCTCGGTCGTGGCGGTTTCCGCGGCGGCCAGCCCCCCGGTGATGAAGAGCGAATCGATCCCTTCGTCCATCGCGCCTTTGACATCCGTCAGGATGCCGTCGCCGATGGCGAGGATGCGGTTGTCGGGGATGTCGACCTCAAGCGCGGCAAGACGGCGGCGGGCGAGGTCATAGATCGGGGCGTGGGGCTTGCCGAAATAGAGGCTTTCGCCCCCCATTTCCGTATAGAGCGCAGCCAGCGCCCCGGCGCACCATTCGCGCACCTCGCCCCGGTCGACCACGATATCGGGGTTGGCGCAGAGCAGCTTCAGCCCGCGGGCGATGGCCTGCTCGAACTCGGGGCGCATGACTTCCGGGTCGGCCATGGCATCGACGGGGCCGGTGCAGACGATGCCCTCGGCCTGCGCCAGCGGGACGGTCTCAATCTCGACCGGGTCTTTCAGGATGGTCAGCGGCTCGAAAAACTTGCGCTCTCCGGGATGGCCGATGAACCAGACCTTTTCGCCCACGGCCCCCCGGAACATCGCTGACCGCGCGGAATCGCCGGAGGTGGCGATGCTGTCCCATGCGTCTTGCGGCACGCCAAATTGCTGCAACTGTTTCTCCACGCCATCACGGGGGCGGGGGGAGTTGGTGACCAAGACGACCTTGCCGCCGGTCTTGCGATAGGCCTGCAAGGCCGCCACCGCCGCGGGCAGCGCTTTGCGCCCGTCATGCACGCAGCCCCAAAGATCGACGAAAAGCGCGTCATACCGATCGGATACGTCGGGCAGAGCAGAGATAATGCGGGTCATGGGGCGGCCTTTCAAAAAGTGAGGGCGGGCACTTGGCCCGCCCGATTGGCTTACATCTTGAGGTTCGGGATGATCTGCTTTTTACGGCTCATCACACCGGGCAGCACGACCTTGTCGCCGGAGACCTCAGCGCCGAAGCTCTGCTCGGCGATGTGTTTGACCATGTCGTTGGGAACCAAGAGGGTCGCCTCTTCTTTCAGAATGTCGACGATGAACAAAAGCACCTGCGCGGCACCGTCGGCTTCGGCCACTTTGGGCATTTCGGCCATCAGCGCGTCCTTACGCTCGAGCAGCGGCGCGGGGGAGGTGGTTTCCAACACGCTCACGCGCAGGTTGGTGCCGTCAAGGTCAAAGCCCTTGCTGTCCATGCGCAGCAGTTCCGCTTCGCTGAAGGCAGAGACATCGGATTTCGCGGCGAACATTTCGGCCGCGTAATCCGTGATATCGACGCCGAGATCCTGCGCGATGTCATGGGCGATGGCGCGGTCTTCTTGGGTGGTGGTGGGGCTGCGGAACTCAAGCGTGTCCGACAGGATGCAGGACAGGGCCGCGGCCTTCACACCGCGCGGGGCCTGCGCCCAATCCTTGCCGATCATCTTGTACATGATCGTCGCGGTGCAGGCGAGCGGCTGGATGTTGATCTCGATCGGGCCGCGCGTCTCAAGCCCCGCCACCAGACGGTGGTGGTCGATGATGCCGGTGATATCGGCGTCATTGATGTTGTCGGGCAGTTCGGCGGGGTTATTGGTGTCGACGATGACAACCTTGGTGTCGGCCTCAAGCTCGGTCAGGATTTCGGGCTTTTCGAGGTCCCATTTGTCGAGCATGAAGAGCGCTTCGGTATTCGGCTCGCCCAGCAGGACGGGTTTGGCGGGGATGCCTTTGATCTCATTGAGATACCACGCCCAAACGATCGGGCTGCCGGTGCTGTCGGTGTCGGGGGATTTATGGCCAAAAACAAGCGTTGTCATGGGGCGGTCCTGTCTGTTCGGGTGGATTTGCGCGCCTTATAGCAGGTTGAATAGGCTTGTCACCTGCGCGCGCTGCAATGCGGCATTGCGCGGCACCTTGAGGCGCCGCCGCCCTTTGCATAGCGCCGCGCGATGGGGCAAGTTGCGCGCCATGAGCAATCCGCGCGAAACCGATCTTTACCCGCCGATCAAAGCCTTCCTTGAGGATCAGGGCTATGTGGTGAAGGCCGAGGTCGGCGCGGCGGATGTGGTGGCCGTGCGCGGGGCAGAGCCGCCGGTGGTGGTGGAATTGAAGCTCGGCTTTTCGCTGGCGCTGTTTCATCAATGTCTGGCGCGGTTGAAAGTGGTGGATGATGTCTACCTTGCCGTGGCGCGCCAACCGGGCAAGCGCTTTGCCAAGGCGGTGAAGGACAACGTCACGCTGGCCCGGCGGTTGGGGCTGGGGCTGATCACCGTGCGGCTGTCGGATGGGCTGGTCGAGGTGCATTGCGATCCCGGCCCCTATGCGCCGCGCAAGAATGCCAAACGGGCGGCGCTGCTCTTGCGGGAATTCGCCCGGCGGCAGGGCGATCCGAACGACGGCGGCCAGACCCGGGCGGGGTTGGTGACGGCTTACCGACAGGATGCGCTGAAGCTCGCGGTTTATCTGTTCGAAGCGGGCGCCAGCAAAGGCGCGGATGTGGCCCGCGCGACTGGCGTCTCGGCGGCGACCCGCATGATGCGGGACGATCACTATGGTTGGTTTGAAAAGGTCGACAAAGGCATATACGGGCTGACCCCAAAGGGGGCCGAGGCCGTTGCGACTGCGGGGCGTGTTTTAGGGGCCGACTAATGGTTCCAATGCGCTCAAAATTTTTCAACGCCGTTGTTGACAGGCCGCGGGCCGCTCCTTAGCTATGCATCGTTATCACTCACATGGGTCGAGTGCTAACGGCTGCACCCCTCGCCCGGAGGGGGTGGCTTGGAAGAGTAACTTTGAGCCTTAAGGAGCTGCAAAGATGGCATTGAAACCGCTTCATGACCGTGTGCTGGTCAAGCGCACAGAAAGCGAAGAGAAAACCGCCGGCGGGCTGATCATCCCCGATTCCGCCAAGGAAAAGCCTTCCGAAGGTGAAGTCGTGGCTGTCGGCACCGGCGCCCGCAAAGACAACGGCGAGCTGATCGAAATGGCCGTCGCACCCGGCGACAAAATCCTGTTCGGCAAGTGGTCCGGCACAGAGGTCACCGTCGACGGCGAAGAAATGCTGATGATGAAAGAAAGCGACATCATGGGGATCATCGCGTAAGCCACCCGGCTTGCCGACCCTTTGAAGACGCTGACATCAATCCAAGATTTTAGGAGAAGACAACATGGCTGCTAAGGACGTCAAATTTGACACCGATGCCCGCAACCGGATGCTCAAGGGTGTGAACATCCTTGCCGATGCGGTGAAAGTCACACTCGGCCCCAAAGGCCGGAACGTGGTTCTGGACAAATCCTTCGGCGCACCGCGCATCACCAAAGACGGTGTATCCGTGGCGAAGGAAATCGAACTGGAAGACAAGTTCGAGAACATGGGCGCGCAGATGGTCAAGGAAGTCGCTTCCCGGACCAACGACGAAGCCGGTGACGGCACCACCACCGCGACCGTTCTGGCCCAAGCCATCGTGCGCGAAGGCATGAAATCGGTTGCCGCTGGCATGAACCCGATGGACCTCAAGCGCGGCATCGATCTGGCGACTGCCAAGGTCGTCGACGCGATCAAAGCCGCTGCCCGTGACGTGTCCGACAGCGACGAAGTCGCGCAGGTGGGCACCATCTCCGCCAACGGCGAGCGTGAAATCGGCCGCCAGATCGCGGACGCGATGCAGAAAGTCGGCAACGAAGGCGTGATCACCGTCGAAGAGAACAAAGGTCTGGAAACCGAGACCGATGTCGTCGAAGGCATGCAGTTCGACCGTGGCTACCTGAGCCCCTATTTCGTTACCAACTCCGACAAGATGACTGTCGAGCTGGAAGACGCGATCATCCTGCTGCACGAGAAGAAACTGTCGAGCCTTCAGCCGATGGTGCCGCTGCTCGAGCAGGTCATCCAGTCCCAGAAGCCGCTTCTGATCATTGCCGAAGACGTCGAGGGCGAAGCCCTGGCGACGCTCGTCGTGAACAAGCTGCGTGGTGGTCTGAAAATTGCTGCTGTGAAGGCGCCGGGCTTCGGTGACCGCCGCAAAGCGATGCTGCAAGACCTCGCGATCCTGACCGGTGGTCAAGTGATCTCCGAAGACCTTGGCATGAAGCTCGAGTCCGTGACCATGGACATGCTGGGTTCGGCCAAGAAAGTGTCGATCACCAAAGACGAGACCACTGTTGTTGACGGCGCTGGAGAGAAGGCCGAGATCGAAGCCCGCGTGGCTCAGATCCGTAACCAGATCGAAGAGACCACCTCCGACTACGACCGTGAGAAGCTGCAAGAGCGCGTTGCCAAACTGGCAGGCGGTGTTGCCGTGATCCGCGTTGGCGGCATGACCGAAGTCGAAGTGAAAGAGCGCAAGGACCGCGTCGATGACGCCCTGAACGCGACACGTGCCGCTGTTCAAGAAGGCATCGTCGTTGGCGGTGGTGTGGCTCTGGTTCAAGGCGCCAAGAAGCTGGAAGGCCTCACAGGCGACAACAATGACCAGAACGTCGGTATCTCCATCGTCCGCAAGGCGCTGGAAGCACCGCTGCGTCAGATCGCTGAGAACGCTGGTGTGGACGGTTCGGTTGTGGCCGGCAAAATCCGCGAAAGCGACGACCTGAAGTTCGGCTTCAACGCACAAACTGAAGAATATGGCGACATGTTCTCCTTCGGCGTCATCGACCCGGCGAAAGTGGTGCGCACCGCACTGCAAGACGCAGCTTCGATCGCAGGTCTGCTGATCACTACCGAAGCGATGGTTGCCGACAAGCCCGCCAAAGAGGGCGCAGCCCCCGCAGGCGGCATGCCCGACATGGGCGGCATGGGCGGCATGATGTAAGCCAGCCCTTTCGGCTAAGGTTCCGGAGGCGCGCCAGCAATGGCGCGCCTCTTTTCGTTTTGGGGGGCTTTGACTGGCGGTTAACCGGTTCTCATCGGGCTAACTGGGCAGCTCGACGATCCGCGCGTAGGTGTTAAGCATGTCGAGCGCATTGGCAAAGGTCTCTGACGGGTTCTCCTTCACGATATAGCCCGCGACATTCTTGCTATAGGCCGATTGCACATCCGTGGGCATATCGGAGGTGGTGAAGACAAAGACCACCATACGCTCCAAGGCGGGATCGGCCCGAACGACCTCCAAGAACTCAAGCCCGCCCATGCGCGGCATATTGAGGTCGAGTGTGATGATATAGGGCGGCAATCGCCCGTGCCGCTTCACCTCCTCCGCCAGAAACTCAAGCGCCTGCTGGCCGTCATGGCAAACCGCCGTCTCATTGACGATCTTCAACTTGCGCATTGCCCGTTGCATGGCCATCACGCTGACTTTGTCGTCATCGACGATAAGAAATTTCGCGGGCGTCGTTTTCATCCGATATTCCTTTCCGACTGCTGTCACGCCGCGGCCGCCACGGGCAGGGATTGATGTGCTTGTGGTGCCAGTGGAAGCTCAACCACAAAGGTCGCGCCGCGCCCTTTGTCAGGGTCGGAAAATAGCGTGACCTTGCCTTTTTGGTGGGCCGCAAGCTTGCTTACGATGGCGAGTCCCAAGCCGCTCCCCTCAACCTCATCGCGGGGTTTAAGGGTTTGAAAGAGTTCAAATATCTTTTGCTGATGTCGAAGCTCTATACCCGGCCCGTCATCGCGGACGGTCAAGACAAGGTGGTCCTGCCGACGCTGCGCACTGATATGGATCGTCCCATGAGCCCGGTCATGGTGTTTGATCGCATTCGAGATGAGATTGCCCAGGATTTGCTGCAAGGCTGTGAGCTGCGCGTCGACGACCTGCTCCGCCCCGGTAAAGGTGATCTTAAAACGGCCTTCGGTATCGATGTAGCGGGCGAGCTCCGTCACCAAGCGGCCAAGATGGACAGGCTCCGGCGCAGGCTGGTCCTGCCCGGCGCGGGCATAATCCAAAAGATCGGCCAAAAGACGGTTTAGCCGGTCAATCCGTTGTTGAGACATCAGCAAATAGCTTCGGCTTTCGGCACTTAGCGCGTTGTCTTCATCCTCCAGCACCCAAAGGCTCAATTCATGCACCGCCCGGAGGGGCGACCGCAGGTCGTGCGCAGCGACATAGGCGAATTTCTCCAACTCGATATTCGAGCGCCGAAGCTCCTCCGCCGTGGTGCGGAAGACGGTCAATGCGCGCGCCATCTCTCCAAGCTCGTCGCGCCCTCTCACGGTAATCGGATGGTCGAGATCCCCCCGAGCGATCGCGGTCACGGAATCGGTCAAGCGTCTGATGCGGCGGTTAAACTGCCGTTCGATAACCAAGCCGTTGGTCATTGCAATCACGAGAAAGGCGCAGGCCATGGTGAGGCCCACGGTCCAAATGACCTGGTTGATGGTATCACGCAGGGCCTGCGTCGCAGCATCCACCCGCTCTAGGGTGTTTTGGGTCAGATCGGAGGAGATATCGGAAATTTCCACGATCATGGGGAGATGTTCGGCTTGCAGCCTTTCGAAGCTATTATGGAACCGCAGGCGGGCCGTTGTATGGGCAAAGAACCCTGTTTCGGCACGAAGCAGCAGGTCGCGCAACGCGTCAATTTGGCGTGCAAGTGACCGCCTGCTTGCTGTCTCGTGAATGCGCGGTAAGCGGGTTATGGCATCCTGAAAATGTTCTTCGACAAGCAGTTTCGCGCGCGCGAGTTGAAGGGGGTGGTTCTGTAGCCCTTGCGACATGACGATATTGATGAGCGTGTCGAGACTGAGCTGAATGTCATTCAAATTGACCGCACTTAACAGCAATTCGGGAAAGCGGGACGTAGGATTTTGAAGCTGGCCGGAACTCGTAGCCCCAAAGGGTTCGCCCAGAACAGCTTCGGTCTGCCTGGAAAGCCGGTAGGCCAGGTCGTCGATAATGAGGTGACTTTGCTCTTGGATTTGCTCGACAAGATCGAGGGTAGAGACGATTTTGGCCTCTGCGCGCCGCATCTCCAGAAGGCCGACTACTGCCGCATCCGTCGCACGCCGTGCCATCTGCAAACGCTGTTCCAGCCGGGCGGCCAAGGGCGGCGCGATCTCGGATGTCGACAGATCATCTAAAAGTTTGGAGATTTCGCTGATCTTTGTCCCAATTTCCTGCCCAAGGACTGATGGCGAAGCGGTGGTATCTCGCTGATTTAACTCCTCAATCGAAAGAAATACACCATTCAAAGACCGCTCGATCTGCTGGGAGACGCCCAACATCGGTAGCGCCGATTGGCTTAGATGAGCATGACTGGCCAAAACAGCGCGCATTTGCCCCGTAGCAACCCACCCCGCTAGGCCGATGATGCCCGCAACGAGCAGAAAAGCGGCCCGGAGACGGGTGCTGATGCGGCTGCCGAAAAGCTGCAGGAGGCGCCAAAGGGGGGGCATCGTTTTCATGCCTTGTGAATAGCCGGGATCGATTAACGCAATGTTAATCGCCGTCGCCCTAAAACCAGCGCCATGACAGCGGGAGGGGTTCATACCCTGGCGTATCGAAGGATCGAATCGTGTTAGACGGCCGCGGATTGACAAGGCGAACGGTTTCAATCGGATTGGGCGCCGGTCTGAGCACGCTGATCGCCGCTCCGGCATTCGGTGAGGCGATCGATATAAAGGTGGCCGCGCAGGCCCGCGAATTGGGGGGAAACGCCAAGACGCTTTCGGTGCTGTTGCCTGAAGGGTCGCGGGCCAATCTCGCGCCGGTTGCAAAAGCCTTTACAGAACGGACCGGGGTCGCGGTTGACCTACAAGAAGTGCGCGTAGATCAGATCAACGCGGAACTGATGCTCAATAGTGTACTCGGTGACGCGCGATATGACGTCGCTTTGCCCGCGACTTTTGGTGTCGCAGATCTGGTGGCCGCGGGGGCGGTCCATGCTTTGGATGGCCTCGCCGCATGCTATGAACCGCCGGGGTTTCGCGACCCTATGCTTTATCAAGAAGGGGATAGGTTCGACGGTAAAACTTATGGATTTCAAACGGATGGCGACGCCTATTTGATGTTCTACCATCGCGAGATGCTGCGCGATCCGCATGACCAAGCGCGCTACGCCGATCGTTTCGGCTATCCACTTGTTCAGCCAGAAACTTGGCAGGAACTGGACCGGCAAATCCGGTTCTTTCATGCACCAGAGGCCGGTCGATATGGCGGACTGTTGTTCCGCACGCCGGGGTATCTCGCATGGGAATGGTGGGTGCGGTTTCACGCCAAGGGCTATTGGCCTTTGTCCCCTGATATGACGCCGCAAATTGCAGATGACCCGGGTGTCGCGGCGCTGGAAGAGTTGATCGCGATCACGGACTGCCTTGCCCCCGAAACTTCGAGCCTGGGGCTGTTTGGAAATTGGGCGCGATACGCGAAGGGTGATGTCTATTGCAACATCGGCTGGGGCGGAACGCAGAAATACCTTAACTCTCCTCGATCATCGATGCGCGGACGGATGGTTTATGGGCCAACCCCCGGGGGGCAGGTGGGGGAGGAACTGCTCGAAATGCCCTATTTCAATTGGGGATGGAGCTTTGTGATCAGCGCGGCATCGATGCAGAAAGAACTCGCCTATCTATTCGCCCTCTTCGCGGTCTCTCCGGCAATGTCGACGCTCGCCGTTCGGCAGCCGGATGGTTTTTTCGATCCCTTCCGCCGTGAGCACTACAGTGACCGGGGCGTGGAAGCGGCCTATTCAAAGTCTTTTCTTGAGGTGCATCGCGCGGCGCTTAAAGGGGCGATTCCCGATTTCTATTTGAAAGGGCAATCAGAGTATTTCCAAACATTGGGAAGGGGATTGGATAAGGCGCTTCAGGGTGAGCTTTCGCCGAAAATGGCCCTGACCCGGGTTGCACAGCAATGGCAGTTAATCACAAGCCGGGTTGGACGCGAAAGGCAAATACAAAGGTGGGCGCGCCTGCGTGCGAAATACCCCCCCAATGCGCGTCGATTGCTACGGGATAAAGCTTGATGGAACCTTTGGTCCTAATTCGGGCTAGCAGGGCGATTTGCTCGTGTGCTGTTCGCAGGGAGGTCGCGATATGCTGCAGCGGCTGTTAAAGTTACCTGCCGACCATGAGCTACCTTCGCGCGAAGAGCCGCAGCCTCTCGGGCCTGATGCAGAGGAGTTTATCCATCTGGTAAGTCACGATCTGCGCGGCTCCATTCGCGCGTTGTTGGAACTGCCTGAATGGATCGCCGAGGATATTGAGGAGGCGGGACTGGAGGTAAGCGCTTCGGTCCACAGTTCCATCGCCTTGATGAAGCGGCACACGCGGCGGTTGGATCGGATGTTAGTCGACCTGCTTCAATACTCGCGCGCCGGAAGGAGGCGCAATGCGACCGTGCTTGAGCTTCGTCAGGCCTTTGATGCCGCAGTAGAGGAAGTCGGGCCGCCCAGTGGTTTCCGGGTTGATCATTACTTCGGGTGCGACTCTTTCGTCGTTGACGATCAGGACCTGCACTCGCTTTTCGTGGCGTTGATTGGAAACGCGATCAAGCATCATGATCGGTTTTCCGGGCGGGTCGAGGTAGTGGTAAAAAACGAAGGGGAGGCCATGATGCTGACCGTTTCCGATGATGGGCCGGGAATACCGCCGCGTTATCATGAGCGTGTCTTCCAGCCGATGACCACTTTGCGGTCGCGCGATGAGGTTGAAGGGTCGGGCTTGGGGTTGGCCTTGGTTCGCAAAATCGCGGCGGCCTATGGGGGCCATGCCTGTTTGGTATCCACCTGTAATGAGCGTGGTACGACTGTATCCGTGCGTTTCGAGGGCGTGGCTATGACATAGCATAGGTGAAACCCCAGAGAGCCATGGAACCCCTCTGGCACCACTATCGAATTGCAGCGCGCGTACCGCCTTATCTTATCACAGCATTCACTGCGAAGGAGGGGATCATCACGTCACAGTTAGAACCTTGTGCAAAAAGCATTCCGCGCTTGGCGCGGCTGGAGAGTGAGGCTAAGCGAGAGGTCATGCAGCTTTTCCTTCTTTCCGCCCTCACCATGTGCGCCTTTGCGGCGAACTCAATTTTGACCCGGATGGCTGTAGACGGCGGGCATATCGATCCGGCGGGCTTTGCCCTTGTGCGGGTCGGTGCGGGGGCATTGGTTTTGGCCATCTTGGTTGCGCTGCGGGGTGGACGGCTGTCGCTTTTGCGGCGCAACAGGATCGGCGGGGCCGTGAGCCTGGCTGTCTATATGATCGGGTTCAGTCTGGCGTATCTGACGTTGGATGCGGGGCTCGGGGCGCTCATCCTTTTTGGCGTGGTGCAGATTACCATGTTCACCTACGCCGCTTTGGCCGGCGCGGCGCCCACCGCGCGGCAGATTACAGGGGCTGCGGCGGCTTTTGCGGGATTGGTTTTGGTCCTCTGGCCAGATGGGCAGGGTTCCACGGATCCAATCGGCGTCGGGCTGATGGTTCTGGCGGGGATCGGCTGGGCCGCCTATACGATCATCGGTCGCACATCGGGCGATCCGCTGGCGGCAACTTCGGCGAACTTTTTGCTCTGTTTGCCGTTCATGCTCATCCTGCCCGCTTTTGCGGGGGCGCATTTCAGCCTGACGGGGCTTTTATTGGGCGCGCTTTGCGGCGGGCTGACCTCGGGCCTTGGCTATGCCCTGTGGTATGGGCTGCTGACGCGGATCGACGGGGGCACGGCGGCGGTGGCGCAGCTGAGCGTGCCGATCATCGCGATCCTCGCCGGGGCGCTGCTCTTGGGTGAGCCGCTGAGCTTGACGCTGGTCCTCGCGACGGCCTTGGTTTTGGGCGGGATCGCTTGGGCGATTAGCGCAAAATCGGCTCCAAAGGATCGTAGGTGATCGCCGCCTCCGTCGGGCCAAAGGCAACTGTGCCGAGGCTATCGGGCTTGTGGGGGACTTGTGCCAGTTCCGCTTGGGTGACCCATCGATGCCGCGTGACGATGGCCTCTCGGTCTTGCCAATCGGGGGCGATTTGGGCGGATCCGAGGATGTGGCATCTGAAATAGATATCCACCTGATGGAACTCGCCGCCGGGGTCGTGGAACTCATTGACCAAACAGGGCGCGCCGACAGAGATCGTGAGGCCCGTTTCCTCAAAGACCTCGCGGCGCAGGTTGTCGGGAAGGGAGGCGCCGGCCTCCACCCCACCGCCGGGGGCGCACATCAGGCCCAGCCGATCATCGGCATAGGCGTTGACCAGCAGCAGCCGGCCTTCGTGCAGCAGCACGGCGCGGGCGGCCAATCGAGGGCAGGGTCGGGGCATCGGCATACTTTCGTCAGGTAACGCGCCAAGACCATTTCACAGTCGGGGCAATCAGTCTATCTGGAGGGCATGATGAGATTTTTCACCCTGCTGATTGCCGCGATTTCCTTGGCGATCCCCCTGCCTGCCGCGGCCGAGAACGCGGCGGGGCGCTGTGTGGTTCTGCTCCATGGGCTGGCTAGGACCGAGATGTCTTTTGCCGTGATGGAAGCGGCCTTGGCCGCCGAAGGCTACCGCGTGGTGCGCCCGGGCTACCCTTCGACTGAGGCCAATATCGCGGAATTGGCGAAACAGACCCTGCCGCGCGCAATTGAGGCTTGCGGCACTGCACAGATCGATTTCGTGACTCATTCCATGGGCGGTATTTTGGTGCGCAAATGGGTGGCCGAGGCCGGTGCCGACCGGGTCGGGCGCGTGGTGATGCTGGGGCCGCCCAATCACGGCAGCGAGGTGGTGGACGAACTGGTCGAGAACCCTGCGTTCGAATGGTTGAACGGGCCCGCCGGGGCCGAGATCGGCACCGATGATGCGGCCTTGCCGAACCAATTGCCGCCGGTCCCTTTCGAGCTGGGCGTGATTGCCGGCTCACAGTCGCTCAACCCCTATTTTTCGAGCCTTTTGCCGGGGCCGGATGACGGGAAGGTCTCGGTCGCCTCGACCCGTGTGGCGGGGATGAAAGATCATATCGTCTTGCCGGTGACCCATACCTTCATGATGAACAACCCGCGCGTCATCGCCCAAACTATGGCCTTTCTGAAAACCGGCAGTTTTGATCGGTCGATGACCTTCATCGACGGGGTCCTGAATGCGATCGGCTGCCCGGAAGCAGGCTGCCTGCCGGGGGTGGGAGGGGACGATGCCAAACCTTAATCTCGTCAATGCGGAGGTGCTTCACCCCGAGGGGCTGAGCCGCGCGCCGCTCTCATTTGCCGACGGGGTGATTGCCGATGCCCCGGTCGGGCGGCCTGTCGATCTGACCGGCTTTCAAGTCTTGCCGGGGATCGTCGATCTGCATGGCGACGCGTTCGAGCGGCATCTGGCACCGCGTCGCGGGGCGATGAAACAACTGTCCGAAGGGTTGGTCGCAGCGGAGGCAGAGCTCGCGGCGAATGGCATGACCACCGCGGTTTTGGCGCAATTCGTCAGCTGGGAAGGCGGTCTGCGGGGGCTGGCGTTCGCCGATCAGGTCTTTAGCGGCATCCGCGACACCGCGCCGGATTTGGTCACCGACATCCGCCCGCAGCTTCGGTTCGAGACCCATATGCTCGACCTCTACGACAGCCTGCCGCAGCGCATGTCGGATTGGGGCGTGGGCTATGTGGTGTTCAACGATCACCTGCCGCATGATCGTTTGGCGGCGGGCAAAACTCCAAAACGGCTGGTCGGGCAGGCGCTGAAAGCCGGGCGCAGCCCGGAGAGCCATTTGGCACAGATGCAGGAGATGCACGCGCGGCGCGATGAGGTGCCCGCGGCGCTGGACGGGCTTTGCGCGGAACTGGCGCAGCGTGGCGTTAAAATGGGCAGCCATGATGACCAGACCGCCGAGGGCCGCGCCCTTTGGCGGGCGCGGGGCGTGACGCTGGCGGAATTCCCCGAGACGCAGGAGGCCGCCGAGGCCGCGCATGGGGCGGGGGATGCGGTCATCATGGGCGCGCCCAATGTGGTGCGCGGCGGGTCGCATAATGGCAACCTTTCAGCGCTGGACCTGATCACCATGGGGCTTTGTCACGCGTTGGCGTCGGATTACCATTACCCTTCGCCGCGCCGCGCCGCCTTGATGCTGGCGCAGAGCGGATTGCTGGACCTTGCTGGCGCTTGGGCGTTGGTCTCATCCGGGCCGGCGCAGGTCTTGGGGCTTACGGATCGCGGCACGCTCGCGCCGGGCAAACGCGCCGATATCGTCGTCTTGGACAAGGCCACGGGCCGGGTCGCCGCCACTTTCGCGGCGGGGCGGGTGAGCTTCATGTCCGGCGCGGTGGCGGATCGGTTCTTCGGCTGACCTCAGCCGCGGGTGATCTGGTTTACATGACCCATCTTGCGGCCCGGTTTGACCTCGGCCTTGCCGTAGAGATGCAGCGCCGTCTCGCGGGCGCGGGCCAGTTCGGGCACGCGGTCCATGTCATCGCCGATGAGGTTGGTCATCACCACATCGGCATAGCGCTGCCCATCGCCCAAGGGCCATCCGGCCACGGCGCGGATATGCTGCTCGAATTGGTCGATGGTGCAGCCGTTCTGGGTCCAATGGCCAGAGTTATGCACACGCGGAGCGATCTCATTCACGATCAGCCCCTGCGGCGTGACGAAAAGCTCGACCCCCATGACGCCCACGTAATCCAGTGCGTTCAGCACGCGACCGGCAAGCAGCACTGCGTCGGTGCGCTGTGCATTGCTGATCTTGGCGGGCACGGTGGTGGTGTGCAGGATGCCATCGCGGTGGACATTCTCACCAGGGTCGAAACAGGCAACCTCGCCCGTGGCACTGCGCGCGGCGATGACAGAGATTTCGGCGCTGAAGTTCACGAAACCTTCGAGCACGGAAGGCGCGCCGTTCATCTCGGCCCAAGCGGCGTCGAGGTCGGAATCGTCTTTCAGCCGCGCTTGGCCCTTTCCGTCATAGCCGAAACGGCGGGTTTTGAGGATCGCAGGCGTGCCGATCTGGGCCACGGCGGCCTTCAGGCTGGCGATGTCGGTCACATCGGCGAAAGGGGCCACGCGCAGGCCAAGATCGCCGAGGAAGGTTTTCTCGGTCAGCCGGTCTTGGGAAATGCGCAGCGCCTCGCGGCCCGGGCGCAGCGGGGTGATCGCCTCGACCACGTCGAGCGCCTCGGTGGGGATGTTCTCAAACTCGAAGGTGACGATGTCACAGGCGCGGGCGAAAGCCTCCAGCGCCTTGTGGTCGTCATAGGGGGCGGTGGTCACCGCATGGGCCACATCGGCGGCGGGCGGGTTGGTGCCCGGCTCGAATATATGGGTGCGAAAGCCAAGCCGTGCTGCGGCGACAGAAAGCATGCGGCCCAATTGGCCGCCGCCCAGAATGCCGATGGTGGCGCCGGTTTGCAGGGGTTCAGTCATGCGGCACCTCGGGGATCGAAGCGCTGAGCGCATCGCGCCAATCGTCCAGCCGCTTGGCCAGTTCCGGGTCTTGCAGCGCAAGGATGCCCGCCGCCATCAGGGCGGCATTGGCCGCGCCTGCAGCACCAATGGCCATGGTCGCGACCGGGAAACCGCGCGGCATTTGCAGGATGGAATAAAGCGAATCCACACCCGACAGCGCCTTGGTCTGCACCGGCACGCCGATCACCGGCACCCGGGTTTTGGAGGCCATCATGCCCGGCAAATGCGCCGCCCCGCCTGCGCCCGCGATGATGACTTGCAAACCCCGGTCCACCGCCGTCTTGCCATAGTCCCAGAGCCGGTCCGGCGTGCGATGGGCCGATACGATGCGCGCCTCGAAGGGGATGTTAAGCTCGTCCAGCAGGGTTGCTGCTTCGCGCATGGTGGCCCAGTCGGACTGGGACCCCATGATGATGCCAACCGGGGGCGTGGTCATTGCTGCGGGCCTTCTCTTGGTGGATCAGAGCGCGCACTATACCCATTATGGCCCATCTGGCAACGCCGATTGCCGCGGGTCATGGGGATAATGGGTCAGGCGATGATATCGGGCGTCAGCCGGTCTTCGATCTGGGCGATCAAATCCTTGAGACGCAGTTTGCGTTTCTTGAGCCGTTGCAGGGTCAGTTGATCCCCGGTGCCGCGTTCGACCAGCGCATGGATGGCGTCATCCAGATCGCGATGTTCCCGTCGAAAGACCTCAAGCTCGACACGCAGCACTTCGTCCGTTTTCATCGACAGATCGGTAGGGGCATTCATGGGCAGGTGATTCCGTTGGGCATCTGAACCTTGAATATAAGCGGTTGAGATCATTTGGCATAGCCCTTGCGCCCTTGCCCAAGCCCCCCCATATTCAATGCAACGGGCTGCCGGTTGCGGGGCCTGTGAAACACTGTCGCTTGACCTGATAAGGACGTGTCGCATGACGAAATTAACGCTTGCCTCTTACCCGCATATGCTTGGGTTTGAACAATTGGAACGGGTGCTTGAACGCAGCGCCAAGGCCGGAAACGAAGGTTATCCGCCGTTCAACATCGAACAAACCTCGGACTACAGCTATCGCATCACGCTGGCGGTGGCGGGTTTTTCGGAACAGGATCTGTCGATAACCGTTGAGGATAGACAGCTCGTGATCCGTGGGCGTCAGTCCGACGATGGCGAAGACCGGGTGTTTCTGCACCGTGGAATCGCTGCGCGTCAATTCCAACGCTCGTTCGTACTGGCCGATGGGGTCGATGTGGGCGAGGCGGTTATGGAGAATGGTCTGCTGCATGTCGACCTGACCCGCGCCAAGCCTGAAACGGTGGTTCAAACCATCAAGATCAAGAAGGGGTAACATCATGCAAGACGCAATCACCCACGGAAACGACCGTATGGTCTATGTCAAAACCATCGCTGTCGCCGATCTGCCGCGCGAGGTGCGCGATCAGGCCGAGGGGCTTGAGCTTCTCTATGCCGTTCACGATGCCGAAGGGCAGCAGCTTGCGCTGGTCGGCGACCAGAAACTCGCCTTCTCATTGGCGCGAGAGCATGACTACCGGCCAGTGATGGTGCATTGACGCCGCGCGGCACGACGATACGCTAAGCCCGATGCAAGGCCGCAGTCCACTGCGGCCTTTTTTATTGGGAGCGGCCTTATGGATTTCGATTTCGACTGGGTAGACGCCTTCACCGACCAAGTCTTTGGCGGCAATGGCTGCGCCGTGGTGCATGGCGGGGCAGGGCTGCCGGATGAGCTATGCATGGTCTATGTGCGCGAAACATCCCTCGTGGAATGCACCTTTACCGGCCCGTCGGAGGTCGCGGATTTCAGGGTGAAATACTACCTCGCCAGTCGAGAGATACCCTTTGCGGGCCACCCCACCATCGCCACCGTCGCAGCGCTGCGCCATCGCGGGTTGATCGGCGAAGGGCCACTGCGGTTGGAGACTGGCGCGGGGATCGTTGAGGTCGAGGTGCGCGGCTCCCAAATCGCCATGACCCAGATCGCGCCGGTCTTCGGGGAAGAAGTGCCTGCCGATCTCGTCGCCAAGGTGGGCGGCGTGGCACCCGAGGATATCATCGCGCCGCCGCAGGTAGTTTCTACCGGACTGCCGTTCTGTATCACCGTTCTGCGCAGTCGCGCCGCATTGGAAGGGCTGAAGCTTAACCCCGAGGCGCTCGCGGCCTATAATGCCCATCTGGGGCAGGGCAGCGATATGATGGAGCCTTTTTGGGTCACCCTCGAAGGCGCGACCGCTGTGGGCGATACCTATGCGCGGCTGCTGCTGGCCCCGCCCAGCCCCGCCGAAGACCCTTTCACCGGATCGGCGACGGGTGCCATGGCGGCCTACCTCTGGGCGCGCGGATTGATCGAGAGCCCGGCCTTCGTGGCCGAGCAGGGGCACCTCATGGGCCGCCCCGGACGGGCGGAGGTCGAGGTGCTTGGCCCCCGCGATGCGACCACCGGTGTCCGCGTGGCGGGGCAGGGGCGCGTGGTAATGTCGGGCCAAGTTTTCATGCCCGAGGTGGCCTGACCCCAAACGCGAAACGCAGCCCCGAGGGGCTGCGTTGTTCTTGGCAAAAACTGATCGGTTTACTCCGCGATCAGCCCCATGTTTTCGAGCTTCAGCAACACCTGATGCGCGCAGTTGTCGACCTCGACATTCTCGGTCTCCAGCACCAGTTCGGCGTTCTGCGGCACATCGTAGGGGTCGGAAATGCCGGTGAATTCCTTGATCTTGCCCTCTCGCGCCAGCTTGTAGAGCCCCTTGCGGTCGCGGCGTTCGCACTCTTCGATGGAGGTTGCGACGTGCACCTCGACGAAGGCGCCGAAGTTCTCGACATCCTCACGCACCGCGCGGCGGGTGGCGGCATAGGGCGCAATCGGTGCGCAGATGGCGATGCCGCCGTTCTTGGTGATCTCTGATGCGACATAGCCGATGCGGCGGATGTTCAGATCGCGGTGCTCTTTCGAGAAGCCCAACTCAGAACTGAGGTTCTTGCGCACGATGTCACCGTCCAGCAGCGTCACCGGGCGGCCGCCCATCTCCATCAGCTTGACCATCAGCGCGTTGGCGATGGTGGATTTGCCAGAGCCGGAGAAACCGGTGAAGAAGACGGTGAACCCCTGTTTGGACCGCGGCGGGGAGGTGCGGCGCAGCTCCTTGACGACCTCGGGGAAGGAGAACCACTCAGGGATCTCCAGACCTTCCCTCAGGCGGCGGCGCAGCTCGGTGCCCGAGATGTTCAGGATGGTGACGCTGTCCTTGTCCTCGATCTCATCCATGGCCTCATATTGGGCACGTTCCTGCACCCAAACCATATGTTTGAAATCGACCATTTCGATGCCCATCTCCTCCTGATGTACGCGGAACAATTCCTGCGCATCATAGGGGCCATAGAAATCCTCACCGGCGGAGTTCTTGCCGGGGCCAGCATGGTCGCGGCCCACGATGAAATGGGTGCAGCCGTGGTTTTTGCGGATCAGCCCGTGCCAGACGGCCTCGCGCGGGCCAGCCATGCGCATGGCGAGGTTCAAGAGCGACATGGAGGTGGTGGCGGCAGGATACTTGTCGAGCACCGCTTCATAGCAGCGCACGCGGGTGAAGTGATCCACGTCGCCGGGTTTGGTCATGCCGACGACCGGATGAATCAGCAGGTTGGCCTGCGCCTCACGCGCGGCGCGGAATGTAAGCTCCTGATGCGCGCGGTGCAGCGGGTTGCGGGTCTGGAAGGCCACGACGCGACGCCAGCCCAGCTTACGGAAATAGGCGCGCAACTCGTTCGGCGTATCGCGACGGGCGCGGAAATCATAGTGCACCGGCTGCTGGATGCCGGTTACCGGACCGCCCAGATAGACGTTGCCCGCTTGGTTGTACAGGTAATTCACCGCCGGATGCGCCTCGTCATCGGCGCCAAAGACCTTCTCGGCCTCGCGCGATTTGTTCGGGGTCCAGCGGTCGGTCACGGTCATGGTCGCAAGGATCACGCCCTCTTGGTCGCGCAGGGCGATGTCCTGCCCTACTTCCAGCTTCTCGGCGAAAGCCTCGGTCACGTCGAGGGTGATCGGCATCGGCCAGAGGGAGCCATCCGCCAGACGCATATTCTCGACCACGCTGTCGTAGTCCTCTTCGCCCAAGAACCCTTTCAGCGGGTTGAAGCCGCCGTTCATCAAGAGTTCCAGATCGCAGATCTGGCGCGGGGTGAGGTCGAGGCTCACCAGATTGCCCGCCTCCACCTTCAGCTTTTGCGAAGACTCGTAAGAGACGTAGAGTTCGGGGATCGGCGTGAGGTTGCTGGGCATCATGACTATCACTTTTCTTCAGGGAACAGGCGGCTTTGGTCCCGGCTGCCATAGCTGCAAAAGATGGGAAAAGTCTATAGAACTAAGGGGTGTCGCCCCGTTAAAGGCCGAAATCCCATGATCCGAGGGTGGCCTGCAATTCGGGTGCTGAGGGGCGGCGGAAACCGGAATTATCTCCGCCGCGCCTTCGTCTGACTTAAACGTCTTCCTTCACCTCGGCCCCGTAGCCGAGCGGGAGGGAGGTATCTTTGCCGTCATCGTCGCCCACTTCGGCAAGGAAGCGCTCGGCTTCGAGTGCTGCCATGCAGCCCATGCCGGCGCTGGTCACCGCTTGGCGGTACTTGTGGTCGGTCAAATCGCCTGCGGCAAAGACGCCGGGGATGGAGGTTTCGGTGCTGTCGGGTTTGGTCACGACGTAGCCGCCCATGTGGGTTTCCAGCGTATCTTTGACCAACTCGTTGGCGGGCGCATGGCCGATGGCGACAAAGACGCCCTTGGCGGGGATGTCGGTGATCTCGCCGGTCTTGGTGTGTTTGACCTTCACGCCCTCGACGCCGAGCGGGTTGTCGGTGCCGTAGACCTCGTGCAGCTCATGGAACCACAGCGGCTCGATCTTGGGGTTCTTCATCAACCGGTCGATCAGGATCTTCTCGGCGCGCAGCTCGTCGCGGCGGTGGATCAGCGTGACCTTGGAAGCGAAGTTGGTGAGGAACAGCGCCTCTTCCACGGCAGTGTTGCCGCCGCCGATGACCACGATCTCCTGACCACGATAGAAGAACCCATCGCAGGTAGCGCAGGCCGAGACGCCGAAGCCCTTGAACTTCTCTTCGCTCTCCAGCCCCAGCCACTTCGCGCGGGCGCCGGTGGCGAGGATCACGGAATCGGCGACGTAAGTCGTGCCGCTGTCGCCCTTGGCGTGGAACGGGCGGCTCGACAGGTCGAGGTCGGTGATGATGTCGCCGATGATCTCAGTCCCCATGGCCTTGGCGTGGTCCTGCATGCGGATCATCAGGTCGGGGCCCTGCACCTCGCTGTCGCCGGGCCAGTTCTCGACCTCGGTGGTGGTGGTCAGCTGGCCGCCCGGCTCGATCCCCTGCACGAGGATCGGCTCCAGCATGGCGCGGCTTGCGTAGACCCCGGCGGTATAGCCCGCAGGGCCGGAGCCGATGATCAGTACCTTGGTTTTACGTGTCTCGGCCATCTGGCGCCCCCGGGCTGTCATTGATATTGCCCGCCTCATATAGCGATAGCCGCGAAGCCGTTAAACCCCTGCCGTCACCGCCCCGTCATTACGCTTGCGTGAACGGACGGGCGGCTGGCCTCAAGGGCTGCGATAAAGAATATTGCGCTTATGTGAAACTTTATTGCGCGCACCACGCAGGCTGCTATAAGAATCGAAAATTCACTGAGGATGTTATGGCGGGTACACGACTTGATCCGATAGACCGGATGATCTTGGCCGAGTTGCAATCTGATGGCCGGATGACGAATGTCGAACTGGCCAAACGTGTCGGCATCTCTGCACCGCCCTGTTTGCGCCGCGTGCGCACCTTGGAAGAACAGGGCTATATCAAAGGCTATCATGCGGATGTCGATGCGCGCGAACTGGGCTTTGAGGTGCAGGTCTTCGCCATGGTCGGGCTGGCCAGTCAGGCCGAGGCTGACCTGAGCGCGTTTGAAGAGAAATGCCGTGGTTGGCCGCTGGTGCGTGAGTGCCATATGCTCAACGGGGAAGTCGATTTCATCCTGAAATGCGTGGCACCGGATCTGTCGAGCTTTCAAAGTTTCCTGACCGGGCAATTGCTGACCACGCCCAATGTGGAAAGCGTGAAGACCAGCCTCGTGATCCGCGGGGCCAAGGATGAGCCCGGCGTGCCCTTCGACGTGTTGGAAGCGCGGCTGTCGACCGCGCCTTGAGATCAGCTGTCGGCGCGGTCTTCCGCCGCCGCGGGCGCGCGGGGGTGGGCGAGGGGGCCGAAATCCCGCCCATGCGCGATCTGCGGAAACATGGATAGAAAGCGATCCCGCAGGCCGGGTGTTGCGTCACGCAGCGCTTGAGCGCCGGGGTGAAAGGTCTCCATCTCTAGCCCGCCTGCCTTGATCACCGCATGGCGCGACAGACAGATATGAAACAGGCGTACCGGGGTTGGCGGGGTGACCTCGATCACATTAACTCCATCCACGAATTCGCACAGCGGGGTGAGCAGGCGGCTGCCCTCCGCCTCGGCCCGCAGGTGCGACGTCTGGAGCACCCGTGCGGCGGGGCCGAGGGTGAGGAACGAACTCGGGCGCCCCTCGCCGAAACTGTCGGGCATGATGCGGATGAGGGGCAGCCGCCCACTGTCCGCCGGGATGAAACGGCTCGACCCGATCCAGATCAATTGCGCCGGGTCTCCGGCACTAGTGTTGATCATGTCGCCGGGCTGGAGATCTTCGATGGCGATGTCACCCTGTACCGTTTGGATCGGCGTCCCGCGGGCGAAGGCCGCGAAAGCGGCTTCGAAAAGTGGCGCGGTGGGGGCGGTGTCTTGCCCGATATAGAGCGACCCGTCGGCGCGGAGCGCGGCGACTTCATAGCTGCGCATCGGCGCGGGCGGCGGGCCTTCGGCTTTGGTGGCGGTCTCAGTCATGCAAAACCCTTTGTCGGCCCGGCACAGCGCTGCCGAGGGCGGCATGCACCGGCGCGGGCTGACGGATACTGCGCCATGTTCTGCGGGATTTGTCAAAATATCCGGCATGAGCGCTGCGCTTTGCGCGCCAATCTCGGCTGAATGCGGGGGGCTGTTTCCGGGCCGGGTGCGTGATCGCCATATTCGCATGAAAACGCCCCTCGCAACGAATCAACGTCACGAGGGGCGGTCTGCTATACCGGGCGCGTGGCACCGGTACCGGGGGAAACCTTTCAGGCGGTCTTGCGGACCGGGGCGTTGCCGGAGCGTTTGGCGATGAATGCGGCGCGGCGCACACCGCGGGCCCATGGCATGACGGTGTCGGTCTTGGCCGCTGTCTCGACAACGGATTTGATGAAGCGCGGGTTCTTTTTCATGGCTTTGTTCCTCTTCGGGTCACGCGGGCATTGTTGCATCCACTATCGCAGTGCAATCGGGCCGGTTTTTGACCGTGGGCGAGAAACTTGTGGGATTTTGGCGGGTTCGAAGGGCGCTTTGGGGCGCCCTTGCCATACTTCAAAAAACGTTAATTTCCGGTGGTTTGCGGGGTTCTCAGGAAACAATGGCGCTGTTTCAGGCGGATCGGCTCAAATTTGGCAACAGCAATGCGGCGCGAAACGGGCAGGCTTTGCCGCAATCTCGCCCCGTTCAGAGGGTGATCGCCGAGAGCAAGCGGCCATAGTCCGCTTCTTTGGCATGGGTCGTGCGCCGGTAGGAATAGAATCGCGCGGCATCGGCGTAGGTGCAATGCCGCGTCCATTCCGCATGGCCCACGCCTGCCGCGCGCAGCCGGTTCAGGCCAAAGCCGGGCAGGTCGAAATGCAGCCGGTCGCCTTCGCCTTGGGCAAAGTAGCGGGCAAACTCGGGGTCGGCATTCATGAAGTTGTCCATAAACTCCGGCCCGACCTCATAGGCGCGCTGGCTGATCGATGGGCCGATCACTGCGGTGATCTTCTCGCGACTGGCGCCGAGATCGACCATCGCATCGACGGTCGCTTCGAGTATCCCGTCAAGCGCGCCGCGCCAGCCCGCATGGGCCGCGCCCACCACTCCGGCCTGCGCATCGGCGAAGAGCACGGGCTGGCAATCGGCGGTCAGGATCGACAGGGCGATGCCGGGGGTTTTGGTGACCAAGGCATCGGCGCGGGGTTTGTCGTCGTGCGGCTCCGTCACTGTGACGACAGTGGCGGAATGCACCTGATGCACGCCGACAAGATGGTCGGCAGGCAGGCCCATCGCCTCGGCGGCGCGGGCGCGGTTGATGCGCACGATTTCGGACTGGTCCGAGCTGCCGCTGCCGCAGTTCAGCCCGGAAAACACCCCCGAAGACGCGCCGCCACGGCGGGTGAAAAACCCGTGCCGCAAAGGCGCAAGCGCATCGGATGTCAGAATTTCGAGCGTCATACTTCTGTCCCCGGGGGCGGGGTCTGACCTTTTTGGTAAAGCCCCATCACTTTGAACAGGTTTCCCATTTCCGCCGGGTGCGTCAACCGTCGATGTGCGGCAATATGGTTGCTGAGCGCGTCACCGGTCAGCGCCTCGGCCAGTTTCTGCGCGCGGGGGGTGATGCCCAATCGCTCCAGAAAAACGCCTTGGGTGACCACGCGGCTATGGGGGCAGGGGCAGGCGCGGGCCAGCGCCTCGAAATCGACATGGGCGGTCAGATCGGCGCGCCCGGGATTGGCGAGGGGATCGGCAGGGCTGTGGTTCTCCAGCGCTTGCAGCGTGTCACCCAAGGCGCGCCAATCGCCATAGTCGATGATCAGCCCCGCCCCGCCATGGGCCGCGATGCGTTTGCCGATCTCTTGCATGATCTCCGCCGCCGGGGCGCAAAGCTCAACAAGGTCGCCGTCTTTCGTATCCTCCAGCCGATGGGCAAGGGCAGGCTGTGGGGTCACGGGGCCGAGGCCAAAGGTCAGCGCCCCCTCTGCCGCGCCCACCCGGCGCTCGGCCCAGCCTGCGCCTTGGCGGATGAATTGCCGGATTGGCAGGGCATCGAAAAACTCATTGGCGATCAGGAACAGCGGCGCATCTGGGAGGTCAGCGGCACTCTCGGCCCAAGTGACCTCGGCCCCTCGCAACGTCTCGCGCTGCACGTCGCGTAAAGAAGGAGAGGCTTCGACCAGCGTGACCTGCGCCGCGTCCTGAAACCCCGGCACCCGCGCCGTGGCGCGCAGAATATCGGCCATCAATGTCCCCCGGCCCGGCCCAAGCTCGGCCAGTGTGAAGGGGGAGGGCGCGCCCTGATCCAGCCAGCTTTGCGCCAGCGACAGGCCGATCAATTCGCCAAACATCTGGCTGATCTCGGGGGCGGTGATGAAATCCCCCTCCGGGCCGAAAGGCGCGCGGGTGGTGTAGTACCCCCAGTCGGGATGCAGCAGGCAGGACTGCATATAGGCGTCCAGCCGCATCGGCCCTTCCAGCGCGATCCGGGTGAGCAGATGGTCCTTCAGGCTCATGCCTGCCGCCGCGCTCGGGTGATGAGGAAGACGCCCACGGCGATCATCGGCAGCGACAGGATTTGCCCCATGGTCAGCCCCCAGCCGCCGATATGCCAAGCCAGCCCCAGCGGGTTGCCGGGGGTGACGAATTGCGCGTCGGGCTGGCGCAGGAACTCCACCGCGAACCGTGCCGCGCCATAGCCCGCAAGGAAGGTGCCACCGATTAGCCCCGGCATCTTGAGCGCCCCGCGTTTCCACGCCATCCAGATCAGCACACCGCCCAAGAGCAGCCCCTCCAGCAGCGCTTCATAGAGCTGCGAGGGGTGGCGCGCACAGATGCCCGCCACGTCTGGGCAGAACTGCGCCGCCTCACCGGGGAAGGCGACGCCCCAAGGCAGATCGGTTGGCCGGCCCCAAAGCTCGGCATTGATGAAATTCGCCAGACGCCCCAGAAACAGCCCCGGTGCCAGCCCCAGACAGACCATATCCCCGGTCGAGATCACCGGGATGCGGTGCCGCCATGTATAGAAAAGCCCGGCCAAAATGACCCCGAGCGCCCCGCCATGAAAGGACATGCCGCCCTCCCAAAGCTGCAAGATGGCCGCAGGGTTCGACAGGTAATAGGCCGGCTGATAGAACAGGACATAGCCCAGCCGCCCGCCAAGGATCACACCCAGAATGACCCAAAACAGCAGGTCTTCGACCTGACCGGGCTTCATCACCGGCGTGTCGTTCTTCCACAGTTGGGGACGTTTGACCGCCGCGGTGGCGATGCGCCAGCCCAGCAGAATGCCCACGATATAGGCCAGTGCATACCAGCGCAGCGCGAAGGTGGAACCAAACAGGGTCACCGAAAAGATTTCCGGCGCGATATCGGGGAAGGGGAGCATGGCTATCATGCTGCTGATTGAGCAAGGCCGCGCGGGGAAGTCAACCTTGCGAGCAAGGGCTGCGCGCCCCATATAGAGGCTAACAAACCTCCGGAGGCCAGACATGCAGACCCGCAATAAGTTTTTCGACGATGTTTCACAGATGATGACAAACGCGATGGGCGTCGCTCAGGGCGCCAAGGATGAGGCCGAGACCGCCTTCAAGGGAATGCTCGACCGCTGGCTCGCCGATCGTGATTTCGTCACCCGTGAGGAGTTCGACGCGGTGCGTGCCATGGCGCAGAAGGCCCGCGAAGAGAACGAAGCGCTGAAAGCGCGGCTCGACAAGCTCGAAGCCAAAGACTGAACCCGATAGAATTCGATCAGCCGCCCCAGGCCGGGGCGGCGATCCCCCGCGTGGACAGAGGCCGTTTGCGGCCCGTCGCGCCCTCTCCCTCCAATTTATAGACGATTTCCGCGATTTACCCACAAGTTATTGCGGTTATCCCCTATCAATTGTGGTTATCCCCAAGAAAAAACTTGCCAGACTGTTCCGCTGCAAGCACCATATATTGTATAGGTGATGTGAACCTACACGCCTATTTGTGCAGGCTTCCATGCATGGTGGGCCAAGTCCCGCCCCGTGGAACAGATTGAGAGGTGGCGAAATGGCCCTGTCCGAGCATTACCTTGAAGAAGAAATCCACCCCATTGATATCGTTGAAAATCTCGCGGCCCATCACGATTGGGAATTCGACCGCGTGGCGGATGACCAGATCGCCATGGCGGTCGAGGGGCAGTGGCGGACCTATTCGATCACGCTGGCATGGTCAGCTTACGACGAAACGCTGCGGCTGATCTGCACCTTCGAGATGGAGCCTCCGGCTGAAAAACTGCCGGAACTTTACGAATTGTTAAACCTCGTCAACGATCAATGCTGGGCGGGGGTCTTCAGCTTTTGGGCCGATCAGCAGTTGATGGTCTACCGCTACGGGCTGGTTTTGGCGGGCGGACAGGTCGCGGGGCCAGAGCAGATCGACACGATGATCGGTGCCGCCGTCATGAGCGCGGAACGCTACTATCCTGCGCTGCAATTGCTCGTTTGGGGCGATCAATCCCCAAAGGCCGCGATGGACGTCGCCATTGCAGAGGCTTACGGCCGGGCGTAACAAAGTCCCCGAACAACTTCGGGGGATAGGATGAAAGACGGGAGAGTGGCACGCGACGGTCTGGTTTTGCTGGGCTGTGGCAAAATGGGATCGGCCATGTTGGAAGGCTGGCTGGCGCAGGGGCTGCCGGCAAGCTCGGTTTGGGTCGTGGACCCGAAACCGTCCGATTGGCTGCAAGGCACCGGCGTAAACCTGAACGCCGATCTGCCTGCCGCGCCGGCAGTGGTGCTGGTGGCGGTCAAACCGCAGATGATGTCGGATGCGCTGCCGACGCTTCAGGCGATGGGCAATGGTGAGACGCTGTTCGTCAGCGTCGCGGCGGGCACGACCATCGGCTATTTCGAAAGCGTCCTCGGCGGCGACACGCCCATTGTGCGGGCCATGCCCAACACGCCTGCTGCCATCTCCAGAGGGATCACCGCCATCGTCGGCAACGCCAAGGCGGGCAGCCGGTCTTTGGATGAAGCCGAAACGCTATTAAGCGCGGTGGGTGAGGTCGTCCGCCTGACCGAAGAGGCGCAGATCGACGCGGTTACTGGGGTCAGCGGCTCGGGCCCGGCCTATGTCTTTCACATGATCGAATGCATGGCCGCCGCCGGTGTGGCCCAAGGCCTGCCCGAGGAATTGGCGATGCAATTGGCCAAGGCGACGGTCGCCGGGGCAGGGGCGCTGGCGATGCAGGCTGAAGAGGACCCGGCCCAGCTGCGCGTCAACGTCACCAGCCCCAATGGCACGACCCAAGCGGCGCTTGAGGTTTTGATGGATGAGGCCGACGGTTTCCCGTTCTTGCTGAAACGCGCGGTTGCCGCCGCGGCGGACAGATCGCGGGAGCTGGCCAATGGCTGAGATCACTTTCGACGATTTCCTGAAGGTCGATATTCGCGTCGGCACCGTGACCCGGGCCGAAGCCTTCCCCGAAGCGCGGAAACCGGCGATCAAACTCTGGGTAGATTTCGGCGAGGAGATCGGCGAGCGTAAGACCTCGGCCCAGATCACCGCGCATTATACGCCGGAGACGCTGGTGGGGCGGCAGGTCGTGGCCGTGGTTAACTTCCCCGCGCGCCAGATCGGGCCTTTCATGTCCGAGGTGCTGGTGCTCGGCCTGCCCGACAAGGACGGAGAGATCGTGCTTTTGTCGCCCGATCAAAAAGTGCCCGAAGGAGGGCGGATGCATTGAAAAAGATATTGATTGCCAGGCCTTTGCCCAAGGAAGTCACCGAAGCGTTGAAGGGCTGCGAAGTGACGGTGCGCGAGGAAACCGCGCCGCTTTCGGGCGAAGAAATGCGCGCCGCGCTGCGCGACTATGACGGGGTGATGCCGACCCTGGGGGATGCTTTCTCGGCCGAGGTTTTTGCCGATGTGCCCGAGCCGCGCTGCAAGATCCTCGCCAATTTCGGCGTCGGTTATAACCACATCGACGCGGCAGCGGCCCGCGCGGCGGGGGTGGAGGTGACCAACACGCCCGGCGCCGTCACCGATGCCACGGCGGATGTCGCCATGACGCTCATGCTCATGTCCGCCCGCCGCGCTGCCGAAGGGGAGCGGCTGGTCCGCTCCGGCGCTTGGGCCGGTTGGCACCCGACGCAGATGCTGGGTTTGCATTTGACCGGCAAACGGGTCGGCATCGTTGGCATGGGCCGGATCGGGCAGGCCATCGCGCGGCGCTGCCATTATGGTTTCGAAATGCAGGTCAGCTATTTCAACCGCAGTGAGAAAGACCTCGATTTTCCCGCCACCCGTGTCGAAAGCCTGCCCGCGCTGGCCGAAGCCGTGGATGTGCTCGTCATCGCCGTGCCCGGCGGCGGCGAGACGCGGCATCTGATCGATGAAACCGTTCTCGGCGCGATGCAGCCCCATGCCCATCTGATCAACATCGCCCGCGGCGATGTGGTGCAGGAGGCCGCCTTGATCGAAGCCCTGCAAGCGGGGCGCATTGGCGGTGCGGGTTTGGATGTCTATGAGTTCGAGCCCAAGGTGCCGCAGGCGCTGCGTGATCTCGACAATGCTGTGCTGCTGCCGCATCTCGGCACGGCGGCGCATGAAGTCCGTGTCGATATGGGGCTGATGGCGGTGGCCAATCTGCAAGCCTTCATCGACGGAGAGACCCCGCCGAACCGGGTTTAACCGTCGCCCACAGCGGCGCGCCAGTGTTTGCGGCAGAGCGAGACATAGGTCTCGTTCCCGCCGATCTGCACCTGCGCGCCGTCCCGCATCGCTTGCCCTTCGGCGTCGCGGCGCACGACCATCGTGGCCTTCTTGCCGCAATGGCAAATGGTGCGCACTTCGCGCATCTCATCGGCCAGCGCCAGCAGGGTGGCGGAGCCGGGGAAAAGCTCACCCCGGAAATCGACGCGAAGGCCAAAACACATGATTGGCACGCCCAGATCATCCACCGCACGGGCCAGTTGCCAGACCTGCTCGACCTCCAGAAACTGCGCCTCATCGACAAAGATACAGGCGCAGGGGCCTTGCTCCAACCGGGCTTCGATCTTGGCCAAAAGGTCTTCGCCCGGGGCGAAAGTATCGGCCTCTTGCCCAATGCCGATGCGGGAGGCGATGCGCCCTTCGCCCGCGCGGTTGTCGAACTGCGCGGTGAGCAAAAAGGGCACCATGCCGCGTTCCACATAGTTATGCGCCGCTTGAAGCAGCACCGTGGATTTACCGGCGTTCATGGTGGAGTAATTGAAGTAGAGCTTTGCCATGGGCAGGGTGTTACGCCGCCCATGACAGCGGATCAAGATGCAAACCCCGCCCTGATCTTAGGGCCGGGCGCCGCGGGTTAGCCGCGCTTTTTGACGATGACGGAGCCTACGGAATAGCCCGCCCCGAAGGAGCAGATCAGTCCAGTGTCGCCGTCTTCCAGATCGTCGGAGTTCTTGGCGAAAGCGATGATCGACCCGGCGGAGGAGGTGTTGGCGTAGTCCTGAAGAATGTTGGGCTGTTCGCCCGGCTCAGGCTCCCGCCCCAGCACTTTGCGCCCGATGAAATCGTTCATCGACTTATTGGCCTGATGCAGCCAGATGCGCTTGAGGTCGGCGGACTCCAACCCGTTGTCGGCCATATGCCCGCCGATATGGTCGGCCACCATGGGTAACACTTCCTTAAACACTTTGCGCCCATTCTGCATGAACTGCATATCGCGCCGGTCGCTCAGCCCATCGGGGCGGGAGCGGCGGAGGAAGCCGTTGTTGTTGCGGATGTTGTTGGAATATTCGGTCGCGCAGCGGGTCGAGATAACGTCGAAACAGGGGCCGTCGACATCTTCGGCGCGTTCCAGCAGCGTGGCGGTGGCCACGTCACCAAAGATGAAGTGGCAATCGCGGTCACGCCATTCGAGGTGGGCTGAGCAAATCTCGGGGTTCACCACGAGGGCGGAGCGGATGGAGCCGGAGCGGATCATATCCGCCGCTGCCTGAATGCCGAAAGTGGCCGAAGAACAGGCGACGTTCATATCGAAGGCAAAGCCCTTCACGCCAAGAAGCTTCTGAATCTCGATGGCCACGGCAGGATAGGCGCGCTCGAGGTTGGAGGCGGCGCAGATCACCGCGTCCACATCCTCGGCGCTCTTTCCAGCGGCGGCGAGCGCCTTTTGCGCGGCATCAATGGCCATTTCGGCCATGAGGGAAGGTTCCTCATCCGCGCGCTGGCGCAGCAGGGGGTGCATCACATTGGGGTCCAGCACGCCGGATTTATCCATGACATAGCGCTGTTCGATGCCGCTGGCTTTGACGATGAACTCTTCCGAGGAATGCGCCTTGGCCTCTAGGGTGCCCGCTTCGATCGCCTCGGCATTTTCGGCATTGTAGAGGTCGGCATAGGCGTTGAAGGCTTCGACCAGTTCGGCGTTGGTGATGGTTTGCTGCGGCGTGAAAACGCCCGTACCGGTGATGGCGGCTTGATACATCGGTGTGATCCCTTTCTCTCCAACGGCATGGCTGGTCTGATAAAGCTGAGCAGCCCCGGGCGAATTGCAAGGGCCGTTGTCATGTCGGTGCACTTTGATGCAGGGGGCAGCAAGGTGCAGGTTCCATACTTTAGCGAAACCGCGCAGGACTTGCCACGGCTTTGACGGGGCAGACGTGTGAATGCCGCTACAGTTGCGAATTTTGATCGCCCCGGCCCCCGCGCGCTGGCTTGACTATGCAACCGGAAGCGCGCAGTGATTGAGCATTAGCAATCATTAATTGAACGAGAACAGTCAGGGTTTTTTTGAGGCAGCGGCCCCTCCGGCGCGTGATTTACAGGTCCACCATCCGCGGATGCCGCAGCCTAAAGCACAGAATTTGCTTACGGATTCAACCTCCGAAAAAGAGAGGTGTCATGAGGCGCAGTATTATCAGTCGAATGCTTTGCGAGCGGGCAAAGCGTTTTCGCAAGGACGAGGGCGGCGGCATGCTGGTCCTCATGTTGGTCGTGTTTTTCGGGATCACGATCTTTGGCGGGCTGGCCGTGGATCTGGCGAACCACGAGCGGACGCGGACCACCTTTCAGACCCATCTCGACAATGCCGTGCTGGCCGCGGCGAGCCTGTCGCAAGACCTCGACCCTGAAGAGGTCGTGCGCAGCTACCTGACATCGGCGGGGCTCGATCCTTCCGAGGTGGTGATCGACTCGAGCGAAGAAAAGATCGGCGGCATTCTGGTGGGGCGCACCGTCGAAGCCTCGCTCCCTGCCGGGCTGAACACCTATTTCTTCCGGTTTTTCGACATCGATTCACTCGGGATGACGATCAGTTCTGAGGCGACCGAACGGGTTGAGGACATCGAGATTTCGCTGGTGTTGGATGTGTCGGGGTCGATGGGGGAGAGGACCAGCGACCGGAGCGGGATCAAGTTGACCCTGCTGAAGAATGCGGCCATCGACTTTGTCGATACGATCCTAAGCGATACCGAAGAGGGACGCGTATCGATTTCGATCATTCCCTATTCGACCAAGGTAAATGCGGGAGAAGCTCTGCTGGGCCAATATTCGACAACCACCGAACATAGCTATTCCCACTGCGTGGATTTCGATGGGAATGACTATGGTTCCTTGGCGATCGACCCCCAACAACAGATGCAACGGACAGGGCACTTCCAGTTCCAGAGCATGTCGAGTTCCAACCAGGAAAGGGGCCAATGGGTTTGCCGTAAAGACGCAGGTTTTGAAATTACTCCTCTGTCAGACTCGGTCGCGGCGCTGAGATCGCA
This sequence comes from Sulfitobacter sp. 1A13368, assembly GCF_043557275.1. Classification (NCBI taxonomy): domain Bacteria; kingdom Pseudomonadati; phylum Pseudomonadota; class Alphaproteobacteria; order Rhodobacterales; family Roseobacteraceae; genus Sulfitobacter; species Sulfitobacter sp. 1A13368. The sequence continues at coordinate 511,638 of NZ_JBIFFR010000001.1, read as the reverse complement.
AATCCTCGCTTTGACCGCCGAAGGGTCGACGTCGATCGACGTTGGTGCGAAGTGGGGGCTGGCCTTGCTTGACCCCTCCGCACAGGGGCCGGTGAGCGGCTTGATCGACGCCGGTCTGGTCCCGCAGGAGTTTCAAGGCCGCCCGCACCCGCACGGGGCTGATAACAGCATGAAGGTTCTGGTGCTGATGACGGATGGTGAGAACTTTCCGGAATACCGTCTTGAGCCTGAGTATGCCTCTGGCGAGTCGGATGTGATCCGCACCGATTACGGGTCGGTGGTGTTCTATACAGTGGAATCTGCCGAACGCTCCAACGAATACGACGGGGATAATTCCTATCCTGAAGACTACTTTTATGCGACCCACCCTTGGGGCTCTGATCGTAGGTGGGATGATTACACGCTGCTCAACCACCCCAGTCTACGGGACTATAGGGATCAAGGGCAGGAAGAACGGCTCGACTGGCCCGAGGTTTGGGCCGAGATGTCCCCTTATTACTACGGCTATAACCTCTATGGCCGACGGCGGACGACAAGTTGGTGGGGCGGATCGCAGACTTGGAGTTCGCGCGCGAATAGTTTTTGGAACAACATGCACGACACCATCAGCGCGAACGAGAAAGACCGCCGCCTGCGTCAAATCTGCGGCGTCGCGAACACGGCTGGCGTCGTGGTCTATTCCATCGGCATGGATGTCGACAGCACCAACTCCCTCAGCCTTCTGAAAGACTGCGCCTCTTCCGAGGCCCATTACTTCGACGTTCAGGGTCTCGAAATCCAAACCGCCTTCGACATGATCGCGGCGTCCATCTCTATGTTGAGGCTGACGAAATGATCCGCTTCGTCAAAGACCGCTTTCGCCGGTCCGAGGCGGGCGGGGTCACCATCGAGTTCGTCATCCTTTTGCCGCTCGTCTTTTACTTCTTCTTCCTCGCGCTTGAGACGGGCCTGTGGAGCGCGCGTGAGATCATGCTGCGCCGGGCCACGAATTTGGCCGTGCGGGACGTGCGTTTGGCCACCGGTTCTGTGCCAGGCTATGACGCGATGAAGGCGCTGATTTGTGAGCGGTCGGTTTTCGATGCGGGCTGCATCGAGAATATCCGGATCGAGATGCGGGCCATGCCGATTGCCGACTGGGCTGATCTGAGCGGGGCTGCCCCCTGTGTTGACCGGGATGAGGATTTCGACCCGGCAAATGGCTTTCTGCCCGGTCAGCAGAACAACCTGATGATGATGCGGGTCTGTCGTTTGTTCGATCCGCTTTTGCCGGGGACAGGCTTGGGCCGGAAATTGCCCGAAGGGTCGGATGGCACATATGGCGTGCGGGTCACCACCGCTTTCGTGACGGAGCCGCGCGGATGAGGGGGGGCGTATTCAAAGGTTTCGTCCGGTCGGAAGAGGGCAGCCAGACGATTGCCTTTCTGGTTCTGCTGCCGTTGTTGGTCTGGTCGATCATGGCGATGCTGACCTTTACCGATGCCTTTCGGGTCCGCGGGATGGCGACCGATGCCACCGCCGTCATCGCCGACAGCCTGTCGCGGCAGACGACGCCGATCAACGCCGCTGATCTCTTGGGCCTGCAATCGGTGGCGGAGCAACTCACCGGTTACGAAGTCTCTCTGCGCGTCACGCAGGTGCGGTGCATTCTGAATTGCGACAGTCTGGACCGCCGGATTTTGGCGGTGGATTTCTCGCAAGGCATCGGGCTGGACAGCCTGCTCGATCTCGACTTTATCGCGGGGCTTTCGCGCGAGCGGGTGCCGCTGATGGCCAATGGTGACCGTCTGGTGCTGGTGGAGACTTCTTTCATGCACGAGCCGATTGCGCAGATCGGCTTGGAGGGCACGGAGGTCAACGTCTCGCATGCCACGCGGATGCGTTTCGCGCCTCAGCTTTGCTGGATCCGGTGCATCATCAGCTAAGCGGGCACCGATGCCCAAATGCGAAAGGGGCTGCCCGATGGGCAGCCCCTTTTTCTTATCCCTGAAGCGCTTTCACGCCGATCGCATCCTCGGCCTGCGCCTTGATCGCCAAGGCGGCGGCATGGGCGCCTGCGGCGGTGGTGAAATAGGGGATCTTGTCATAGAGCGCGATGGAGCGGATCGACTTGCTGTCTTCGACCGCCTGCGCGCCTTCGGTGGTGTTCATCACCAGATGCACCTCGCCGTTCTTCATCATATCGGTGATGTCGGGGCGCCCCTCATAGACCTTGTTCACCACATCGCAGGCATGGCCATTGGCGGTGAGCCATTCCGCCGTGCCACGGGTGCCGATGAGGGTAAAGCCTTGGTCCAGCAGAATTTTCGCCGCATCCAGCATGTTCTGGCCCTTATCCGCATCCTTGACCGACAGGAAAGCGCAGCCCTTGCGCGGCAGCGGGTTGCCCGCGCCCATCTGCGCCTTGAGGAAGGCGCGGGGGAAGTCGCGGTCCCAGCCCATGACCTCACCGGTGGAGCGCATTTCTGGCCCCAGCAGCGTGTCGACGCCGGGGAAACGGGCGAAGGGCAGCACGGCTTCTTTGACCGAGAACCACGGCATGTTGGGGTCGGCCAGCGTCATCGGGTCGCCCAAGGGCAGCGTGTCTTCATAGGCGGCCTGATCGGGGTAGGCGGGGCGCTGCGGGAAGTTCGAAAGCGGCTCACCTGCCATGATCCGCGCGGCGATCGAGGCGATGGCGCTATCGGTCGCCTTGGCCACGAAGGGCACGGTGCGCGAGGCGCGGGGGTTCACCTCGATGAGGTAAATCTCGCCGTCCTTCACCGCGAACTGGATGTTCATCAAGCCTACGACGTTGAGCGCCTTGGCCAGCGCGCGGGTCTGCTCTTCGACCTCTTCGATCACCTCACGCGGGAGGGAGTAGGGCGGCAGTGAACAGGCGCTGTCGCCGGAGTGGACGCCCGCCTCTTCGATGTGCTGCATGATGCCCGCCACATGGACATTCTCGCCGTCGCAGAGCGCGTCGACGTCAAGCTCCACCGCGCCCGACAGGTAGCTGTCGAGCAGCACCGGGCTGTCGCCCGAGACGACGACGGCGGTGGTGATGTAGCGCTCAAGGCTGGCCTGATCGCGGACGATCTCCATCGCACGGCCGCCCAGCACGTAGGAGGGGCGGATCACCAGCGGGAAGCCGATTTCCTTGGCGATCTCCATCGCCTCTGCATCGGAATGGGCGATGCCATTGCGCGGCTGTTTCAGGCCGAGGTTCAGCACAAGCTGCTGGAAACGCTCACGGTCTTCGGCCAGATCGATCATGTCGGGCGTGGTGCCGAGGATCGGGATGCCCGCTTCTTGCAAACCATTGGCAAGCTTCAAGGGGGTCTGGCCGCCGAACTGGACGATGACGCCGTGTAGCGTGCCGTTCTCCTGCTCGACGCGCAGGATTTCCATGACATGCTCAAAGGTAAGCGGCTCGAAATACAGGCGGTCCGAGGTGTCATAGTCAGTCGAAACCGTCTCGGGGTTGCAGTTGACCATGATGGTCTCATAGCCCGCATCCGTCAGCGCGTAGCAGGCGTGACAGCAGCAATAGTCGAACTCGATGCCCTGACCGATCCGGTTCGGGCCACCGCCGAGGATGACGACCTTCTTGCGGTCCGAAGGCCGCGCCTCGCATTCCGCCTCGCCCATCAGCGGGGTCTCATAGGTGGAGTACATGTAGGGTGTCTGCGCCTCGAACTCGGCGGCGCAGGTGTCGATGCGTTTGAACACGGCCTTGACGCCAAGCGCCAGCCGCGCGTCGCGGACCTGTGCCTCGCGGCTGTCGGTCAGCATGGCGAGGCGGGCGTCGGTGAAGCCCATCATTTTCAGCTCGCGGAAGGTATCGGCATCGCTTGGCAAGCCGTTTGCGCGAACGCCTTCCTCGGCCTCGATGATCTCGCGGATGCGGGCAAGGAACCACGGGTCGAACATCGTATGCGCGTGCAGATCGTCGTCGGACATGCCGTGGCGCATCGCTTGGGCGATGGTGCGCATCCGGTCGGGCGTGGGCGCCGACACGGCTTTGATGAGTGCCGCCATATTCTCGGGCGCGTCGCCGGGCAAGTCACTGTTAAGGCCAGCGATTTCGACTTCGTCAAAGCCTGTGAGGCCCGATTCCATCGACGCCAGCGCCTTTTGCAGGCTCTCGTGGATGGTGCGGCCAATGGCCATGGTCTCACCCACCGATTTCATCGCGGTGGTCAGGTTCGGCTCGGCGCCGGGGAATTTCTCGAAGGCGAATTTCGGGATCTTGGTGACCACATAGTCGATGGTCGGCTCGAAGGAGGCGGGGGTGACGCCGGTGATGTCGTTGTCGAGCTCATCCAGCGTGAAGCCCACGGCGAGCTTTGCGGCGATCTTGGCGATGGGGAAGCCCGTGGCCTTGGACGCCAGCGCGGAAGAGCGCGACACGCGCGGGTTCATCTCAATCACCACCATGCGGCCATCGGCAGGGTTCACCGCCCATTGCACGTTGGAACCACCGGTCTCCACCCCGATCTCGCGCAGCACCGCGATGGAGTGGTTGCGCATGATCTGGTATTCTTTGTCCGTGAGTGTCAGCGCCGGAGCCACGGTGATGCTGTCGCCGGTGTGCACGCCCATCGGATCAATGTTCTCGATGGAGCAGACGATGATCGCGTTGTCGGCGGTGTCGCGCACCACCTCCATCTCGTACTCCTTCCAGCCGAGCAGCGATTCATCGACGAGGATCTGGCCCATGGGCGAGGCATCCATGCCCGAACGGCAGTAGAACTCATAATCCTCGCGGTTGTAGGCCACGCCGCCGCCGGTGCCGCCCATGGTGAAGGCGGGGCGGATGATCGCGGGCAGGCCGACGTATTCAAGCGCTTCGAGCGCGAGATTCACGCCGGCGGCGAGGTCTTTCTTACCGTCTTCGCGCATGGGGGCGGTGACGATGGTGGCCTTGGGGTTTTCGATGCCCAGACGGTCCATCGCTTCGCGGAACAGCTTGCGGTCTTCGGCCATCTCGATGGCCTCGCGCTTGGCCCCGATCATCTCGACGCCGAATTTTTCTAGCACGCCCATTTCTTCGAGCGCGAGCGAGGTGTTCAGCCCGGTCTGGCCGCCCATGGTGGGCAGCAGCGCGTCAGGGCGTTCTTTTTCGATGATTTTGGCGACGATTTCGGGCGTGATGGGCTCGATATAGGTGGCGTCGGCGAGCCCGGGGTCGGTCATGATCGTGGCCGGGTTGGAGTTGACGAGGATGACGCGGTAGCCTTCCTCTTTCAGCGCTTTACAGGCTTGGGCGCCGGAATAGTCGAACTCGCAGGCTTGTCCGATGACAATCGGCCCCGCACCAATGATCATGATCGACTGGATGTCGGTACGTTTCGGCATGGCGGCCCCCTAATTTTGCAAATTGTCCTGCCTTATAGGGATGGCGGCACGGGCTGCAAGGGGGGAATGGCTTTGACGGCCCCAGAAATAAGGGCGGGGCCGCCGGTTCAACCTTTGCGGGCGCTATGCAAGGGCGATCCGCCGGGGCGGAAGCGGTCAGCCCGCGGGCGCGACCCCTTCGGCGTTTAGAAAGATGCGCAGCGTGGCTTCGAACTCGCGCGGTTTCTCTGCGTGCAGCCAATGCCCCGCGCCGGGGATTTTGGCAAAGCGCGCTTGTGGGAACAGCGCCTTGATCGCATCGCGATGTTCGGGCTGCACATAGTCCGAGGCACCGCCCGACAGAAACAGGGTCGGCCCCACGAACTGGCCGGTCACATCCTCGGGCCAGCCGATGATCTTGGGCATCTCCGCCTCAAGCGCGTCGAGGTTCAGCCGCCAGCGCTTGCCGGGCAGGTCGAGCGATTGGGTGAAAAAGCTCTGCAACGCGCGCTCCACCCCCGCCTCGGCCAATTGCGCCTCGGCGTCCGAGCGGCGCTCGACTTCGCTTAGGTCCACGCCGCGCATGGCGTCGATGAACATCTGCTGCGTGTGGCCATAGGTGACGGGCGCAATGTCGGCGACGATCACGCGACGCAGCAGGTCGGGCCGGGTCAGCGCCAGCATCATCACCGCTTTGCCGCCCATGGAGTGGCCGCAGATGTCCACCGGGCCGCCCAGATGCGTGATCACCTCGGCCAGATCCTGCGCCATTTCGGGGTAGCTGTGGGTGTCGTGATGCGGGCTGCTGCCGTGGTTGCGCATGTCGACGGTGACGACATGACGCGCGTCCGCGAGGCGTTTGGCGATCACGCCCCAGTTGCGCCCAGAGCCATAGAGGCCATGGACAATAAGCAGGGTCGGGCGGTCGGCGGCGGCTTCGCCATATTCGGTGTAGTTCAACATGCGGGCAAATTACGGGCATTGCAGCCCGGGGACCAGAGCGATTAGATGCGCCCATGATTGACCGGCAAGATTTCAACACCCGCGCCGAGGCGCTGCGCCCCCTGTTTGAGGATCGGCTGCGCATCAAAGCCCGCGATCTGCGCGAGGCGTTTCACCGCGCCGGGCCGGAACTGCCGCGCGGCATTCGTGGTGACGGGGTGTTGCTCAGCAAGACCGAGCATTTGGTCGGCAATCCCCACATTGCCCGTCAGTTGGAAGATGCCCCGGTGTGGGCCGCCTTCAACCGGGTTGCAGCGCATTTGAAAGAGATCGACCCCAAAGCCCGGCGGCGCGGCATCATCCTTGACCGTTTGGCCGGGGTGGCCTTCAACATCCTTGTGGTCATCGTGGGCTTCGTGATCTGGCTTTGGTGGCGCGGCTACGTGTAAGCCGCCGCGCCTTTGGGCTCAGGCCGGGTCGTAATCCGCGTCCGATACCTTTTCCATCCATTCGACCGCTTCACCGACCTGTGCCTCTTGCAGGGCGATATGGGTCATGGCGCTGTCGGGCGCGGCCCCGTGCCAGTGTTTCTCACCGGGGCCGAACCAGACGACATCGCCTTTGTTCAGCGTCTGCACCGGGCTGCCTTCGGTCTGGGCGCGGCCTGTGCCTTCGGTGACGATCAGGGTCTGGCCCAGAGGGTGGACATGCCATGCCGTGCGCGCGCCGGGCTGAAAGGTCACCGTCACGCCGCGCAGGCGGGCAGGGGCCGGGGCCGAGATCAGCGGGGTCATCTCGACCTCTCCGGTGAAGTAATCGTCGGGGCCGGGTTCAGAGGGGCGGCTGCCCTTGGGGTGAATGATCATGTGGTTCTCCTTTGCAGAAGAATGTGGCGCGGGGAGGGGGGATCGGCAAGGGGGGCTGTCTGGCGATGATCGCCCGGAAACAAGGCGCTTTGCGCCGCCGGGCAGCGCCCGACCGCCCCATGGGCGGGCGCTTTTGCTGCCGGGCACATCACCTTGGCCGCACATCATGATTGAGAAATAAAGCGGTAGGAACGCAGGTTGCGATGCCCACCCGCGGTCGGGCGCCGCCCGGCCGGAGGGTAAAGTGGCCCCCGCATCGCTGCGAGGGCCAGAGAGCTTACAGGTTCGGATACATCGGGAAACGCTGGCACAGCGCTTCGACCTCGGCTTTCACCTTGGCCTCGACCTCGGCATTGCCATCGGCACCATTGGCCGCCAGCCCATCGACCACTTCGATGATCCAATCGGCGATCTGGCGGAACTCGGCCTCACCAAAGCCGCGTGTCGTGCCCGCAGGGGAGCCGAGGCGGATGCCGCTCGTCACCATCGGCTTTTCCGGGTCAAACGGCACACCGTTCTTGTTGCAGGTGATATGCGCGCGACCCAGAGCCTTCTCCGTGTCGTTGCCCTTCACGCCTTTGGGGCGCAGATCGACCAAGACAACATGGGTGTCGGTGCCATGGGTCACGGTGTCGAGGCCGCCTTTGATCAACTGATCCGACAGCGCCTGCGCATTGGCGATGACCTGTTTGGCATAGGCTTTGAACTCAGGCTGCTGCGCTTCGCCAAAGGCCACGGCCTTGGCCGCGATCACATGCATCAAGGGGCCGCCCTGAATGCCGGGGAAAATGGCGGAGTTGATCTTTTTCGAAATCGCCTCGTCATTGGTCAGGATCATGCCGCCGCGCGGGCCGCGCAGGGTCTTGTGGGTCGTGGTCGTGGCCACATGCGCATGGGGGAAGGGGGAGGGATGCTCACCCGCTGCCACGAGGCCCGCGAAATGCGCCATGTCGACGAGCAGATAGGCACCCACGCTGTCGGCAATCTCGCGCATCTTGGCAAAGTCGATCTGACGCGGGATGGCAGAGCCACCGGCGATGATCATCTTGGGCTGATGCTCTTTCGCCAGTTCGGCGACTTGGTCGTAATCCAGCAGATTGTCCTGTTTGCGCACACCGTATTGCACCGCGTTGAACCATTTGCCCGACTGGTTCGGTTTGGCCCCGTGGGTCAGGTGGCCGCCGGCATCAAGGCTCATCCCCAGAATGGTGTCGCCGGGTTGCAAAAGCGCTGTGAAGACACCTTGGTTCGCTTGGCTGCCGGAGTTCGGCTGCACATTGGCGAACTGACAATCGAACAGCGCGCAGGCGCGTTCGATGGCAAGGTTCTCGGCCACGTCGACATGCTCACAGCCGCCATAGTAGCGCCGCCCCGGATAGCCTTCGGCGTATTTGTTGGTCATGATGCTGCCCTGCGCCTCAAGCACCGCAGCCGAAACGATGTTCTCGCTGGCGATCAACTCGATCTCGTCGCGCTGGCGGCCCAGTTCGGCATCGATCGCAGCAGCGAGGGCGGGGTCGGAATCAGCGAGAGATTTGGTGAAGAAATCGGACATCAGGGGATCCTCATTGGAGCTGGTTTCGCGTGTTGCCTATCGGAAACCCGGCCTGAGGTGAAGGCTGTAAACCGACAGGTTGCAAGATATGTGCGTCAACACTGGTGGCGCACGGAATAATGTGATTGTTTTGGCCCCAAACGCCGATGATCGGAAACTTCGCCGGAATGAGCCTGCTGACATGTCCTTAAAGATCGCTTTTGTGGCCAGCCGGGCCAGCGTGGCACAGACGGCGCGGGCCGCTTTGATCGGGCGTTATGGCGATGTGCCACTGCGTCAAGCCGAGGTGATCGTGGCGCTTGGGGGCGACGGGTTCATGCTGCATACGTTGCACAGCACCCAAGACATGGACGCGCCGGTCTATGGGATGAACCGGGGCACCATCGGCTTTTTGATGAACGCCTACCGAGAGGGCGACCTGCAAGCGCGGTTGGCGGCGGCGGAAGAGGCGGTGATCAACCCTCTGGTCATGCGCGCCACCCATATCGACGGGACGATTTCGACCGCGCTGGCGATCAACGAGGTGTCTTTGCTGCGCGCGGGGCCTCAGGCGGCCAAGCTGCGCATCACGATCGACGGGCGTCAGCGGATGGAGGAACTGGTCTGCGATGGGGCGCTGGTGGCGACGCCTGCGGGCTCCACCGCCTATAACTACTCGGCCCATGGGCCGATCCTGCCCATCGGTTCTGACGTTTTGGCTTTGACCCCGATTGCCGCTTTCCGCCCGCGCCGCTGGCGTGGGGCCTTGTTGCCGAAACGGGCCACGGTGCGTTTCGATGTGCAAGAGCCGCAAAAACGCCCCGTGATGGCCGATGCCGACGGCCAGTCGCACCGCGATGTAACGACGGTCGAGGTCTCGTCCGACCCCAGCGTCAGCCACCGGATCCTCTTCGATCCCGGCCATGGGTTGGAAGAGCGGTTGATCTCGGAACAGTTCAACTGACCGGTAAGGGCGGCGCCTTTCCGCCGCACCTCGCGCCCGCCGGAACCCTGACTTCGCGCCAGCGTTGAGCCTGCAAGAGCGGGATCCTCCCGCGTCTTAACAGCCGAAGAAAGGAGACCTAAGATGAATTGGGACCGTATCGAAGGCAATTGGAACCAGATGACCGGCGCGGTGAAATCGCAATGGGGCGATCTGACCGATGACGAAATCGCCGAAGCCCGTGGCAACCGCGAGCAGCTGGTGGGTAAGATTCAAGAACGCTATGGCATCGCCAAAGACGAGGCCGAGCGTCAAGTTGATGACTTCGCCGCGAAATACTGAGTTTTGTCGGCAGAATTAAAAAAGGCGACTCAGTGAGGGTCGCCTTTTGCGTTTCAAGAGAGGCTCAAGCCTCGTGCCACGCGCGGTCGCCCTTGTCGTCTTTGACACGAGTGGGCAGGCCGATGTCGTCGAGCAGACCGAAGAGGGGCTTGGGGTCCAACTCTTCGACATTGACCATGGTGGCGGTGTCATAGGTGCCATCGGCGATCAGCATCGCAAAGGCCACCGGCGGCACACCCGCGGTGTAGGAGATGCCTTGGCTGCCCACTTCGTTATAGGCGTCCTTGTGATCGGCGACGTTATAGACAAAGACCTCGACTTCTTCGCCGTCCTTCACGCCTTTCACCAGATCGCCGATGCAGGTCTTGCCGGTGTAGTTCGGCGCAAGGCTCGACGGGTCGGGCAGCACGGCTTTCACCACTTTCAGCGGCACCACTTCCAGCCCCTCGGCGGTGGTCACCGGCTGTTCGGACAGCAGCCCGAGGTTTTGCAGCACGGTAAAGACGTTGATGTAATGGTCGCCAAAGCCCATCCAGAAGCGCACGTCAGCCTGCGGGTAGTTCGCGGAAAGCGAATGCACCTCGTCATGGCCCGACAGATAGGCCTTCTGCTTGCCGACCACGGGCAGATCCCATTCGCGGCCCACTTCGAACATCTTGTTCTCTTGCCACGCCCCTTCCTGCCAGCTGTAGACCGTGCCGGTGAACTCGCGGAAGTTGATCTCAGGGTCGAAGTTAGTCGAGAAATATTTGCCGTGGTTGCCCGCGTTGATGTCAACGATGTCGATGGATTTGACCTCATCCATGAATTCATCCACCGCGAAACGGGCGAAGGCGTTGACCATGCCGGGATCGAAACCGGCGCCGAGGATCGCGGTCACCCCCGCTTCGGCGCAGGCCTCGCGGCGCTTCCACTCGTAGTTGCCGTACCACGGCGGGGTCTCGCAGATCTTGGTCGGGTCTTCGTGGATCGCCGTGTCGATATAGGCAGCACCGGTGTCGATGCAGGCCTGCAGCACGGTCATGTTTACGAAAGGCGAGCCCACGTTGATCACGATTTGGCAGCCGGTCTCCTTGATGAGCGCGGCGACGGCCTCGGTGTCCATGCCGTCAACCTCATGCGCCTTGAAGACGCCCTCCTGTTTCATCGCGCCTTTCTCATGCACGCTGGCAATGATCGCCTTGCATTTGGAGACCGTGCGGCTGGCGATATGCAAGTCACCCAAACGGTCATTATTCTGCGCGCATTTATGCGCCACGACCTGTGCGACGCCGCCCGCGCCGATGATAAGAACATTGCGTTTCATAGTGTTGACCTCTTTCCTTTTCACGACAGGGCGGCGGCGAAATCGTCATAGTCGAAATCGCGCACCATTCGGGTGGTTCCGTCCAACTCGCGCACCGCGATGCCGGGCATCTTCACGCCGTTGAACCAGTTTTTCTTGACCATCGTGTAACCGGCGGCGTCCTGAAACGAGAGCCGGTCGCCCGCCTTCAGCGGCGCATCGAAGCGGAACTCGCCAAAGATATCGCCCGCAAGGCAGGACTTGCCGCAGATCATCCATTCGTGGTCACCGCTGTCGGGGCTCACCTTCGCGGGCTCGCGGTAGATCAGCAGATCGAGCATATGCGCCTCGATGGAACTGTCGACGATGGCAAGGTTCTTACCGTTGAACATCGTGTCGAGCACGGTGACCTCCAGCGTCGCCGCCCCGGTGATCGCGGCCTCCCCGGGCTCAAGGTAGACCTGCACGCCAAAGCGGTCGGCAAAGGCCTTGAGCCGCAGTGCCAGATCGTCGAGCGGGTAGCCCTCGCCGGTGAAGTGGATGCCGCCGCCGAGGCTGATCCACTCCATCTTGTGCAGCACCGCGCCGAAGCGGTCTTCGATCAGGGTCAGCATCTCATCGAAACGGGCGAAGTCGTCGTTCTCGCAATTGTTGTGGAACATCAGCCCGCTGATCCGGTCGGCGACCGCGTCGATCGCTGCCGGGTCATGCTCGCCCAGACGGCTGAACGGGCGGGCGGGGTCGGCGAGATCAAAGTCCGAAGTGGAAACGCCGGGGTTCACCCGCAGCCCGCGGATGTGGCCCTGCGATTGCGCATCGAACTTGTCGAGCTGGCCGATGGAGTTGAAGATGATCTTGTCGGCATGGCCCAACACCTCGTCGATCTCATGCTCGGCATAGGCGACCGAATAGGCGTGGGTCTCGCCGGGGAATTTCTCGGCCCCGAGCCGCACTTCGTAAAGCGACGAGGAAGTCGAGCCGTCCATATACTCGGACATGAAGTCAAAGACCGACCATGTAGCAAAGCACTTCAGCGCCAGCAGGCAGCGCGCACCGGACAGCGCGCGGAGGCGGGCGATCTTTTCCATATTGTCGCGGAGATTGGTCTTGTCGATCAGGTAATAGGGTGTCTGCACGTCGAAAACCTTTCTGCGCGGCCGGAGGGCAAGCTCCGGGAAGGAAAAGACCCACTGAATGTGCTGTCGTGGTTGGCCCCGCCGGGGGGCATTTCCGGGGGCGCTTCGCATATTTTGCGCAAGCAACGCAATTGTAAAAAACGCGCGGGCTGGGCTGCGCGCGCGTTTCTGTGGGGGTAACTGTAGCGCCGGACAGGCAAAGGTCCACCGCCATGTGATTTTTGGTTAGCCCTGCGGGTAGCCGATGCCCTTCAGCGCCGTGCGGATTTCGTCCAAGATCGCCGGGTCGTCGATGGTGGCGGGGGTCTTGAAATCCTCCCCATCGGCGATCTTGACCATCGTCGCGCGCAGGATCTTGCCCGAGCGGGTCTTGGGCAGGCGGTCGACCACCACGGCCTGTTTGAAGGCGGCGACGGGGCCGATCTGGTCGCGCATCCGGGTGACACATTCGGCGACGATTTCCTCATGCGGGCGGTCGACACCCTTGGTCAGGCAGAGAAACCCGACCGGCATCTGTCCTTTAAGCTCATCGCTCACCCCCACAACGGCGCATTCCGCCACGTCGGGGTGACCGGCCAAGACCTCTTCCATCGCGCCGGTCGAGAGGCGGTGGCCCGCGACGTTGATCACGTCATCGGTGCGCGCCATGATCCAGACATAGCCGTCCTCATCAATCCGGCCCGCATCGCCCGTCTCGTAATAGCCGGGGAAAGTGCTGAGGTAGGATTTGCGAAAACGGTCTTCGGCGTTCCAGAGCCCCGGCAGGGTGCCGGGGGGCAGGGGCAGCTTGATGGCGATGGCGCCCAACTCTCCGGCAGGCAGGGGGTCGCCGCGCTCATCCAAGATCTGCACGTCATAGCCCGGCATCGGCACGGTTGGGGAGCCGACCTTGACCGGCAGCGCCTCAAGCCCCGCCGGATTGCCGACGATGGTATAGCCTGTCTCGGTCTGCCACCAGTGATCGTAGACCGGCTTGCTCAGTTTCTCCTGCGCCCATTCGACGGTATCGGGGTCCGCCCGCTCCCCCGCGAGATAGAGCGCACGCAGGCTCGACAGGTCGTATTTCTTGATCTCTTCGCCCTCGGGGTCTTCGCGTTTCACGGCGCGGATGGCGGTGGGGGCGGTAAAGAAGCTCGCCACGCCATGTTCCTCAATCACCCGCCAGAAGGTGCCCGCATCGGGCGTGCCCACGGGCTTGCCTTCGAACACGACGGTGGTGTTCCCGGCGATCAGCGGCGCGTAGCAGATGTAGCTGTGCCCCACGACCCAGCCCACGTCGGAGGCGGCCCAAAAGACCTCTCCCGGTTCGACGTTATAGACGTTTTTCATGGTCCAGTTCAGCGCCACCAGATGCCCCGCCGTGGGGCGCACCACGCCCTTGGGCGCGCCGGTGGTGCCGGATGTATAGAGGATATAGGCCGGGTGGTTCCCCTCCACGGGCACGCAGGGCGCCGGGCGCACGCCGTCTTGGGCGGCGTACCAATCGATGTCCCGCTCGGGGTTCAACTCGCAGGGTTTCTGGCCGCGTTGCAGGATGATGCAGGTTTCAGGCTTGTGGCTGGCCTGTTCAATGGCTCCGTCGAGCAGGGGTTTGTAATCCACCACCCGCGATGGCTCCACCCCGCAGGAGGCGGCGATGATCGCCTTGGGTTTGCAATCGTCGATCCGCACCGCCAATTCGCTAGAGGCGAAACCGCCGAAGACCACGGAATGGATCGCGCCGATCCGCGCGCAGGCCAGCATCGCCTCAACCGCTTCGGGGACCATGGGCATATAGATCACCACGCGGTCGCCTTTTTCCACGCCTTGGGCCACCAGCGCCCCGGCGAGCGAGGCGACATGGGCCTGCAACTCCCCATAGGTAAGGGTGGATTTGCTGCCGGTGATCGGGCTGTCATGGATGATCGCTACGCGTTTGCCGTTGCCTTGGTCGACATGGCGGTCGACGGCGTTGTAGCAGGTGTTCACACTGGCATCCGCGAACCATTCATAGATATGGTCGCCCCGGTCAAACAGCGCGCGCGTCGGCGCGATGTCCCAGTCGATCGCTTCGGCTTGCTCTAGCCAATAGGCTTCCGGGTCGGCTTTCCAGCGGTCGTAGGTGTCGCGATATCCCATGGTGTTCCTCCTCCTGTTGCGCTGTGCGGCAAACCCGCGGGCCGGGTATAGGTGCAGTGTCGCGCAATTATTTCCAGTCACTCTGGCCGCTTAGAAAGATTTCGGCAAGCGGAACGCTATTGTTCCTGTCAGTCGCGCCGCGTCATGCTAGATTGGGCGGAAATTCACTGTTTTTCCGGAGCCTGCCATTATGCGTCTCGCCCTTTCCCTGCCTCTTGCATCCTGCCTTGCCATTGTTGCCGCGCTGCCTGCGGCGGCGCAGGACCGTAGCATCAACTTCGCCCTCCGCGGCGGTGTCGGGGCGGCGCCGGATTATCCGGGCGCCAGCAGCTATCGCGCGACGCCGGATCTGGCCTTTACCTTCGGTTCGCTGGAATGGGGCGGGCGCAAGATCGGCACCAACATCGGCGAAGCGCCCAAGACCGGTTTCGGCTTCACCGGCGCGTTCCGCTATCTGGGCGAACGTGACAGTTCCGATCACGCGGAACTTGCGGGGCTTGAGGATATCGACGCGGCGGTCGAACTGGGCTTTGGCGTGGTCTACCGCGAGGTGAACTGGCAGGTCTTCGGCAAGGTGCGCCGTGGCTTTGGCGGCCATGAAGGCGTGACTGGCGACATCGGCGCCGATGTGATCTTCCGCCCCGATGAGCGTTGGACCATCACCGCAGGCCCGCGTTTCAGCCTTGGCAACGACACCTATGCTGACACCTATTACGGCGTCGACACCGCCACCACGAACTTCGCCGCGTATGAAGCCGGTGGCGGTCTGCTCGGCGCTGGTGTCGAGGTTGAGGCGACCTATCGTTTGGATGACGCTTGGGCGCTGGAAGGGGCCGTGGCCTATCAACGCCTGCTGAATGACGCTGCCGACAGCCCGATCACACAGGCCGGGTCAGAGGATCAGTGGACCATGCGCATTGGCGTCAGCCGCGCCTTTACTTGGCGGTTCTAAACGGCGTTGCGCCGCCCTTTGGGGGGCGGCGCTTTCTCTTGCCTTAGCCGTAATGCGCGACCGGCGTGCCCGCGATGGCGCCCACGTTCAGCAGACCGCGCGCGGTGATCGAGGGCGACACGATATGCGCCCGGTTGCCCATCCCCATCAGGATCGGCCCGACCTCAAGCCCGTCGCCCTTCATTTTCAGGATGTTGCGCACGCCCGAGGCAGCATCGGCATGGGCAAAGACCAGCACATTGGCGGCCCCTTCCATCCGGTTGCAGGGCAGCAGCCGCGCGCGCAGTTCGGCATCAAGCGCGGTGTCGATGTTCATCTCACCTTCGTAGACGAAATCATGGTTGCCCGCGTCGAGGATCTCCAGCGCCGCGCGCAGACGTTTACCCGACCCTTCGCCCTGATTGCCGAACTGGCTTTGTGAGCAGAGCGCCACTTTCGGCTCGATGCCAAAGCGGCGGACGTGACGGGCGGCCCCGATGGCGATCTCGGCGATCTGTTCGGGGGTGGGGTGCAGGTTCACTTGGGTATCCGCGATAAAAAGCGGCCCGTCTTCGAGGATCATCATCGACAGCGCGCCATGCGGGCGGAAACCGTCGCGGCCCAGCACTTGGTTGACGTAATTGAGGTGCCAGCCAAACTCGCCAAAGGTGCCGCAGATCAGGCTGTCGGCCTCACCGCGGTGCACCATGACCGCGCCAATGGCGGTGGTGTTGGTGCGCATGATGGCGCGCGCGATGTCGGGGCTGACGCCGCGGCGGCACATCAGGCTGTGGTAGGTCTCCCAATAGTCGCGGTAGCGGGGGTCATTCTCGGGGTTCACCAGATCGACGTTTTGGCCCAGTTGCAGGTTCAGACCCGCCTTTTCGATGCGCCGTTCGATCACCTCGGGGCGGCCAATGAGGATGGGCCGTTCCACCGTCTCTTCGATGATCGCTTGCGCGGCGCGCAGCACGCGTTCGTCCTCCCCCTCGGCAAAGACCAGACGGCGGGGGGAGGAGCGGGCGGATTCGAAGACCGGGCGCATGATCAGCGCGGATTTGAACACCGACCCGTCGAGTTTGCGTTTATAGGCGTCGAGGTCTTCGATGGGCCGCGCGGCCACGCCCGTCTCCATCGCGGCCTTGGCCACGGCGGAGGAGACGACGCCGATGAGGCGCGGATCAAAAGGTTTCGGGATCAGATATTCTGCGCCAAAGGTCAGCTGTTCGCCCTGATAGGCCGCTGCCGCCTCCGCGCTCGTGGTGGCGCGGGCGAGGGCGGCGATGCCGTCGATACAGGCGATCTTCATCTCGTCGTTGATCGTGGTCGCACCCACGTCCAGCGCGCCCCGGAAGATGAAGGGGAAGCAGAGCACGTTGTTGACCTGATTGGGAAAATCGCTGCGCCCTGTGGCGATGATCGCGTCCGGTGCCACGGCGCGGGCCACATCGGGCAGGATTTCCGGCGTGGGGTTCGCCAGCGCGAAGATGATCGGGCGTTTGGCCATCTTCGCCACCATCTCGGGCGAGAGCACACCGGGACCGGAGAGGCCGAGGAAGAGGTCGGCCCCGTCGATCACATCGTCCAGCGTGCGCAGGTCGGATTTCTGCGCATATTCGGCCTTGCTGGGGTTCATATCCTCGGTCCGGCCCTCATAGACCAGCCCGTTGATGTCGCAGAGCCAGACGTTCTCACGCTTCACGCCGAGTTTCAGCAGCATATTGAGGCAGGCAATGCCCGCAGCCCCGCCCCCCGTCGAGACGATCTTGATGTCCTCGAAACGCTTTCCCGCCACATGCAGCGCGTTCTTGACCGCAGCGCCGACGACGATGGCGGTGCCGTGCTGGTCATCATGGAAAACGGGGATGTTCATGCGCTCGCGGCAGATCTTCTCGACTACGAAACAGTCGGGCGCCTTGATGTCTTCGAGGTTGATCGCGCCAAAGCTCGGCTCCATCGCGCAGACGATCTCGGCCAGTTTCTCGGGGTCGGATTGATCAAGCTCGATGTCGAAACAGTCAATATTGGCGAATTTCTTGAAGAGCACGGCCTTGCCCTCCATCACCGGTTTCGAGGCCAGCGCGCCGATATTGCCCAGGCCCAGCACTGCCGTGCCATTGCTGACCACGGCCACCAGATTGCCGCGCGAAGTATAGCGCGCGGCGGTGTCGGGGTCGTTTTTGATCTCGATGCAGGCCTCGGCCACGCCCGGTGAATAGGCCCGCGCCAGATCGCGGCCATTGGCCAGCGGTTTGGTCGCGCGGATCTCCAGTTTCCCGGGCCGGGGGTGTTCGTGGTAATCCAATGCAGCTTGGCGCAGGTTGGGGGTGTCGGACATCGTTTATGCTTCTCCCGAATAATGGTTTAGCGTTAAACTAATTTTCGCGCGCAAGCAAAGCGGCTTTTGGCGGGGGCGGTCTAGGTGCCGGTTGGCTTTGCCCCAGCGTCGCCCTTGCAGGTCATTTTGCGCGGGCCTTTAAGAGGCGATTGAGGCGACATGTGGTTTTGCATCGCACAGGGCGGGGCAATTTTCTATAGTCCGAGAAAAGGGAGAGCCTAATGACTGATTTGCGCGACGCGGCTATGTTGGTGCGGGAAAACGCCCATGCGCCCTATTCGAATTTCAAGGTCGGCGCGGCGATCCGCACCGCCTCGGGCGCGGTGTTCAGTGGCTGCAATGTGGAAAACGTCGCCTACCCGCAGGGCACCTGCGCCGAGGCGGGCGCGATTGCTGCCATGGTCGCGGCGGGCGAGCGTGAGATCGCCGAGGTCTATGTTGTGGCGGGCAGCGATATGCCTGTGACGCCCTGCGGCGGCTGCCGCCAGAAACTCGCGGAATTCTCGGGCGGGGATGTATCCGTGACCATGGCGACCGTGGCGGGCAAGGAACAGCAGACCACCATGGGCGACTTGCTGCCGGGGGCCTTTGGCGCCGCCCATATGCAGGGTTAACCGCATGAGCGCGCGGGACATTCTGGCGCGGCTGCGCCATGGTGAGGCATTGGACGCAGAGGCGCTGACGTGGATGGCAGGCGCGCTGGCCGATGGCCGTGTTAGTGACGCGCAGGCCGGAGCCTTTGCCATGGGCATCTGCCTCAATGGCTTGGACCAGCCGGGCCGGGTGGCGCTGACCCTCGCGATGCGCGATTCGGGGCAGGTGTTGGACTGGGACTTGGACGGCCCCGTGCTCGACAAACATTCGACCGGCGGGGTGGGCGATTGCGTCTCATTGATCCTCGCCCCCGCGCTGGCTGCCTGTGGGGCCTATGTGCCGATGATCTCGGGTCGGGGGCTGGGGCATACGGGCGGCACGCTCGACAAGCTTGAGGCGATCCCCGGCGTCAGCACGCAGTTGGAAGAGGCCCGCTTTCGCGACGTGGTGCGAGACGTGGGTTGCGCCATTGTCAGCGCCAGCGGCGACATCGCCCCGGCAGATCGGCGGCTTTATGCGGTGCGGGATGTGACCTCGACCGTAGATTCGCTCGACCTGATCACCGCGTCGATCCTGTCGAAAAAGCTCGCCGCCGGGCTGGATGGGCTGGTGCTCGACGTGAAGGTCGGCTCGGGCGCTTTCATGAAGGAGCTCGCGCAGGCGCGTGCCTTGGCCGAAGCGCTGAGCGGCACCGCCACGGCGGCGGGCTGCCCGACGACGGCGGTGATCAGTGATATGAACCAGCCGCTGGTGCCGAGCCTTGGCAACGCGCTGGAAGTGGCCGAGGTAATGCGGGTGCTGACCGGGGCGGCCACGGGGCCGATCCTTGATGTGACGGCTGAATTGGGTGGCGGGCTTCTTGCCAATGGCGGTTTGGCCGCGACGGCTGAGGCGGGGGCCGAAGCGCTCCGCGCGGCAGTCCGCGATGGCCGCGCGTTGGAGCGTTTCACCCGGATGCTCAGCGCCATGGGCGCACCCGCCGATTTCGCCGAAAACTGGGAGCGTATTCTGCCCAAAGCCCCCGTGATCCGCGCGGTCCCCGCGCCGCGCGGCGGCTACGTGAGCACGATCGACGGCGCGGCACTTGGCATGGCGGTGGTCAACCTCGGCGGGGGCCGGGTGGTCGAGGCGGACCAGATCGACCCGGCGGTGGGCCTGTCGCAGGTGCGGCGCTTGGGCGAAGAGGTCTGCGTGGGCGCGCCTTTGGCCACGATCCATGCGGCGGGGGACGCGGCGGCGGATTCGGCGGAAGCGGCGGTTCTGGCGGCGATCACGCTAGGGGACAAGGCGGTTGAAGCGCCGGATTTGATCTTGGAAAGGATCGGTTGATGGGACGTGCATTCTTGGTCGTGATCGATTCCGTGGGCATCGGCGGTGCGCCGGACGCGGGGGATTTCTTTAACGGTGATCTGCCCGATACCGGGGCCAATACGCTGGGCCATATCGCGCAGGCCTGTGCGGCGGGAGAGGCCGAAGAGGGGCGCAGCGGGCCGCTGGCGCTGCCCAATCTCGACCGGTTGGGTCTGGGCGCTGCGCTGAAGCTCGCCAGCGGGATGGAGGCGCCGGGGCTGGGTGCTGCGCCCGAAGGCCGCTGGGGCGCTGCGACGGAGGTTTCGCAGGGCAAAGACACCCCCTCGGGCCATTGGGAATTGGCCGGGTTGCCAGTGCCCTGGGCATGGCATTACTTCCCCGATGAGACCCCTGCCTTTCCAGCAGACCTGACCGCAGAGGTTGCGCGGTTGGCGGGCAGCGATGGCATCTTGGGCAATTGTCACGCCTCTGGCACCGCCATCATCGAACGGCTGGGGGCGGAGCATTGCGAAAGCGGCTGGCCGATCTGCTATACTTCTGCCGACAGCGTGTTCCAGATCGCCGCGCATGAAGAGACCTTTGGCCTCGACCGCCTTTTGAAGCTTTGCCAAGACATCGCACCGCGGCTGCATGAGATGAAGGTGGGCCGTGTCATCGCGCGGCCCTTCACCGGTGAAGTGGGCGCCTTTGAGCGCACCGCGAAACGGCGCGACTATGCCATCACGCCGCCTAAACCGGTGCTGACCAACTGGGTGCAGAACGCGGGGGGGCGGGTCTCTGCGGTGGGCAAGATTGGCGACATCTTTACCATGCAGGGCATCGACGAGCTGCGCAAAGGGCCAGACGCCAAGCTAATGGACCATCTGCATGATCTGATTGCCGAGGCCGAAGAGGGCAGCCTGACCTTCGCCAACTTCGTGGAGTTCGACAGTCTTTACGGGCACCGCCGCGATGTCTCGGGCTATGCCCGCGCGTTGGAGTGGTTCGACGCCGAGATCGGCAAGGTGATCGCCGCGCTGCGCGAGGGCGACATGCTGGTGGTGACGGCGGACCATGGCAATGATCCGACATGGGCGGGCAGCGATCACACCCGCGAAAGGGTGCCGGTGCTGGTCGCCGGGACCGGGGCGGGGGCATTGGGGCAGATCGGCTTTACCGATGTCGCAGCGCTCGTCGCCGGGCATCTGGGGGTAGAGGTGCCGCAGTAGCCGCGCAGCCTTTGCTTGCGAGCGGGGCGCTTGTGCGGCTAGAAGCAGTGCAAATAAAGGAGCCTGCCGCATGACCGATACCCCCAATCACCTGACGATCGTCGACCATCCGCTGGTGCAGCACAAGCTGACCATCATGCGCGACAAAGCCACCTCGACCGCCGTCTTCCGGCAGTTGCTGCGCGAGATCAGCCAGCTTTTGGCCTATGAGGTGACGCGCGGCCTGCCGATGACGACCAAGCGGGTCGAGACCCCGATGCAAGAGATGGACGCGCCAACGCTTGACGGCAAGAAACTGGCGCTGATCTCGATCCTGCGGGCGGGCAACGGGCTGATGGACGGGGTGCTCGAATTGATCCCCTCGGCGCGGGTCGGCTTTGTCGGTCTCTACCGTGACGAAGAGACCCTCCAGCCGGTGCAGTATTACTTCAAAGTGCCCGAGGCGATGGAAGACCGTCTGGTCATCGCCGTGGACCCGATGCTGGCCACCGGCAACTCCTCGGTCGCGGCGATCAATCTGCTGAAAGAGGCAGGCGCCACCAATATCATCTTCCTCTGCCTGTTGGCCTCGCCCGAGGGGGTCGCCACGATGAAAGCGGCGCATCCGGACGTGCGCATCGTCACGGCCTCGCTGGACGAGTCCCTCAACGAAAAGGGCTATATCATCCCCGGTTTGGGCGACGCAGGAGACCGGATGTTCGGCACCAAGTGATCGGGTAAGTTTCGCTAATCGGCGCGCGGTGCTTTACTCAGGCCGCGCGCTGATGCATCGTTCTACCAGATAGTGTGGGGGCATTAGATGACACTTACCAGAAGTATTGCCATGGCGATGATCGTCGCAGCCTTGGGTGTCGGCGGATCGCAGACCCAAGCGCAGGACAGCCGCAGCCAACCGGCAGAGTTTCCGCCGTCCTCTTACAAGGGCAAGCAATATGTCGACAGCGCGGGATGTGTGTTCATCCGCGCGGGCATTGACGGCAATGTGTCATGGGTGCCCCGCATGAGCCGTGCGCGCCAGCAAATCTGCGGTTTCCAGCCCACAAACGGCGTGAAAGTGGCAGAGGCAAAGGTTGAGGCGGCGCAGACCAAAGTCGACCCCGCCCCGGCCAAGAGGCCCCCCGCCCGTGTCGCCGAAGCGCCTGCGCCCAAGGCGAAGCCGAAAGCCCCCGTGGCCCGGCCCGCGCCGCAAAAAGTGGTGCGCCGTGTCGCGCCAGCCCCGGCGCGGAGCACTGCCCCCAAAGTCGTGCGCGAGACCGCGCCGCGCCCCGTGCCCGTGGTGCCCAGCAAACCCGTCGCGCTGGCCGCCCCGGCACCGGCTGGCTTCGTCACCGCTTGCCCCGGCGCGTCGCCCCTGTCGCAGCGCTATATGCGGCGCGGGGATGGGTATAGCGTGCGCTGTGGTCCGCAGGCAGAGCCGATTGTGACGGGGCGTCTTGCCCCTTCGAGCCCGCAGCGCGGCACCGCACCGCAGCCCTACCGCAGCGCGGGTGTGATGCCCGGCGTTGCCACTGCACCCGCGCGGATCGTGGCCCCTGCCGCCGTCGCCGCACCGGTGGTCAGCGCCAAGCCCGCCCGCGCCGTGGGCACGCAGACGCGGATCGTGCCGAAACATGTGGCGATCAATCGGGTGAACACGACCAATGTGAAAGTCCCGAAAGGATACCGGAAGGTTTGGGAAGACGACCGTCTGAACCCGCACCGGGCCGAGCAAACCTTGGAAGGCCGCGCCGACATGCTGTTGGTCTGGACCCAGACCCTGCCGCGCCGTTTGGTCAACAAGGCCACCGGCGAAGACGTGACCGCCAAAGTGCCGCTGATCTATCCCTATCTCGATATCGAAACGCAACGCCGCAAGCTGGGGCGGGTCAAGATCGTCGAGCGCGATGGCCAAGTGGTGAAACGGGTGCTGCGCTACCGCAACGCCGCGCCGATCCATCGGGATGCCCGCCCGATCAAGAAGGCCCCCGTCTATTCCAGCCGCTCCGCCCCGACAGCCCAGCCCAACACCAAAGCGGGCTATGTGCAGGTCGGTGTCTTCGGCAGCCCCGCCAATGCGCAGCGCGCGGCGCGGCAGATCGCGGCCTTGGGCCTGCCCGCCCGCATCGGCAAACAGACCCGTGGCGGCAAGACCTATCACAGCGTTCAGGCGGGCCCCATCGCGGGCGGCTCTGCCCAAGCGGCGCTTGGCCAATTGCGCCGGGCGGGATACCGGGACGCCTATCTGCGGCGCTAAGCGTTTTGCAATGAAGGAGAAAGGCCAGCCGCGGTTTCCCCGGGCTGGCCTTTTTCTTGGGCCAATCCGTCAGCCGCCGCAGATGCTTTGCAATCTCAGCCAATCGGCATCCGACATCAGCGGCGCGGTCAGCTTGCCGTTCATCGGGTCACCTTCGATCAGGGGCAGGGTGCTTTCGCCGGTGATGTCACGCGCAAAGGCATAGGGCTTGCTGCGCAGCTCGGCTTGGGCAAATCGCGCCAGTTGAGCCTCGACCTGCGGTGTCGCGGCGGGGCGCATCAGCAGTTGCTCGGCATAGGCATCCAGCGCCTCGGAAGAGATATCGCCGGTGGTCAGCAGGCGGAAGTTCTCGCGCAGGCCCACGGCCTCCAGAAGGGCGCGCAGCGGGTCATGCTCCCGGCGCGCCACATCCTCGGTCAGCACATAGCCCGCAGCGACATCGGGTTCTTCGTAATCCTCCAGCACCGCGCGGTCGAGCACGATGAGACGGCCCGGCAGATGCAGGCTGGCGCGGGTCATATCAGGTAGGATCGCCACGCGCCCGACCGCCAACCGTTTGGTGAGCCGCGCCAGCGCGGCGCTGCCGCCGGGGCTTTCGCAGGCGGGGCCAGAGACGCGTTCCAGCCGCTTGAGCAGGGCCGTGCCCAAAGAGACACGTTTAACCTCTGGCACCACTTTGATCGCATGATCGCGCAGCGCGCCGGGCATCCAAAAGACCGCCAGCGCCGCCACCACCGCGACGGAGGCCAACATGCCGACCGACCGCAAACGCTCCGGCTTGGGACGGCTGCGATTGATCGCGCGGCGCAGCTTTTCGATGGCCTCGATCATCTCGGTTTCATTGTCGGGCAGTTCCAGCGTCTCGCCCGGATCGCCGTCTGGATGATAGAGCGCGGGGGTCTGGCCGGGGTTGGCCCTGTCGACGGCGGCCAGCGACCAATGGGTCAGCGCCTGATCCTTGAGATCGCTGATCACCAGCGTGGCGTCACCGATAGAGACGATCACCTCGCGCCGCTGCGCATCGGGCGTGGCGCGCCAAAGGCCCGTCGCTTCGAGCCGGGCGTATTTTGTCAAGGCGGTCATGGGGTTCTGCTGCGGGCCTGTCAGTTTTCGCCACTCTACCACGCGCTGCGGGATCAGCAATGGCAGGTGACATAATGCCCCGCCTTAGAAGGCCGCCGCCTGTTTGCGCAATTCGAACTTCTGGATCTTCCCGGTGGAGGTTTTTGGCAGTTCGCCAAAGACCACGCGCTTGGGCGTCTTGAACCCGGCAAGGCGCGCGCGGGCAAAGGCGATCAGCGCCTCTTCGCTGGCCTCCGCCCCCGGTTTCAACTCGACAAAGGCGCAAGGCACCTCGCCCCATTTCTCATCCGGTTGCGCCACCACGGCCGCGAGGTTGACCGCGCCGTGGCCCATCAACACACCCTCGACCTCGACGCTCGAAATATTCTCTCCGCCCGAGATGATGATGTCCTTGGCGCGGTCGGCGATCTGGATGTAGCCGTCGGGATGCTGCACCGCGATGTCGCCGGAATGGAAGTAGCCGCCTGCGAAGGCTTCTGCCGTGGCCTCGGGGTTCTTGAGGTAGCCTTTCATCACCGCATTGCCGCGGATCATGATCTCGCCCTGTGCCGCGCCGTCACGCGGGGTTTGGGCCATCTCGGCGTCCATCACGGTGATCTCTTCCATCATCGGCATCGCGACACCTTGGCGGGCCTTGATCCCGGCGCGCTCCGGTTCGGGCAGCCCGTCCCATGCGCCTTGCCAGAGACATTCGGTGACATGGCCAAAGGTTTCGGTCAGCCCATAGACCTGCGTAACGTTGAACCCCAGCTTTTCGATCTTCGACAGGGTCGCGGGGGCCGGGGGCGCGCCCGCGGTGAAAACCTCGACCCGGTGATCGAAGGCGCGGCGGTCTTCTGCGTCCGCGTTGACCAGCATGTTCAGCACGATGGGCGCGCCGCCGAAATGGGTGACGCCGTGATCGGCGATGGCGTCATAGATCGCCGCCGCGGTGATGTCGCGGCAACAGACCAGCGTGCCGCCCAAAAGCGGCATCATCCAAGTGTGGTTCCAGCCGTTGCAGTGAAACAGCGGCACGATCTGCATGAAGACCGGGCGCAACACCATCTGCCAAGAGATTACCGTGCCCATGGTCATCAGGTAGGCGCCGCGGTGGTGGTAGACCACGCCCTTGGGCCGCCCGGTGGTGCCGGAGGTGTAGTTGAGCGCGAGGCTCTCCCATTCATCTTCGGGCATGATCCAGTGAAAATTCGGATTGGCTTCGGCCAGAAGGTCTTCGTATTGCGGGTGCCGCCCGCTGGCAGGGAAACCGGCGGCAGGGTCGGGCACTTCGATGATCGCGGGGCAGGTGCCCTCCATCCGCGCGCAGGCGTCTTCGGCCAGCGGCAGGAACTCGGTATCGACCAAGAGCACCTTGGCCCCGCCGTGGTCGAGGATATAGGCCACCGTGTCGGGATCGAGGCGAATGTTGATGGTGTTGAGCACGGCCCCGCAGGCGGGCACGCCGAAATGCGCCTCGGCCTGCGCGGGCAGGTTGGGGATGAGGGTGGCGACCACGTCGCCGGGGGCCACGCCGATTTCGGCCAGCAGCGCGGCGAGGCGGCTGCAGCGGTCATGGTACTGGGCATAGGTGACGCGGTGGTCGCCGTGGATCACCGCCGTCTGGTTCGGGAAAACCTCTGCGGCGCGGACCAAATGCGACAAGGGCGTGAGCGGCACGAAATTCGCCGCGCATTTCTCAAGCCCGCTTTCATCCGTCATCCACCCCATGCGACCCCTCCCAAGGCATTGGTTGCGATTTGGGGTTGAGTATTGCTGCCCGGACGTGACTTTGAAAAGAGGGCAGGAGGGAAAAGGAGGGCAGATGCAGGACACAGCGGTAAAATCGGGGCTGGCGGCGCTTTGCGCGGTGAGTGGTATGGCGGCTTTGGGGCTGACGGATAATTTCGTCCCCTTCATCACCGAGCGCGGGTCGCTCTGGCAGTTTCACTTCCTGCGCGGGCTTATGGCGGTGGCGATCCTGATGGTGCTGGCGGCCTTGGGTTTCGGCATCTTGCGCCCGCGGCGGTTCTGGGCCGTGGCCGGGCGCAGCTTGTTTCAGGCGGGCGCGATGTTGATCTATTTCGGCTGTCTGGCTTTTCTGCCCATCGGGGTGGTGGTGGCCGGGCTGTTCACCTCGCCGCTTTTCGTGCTGATGATCTCGGCCCTGTTTCAGGGCAAGCGCGTCGGCCCATGGCGGTGGGGGGCCGTGGCCGTGGGTTTTGCCGGGGCCTTGATGGTGATCCGCCCGGACCCGAGCGATCTTGACCCCGTGGCCTTCCTCCCGCTGTTGGCCGGGGCGCTCTATGCCATCGGCGCCGTGGCGACGCGGGCGTGGTGCGAGGGGGAGAGCACGATGGTGATGACCGCGGGCTTCTTCGGCATGTTGGCAGTCATGGGCGGCATCGGTGTCTTGGTCCTGCCGGGGGCGGAGGTGGCGGGGGCCGAAGGTTTCGTCAGCCGGACATGGGGGCCGCTCGACGGCGCGATGTGGTTCTGGATCGCGGTGCAGGCGGTGGGCTCGCTCATCGGCATCGGCTTCCTGGTGCGCGGCTACCAATTGGGAGAGGCCGGGCATGTGGCGATTTTCGAGTACTCGCTGCTGATCTTCGCCAGTTTCTGGGCCTATATCCTTTGGGATCAAGAGGTACCGCCATTGGCTTTCGCGGGCATGGCGTTGATCGCACTGGCCGGGGCGGTGATCGCCCTGCGCAGCGATGAGCCTTCGACCCTACGCGCGCCGGAGGCGGTGGAGTGATCATTAGTCGCGGTCGGCGTTACGTCTTCGTTCATATCCCCAAGACCGGGGGCACCTCACTGGCGCTGGTGCTTGAAGATCGCGCGATGAAGGACGACGTGATGCTGGGCGACACGCCGAAAGCGCGCAAGCGGCGGCGGCGGGTGCAGGGCGCGCAGGCGGCGGGGCGGCTGTGGAAGCATTCGACGCTGGCGGACATCGACGGGTTGGTGACAGCGGAGGAACTCTCGGGGCTGTTCTGCTTCACGCTGGTGCGCAACCCGTGGGACCGGGTGGCGAGCTATTATCGCTGGCTGCGGGGGCAGGGGTTTGAGCATCCGGCGGTGGCGCTGGCGAAGGCGACGGATTTCGCCGGGTTCCTGCGGCAACCGCAGACGCAAGCCAGCCTGCGGGCATGGCCCGCGCGGCGGTATATGCGGGATGCGGCGGGGCGGGAGCGTTGCGATCTCTATATTCGGCTGGAGCATTTTGCCGAAGATGCGGCGCCGTTGTTTGAGCATCTTGGGTTTGAGTTGGAATTGCCGCGGGTAAACACCTCGGAGGGGCAGGCGGCCTATACGCCCGAGTTGCGCGATTTGGTGTCGGAGGTCTGTGCCGAGGATATCGCGCGGTTTGGCTACGGTTACGAAGAACACTAGGCCCGGAATCAAGCCGCAGGCGCCGGGCCATCGCCTGCCCGCCCCGTCACGCCAGAGGCGTGCAGGTACAGTTAGGGCGCACCTCCGGTGCGACCGGGTAGGCGATTTGGTGAGGCAGGGCGCGACTTCGCGAGCGCACATCATGGCTGCACCATAAAGTGGCATAAAGCCACGTCGCATCGCCGACCCGCGGGCAGGCGATGACCCTCCTACCAATAAAAAGGGGCGCCGAAGCGCCCCCTCTCTCCCTTACGCCGCCTTGGCGTCTGGGTTGAACCGTCCGTAGAAACTCTGGTTCTTCTGCGCCATATCGCGCAGCAGGTCCGGGCATGCAAAGCGCTCACCGTATTTCTCGGTCAGCTCGTCACAACGCTCCGCCGCATAGGGCGCGCCGATCATGTCGAGCCAGCTCAGCGGGCCGCCGGACCAGGGCGCGAAGCCCCAGCCGAGGATCGCGCCCACGTCGCCCTCGCGGATGTCCATCAAGACACCTTCCTCCAGCGCGCGCACGGCTTCCAGCGTCTGCGAGAACAGCAAGCGATGCTGCACCTCGATCAACTCGGGCTGCTCCTCGGCCACGGGGTACTTGTCCCCCATGCCCTGCCACAGACCCTCGCGCTTGCCCTTCGCGTCGTAGCTGTAGAAACCGGCGTTGGCCTTGCGGCCCAGACGGCCCTCTTCCTCCATCCAGAACACCAGCGGGTCGATGTCGTCGTTCGGATATTCATCGCCCATCGCCGCCTTGGTCGCGCGGGCGATCTTGGCCCCCAGATCGATCGAGGTCTCGTCCATCAGCTGCAGCGGGCCAAGCGGCATGCCGACCAGCTTCGCGGCGTTCTCGATCAACGCGGGCTCGACGCCCTCCTGGACCATGCGCACACCTTCGTTGATGTAAGGAATGATGCAGCGGTTGGCGTAGAAGAAGCGCGCGTCATTGACCACGATCGGGGTCTTGCGGATCTGGCGCACGAAGTCGAGCGCTTTCGCCACGGCCCGGTCACCGGTCCCTTGGCCCTTGATGATCTCCACCAGCAGCATCTTCTCGACGGGCGAGAAGAAGTGAATGCCGATGAACTGCTCCGCGCGGCTCGACGCTTTGGCCAGATCGGTGATCGGCAGGGTCGAGGTGTTGGAGGCAAAGATGCAATCCTCGGGGATCACGGCCTCGACCTTCTGAGTCATCTCGGCCTTAACCTTCGGATCTTCGAAGACCGCCTCGATGATCAGATCACACCCCTTCAGCGCCTCCAGATCGGTGGTCGCGGTGATCAGATCGAGCGCCTTGGCCTTCTTCTCGGGCGTGGCTTTCTTGCGGGCGATGCCCTTGTCGAAATAGCCCTCGGTATAGGCCTTGCCCTTGTCCGCGGCCTCCTGCGTCTGGTCGATCAGCACCACCTCGATGCCGGCCTGCGCCGAAACCAGCGTGATGCCGGCACCCATCATGCCCGCGCCCAGAACGCCCAGCTTCTTCACGCGCTGGTCCGGCACGCCTTCGGGCCGCACGGCACCCTTCTCCAGCGCTTCCTTGTTGAGGAAAAGCGAGCGGATCATGTTGCCCGACGACGGATTCATCAGCACGTTGGTGAACCAGCGCGCCTCGACCTTCAGTGCGGTGTCGAAAGGCACAAGCGCACCTTCGTAGACCGCCGACAAGAGCGCCTTGGCCGCCGGATAGACGCCCTGCGTCTTGCCGTTGACCATCGCATTGGCGCCGACGAAGGTCATGAAGCCGGCCGGATGATAGGGCGCGCCGCCGGGCATCTTGTAGCCCTTGGCATCCCACGGCTTGACCAGATCGGCGTCCTTGGCGTTCAGCACCCAGTCACGCGCGGCGGCCATCGGGTCTTCGCTGACCTCGTCGATGATCCCGGCCTTCTGCGCTGCGGCAGGGGCCACCATCTTGCCTTCCAGAAGGAAGGGCGAAGCCGCCATGGCGCCGAGCTTGCGCACCATCCGCGTGGTGCCACCCGCACCCGGGAAGATGCCCACGAGGATCTCCGGCAGGCCGATGCGCGCCTTGGGGTTGTCGGCGGCAAAGGTGCGGTGCGTGGACAGCGGCAGTTCCAGCCCGATGCCCGCGGCGGTACCGGGGATCACGCAGGCCACGGGCTTGCCGCCCTTGTTGGTCTTGGGGTCCATGCCCGCGCGCTCGATCTTGCGCAGCAGGGCGTGCATCTGCATCGTGCCCTCGAAAAGCCCCTTGGCCGGATCGTCGCCCGCGTCTTCCTTCATCTTCGCCAGCAGGTTCAGGTCCATGCCCCCGGCGAAAGAGCCCTCCTTGCCGGAGGTGATGACGATGCCTTTGACGGCGTCATCGGCCAGCGCGTCGTCGATATGCTTTTCCAGATCGCGCAGGCCGTCGAAGGACATGACGTTCATGCTCTTGCCCGGCACGTCCCAAGTGATGGTGGCGATGCCTTCGGCATCCTTGTTCATTGTGAAATCGGTCATTCTCTTGCTCCCTTCGCGGCTCACACGCGCTCGATGATGGTGGCGGCACCCATGCCCGACGCGATGCAGAGCGTGGCCAGCCCCACTTCCTTGTCGGCGCGCTCCATCTCATCGAGCAGGATGCCGATGATCATGGCGCCGGTGGCGCCCAAGGGGTGCCCCATGGCGATGCCGCCGCCGTTCACGTTGACCTTGCTGTCGTCCACATCGAAGGCCTGCATGAAGCGCAGCACCACGGCGGCGAAAGCCTCGTTGACCTCGAAGAGGTCGATGTCGCCGATGGTCATGCCGTTGTCCTTGAGGATCTTCTCGGTCACCGGCACCGGGCCGGTCAGCATGATGGTGGGATCGGTGCCGATCTTGGCGGTGGCGCGGATGCGGGCGCGGGGCTTCAGCCCGTGCTGCTCGCCGAACTCCTTGTTGCCGATCAAAACGGCTGCGGCACCGTCGACGATGCCAGACGAGTTGCCCGCGTGGTGGATGTGGTTGATCCGCTCCAGATGCGGGTATTTCATCAGCGCGACCTTGTCGAAGCCGGGCATGACCTCGCCCATCTGCTGGAAGGCGGGGTTCAGGCCGCCAAGGCTCTGCATGTCGGTCTGCGGGCGCATGTATTCGTCGCGGTCGAGGATGGCGAGGCCGTTCTGGTCGCGCACGGTGATGACAGATTTGTCGAAGCGGCCCTCTTCCCAGGCCCGCGCGGCGCGCTGCTGAGACTGCATGGCCAGTTGGTCGGCCTCGTCACGCGAGAAGCCGAACTCGGTGGCGATGATATCCGCCGAGATGCCCTGCGGCACGAAGTATTTCTCCATCGCCAGCGTCGGGTCCACGGCGATGGCCGCCCCATCGCTGCCCATGGCCACGCGGCCCATCATCTCGACACCACCGGCGATATAGCCGTTGCCCGCGCCGCCTTTGACTTGGTTCGCAGCGAGGTTCACGGCCTCCATGCCCGACGCGCAGAAGCGGTTGATGGCCAGACCCGGGATGCGCTCATCAAGGTCCGAGGCCAGCACCGCCGAGCGGGCCAGGCAGCCGCCCTGTTCCATCACCTGGGTGACGTTGCCCCAGATCACGTCCTCGACGGCATGGCCTTCGAGGTTGTTGCGCTCCTTCACGGCGTTCAGGGTCTGGGCGGAAAGCCGCAGCGAGGTCACCTCGTGCAGGGCGCCGTCCTTACGGCCCTTGCCGCGCGGGGTGCGCAGGGCGTCGTAGATGTATACGTCTTGGGTCATGTCATGTCCTCCGGGTCAGGCGCGGTCAGCAGGGCTGCCGGGCATCAAATCATAGGGGGCTTTCCAGCCCGGTGTTTCGCTCAGACGCGTAAGCCACGCGTCGATATGGGGCCAGTCGCTGCGGTCGAAACCGAAAGGCTCGGGGTAATAAAGATACCCGCAGCAGCTGAGGTCCGCGTTGGTGATGTCGTCGCCCGCGATCCAATCGCGCCCGTCGAGATGGTCGTTCAGCACGCCGTAGGCCGCCTTGAGCCGGCCCTGGTTGAAGGCGATGACCTCGGCGGGGCGTTTGTCTTCGGGCAGGAAGTTCATCAGAAAACGGGTCATCCCGGCAACGGAGCTAAGCTTGTGGTTATCCCATAGCACCCAACGCAGGATTTCGCGCCGTTCCGTCGCGTCGCGCCCGCCGAATTTGCCCGTCTTTTCCGCAACGTAATCCTGAATCACCCCCGATTGGGTGAGCCGAAGATCGCCGTCGATCATCACCGGCGCCTCGCCCATGTTGTTGATCTGCGCGCGGTAGTCGGGCTGGCGCGTCTGGCCACCGAAAAAGTCCACCTTCACCGGCTCCCAGTCGAGCCCGGACAATTCGAGCGCAAGCGCCGCCTTGTAGGCGTTGCCCGATTCGCCAAAGCAATAAAGCTGTATGGTCACCTGTCATTCCTCCTCTTCTGTCGGCGCCCGCTGAAATGTCGGAAGGTATTTGTGAAAGGATGAAGGGGGCAGGGGGCGCCTTATCTTCATCCTTTTTCAAATACCTCTGCGCCGGTGTTTCAACCCGCGCACGGCTAGAGGTTGCGCGCGATCAGTTCCTTCATGATCTCATTGGTGCCGCCGTAAATGCGCTGCACCCGCGCATCGGCCCACATTTCGCCCACGGCATATTCCTGCATGAAGCCGTAGCCGCCGTGCATCTGCAAGCAGACATCCAGCACCTCGCCTTGGGTGTCGGTGAGCCAGTATTTCTGCATCGCTGCCTTGTCGACGCTGAGTTCGCCGCGCAGGTGTTCGCTAATGCATTCGTCGAGGAAGGCGCGGGCCACCGCAGTCTTGGTCTTCACTTCGGCGAGTTGGAAGCGGGTGTTCTGGAACTGGGTCAGCGGGCCGCCGAAGGCTTCGCGTTCCTTGCAGTATTGGATGGTGCGCGCCACGGCGCCTTCCATCGCGCCCACCGCGCCGCAGCCGATGATCAGCCGTTCCTGCGGCAGTTGCTGCATCATCTGGTAGAAGCCCTGGCCCTCGTCCTGGCCGAGGATGTTCTCGGGCGGGATCTCGACATTGTCGAAGAAGAGCTCGGAAGTGTCGGCGGCGTGCAGGCCGATCTTGTCGAGGTTGCGGCCGCGCTGGAAGCCTTCGGCCTTGTCGGTCTCCACGACGACGAGGCTGACGCCCTTGGAGCCTTCCTTGGGGTCGGTCTTGGCTGCCACGATGATCAGGTTGGCGTGCTGGCCGTTGGTGATGAAGGTCTTTTGGCCCGAAAGTTTGTAGGCGTTGCCCTCTCGGATCGCCTTGGTCTTGATGCGCTGCACGTCCGAGCCGGTCGAGGGTTCGGTCATTGCCAGCGCGCCGACCAGCTCGCCCGAGACCATCTTGGGCAGCCAGCGTTTTTTCTGGTCCTCGGTGCCGTAGGCGAGGATGTAATGCGCCACGATGCCGGAGTGGATGCCGTGGCCCCAGGAGGCGAGGTTAGCGCGGGAGCCTTCGATGAGGATGGCGGCCTCATGGCCGAAATCGCCGCCGGCGCCGCCGTATTCTTCGGGCACCGAGGGGCAGAGCAGGCCCAGTTCTCCGGCCTGCGCCCATGTGTCGCGGTCCATCTGGCCCTGTTTGCGCCATTTCTCGAAATGCGGCGCCCATTCGGTGTTGATGAACTGCGCCGTCATGTCGGCGATCATCTGGTGTTCATCGGTCATCCAGCTGGATGTTTTGGTCTGCATCTTCTGGCCCCCTCCCCAAGGGTTCAGCGTTTGCGGGCGTCCAGTTCGGCGTTGAACAGGCGCAGCCGCGCGATCAGGTTTTCTTCGTTCATGACCGAGTTGAAATTCTCGAACAGGAACGACAGCGCTTCCCCCTCATCAAGACCTGCATCCGTGCTGAACTTCTTCAGCCTGCGGTAGCCTTCTTCGGTCATGGCGACGGGGAAGCGGCGGGTCAGGCGGAAGCGTTTGGGCATGGTCTCTCCGGGTGTTGGGCAGGGTGGGGGCTTGCCCCCACCCCCCGTTTTAGAAGTTTGCGGCCTCCAGCGCCATGACCGTATCCGCGCCGGATTGGATGCGGGTCAGGTGCAGGGCCGTGGCGGGCAATTGGCGCGCCATATAGTAGCGGCCAGTGGCGAGCTTGGTCTCATAGAACGTGGCGTCGCCGCTGCCGTTCTTCAATGCTTCTTTCGCCGCGAGACCCATCTTGGCCCACATCAGGCCGAGGCAGACATGGCCGAACATATGCATGAAGTCGTTGGACCCGGCGAGCGCGTTGTTGGGGTTCTTCATGCCGTTCTGCATGAAGTACATGCCCGCCGATTGCAGATCCTTGCTGGCCGCCTTCAGGGGTTCAAGGAAGGCCGCGTCGAATTCGGCGTCTTGGCCCGCGTTGTCCTTGATGAAGCCCTTCACGAGGTCGAAGAAGGCCATGACATGCTTGCCGCCGTCCTGCGCCAGTTTGCGGCCCACGAGGTCAAGCGCCTGCACGCCATTGGCGCCTTCGTAGATCTGTGCGATGCGGGCGTCACGGGTGAATTGGGACATGCCCCATTCCTCGATATAGCCGTGGCCACCGTAGACCTGCTGGGCCTTCACGGTCATGTCGTAGCCTTGGTCGGTCAGGAAGCCCTTGATGACCGGGGTGAGCAGCGACACGAGGCCATCTGCGTCCTTATCCTCAGCGCGGTGCGCCGCGTCGATCATCGTGGCCCCCCAGAGGATGAAGGCACGGGCCGCTTCGACAAAGCTTTTCTGATCCATCAGCGAACGGCGGATGTCGGGGTGCACGATCAGCGGGTCGGCGGGTTTTTCGGGGGCGACGGCACCGGTAACGGCGCGGCCTTGCAGGCGGTCCTTGGCGTATTCCAGCGCGTTTTGATAGGCCACCTCGGCCTGAGCCAGACCCTGCATGCCGACGCCGACGCGGGCTTCGTTCATCATGGTGAACATGGCGCGCATGCCCTTGTGTTCGGTCCCCAGCAGATAGCCGGTGGCACCGTCGTAGTTCATCACGCAGGTCGAGTTGCCGTGGATGCCCATTTTCTCTTCGATGGAGCCGACGGAGACGCCGTTACGCTCCCCCAAAGACCCATCTTCGTTGACCATGAACTTGGGCACGATGAAGAGCGACACGCCCTTGATGCCCTCAGGCCCGCCTTCGATTTTGGCCAGCACGAGGTGGATGATGTTGTCGGCCATGTCATGCTCACCCGAGGAGATGAAGATCTTCTGGCCAGAGATCTTGTAGCTGCCATCGTCCTGCGGGGCCGCCTTGGTGCGCATCAGGCCCAGATCGGTGCCGCAATGCGGCTCAGTCAGGTTCATGGTGCCGGTCCATTCGCAGGAGACCATCTTGGGCAGGTAGGTGTCCTTCTGCGCGTCGGTGCCATGGGCAAGGATCGCCGAGGCCGCGCCATGGGTCAGACCTTGGTACATGGTGAAGGCTTGGTTCGCCGCCGAGAACATCTCACCCACGGCGGTGCCGAGGACGTAGGGCATGTTCTGCCCGCCATAGGCTTCGGGCATGTCGAGGCCGGGCCAGCCGCCTTCTTTCACCTTTTCAAAGGCTTCCTTGAACCCTTTGGGCGTGTAGACGACGCCGTTTTCCAAACGGCAGCCTTCCTTGTCGCCCACGACGTTCAGCGGGGCGAGCACTTCGGAGGTGAGCTTGCCCGCCTCTTCAAGGATGGCGGAGGTGAAATCAGGCTCCAGCTCATCATAGCCGGGGGTCTTGCTTTCGGTCACCTTCAGCACGTCGTGCAGAACGAATTGCAGGTCTTTGGTGGGGGCTGTGTAACTGGGCATCTTTGCTCTCCGCGTCGTCTTTTTATGGATGTGAGGGGCGGCGTCGCCGGGGCTATTCGGCGGCGCGGCGGGGTTGGTTCATGGAGGCGATCATCTTTTCCCCCCATTTCAACTGGTCCTTGAGGTCTTCGATGGCCTCGTTCAGCTCTTCGCGGCGCGACTCGAGGTCGGCCAGACGGGCGCGGGCGATCTCATAGGCCGCGGCGATCTGCGTCTGTTGCTGGTCGCCCATATGATAAAGGTCGAGCAGCTGGCGGATTTCTTCGAGGCTGAAGCCAAAGCGCTTGCCGCGCAGGATCAGCTTGAGCCGAGCGCGGTCGCTTTTGGTGAACAGGCGTTTCTGGCCCTCGCGCAATGGGAAGAGCAGCTCTTTCGCTTCGTAGAACCGCAGGGTCCGCGGGGTCACTTCGAAAGCGTCGCACATCTGGCGAATGGTCAGCGTGTCGGCAGTCATCTCATCACTCTCCAATCGTCGTTTCATGACTTCAGTTGGGGGCTGGCATTTCTGATACAATGGGAGTTGACGTTGACGTAAGTGATACGTTGCGTCACTTTATGCGCAGGGTAATTTCCTT
This sequence comes from Sulfitobacter sp. 1A13368, assembly GCF_043557275.1. Classification (NCBI taxonomy): domain Bacteria; kingdom Pseudomonadati; phylum Pseudomonadota; class Alphaproteobacteria; order Rhodobacterales; family Roseobacteraceae; genus Sulfitobacter; species Sulfitobacter sp. 1A13368. The sequence continues at coordinate 475,818 of NZ_JBIFFR010000001.1, read as the reverse complement.
TAGGTTTGAAAGGATGATGGGCGTGCGCCGCCGCCATGGCGCTGGGCAGCAAAACGGGTGGGAGATGGCAAACCTCGATCAAAGCGGGCCGAAGACGTTGGACGGATTGGTTCACTGTGCGCAGAACGCCACCTCCGCGGCGCGTCTTCTGGCTTGCGGACTTGCCTATTATCAAGGTCTTGGAATTGATCTGGTCAGCTATCACGGGGACAGCCCCGGCGCGCCTGCGATCCTCTATCAGTTCGACAGCAGTGGGACAGATGGACCGCAGTGGCATTCGCAGTTTCTCGACATAGAGAAGCTGCGCGAAAGCCCGGTGGAGGCGCTAGCCCGGCAGCAGGTGATGCCGATCTACTGGTCGGATGTGGCCCGCACCGTGCGGCTCACCACTGCGGAAGATCACTATATGAAAGGGTTGATGCGGCGCTATCCGAATGATGGCATTTCGCTTAGGGTGCATGGCCCGGGCAGGGATTCCGCCGTGGTAGGACTGGGGTTTGCCGCCAAACAGGCGCGTCTGTCGCCGGAGGCGTTGTACAAACTTCTCAGCGCCGCCCAGATCGCGCATCTGCGCTATTGCGCCTTGGCCGAAAGCCAATCGCCGCGTGATTTCGGCCTGTCCCCGCGCGAGGTTGAGGTGCTGGAGTGGATCGCTACCGGCAAGAGCAATGGCGTCATCGCCGAAATACTTGGGATTTCGCCCCATACGGTCGATACGATCGTGCGGCGCATCTTCTCCAAGCTTGACGTGAACGACCGCACCACCGCGGCCATTCGCGGGCTCGGCGCGGGGCTGCTGCGCCGCCCGAAAGAGGGCGCGCCCTAGGGCAAGGTTGACCTCGCGTCGCTGTCGCGTGACTGCGTGACATGACCCCACGTCGTGAGGGCTGTAGGTGCGGGCGCTCGACCTAAAGAGGCACGAGGCATGTCAGAAAAACAAGAGCAGACAGGTAGCGGGGCTGAAAACGGTTCCGTGGTAGAAACGCGCGCGCGCGTGGTTGCAGAGCTGAAAGGCGCGTCCGAGACCATCGAAAACGGCGCATTCGATCTGGCCGGAGACGCGAGCGCGGATGTGGTGTCCGATCTCATCCGCATCACGGCGGATTTGCAGATGCTCATCGGGCAGTTGGCGCAGCGCAACAGCCGCTGAGCCCGCCGCTCAGCCAGCCGCTCAGCTCTTGTCCGAGGCGATGGCCGCGGCGGTGTCGTCGCGCAGTTTTTGCAATTCCGCCATGGCTTCGTCCAACTGGCGGCGCTGCTCGGCCAGTTCTTCCAATTGACCATCGGCCATGGTGACCCAAGTGCGCATCTGCGCCTCGGTGCCCTCTTTCTCGTAGATCAGCAGCCACTGGCGGATGTCCTCCAGCGCGAAGCCGAACTTGCGGCCGCGCAGGATCAGCTTCATCCGCGCCCGTTCGCGCGGGCCATAGAAACGCGAGCGCCCCTCACGGTGCGGTTGCAGCAATTCGATATACTCGTAATAGCGCAACGTGCGTGGCGTCACGTCAAATGCCGCGCACATCTCTTTGAATGTCAGGCGTTCATCGTCCAAAGCATCTTCTCCCTTCCGGCAAACTATGGTCACGCGCGGGGATGCGCAACAGGCGGTCTTGCCCTTTGGCTATCTCGCCCTGATAAAGGACAAAACCAGAGGCAGAGGGTTGGGTTGCATGTCCGACAAATTAAAGCTGGCGCGACAGTTCATTCAGGCGCTGCCCCATTCCATGGCACTGGGGATGGAGTTGCAGGAGTTGGGCGATGGCTCTGCCGTGATCACCATGCCCTATGATGACAAGCTGATCGGTGACCCGCAGACCGGGGTGATCAGCGGCGGGGCGGTCTCGGCGCTGATGGACACTTGCTGCGGCGCTGCGGTGATGAGCCATCCGAGCAACCCCGCGGCTACCGCCACGATGGATCTCAGGATCGAATATCTGCGCGCCGCCACACCGGGGCAGACGATCATCACCCGCGCGACCTGCTATCATGTCACCCGCTCGGTCGCCTTCGTGCGGGCCACGACAACGGATGAGGACGCCGACAACCTTGTCGCCACGGCGACCGGCACTTTCACCGTGGAGGGGCACACATGACCACACGTCGCAAGCCGGAGCCGGTTCAGGTCATCAAGCAACGCCGCGACGGGGTGCTACGCGCCATGGTCGAAGGCGTGCCCTATATCCGCTTTCTGGGCATCGAGTTCGAGCGCCGTGGCGATGAGTTGACCGGCATCATGCCTTTTTCCGAACAATTGATCGGCAACCCGATCCTGCCTGCCCTGCATGGCGGGGCCACGGCGGCCTTTCTTGAGGCGACCGCGATCATCACCCTCAGCTGGGGGCTGATCTGGGAAGATATGGAAAGCGGCGCGCTTGATCTGGACAATCTGGATGCCGACCATCTGCCCCGGCTGCCCAAGACGATCGATTTCACCGTGGATTACCTGCGGTCGGGCCTGCCGCGCGATGCCTATGCGCGGGCGCGGATCAACCGCTCGGGCCGGCGCTACGCCAGTGTCCATGTCGAGGCATGGCAGGACAACCGCAGCCGTATTTTTGCGCAGGCCACGGGCCATTTCCTGATGCCGCAACGGCGTGGCTGAGCCGCAATCAGAGACCGAGCCGCTGACCGACGCAGAGGTGCGCGCGGTTGAGCGTGGCACGCTGGCGGCGCGCGATGTGGTGACCCACCGCCGCGTGCTCAAGATCGCGGTTCCCATTGTCATCTCCAACGCCACCGTGCCGATCCTCGGCGCGGTCGATACCGGCGTGGTGGGGCAGATGGGCGCCGCCGCCCCCATCGGCGCGGTGGGCTTGGGGGCGATCATCCTCTCGGCGCTTTACTGGATTTTCGGCTTTCTGCGGATGGGCACCGTGGGCCTTACCGCGCAGGCGGCGGGCAATGACGAAGAGAGCGAGGTCGCAGCGCTGTTGACGCGCGGGCTGATGATCGGCGCGGGGGCCGGGCTGGCGCTGATGGCGCTGCAGTTTCCACTTTTCTGGGGCGCCTTCCAAATCTCCCCCGGATCGCCCGAGGTCGAGGGGCTGGCGCGGCAGTATATGGCGATCCGCATCTGGTCTGCCCCCGCCGCGATCTCGATCTATGCGATCACCGGCTGGCTCATCGCGCAGGAGCGCAGCCGCGCCGTGCTTGTGTTGCAGGTCTGGATGAACGGGCTGAACATTCTGCTGGACCTGTGGTTTGTGCTGGGCCTCGGTTGGGGTGTCGAAGGCGTCGCCATCGCCACCTTCCTTGCAGAGTGGAGCGGGGCGGCCTTGGGCCTGTGGTTCTGCCGCGCGGCTTTCGCAGGGGTGGCGTGGCGCGATTGGGCGCAGGTCTTTGACGGGCCGCGCTGGACGCGCATGATGCAGGTAAACACCGATATCCTGATCCGCTCGCTTTTGTTGCAGGCGATCTTTGTCTCCTTCCTCTTCATGGGGTCGGGCTTGGGCGATGTGACCTTGGCGGCCAATCAGGTGCTGCTGCAATTCCTGATGATCACCTCCTACGGGCTGGACGGTTTCGCCTTCGCCGCCGAGGCGATCATTGGCCGGGCCTACGGCGCGGGGCAGCGCGATGTCCTGCGGCGCGGGGCGGTGCTGACCTCCGCTTGGGCGCTGTTGGTTAGCCTGCTGTTGGCGGTGGTCTTTGCCGTCAGCGGCGGCGCGATCATCGACATGATGGCCAAGGCCCCGCAGGTGCAAGAGCTCGCCCGGGTCTATCTGCCGTATATGATCGCGGCGCCGCTGCTGGGTTGTGCGGCCTATATGTTCGACGGTATCTTCATCGGCGCCACGCGGTCGCGCGACATGCGCAATATGATGCTTGTGTCGTTTCTGATCTATGCCGTGACGGCGCTGGCATTGGTGCCAAGCCTGGGCAATCACGGGCTTTGGATATCGCTTCTGGTGTCCTTCGTGGTGCGCGGCATCACCTTGGCGCTGCGCTATCCGGCGTTGGAGCGCGCGGCGGGCTAGAGCAGCGCCTGCACCGCTTCGGGCGGGCGGCCGATCACGGCGCGGCCAGTGCTAAAGGCGATGGGGCGCTCGATCAGGATCGGATGGGCGGCCATGGCATCGATCAGGGTCTCTTCGGGGCTGTCCTTGGACAGACCCAACTCTTTGAACAGCTTCTCGCCCGTCCGCATCATCTTGATCGCAGGCAAGCCAAGGGTGTCGCGGGCGGCGATGACCTCATCCCGTGTCGACGCATCTTCGAGGTAGCGGCGGAGGGTTACCTCCACCCCCGCCGCTTCGATCAGCGCCAGCGTCTGCCGCGATTTCGAGCAGCGCGGGTTATGCCATAGGGTGATCATAGCCAATCCTCGCGTTTGCTGCCCACGGCCTCGGCCACGCTGGCAAAACCATCGCGGGCCAAGAGTGCATCCAGCCCGGTGGTGATCTCTCGCACCAGTCCGAGACCGCCGAAGACCAGCGCGGTGTAAAGTTGCAGGGCAGAGGCCCCGGCGCAGATCTTGGCATAGGCGGTCTGCGCGTCCGACACCCCGCCGACGCCGATCAGCGGAATATCCGTCAGCCCCGCCAGCCGCGCCAAGACGCGGGTCGAGCGGTCGAACAACGGCGCACCGGACAGACCACCCGCCTCGCCTGCATGGGCGCTGGCAAGGCCGGTCCGGTCAAGCGTGGTATTGGTCGCGATGATGGCAGCAACGCCCGAATTTTGGGCAACCTCGGCCACATCCTCAATCTCGGCTTCGCTGAGATCGGGGGCGATTTTCAGGAAAACCGGCGTGGCGCCGCGCACGTCCATCACCCCTTCGAGCAGGGCCGAGAGCGCCGCTTTACCCTGAAGGTCGCGCAGCTTCTCGGTATTGGGGGAGGAGACATTGACCGTCGCGAAATCGACGTGATTGCGCGCGGCGGTCATCACGCGGGCAAAGTCGGCGGCCCGGTCCGCGCTGGTCTTGTTCGCACCAAGGTTCAGCCCCACCGGCACCCCCGCGCCGCGGCGCGAAAGCCGGGCGCAGATCGCCTCCATCCCCTCGTTGTTAAAGCCGAAACGGTTGATCGCGGCGCGATCCTCGGTCAGGCGAAACAGGCGCGGGCGCGGATTGCCGGGCTGGGGCAGGGGCGTGGCGGCCCCCACTTCGACAAAGCCGAAACCGGCGCGGGAAAGGGGGGCGATCGCGGTGGCATTCTTGTCAAATCCCGCCGCCAACCCGAGAGGGTTCGGCAGGTCCAGCCCGGCAAGCGTGGTGTGCAGCCGCGCCGAAGTCTGCGGCCCCGGCGCGGGCGCAAGCCCTGCGCGCAGCGCGCGGATCGCCAGACCGTGCGCCGCTTCGGGATCGACCCGGTGCAGCGCCTGCAGGCCCAGCTTTTCCAAGAGCGGCGTCATTTGCTGGCCTCGCCCAATCCTGCGGGGAATTCATGCACGCCATCCACCAGCGGCAGGGGCTGCGCCCAGACCACATCCTCGATCTTGAGTGGGCGGTAGAGATGGGGGAAAAGCGTGCCGCCGCGCGAGGGCTCCCATTTCAGCGCATCGCCCAGAGCGTCGGCCTCAAGCGCGAGCAGGAACAGGCCGTCCTCCCCCTTGAAATGTTTGGCTGCGGTTTCCGCCGCCTGTTCGGCGGTGGAGAAATGCACATAGCCATCGGTGACATCGATCGGCGCCCCGTCCGAGACCCCGTTCTTGCGCAGCGCAGCCCATTCGTCCGCGCGGAATATTTTGAAAATCAGCATGGCTTCTGATGCCCGCCGGGCGGGGCGGGGTCAAGACCCGCGGGTGACCATAGGGCAGGTCATATGACCTTTGACACGGGCCAAACCCCGCGCCACGATACCGGCATAACAAGCAACAGGGGAACTATCATGAAACGATTCCTGACCGCGACCGCTGCGCTGGCTTTGACCAGCGGCATGGCGGCGGCAGAGTATAATCTGACCATTCTGCATACCAATGATTTCCATGACCGGTTTGAGCCGATCAGCAAATATGACGGCCCCTGCAGCGCCGAGGACAATGCCGAGGGCAAATGCTTTGGCGGTGTCGCGCGAATGGTCTCCGCCATCGAAGCCGCCCGTGAACGCGCCGGAGAGAACCACCTGCTGCTGGATGCGGGCGACTGGTTCCAAGGCTCGCTTTTCTACACGCGCTACAAGGGCGACATGGCAGCCGAGTTCATGTCGAAGCTCGACTATGACGTGATGGCCGTGGGCAACCACGAGTTTGACGACGGCCCCGAGGGGCTGGCCGATTTCGTGGCACAGGTCGATTTCCCCGTGCTCTCGGCCAATATCGACGTGGGCGGTGTAGAGGGGCTGGAGGGCGAGATCGGCAAATCCACCGTGGTTGAGGTTGGTGGAGAGCGGATCGGCATCGTCTCCGTCCTTGCCGAAGACACGCCCGAAACCTCTTCGCCCGGGGCGGAGGTGATCTTCTCTCCCGCAGCGGATGCGGCACAGGCCGAGATCGATGCGCTGACCGAGGATGGGGTTAACAAGATCATCCTGCTCACCCACATCGGGCTGGCGGGCGACAAGCGGCTGGCCGAGGAGTTGACCGGCGTCGACCTGATCGTCGGCGGCCATTCCCACACGCTTCTGAGCAACAGCGAAGAGCGGGCCGAGGGCGCTTACCCGACTATGGTCAACGACGTGCCGATCGTGCAGGCCTATGCCTACAGCAAATATCTGGGCGAGGTGAATGTCACCTTCGACGACGCGGGGGAGGTGACCGCGATTTCCGGCGATCCGATCCTGCTCGACGCCTCAGTCGAAGAGGATCAGGCGACGGTCGATCTGGTGGCCGAACGCGCCGCCCCGCTGGAGGAGCTGCGCCAGAAGGTCGTGGCCGAGACGTCGGAAACCATCGAAGGCAGCCGTGACATCTGCCGCGCGCAGGAATGTGCGATGGGCAACCTCGTCTCCGACGCGATGCTGGACCGGGTGAAGGATCAGGGCATCGACGTGGCGATCTCCAACGCGGGCGGCTTGCGTGCATCCATCGACGCGGGTGAGGTGACCATGGGCGAGGTGCTGACCGTGCTGCCGTTCCAGAACACGCTTTCGACCTTCCAGATCAGCGGTGCGACCCTGATCGAAGCCTTGGAAAACGGGGTAAGCCAGTTGGAAGACGGCGCGGGCCGTTTCCCGCAGGTGGCGGGCATGTCTTATACCTTTGATCCCAAGGCCGAGCCCGGCAGCCGCATCAGCGATGTGATGGTGGGCGGCGAACCGATTGATCCCGAAAAGACCTATGGCGCCGTGTCCAACAACTATGTCCGCAATGGCGGCGACGGCTACGCGATGTTTAAGGACGCCGAGAATGCCTATGACTTCGGCCCCGATCTGGCGGATGTGACAGCGGAGTATCTGGCGAAGAACGGCAGCTACAAGCCCTACACCGATGGCCGCATCAAGATGAAGTAAGGGCCTCGGGCCTTAGCGAGAGGGCGCGTCCAGCGGGGCGCGCCCTTTTTGTTTAGGAATAGCCGGGCAGGGCCCTTGCTTTCGGGCTGATGCCCAAGCTGCGCGTCCCCCGCAAGCCAGCCCCTTGCACCTCTCCCGCCAAGGGATACACATGCGGTAACCAAACAGGAGACCGCTATGCTCACCCCCTTCCACCTTGCCTATAACGTCCGCGACCTTGATGAGACCCGCGCCTTCTACGGCGATGTGCTGGGCTGCACCGAAGGCCGGTCGACCGAAACTTGGGTCGATTATTCCTTTTTCGGCCACCAGATCTCCATGCATCTGGGTGAGCCTTTCAAGACAGAGGCCACTGGCAAGGTCGGTGAGCATATGGTGCCTATGCCGCATCTGGGCGTCGTCCTGCGGATGGAGGATTGGAAGGCGCTGGCGGAGCGGCTGAAGGGCGCAGAGGTCGACTTCGTGATCGAACCTTCGCTGCGTTTCGAAGGGGAGCCGGGCGAGCAAGCGACCATGTTCTTCCGCGACCCGTCGGGCAACCCGATCGAGGTCAAGGGGTTCGCCGATATGGACCGCGTTTTTGCCCAATAAGGCCAAGCGCTGAAACGACAAAGCCCCGCTGTCGCAAGCGGGGCTTTGAACGGCTGAAACCGGTGCGGGCTCAGTCGAAGCTGATCGCCCCTTCGAAAGCAGGCTCTTCCAAAGTCTGCCCGCTGAAACGCGTCGGAGTCTGTGCGGTGATGTCGAGCGTGTAGCTGCCGTTCACGGGGATCGGGCCGCTGGTCCAAACCTCATCCTCGCCGGTGATCGTATGGCTGCCGGTGGCGTTATTGGTGAAGACCACTTGATCGCCTAGCTGCACATGGGACAGCGATGGGAAATAGGCGCCGTCGACGATCAGCACGTTGCGGCTTTCGGCCATGGCGCCAGCGGCACAGAGGCTCAGGGCAAGGGCCAGAGCGCCGGTGCTTTTGCGGTATGAACTTAGCATCATCTGCTCCTTTGGAACGCCCGATGCGGGCGGGTTAGCCGGTTTCATACAAGGTAAATGCGGCATAACTTGGGCCAGCTTTGCGCGGCTCACCCCGCCGTCGCAGGCTCCGCCTGCTGGGCCAGCCAGCCACGGAATGACGCAAGCGCCGCCGTCTCATCCCGGTCGTCAGGCCAGACGAGGTAGTAGTTCCCGATGCTTTGCGTGGTGGGCGAGGCGGCCAGCACCAATTGCCCGTCGCGCAGGTAGGGGCGGGCGAAGAAGGTCGGCAGCAGCGCCACCCCCAGCCCGTGAATGGCCGCCTGCGCCATGGTCGAGAATTGGTCGAACATCATGCCGCCCGGGGGCTCATCCGTCACGCCGAGCGAGGATAGCCAGCGCGCCCATCCGCGCGGGCGGGTCTCCAGATGAAGCAGCGGCAGATGGCGCACGTCGCGTGCATCCTCCAACGGTGCGGGCAGCAGGTCGGGCGCGCAGACCGCCACCACCGTTTCCGGCAAAAGCGGGAGGTAGCGCACGCCGGGCCAATCTTCATGACCAAAATGAATGGCGGCGTCGAATCGGCTGCCCGCAAAGGCGAAGGGCCGCAGCCGGGTCGATAGGTTCACTGTCACCTCCGGGTGATCCCGCGCGAAATCACGCAGGCGCGGGGCCAGCCAATGCATGCCAAAGGCGGGCAGGATCGCCAGATTCAACGTGCCGCCCGTAGGGTTCGTCCGGGCCGAGACCGAGGCCTGCGCCAGCCGGTTCAGGATGTCGCGCACCTGCGTTACATAATCCAATCCCGCCTGCGTCGGGGTTAGACGGCGGCCCTGACGGATCATGAGCGAAACGCCCAGTTGTTCCTCCAGCGTCTTGATCTGACGGCTGACCGCGCTCTGCGTCAGGTTCAATTCCTGCGCCGCTGCCGTGGCGGTGTCGAGCCGCACGACCGCCTCGAAGGACAGCAGGGCCGAGATCGAAGGCAGGAAGCGGCGCGGCGCGATCATATGACTTTTTCTCATGAACTCAGGACAAAGCAGCGATAGAGTTCGCGCTGCCGATTTGCAATACTGCCGCAAATCACATCACCCGAAAGGATGCATCATGACCGCTGACGCCCCCAAGCTGCGCGCCAAGGACAAACCCGATCTCGGAACCTTCGACTGGCAGGATCCCTTCCGCCTCGACAGCCAATTGACCGAAGACGAGCGCATGATCCGCGATTCCGCCCGCGCCTATGCGCAGGAAAAGCTGCAGCCGCGCGTGATCGAAGCCTTCGCCGAGGAAAAGACCGATCCGGAGATCTTCCGCGAGATGGGCGAGATGGGCCTTCTTGGCGTCACCATCCCCGAGGAATACGGCGGTCTCGGCGGCAGCTACGTCTCCTACGGCCTCGTCGCCCGTGAGGTCGAGCGCGTTGACAGCGGCTACCGGTCGATGATGTCGGTGCAGGCGAGCCTCGTGATGTATCCGATCTATGCCTATGGCTCCGAGGAACAGCGCCAGAAATACCTGCCCAAGCTCTGCTCGGGCGAATGGATCGGCTGCTTCGGCCTGACCGAGCCCGACGCGGGCTCCGACCCTGCCGGCATGAAGACCCGCGCGGTGAAGACCGACACCGGCTACACGCTCACCGGCTCCAAAATGTGGATCTCGAACTCGCCGATTGCCGATGTCTTCGTGGTCTGGGCAAAGTCCGAGGCGCATGGCGGCAAGATCCGCGGCTTCGTGCTGGAAAAGGGCATGAAGGGCCTGAGCGCGCCGAAGGTGGGCAACAAGCTTTCCTTGCGTGCCTCGATCACCGGCGAGATCGTCATGGACGGCGTCGAAGTGGGCGAAGACGCGCTGCTGCCGCATGTGGAAGGTCTCAAAGGCCCCTTCGGCTGCCTCAACCGCGCCCGCTACGGCATCTCTTGGGGCGCTATGGGTGCTGCCGAGTTCTGCTGGCACGCGGCGCTGCAATACGGGCTGGACCGCAAGCAGTTCAACAAGCCGCTGGCGCAAACGCAGCTGTTCCAGAAGAAGCTCGCCGACATGATGACCGAGATTTCGCTCGGCCTTCAGGGCTCCCTGCAAGTGGGCCGTTTGATGGATGCCGCTAACGCCGCGCCCGAGATGATCTCTATCGTCAAACGCAACAACTGCGGCAAGGCGCTCGACGTGGCACGCATGTCGCGTGACATGCACGGCGGCAACGGCATCTCGGGCGAGTTCCAGGTGATCCGTCACATGATGAACCTCGAGACGGTGAACACCTACGAGGGTACCCATGACGTGCACGCGCTGATCCTGGGCCGCGCCCAGACCGGCCTGCAGGCGTTCTTCTAAGAACCGGTATTGGGGGGATTTCCTCCCCCCAAGCCCCCCTCCAAGTATTTACGGCCAAAAAGAATGGGGACGCCCCCGCTCTTTTTGGCCAAAAGTACTTTCGCCGAAGGCAAGAAATTTCTTAATTCCAAGAGGCTCCATGGACCGCGTCGCCATCGTTCATGAGAATTTCCTCCGCCGCGTCGCGGCCGGGGACTTTCCTGACACCATCCACTCCGACAAAGCGCTGGAGCGCGACCAACTTCTGCCGCTCTACCGCGCGCAGGTGCTGAGCCGGGCGCTCGATCTGCAAAGCCGCGTCATGCAGAAGGAGGGGCAGGGGTTCTACACCATCGGCTCTTCGGGGCACGAGGGGATGGCCGCGGTGGCGGCCGCCTTGCGCGTCGATGACATCGCTTTCCTGCATTACCGCGATGCGGCCTTCCAGATCGCCCGTGCCGATCAGGCCGGGGGGCAGGACATGATGCGCGACATGCTTTTGAGCTTTGCCTGTTCGGCGGAGGATCCGACCAGCGGAGGGCGGCACAAAGTGTTAGGCTCGCGCCCGCTGATGATCCCGCCGCAGACCTCGACCATTGCCAGCCATCTGCCCAAGGCGGTGGGGGCCGCGCATTCCATCGGCATGGCGCGGCGGCACCGGCCCGAGCATGCAATCCTGCCGCGCGACGGCATCGCCATGTGCAGCTTCGGCGACGCCTCGGCCAATCACTCCACCGCGCAGGGGGCGATCAATGCCGCTTGCTGGACCGCCGTGCAGGGCGTGCCGCTGCCGCTGCTCTTCGTTTGCGAGGACAATGGCATCGGGATTTCGACCAAGACACCGACGGGATGGATCAAGGCGTCGATGTCGGCGCGGCCGGGGTTGAAGTGTTTCGAGGGCGAGGGGCTCGATCTGCACGCGGCCTATGCGGCGGCGAAGGCGGCGGCGGATTACGTGCGCGTGCATCGCAAGCCGGCTTTCCTGCACCTGCGCACCGTGCGGCTCTATGGCCATGCCGGGGCGGATGTGGCGACCTCCTATCTGCCCCGCGCTGAGGTGGAGGCGGATGAGGCCAACGATCCGCTGCTGCATTCCGCGCGGCTGCTGGTGGAGGCTGGGGCGTCTGCCGAGGAGGCGCTGGTGATCTACCGCGATACGCAAGAAGCGGTCGCGAAGGCGGCTGACGAGGTCGTGAAACGCCCCCGGCTGAAGACGGCGTCGGACGTCATGGCGAGCCTCGTGCCGCCCAAGCGCGACTGCGCGCCCAGCAACGGGCCGAGCGCCGAGGCGCGGACCGAGACCTTTGGCAGCGACATGGGGCAGATGGACAACCCCCAGCCCATGTCGCGCCTGATCAACTGGGCGCTGCACGACCTGATGCTTTCGCACCCCGAGACCATGCTGATGGGCGAGGATGTAGGTCGCAAGGGCGGGGTCTATGGCGTCACCCAGAAGCTGCAGAACCGTTTTGGCCCCGGTCGGGTGATCGACACGCTGCTGGATGAGCAGAGCATCCTCGGCCTCGCCATCGGCATGGCGCACAACGGCTTCGTGCCGATGCCGGAGATCCAGTTCCTCGCCTATCTGCACAACGCCGAGGACCAGTTGCGCGGCGAGGCGGCGACCCTGCCGTTCTTCTCCAACGGTCAATGGAGCAACCCGATGGTGCTGCGCATCGCGGGGCTGGGCTATCAGAAAGGGTTCGGCGGGCATTTTCACAACGACAACTCGCTGGCCGTATTGCGCGACATTCCGGGCATCGTCATCGCCTGCCCCTCGGCAGGGGACGACGCGGCGATGATGCTGCGCGAAGCGCACCGTTTAGCGCTGGAAGAGCAGCGCGTGGTGGTCTTTGTCGAGCCCATCGCGCTTTACCCGATGCGCGACCTGATGGAGGCCGGGGATGGCGGCTGGATGCGGACCTACCCGGCCCCGGATCGGCGGATCGGGTTGGGCGAGGTCGGCGTCACGGGCGAGGGCGGTGATCTGGCAATCGTGAGCTATGGCAACGGGCATTACCTGAGCCAGCAGGCGGCGCGGGATCTGGCCGAGCCGGGCGTCGATGCGCGGGTAATCGACCTGCGCTGGCTGGCGCCTTTGCCGGAGGATGCGTTGATCGAGGCCATCGGGGATCGTCCGGTGCTGATCGTCGACGAATGCCGCCGCACGGGCGGGCAGGCCGAGGCGCTGATGGCGCTGATGGCTGAGCGTGGTGTGAAGCGCTTTGCTCGGCTGACGGCGGAGGACAGTTTCATCGCCACGGGGCCTGCTTATGCGGCGACGCTGCCCTCGCGGGAGGGGATTGTCGCTGCGGCGCGGGATCTGTTGGGGTAGCTGAGGGCCAGCGCCTGCCCGCGGGTCGGCGATCCGCGGGTGCCTTATGCCACTTTATGGTGCAACCTCGGCGCGCCTTCGCGAAGTTGTGCCAAGCCCCGCCAAATCGCCTACCCGGGGGGCGGGCAGGCGATGGCCCGGCGCCTGCGGCTTGAATCCGGGCCGGGTACGCGCGCCTAGTGGCTATCCGCGGGTGCGCCGCCTTGGAAATTATTCCCATTCACATAATCGCAAGGCTCTTCGCGCATCTCCAGATGCAGGCCATCGCCTGTGTAAGGATGCGCGCGGGCGAGTTCCTCATCGACTTCGATCCCCAAACCGGGCGCTTTGGGGGCGGTGATGAAGCCGTCCTCCACCCGGATCGACCCTTTGATCAATTGGTCATGGAACGGCGTCTCAATACATTCGCACATCAGGATGTTCGGGATCGCGGTGGCAAGCTGCACATTCGCGGCCCATTCCACCGGTCCGGCATAGAGATGCGGCGCCACTTGCGCGTTATAGACCTCGGCCATGGTGGCGATCTTCTTGGCCTCCGCGATGCCGCCCACACGGCCAAGGGCCGGTTGCAGGATCTCCGCCGCGCCCGCCCGCAACAGCGGCGCGAACTCGGCCTTGGTGGTCAGCCGCTCGCCCGTGGCCACAGGGACGCGCACGCCGCGCGCGACCTTGGCCATCTGCTCAGGCGCGTCTGGCGGGATCGGCTCTTCGTACCACAGCGGGCTATAGGGTTCGATCGCTTGGCCCAGCCGGATTGCGCCCGCGGTGGTGAATTGCCCGTGAGTGCCAAACAGCAGGTCGGCGCGGTCGCCCACCGCCTCTCGGATGGCCTTGCAGAACGCCGCTGAGGTGCTGATGTCCGACATTGCAGGCATATGCCCGCCGCGCAGCGTATAGGGGCCAGCGGGGTCGAATTTCACCGCCGTATAGCCGCGCGCCACGCAATCCGCCGCCGATTCCGCCGCCATCTCGGGCGAGGTCCAGAAATCCGCCATGCTGTGATGCGGCAGGGGGTAGAGGTAGGTATAGCCGCGCACCCGGTCATTGGTGCGCCCGCCGATCAGCGCATGCACCGGGCGGTCGCGGTCCTTGCCCAAGATGTCCCAACAGGCGATCTCAAGCCCCGAAAACGCGCCCATCACGGTCAGGTCTGGCCGCTGGGTGAAGCCTGCGGAATAGGCACGGCGGAACATCAACTCGATATTCTCGGGGTTTTCGCCCTGCATATGACGGGCAAAGACATCTTCGATCACCGCGCGCATCGCGTCGGGCCCGACGCTGGCGGCATAGCATTCGCCCCAGCCGGTTACGCCGGCGTCGGTGGTCAGTTTGACCAATATCCAATAGCGCCCGCCCCAGCCGGGGGCGGGCGGGGCCGTCACGATGATATCGAGGTCTTGCAGTTTCATGACGGTCCCTTTCGTTTGGCCGCTTAGGTCTCTTTCTTGTCGTCGACGATGGTCATCTGCGCGATGCCGCTTTCGCCCAGATCGACCTTGGCGAAGGGGCCGCCGTGGCACATCTGGCCGGGGTCGGTGATGTCCACGGGGCCTTCCTCGGCCAGCACTTTTTCGGCGAATTGCTCGGCGTTGTCCTTCGGGCGGTAGCCGAGGAAGGAGGCTTTCGAGTTGTCCACCGGGGCGCGGTCGTTGTTCGACACGCCGTAGATCACCGTGAAACCGACCGAGGGCGTGTCCACCGCGCGGGTCACCAGTTGGATCAGATCGTCATAGCTGAGCCACGAGCCAAGCGCGCGGGAGTTGTTGACCTGTGCCGCGCTCAGGATGCGCAGATGCACGGATTCGAGCTGGCGCTTGTCCCAATACATGGAGCCGAGGTCTTCGGTGAAACATTTGGCGAGGCCGTAGAAAGTGTCGGGCTTGTGAGGCGCATCAATGCCGATGAAATCGGCCTTTTTGTGCATCCCCACCGCATGGATCGACGAGGCATAGACGACGCGCCGTGCGCCCGCCTGATAGGCCGCTTCCCAGACGTTGTAAGAGCCGACGAAGTTCGGGCCCAAGAGTTCCATGAAGGGTTTTTCGTCCACGATGGCCCCGAAATGCACCACCATGTCGGCGCCCTCCATCAGGGCCGCGACCTCGTCGTAGCTCGCCAGATCGGCCTTCTGATAACGCTCACCGTCGTAAAGCTTGCCAATGTCCTCGGCGATGTCGGAGCTGACCAGTTCCTCGCACATGGCGGCCAGCGGCTCGCGCAGGTAGGAGCCGAGGCGCCCTGCGGCGCCCGTCAGGACCAGTTTCTTAAATTTCATAACATCTTCCTTTCACGTCTCAGAAATCTTGTCGCGCACCTTCGCACGCAGGACATCGGCGCCTTGGGCCAAAAGGCCCACATCCGTGCCGCAGGCGACAAAGGTGAAGCCTTCGTTCAGCAGTTGGGCGGCGAAATCGGGGTCGGTGACCAGCGTGCCCACGGGAATGCCCTTGTCCATCAAGAGTTTGGCCGCGGGGCGGATCAGCTCCCAGACCTCGGGGTGCAGGGTCTGGCCAAGATGGCCCATGTCGGCGGCGATGTCGGCGGGGCCAAAGAAGATGCCGTCGATCCCCTCAACCTCGGCAAAGGCGGCGGCGTTTTCGACGGCGGCGCGGGTTTCAAGCTGGATCAGAATGGCGGTCTGGTTCTCGACCTCGGCGTTGTAATCCTTGACCCGGCCAAACTGGTTGGCGCGGTTCAGCCCGGCCACGCCCCGAATGCCGCGGGGCGGATAGCGGCAGGCGGCCACGGCGGCGCGGGCCTCATCAGGGGTCTGCACCATGGGAAACAGCAGCCCCGGCGCGCCGAGGTCCATCAGCCGTTTGACCTTGACCGCATCGTTCCAGTCGGGCCGCACCATCGCCGTGGTCTCACTGCCCGAGAACGCCTGCAACTGCCCCAGGACCGAGGCCATGTCGCTGGGCGCTTGTTCCATATCCAGCATCACCCAGTCATAGCCCGCATGGGCCACCACCTCGGCGGCATAGCCGTTGGAGAGGGAGACCCAGAGGCCCAGCTGCTTTTGCCCGGCGCGGATGGCCGTGAGGAAGCTGTTCTCGCGCAATTTCATATCACGGCCCTTTCGACGAATTTCTCGGAACGCACGATCCGCGCGTAGTCCAGCGGCGTGAGGTCGAGCGTGCGGTAGCCGCCATGGGTGATCAACTCTGCCGTGCCGCGCCCGATGGCAGGGGCCTGTTGCAAGCCGTGGCCGGAAAAGCCGTTCATGAAGACGAAGTTCGCGACCTTGTCGTGCCGACCCAGAATCGCATTCTGGTCGACGGTATTATAGGCGTAATGGCCGACCCATTCGTTGATCACCTTGACCCGCTCAAAGGCCGGAACGCGGGTGGCGATGATGGGCCAGACCTTCTCTTCCCAGATCGAATGGTCGAAGGTGAAATCATCATATGCCGCGTCATAGTCATCCTCTGGCGGGCAACCGGCCATATAATATTTGCCTTCTTGGCGCATATGCACGCCGCTGGGATCAATGGTCAGCGGCAGGTCCATCTCAAGCGGCTCGGCGGCGTCGAAGATGAAGGTGTAGCGTTTGCGCGGCACCACGGGCAGGGTGATCCCGGCCATCTGCGCCGTCGCCGCCGCGCGAGGGCCAGAGGCATTGACCACCGTCCCGCAGGAGACCGTCGCGCCGGACTTCAGCGTCACCGCATCCACCGCACTGCCCGCGGGGTTCAGCACCATGCCGGTCACCTCGTCATGCACAAAGGTCACGCCGCGGCGCTTGGCCATGCGTTTGAACCAGTCGAACATCGTGCCGCCGTCGAAATAGCCCTCATTCACCGTATTGTGATTGGCAGCGATCACATCGTCGAGCATGTAGAAGGGATAGCGCGCGGCGATCTCATCCTTGGTCATATGCCGGGTGTGCGCGCCCATGGACGTCTGGATGCCCTGCGCCTCGCGCAGGGTCTGGGCAAACTCGGGCGTGTCGGCAAAGTAGAGATAGCCAAAGCTTTGCAGCGCCAGTTCCGGCACCTCGGGATCGTCATGCATGAACTGGCGGAAGTTTCTGATGAACTCGGCCCCGAACTGCGAAATCTGGATGTTCACAGGCGCGCTGAACTGCTGGCGGATGCAGGAATTCGTATGGCTGGTCGAGGCGAATTCATAGGTCGGATCACGCTCGACCACCAGCACCTCGCCGTCGAACTCCGGCGTGTTGGTTAGCCACCAAGCCAAAGCCGAACCATAGATGGCCCCGCCCACGATCACCACGTCATAGGACGTCTCAAGCGCGTTTTGCATGCACAGTCTCCTTTTGCGCATTCCCCTCTGAATCGTGGGTAGCCTAAGCATTCAAAGCCTGCAATCTTTGTGAAGCGCGGCGCGAATTTTCGTTTTGCGGCGATGGGTTGCGCCTGTGCCCATGAATGAGGCAGGGTTGACTTTTACTGCGGCTGTCGCACCATGAGCGCTATGCCGCAACACAGATGACCGCCCAAAGGAGTGGCCCTTGGACAGCGACCGCGAAGAGATTGAGCGTCTGATTGCGCAGGTCGCAATGGGGGACCGTGCCGCCTTTGAGGCGCTTTATGATCGGGTGTCGGCGAAACTATTCGGGGTCTGCCTGCGTGTGTTGGACACACGCGCCGCAGCAGAGGATGCCATGCAGGACAGTTTCGTCAAAATCTGGAATAATTCCGACCGCTATCAGGCCAATGGCCTGTCGCCGATGACGTGGCTGATTACCATTGCGCGCAACACGGCGATCGACCGGCTGCGCGCCACCCGTAAGGGCCATCAGGATATCGACACGCCGGGGCTGGAACTGGCCGCGCCGGGGCCGAACCCCGAGCAATCCGCCGTGGCCGCGTCAGAGGCCAAGCGGCTGACCAATTGTCTGGATGATCTTGAAGCGGATCGCGGTGCTGCGGTGCGCGGGGCGTACCTTGATGGCGACAGCTATGCCGAGCTTGCGCAGCGTTTCAACGTGCCGCTCAACACCATGCGCACATGGCTGCGCCGTGGTTTGATGGCCCTGCGGGAGTGTATGAGCATATGAGCGACACCCCCATCACCCCGCCGGAAGACGACGATCTGCTGGCCGCCGAAATGGCCTTGGGCCTGTTGGAGGGCGAAGACCGTGCCGCGGCCCGCGCCCGGCTGATGCAAGACCGTGATTTCGCCCGTCGCGTGGCCGATTGGCAGGAGCGTTTCGTGGCGATGACCGACGATATCGCCCCCGTCACCCCGCCCGCGAAGCTGCGCCGCGCGCTGATGGCGCGGCTCTTCCCCGCGCGGCAGGTGCCGCTGTTGCAGCGGCTTTGGCTGTGGCAGGGGATTTCGGTGGCGGCTTTGGCCACCGTGGCCTTCCTTGCCCTGCCGATGCTGCGCGAGCCGCCGATGCAGCCCCCGGCCGAGGTCTATGCCACCCGCATGGCCGCCGAGGACAGCGCGCTGGAATTGCTGGCCGTCATGGATATGTCGCGCGGCGATATCGCGCTGCGCCGTGTCTCGGGCGACGCGCCCGCGGGCCGCGTGCTGGAGCTTTGGGCAATCCTGCCGGACCGCGCGCCGATCTCTCTAGGCGTGCTGCCTGAGGGAGAGGTCAACCGCGTGGCCTTGCCTGCTGATCTGGCGCCCGAGGCGGCGCAGATCACGCTGGCCATCACCGATGAGCCGCCCGGCGGCGCACCCGGCGGTGTCCCCACCGGAGAGGTCATGGCCGCTGGTGCTGTGGCGGAACTCTAACCCCCCGAAACGCCCTGCTTTGACCGAGCAGGGCGTTTCATTTTTCACCCCCCTTACAACGCGTTATGCTTTTGTTGCGAATTTTTTGAACCATTCTGAAACTCCTCTCACGTCTGCCCCGTGGGTCCAGTATCGCCGCCCACAACGGGGGGCATTCAAGGGAGGAAACCCAATGAAGACGCTCAAGACATTCGCCGCCGCCACCGCCACTGCCGCTCTGCTGGCCACCGGTGCCATCGCCGCCAATCCCGAAGTGGGCGGCGCGCCCATGTTCGAGAATAAGAACATCGTCGAAAACGCCGTGAACTCCGCCGATCACACCACGCTGGTGGCCGCCGTGAAGGCCGCCGGTCTGGTCGATACGCTGGCCTCCGAAGGGCCGTTCACCGTTTTCGCCCCGGTCAACTCCGCCTTTGACGCGCTGCCTGCGGGCACTGTCGAGACCCTGCTCAAGCCCGAGAACAAGGACATGCTGACCAAAGTGCTGACCGCCCATGTGGTGGCCGGTAAATGGTCCGCCGCCGACATCGCCGCCAAGGCACGCGCCTCCAGTGATGGGTTCTACCACTTTAACGCCGTCTCCGGCGATGCGCTGTCGGCGCAGGTGAAGGGCCGCAACGTCTATATCATCGACGAAAGCGGCAATGCCTCGCGCGTGACTATCGCAGATGTGAACCAGTCCAACGGGGTGATCCATGTTGTAAACAGCGTGTTGGTGCCCAAATAAGAGGCAACCCATACCCCTGTTGCCGGGCCAGTACCCCCATGCTGGCCCGGCGCCATCCCACCCGAACGCGAGGAGTAACACCATGAACAGACGTCATTTTCTGACATCGACCTTTCTGGGCGCCACCGCCATCGGGTTGGGTGCGCGCGGCACCTTGGCGGCCTATGTCGAGGGCGACTTCGAGGTTACCCGCAGCGAGGCCGAGTGGCGCGCGATGTTGAGCGATTTGGAATATGCGGTCATGCGCGAAGGCGATACGGAGCGGGCCTTTACCAGCCCGCTGAACGACGAGAAACGCCCCGGCACCTTCATCTGCAAGGGCTGTGATCAGCCGCTTTATGATGCGGCGACCAAGTTCAAAAGCGGCACCGGCTGGCCGAGCTTTTATCAGCCGCTCGACAATGCGGTTGAGACCATGGCCGACAACAGTTTCTTCATGCGCCGGACCGAGGTGCATTGCGACCGTTGTGGCAGCCATCTGGGCCATATCTTTGATGACGGGCCAGAGCCCACGGGCAAGCGGCATTGCATCAACGGCGTCTCGCTGAAGTTCGTCGCGGCTTAACAGATACGTCTCACCCCAACGGATCGCGCGCCGCTTTCGGCGCGCTGCCTTGTTAGGTGCCGCGCGGTTTGGCGCGCAGGGTTGGGTCCGCCACCGTGGGGTCTTCGGGCCAGGGGTGACGCGGATACCGCCCGCGCATGTCCTTTCGCACATCGGCATAGGAGCTTGCCCAGAAGCCGGGGATGTCCATCGTGACCTGCACCGGGCGCTGCGCGGGTGATAGCAGGGTGACTTGCAACGGCTGGCCGCCCACCGTCGGGTGCCGCGTGACGCCGAACATCTCTTGCAAACGCAGCGCGATGCCGGGGGTCTCTCCGCTGTAGTCGATGGCCACGCGCCGCCCGAGCGGGGTTTCAAAATGGGCAGGGGCCGAGCGGTCCAACTCTTGTTGCTGCTCCCAACTCAGCCGGGCTTTGAGCGCCGGGGTGATGTCGAACCCTTTCCAATCGGCGCTGCTGCGCACGCCCGTGAGATGCGGCAGCAGCCAGTCTTCCAGCGTCTCCATCAGATGCGCTTCGCTGAAATCGGGGAAGGGCGCGGGCATCAGCCGGGCGCGGGCCAGAAACAGCGCCGCCGTCTTGCCGGGGTTCAGCCCCAATTGCCGCACCCCGTCCAGCATCGCGACCGCCACTGCATCGGCGGGCGCATCGGGCCATGTGCGGTCCTCTAGAATCAGCGCGCCAAAGACCTCTTGCTTGCGGGTCAGCACACGCCCCTCGCGGCGCGACCATAGGCAGACATCCTGCCAGCGGATTTGATCGGCGAAGGTAGCGCGCAACTCGGCGTCCGAGATCAGCGCCGCCTGCCGGATACGCGCCTCGCGCGGGTCGCCGTCAAGGTCGGTGGCCACCAAGAGCCGCGCGCCCGCCATCGGGTCGGCCTCTGGCAGCACGGCGCCCTTGCCGCCCGAGAGTACATAGCGTGGTGCCTCGCCCTTGCGGCGCAGCCCGACGCGGTCGGGGTAGGCGAGGGCCGCCAGCACGCCCAAGGAGTCCGGCCCGTCGCCCTTCGCGCCGCGTGCCAGACGTTTCGCCTCGGCCTTGATGCGCGCCAGCGTCGGGGCATGGGGCGGCGTGGCGGTGCGTTTTCCGGCCAGCGCGTCCATCCGCAGCGCAAGGTCGACGGGTGCGCCGCGCATCGGGTCTCGCTCGGCGAGAAGGGCTGCGAGCATCGGTGCGCGAGGGCCGCCGCGGGCCACCATATGCGCCAATCGTGGGTGCAGGGGGAGTTTCGCCAAGGCGCGGCCATGTTCGGTGATGCGCCCGCTGCCGTCGAGCGCGCCCAGCATCTGGAGCACCGATTGCGCCTCGGCCAGACGGCCCGCGTGGGGCGGCGTGACGAAGCTCAGATCGCTCGCCTGCGCGCCCCAGAGCGCCAGTTCCAGCGCAAAACCGGTGAGGTCGCCCGCCTCGATCTCCGCCGGGGGGAAGGCCGCCAGCGCGCCTTCCTCGCCGCGGGTCCAGAGCTTGTAGGCCACCCCGGTATCGAGCCGCCCGGCACGGCCCGCGCGCTGCGTCGCCTCGGCGCGGGTCACCCGCTCGGTCACGAGCCGGGACATGCCCGAGGCCGGATCGAAGAGCGCGCGCCGCGCGCGGCCCGCGTCGACGACGATGCGGATGCCTTCGATGGTCAGGGAGGTCTCGGCGATGGAGGTCGCGAGCACCACCTTGCGGCCCGAGGGCGCGGGCGCGATGGCGGCCTGCTGCGCCTTGAAATCAAGCGCGCCGAAAAGCGGAGCGAGGGTGCAATCTGCGGGCAGGGCAGGGCGCAAAAGCGCCTCGACCCGGCGAATCTCCCCCTCGCCGGGCAGGAAGACCAGCGCGGAGCCGGGCGATTCCGACAGCGCCTTCAGCGTGAGGTCAGCCACGGCGTTCTCTAGCCGTTGTTTGCCCATGGGCTTGTCGAGCCAGCGCGGTTCAACCTCGAAACTGCGCCCCTCGGAGGTCACGATCGGCGCCGCCATCAGCGCGGCCACCGGGGCGGCGTCGAGCGTGGCGGACATGGCCACCAGCATCAGGTCGTCACGGAGCGCGCCCGCGACCTCAAGACAAAGGGCGAGGCCAAGATCGGCGTTCAGCGAGCGTTCGTGAAATTCGTCGAAGATTACTGCGCCGACGCCCGGCAGGTCGGGGTTGTCCTGCAACATGCGGGTCAGGATGCCCTCGGTGACGACTTCGATGCGCGTGGCCTTGGACACCGCCGAGGCGCCGCGCACGCGAAAACCGACGGTCTGCCCGGTCTCCTCGCCGAGGCTTTCTGCCATGCGCGCGGCGGCGGCGCGGGCGGCAAGGCGGCGCGGCTCCAGCATCAGGATGCGGCCTTGGGTCAGCCCGGCCTCCAGCATCGCCAGCGGCACCCGCGTCGTCTTGCCCGCGCCGGGGGGCGCTTGCAGCACGACGCGGCCCGTGTCGCGCAGGGCGGCGATTACATCCGGCAGGACGGCGTCGATGGGCAGGGCGAAATCAGCGTTGGACATGGCGCGGTTATCGGGCATCGCGCGCGCCGCGCCAAGGGTGGGGATGGACAATTCCACCCGCCCCCCGCAAAAGTTGCCCCATGGATATCGAGACATTGGCCGAAGGCATCATAGCAGGAGAGCGCCGCGCATTGGCGCGGACGATCACCTTGGTGGAATCGGGCCGCGCCGATCACCGCGCGGCGGCGGCAGAGCTGTTGGCGAAGCTGCCCACCGACCGGCAGGCGCTGCGCATCGGGCTGTCGGGCACGCCCGGTGTGGGCAAATCCACCTTCATCGAAAGCTTCGGCATGATGCTGACGGGGCAGGGCAAACGGGTGGCGGTGCTTGCGGTGGACCCCAGTTCGGCGCGCACCGGCGGCTCGATCCTTGGTGACAAGACGCGGATGGACCGGCTGAGCCGTGATCCCAATGCCTTCATCCGGCCCTCGCCCAGCCAAACGCATCTCGGCGGCGTCGCGCGCCGCTCGCGCGAGGCGGTGCGACTCTGCGAAGCGGCGGGCTTCGACGTGGTGCTGATCGAGACCGTGGGCGTCGGCCAGTCGGAAACCGTGGTGGCCGAGATGTCGGATGTCTTCGTGCTGCTTCTGGCACCGGCGGGCGGGGACGAGTTGCAGGGCGTGAAACGCGGCATCATGGAGATTGCCGACCTCATCGTCATCAACAAGGCCGACGGCGATCTGAAATCCACCGCCGCGCGTACCCGCGCTGACTATGCCGGTGCCCTGCGCCTGTTGCGCAAGCGCCCGCAGGACCCCGAGGGTTTTCCGCGTGCCACCGCCGTTTCAGCGCTGGAGGAAAACGGGCTGGAGGAGACTTGGGCCGCTTTGCAGGAACTGACCGACTGGCGCCGGGAAAACGGGTTCTGGGACCGCACCCGCGCCGCACAGGCGCGTTATTGGTTCGAACAGGACGTGAAGCAGCGGCTTCTGGCGCAGCTTGAGACCCCGCAGGCCATGGACGATCTGACGCGGCTCAGCGATGCCGTGGCCGATGGCGCGCGTGATCCGGCGGAAGCGGCGGCGGAATTCGTCCGCCGCCTCAGGGCAGACTAAGACGCGTTTGCGGGTTCCGAGACGGGGAAGAGCACGTCGTAGATCCAGTTAAAGACGAAGGCGTAGATCAGGTAAAACACCGCCAAGGACACGTCGATCAAGAAGGCTTCGCGCAGAGAAATCTCTAGATACCACGCGATGAAGGGCAAGAGCACGAAGAGCAGCCCGATCTCGAAACTCACGGCATGAAGCACGCGGATCGGCACCGTCTTTTTCACCGTGCCGCGCAACCGGCGCAGGGCGTGGTCGAAGCCGAGGTTGTAGGCATAGTTCCACCCCGTCGCGATGCTGGCGCTGACCACAGCGACGACGCCGATATGGCCGATGGGCTTGTCAAAGAGCCAAGCACTGGCGGGGGTGACGATCAGCAGGGCGATGATCTCAAAACTAAGGGCGTGGCGGATGCGGTCTGCGGTGCTGCGCATGGGGTGGTCCCGGTATTGGTCGGGCCGTCCCGAGTGGCTGCCCAAATGGGGGAGGTCGTCCTCGCTTGGGGCCAATATGGCGATTGACGCGCGGGGTGCAAGGGGTTCAGCGGCCCGCCTTGGGGTGGGCGTTGTTATAGACCTCCATCAGCCGCGCGGTATCGACGGCGGTATAGGCCTGCGTGGTCGAGAGGGAGGCATGGCCCAGAAGCTCCTGAATGGCGCGCAGATCGCCGCCCGCGTCGAGCAGATGGGTGGCAAAGCTGTGGCGCATGGCGTGGGGCGTGGCGCTGGCGGGCAGGCCCAGTTGCATCCGCGCATCGGCCATCACCTGCGCCACGGCGCGCGCGCCCAAACCACCGCCACGTATGGCGCGGAACAGCGGGGCCTGCGCCTCACGCGGGTGCGGGCAGAGGGCGAGGTAGTCTTCGACCGCGGCGCGGGCGGCGGGCAAAACCGGCACGACACGTTCCTTCCCGCCTTTGCCAAGGATGCGCAGGCTGGCGGGGAGGGGCGCATCGCCGCCTTTCAGCGCCAGCGCCTCGGAAATCCGCAGCCCGCAGCCCCAGAGCAGGGTCAGCACCGCCACGTCACGCGCCGCCACCCATGGGGCGCGGGCTTGGGTCTCGACACAGTCGATCAGCGCGCGGGCGGCGTCTTCGGCCAGCGGGCGGGGCAGTTTTTTGGTGAACTTCGGCGACCGGGCGAGCAGAACGGCAGTGGGCTCGAACCCCTCCCGCTCGGCCAGCCAGCGGTAAAAGGCTTTCACCGCCGAGAGTTTGCGCGCGACCGACCGTGACCCCGCCCCGCCGCTGCGGGTGCTGGCCATCCATGCGCGCATATCGCTGATGGTGATTTTCGCCAACGCCCCCAGACCTTGGGTGTCGCCCTTATGCAGCGTCATGAAGGTGAGGAATTCGGTCACATCGCCCCGGTAGGCGATGATCGTATTTTCGGCCGCATCCTTCAGCGCGCTTTGGTGTTCCAACCACGTCTGAAGCGCGTCCCGCGCGGCGGGGCTGATCAGCAGCGGATTTGCCTTCTCGCTCAAGACAGCCAGCGGCGCATGGAACGCTCCAGCACGCCGGTAAAGAAGGTGAGCAGATCGGTGCCCTGTTGCGGGCCGAACATATGCGGGTCTTCGGCGCCCATGACCAACAGGCCGGGCAGCCGTCCGGGGCCGAAATCAAGCTTGAGACAGGCTTCGGACCGGATCCACCCCGCCTTGCTGCCATAAAGCGCTTCGGATCCGTCTTGCAGTGCGCGCAGGGTCACCTGCCGCACCATGCCGCCGCGCCCTTGGCTCAGGTAGTCGTCGATGAACCCCGGTTCGGCCACGCTGAGCACATCGCCCAAGCGCTGCACCGCCGGGTCATTGTCGTTCTGAGTAGATTCCAACACCAGCCGCACCGCATCGACGCGCAGGATATCGGCCACTTCGCCGCCGAGATCGCGCAGGAAAGTCTCGAACTCCACTGGGTCGAGCATGCGCAGGATGGCGCGGTGGATCTGGTTGGTCCCGGCAAGGTTCTCATAGGCCGCTGCGATGACGCTGCGATGGGTGTCTTCCAGCCGGTCGAGCCGGGTTTCAAGCCGCTCCATCGCGATGCCGCGCAGGTCGACGATATTGCCGCCCATGGCCTTTTCATTGGCCGCAATCAGCGCCTGCATCACGTCGCTGTCGTCAAGAATGACGTCAGGCGCTGAGATGATCGCCTCCCGCAGGGCGTCGTCGATTTTGGGGCTGCTGCTCATGGGCGTCTCTTTTTGATTTGCGGTGTCATAGCATGCTGGGGCGTCAAGATCTGCCCCCAATTGGTCACGGGTCCTGCCGCCTGCGGTCTTTGTTGCCGCATTGCGTCAAGCCGGGATGTAGAACGAAGCCCGGCGGAACAAAAGCTGCGCAGACGTGTTGGCCTCGGTCGACGCGCGGATTTCAGCCGTAGGGCCGCGCGTACCTGATCGAAGCCTGCCGCATATCCCCGGATGCGGTGGGAGAGGTCTTTGCCGGGAGAGGAAATCTTACATGGAACATGTCTCTGTCGATCTTTGGGCCGCCAACCTTCAGGTCGCGCCGGACTCGCTGCAAAGCTGGCTCGCCAGTGTCGAGACGCGCCTGCAACAGGCCGCCGCGCGTGAGGCGCAGCTTTTGGTAATGCCCGAGTTTTGCTGCGCCCAGTGGCTGAGTTTCGCCCCCGCCGACCTGCCTGCGGAAGAGCAGCTTGGCTGGCTCGCGCAGACCGCCACGCTGGCGCTCGACCCGATGCGGCGCATGGTTGAGCAAACCGGCGTGGCCCTGCTGCCCGGCACCTTTCCCGTGGCCTTCCCTTCGGTCGATGCGCCCGAAGGTTACCTTAATCAAGCGTGGTTTCTGACCCCCGATGGCGGGCTGCAAGTGCAGAACAAGCTGAGCCTGACCCCGCTTGAGGCGAATGGCGCCAGCGGCGTGACCATCGCAGGCACGGGGATCAACCTGTTCGAGTGGAACGGTTTGCGCTGTGTCATCGCGATCTGTCTCGATGCGGAATATACCGCGCTTTGGTCGAAGCTGGGGGAATTGAACCTCGATCTGGTGATCATTCCGGCCAAGACCGACATGATCACCGGCTATAACCGTGTGTTCAGCTGTGCGCGGGCGCGGGCGATCGAATTGCAAACCGCCGTCTGCTGTGTCGGCGCCGTCGGCGCGCCGCTGACCCCATGGCAAGAGGATACCGGCGTGGGCGGGGCGAGCGTTTACCTGCCGTGCGACGTTTCGGTGGCTTTGGACGGAATGCATGCGGCCCTGCCGCCCCAGACGGCGGCGCAGGGCATGGATTTGGTTTTGCAAGCACCCGCAATTCCCGTGGGACAGTGCCGCCGCATCCGCGCAGGCGCGGCCGAGGCCGAGGTGCGTCCGGGCCTGTGGTCGGGCGATCACCTGACGGTCGAAGGGAGTGCGGCCTAAGGCAAAGAAAAACCCCCTCCGCCACGGGCGGAAGGGGTTTGATGTTCGCGCGTTAAGGCCGGATCAGAGGATGTTCTGACCGGTCTTTTTCCAATCGGCCATGAACTGCTCCAGCCCCTTGTCGGTCAGCGGATGCGCGGCCAGTTTCTTGATCACCTCGGGCGGCGCGGTCATCACATCGGCACCGATGCGCGCGGCGTCCAGAATGTGGTTCACGCTGCGGATGGAGGCGGCGAGGATCTGCGTCTCGAAACCGTAGTTGTCATAGATGGTGCGGATGTCTTGGATCAGGTCCATGCCATCGAGGTTGATGTCATCCAAACGGCCAATGAAGGGCGAGATGAAGGTCGCGCCCGCCTTGGCCGCGATCAGCGCTTGGTTCGCCGAGAAGCAGAGTGTCACGTTGATCATGTGACCTTCGCCCGACAGAACCTTACAGGCTTTCAGCCCGTCCCATGTCAGCGGCAGTTTGATGGTGATGTTGTCGGCGATCTCGGCCAGTTTGCGGCCTTCGGCGATCATCGCGTCGGCTTCCAGCGCCACGACTTCGGCGGAAACGGGGCCATCGACGAGGTCACAAATCTCTTTGGTGACTTCAAGGATGTTGCGGCCCGATTTCAGGATCAGGGAGGGGTTGGTGGTCACGCCGTCGACCATGCCAAGGTCGTTGAGTTCGGCGATGGCGTCGATCTCGGCTGTATCTACGAAGAATTTCATGGGCTTTCCTTCCGGGTTGGAATGTGATCGCTATCGGGTCAATTCGTTGCCTTGGCTTTACCGCATGATCTGCGATGCTTAAAGCCTCAATTCCCCCAAGTGACACGGAGCATGCAGCAGGTATGGCTGAATTCTACCACCATGGTGAGTTGTTGTCGGTGATGACCACCCAGCCTTTGGGCCGCGCGCTGGATTATCGCGCGCCCGAGGGCGGTTGCCGTGCAGGGGCCTTTGTCGAGGTGCCGCTGGGGCCGCGCAAGGTGATGGGTGTGGTCTGGGGGCCGGGTGCCGGGGATTACGACATCAACAAGGTGCGCCACGTGATCCGGGTGCTCGACGCGCCGCCGATGCGCGAGGAGATGCGCGAGTTTCTGCTACGGTCCGCAGCCTATACGCTGACCCCGCTGCCCGCCATGCTGCGGTTGGCAACCCGTGCGCCGGGGCTGGGCGATCCGCCCTCGATGCGCAAAATCTACCGGGCCGGTGAGGGCGTGCCGTCGCGCATGACCGATGCGCGCCAGCGGGTCATGGCGGTGCTGGAGGAATATGGCGATCTGGCTTTCACGCTGAAGGAGCTTTCTGAGATGGCCGGGGTGACGTCCTCGGTCGTGAAAGGGCTGGTCGACCAAGGCGCCGTGCGCGAGGAGGAAAGCCCCCGCGACCTGCCGTTCCGCCCGCTCGATCCCTCGCTGCCGGGCAAGGCGCTGACCGAGGATCAGGCCAAGGCAGCGGCGGTGCTGCGCGAGGGGATCAAGTCCGAGACCTACGGCACGACGCTTTTGCGCGGGGTCACCGGCTCGGGCAAGACGGAGGTCTATCTCGAAGCCGTGGCGGCGGCGGTGCAGGCGGGGCGGCAGGCGCTGGTGCTGCTGCCCGAGATCGCGCTGACCGAGCAGTTTTTGGAGCGTGTCGAAGAGCGTTTCGGCGCCAAGCCCGCCGAATGGCACTCGGGCGTGACCATGACCGAGCGGCGCCGCATCTGGCGCATGGTGGGGCAGGGCAACGCGCAGCTGGTGATCGGCGCGCGCTCGGCGCTGTTCCTGCCGTTTCAGAATCTCGGGCTGATCGTCGTGGATGAGGAACATGACACCTCCTACAAGCAGGAGGACGGCGTGCTCTACAATGCGCGGGACATGGCGGTGCTGCGGGCCTCAATCTGCGGCGCGCAGGTGGTGCTCGCAAGCGCCACGCCGAGCCTCGAGACATGGGCCAATGCCGAGGCCGGGAAGTACCGGCGGCTGGAGTTGACCTCGCGTTTCGGCCCGGCGGTAATGCCGCAGATGGGCGCGATCGACATGCGGCAGGCGGGGCTGCCGGGGGACAAGTGGATTTCCGCGCAGATGAAGGCCGAGGTCGATGCGCGCTTGGCGCGGGGCGAGCAGGCGATGCTCTTCATCAACCGCCGCGGCTATGCGCCGGTCACGCTTTGCCGTGCCTGCGGCGAGCAGATCGGCTGCGATCAATGCGATGCGCGGATGGTCGAACACCGGTTTCTGAAACGCCTCGTCTGCCACCAATGCGGCGAGAGTAAACCGATGCCCGAGGCCTGCCCCTCATGCGGGGTCGAAGGCAAGCTCGCGCCCGTGGGTCCGGGGGTGGAGCGTCTGGGCGAAGAAGCGGCGGCACTCTGGCCCGAGGCGCGGATCGCGACGCTGAGTTCGGACATGTACGGCTCTGCCCGCGCGCTCAAGGCCGAGATCGCAGGCATCGCCGAGGGGGTGGCGGATATCATCATCGGCACGCAGCTGGTGGCCAAGGGGCATAACTTTCCCAAGCTGACGCTGGTGGGGGTGATCGACGCCGATCTCGGGCTCACGGGGTCGGACCTGCGCGCGGCGGAGCGGACGTTTCAACTGATGCGGCAGGTGGCGGGGCGTGCGGGCCGGGCCGAGGCGCCGGGCGCGGCGCTGTTGCAGACCTATCAGCCTGAGCATCCGGTGATCCGGGCGATCTTGGCGGGTGAGGAGGAAGCCTTCTGGGCCGCCGAGGCCGGGGAACGGCGGCAAGCCGGGGTGCCGCCCTATGGGCGCATGGCGGGGATCATCCTGAGCGGCAGCGATGCGGCGGCGGTCTTCGATCTAGGCAACCATCTGGCGCGGCATGACGGGCCTTTGCGTGCGGTAGGGGCGCAGGTTTTCGGCCCCGCCCCCGCGCCAATCGCCCGGGTGCGCGGGCGGCATCGTGTGCGGTTGTTGGTGAAGGCGGACAAGGGCGTGGCGCTGCAGGAGGCGCTGGGCCGCTGGGTCGGTGGGCTGCGGCTTAAGGGGGATTTGCGTCTGGCGGTGGATATCGACCCGCAGAGTTTTTATTGAGGCTGGCTGGCAGGGCATCTGCATTGAACAAAACAGCCCGGAATCAAGGCCGAAGGCCGCCGGGCAGCGCCAGACCGTCCCATGGTCTGGCGCTTTTTCTATCGGAGTGGCAGCTTGCGCATGTGTCATATGAGTAGCCGCCATAAAGTGCCCAACTGAAAGATCATCTGCGCCAGCCCCCGGTCTGGCGCTGCCCGGCTCTGCGCGTTTTCTCTCGCCATCCCCGGGCCTTAGGCGTAATGAAATCCCATGACCCGTTTCATCACCCTCGAAGAGGCCAAGCGCCTGCCGTTCTGGCGCCGTCCCGTGGCCCTGCTGTTTCTCATGGCGCTGGCCATGCCTATTGCGTTCAACACATGGTCGGCGCTGCTCAATAACTTCGTCATCGAGGTCGCCGATTTCGACGGGTCCGACATCGGGCTGCTGCATACGGTGCGCGAGATCCCGGGCTTCTTCGCCATCGGTGTCATCGCCATTCTGCTTTTCATGCGCGAACAGGTGCTGGGGCTGGTCTCGCTCGCGCTTCTGGGCGCGGCCACGGCGGTCACGGCCTATTTCCCCTCCATGGGCGGTATCCTGACGATCACCATGCTCAGCTCCATCGGCTTTCACTACTACGAGACGGTGAACCAGTCGCTGCAACTACAATGGCTGAAGATTGAGGACGCCCCGCGCATGATCGGCTGGCTCATGGCCGCGGGCTCACTGGCCACGTTGGTGGCCTATCTGGCGATCATGGCGCTGTGGGAGACGCTGAGCCTGAGCTACAGCATCGTCTATATGATCGGCGGCGGTGTCACCGTCGCCATCGCACTCACCGCCATGCTGGCCTATCCGCAGTTCGAGGCACCCACGGTGCAGAACAAGAAGATGGTGCTGCGCCGCCGCTACTGGCTTTATTACGCGCTGCAATTCATGTCCGGCGCGCGGCGGCAGATTTTCGTGGTCTTCGCGGGCTTCATGATGGTCGAACGCTTCGGCTTTGAGGTGCATGAGATCACCATGCTGTACCTCATCAACCTTGTCGCCAATATGCTCTTTGCCCCGCTGATGGGCCGCGCGGTGGGCCATTTCGGCGAACGCCGGACCTTGGCAGTGGAATACATCGGGCTGATCTTGGTCTTTCTGGCCTATGGCGGGGTCTATTACCTCGGCTGGGGCGTGGTGATCGCGGCGGCGCTCTATGTCATCGACCATATGTTCTTTGCCCTCGCACTGGCGTTGAAGACCTACTTCCAGAAGATCGCGGACCCTGCGGATATTGCGCCCACGGCGGCGGTGGCCTTCACCATCAACCATATCGCCGCGGTCTTCCTGCCGGTGCTTCTGGGGCTCTTGTGGCTGGCCTCTCCGGCGGCGGTGTTCTTCCTCGCGGCTGGCATGGCAGCAGTGTCGCTGATGCTGTCGCTGCTGATCCCGCGCCACCCCGCTCCGGGGCATGAGACGATCTTTCAACCTGTCGTGCCGCAGGCCGCCGAATAAGGCGCAAAACCCAGCATGGCTTGACCCGGC
This sequence comes from Sulfitobacter sp. 1A13368, assembly GCF_043557275.1. Lineage (NCBI taxonomy): Bacteria > Pseudomonadati > Pseudomonadota > Alphaproteobacteria > Rhodobacterales > Roseobacteraceae > Sulfitobacter > Sulfitobacter sp. 1A13368. The sequence continues at coordinate 444,364 of NZ_JBIFFR010000001.1, read as the reverse complement.
GCGCGCGCGGCCCTAGGCGAAACGCAACCGCACCGCAGCAAAGGACCGCGCCATGCCCACTTTCACCGCCCTGACCACCCTCGAAGGCCGCGACCCCGCCTATGCCCTGGGCGAGGCGATGGAGCGGCTGACCCCAGAGCCCACCGGCGTGGGTGTTTTCGAGGTCGAGGACGGCTCGGGCCTGTGGGAAGTCGGCGGCTACTTCGAAGAAGCGCCCGATACCGCAGCACTTGCCGTGCTGGCCAAGGCCATGGGCGCCAAGGAATTCACCGTCTCCGAACTGCCCGAGACCGACTGGGTCGCCCATGTGCGGCGCGAATTGGCGCCGGTGGAGGCGGGCCGCTTCTTCGTCTACGGCAGCCATGACGCGGACAAGGTGCCCGAAGACTGCGAGCCGTTGCTGATCGAGGCCGCCATGGCCTTCGGCACCGGGCATCACGGCACCACCTTGGGCTGTCTCAAGGCGCTCGACCGGCTGGCGAACGAGGGGTTCCACGGCCGCAACGTCGCCGACATCGGCTGCGGCACCGCGGTGCTGGCGATGGCCGCCGCGCGCATCTGGCCGGAAACCGTGCTGGCCAGTGACATCGACGAGGTCGCGGTCGAAGTGGCGCAGGCCAATGTCGATGCCAACGGGCTGACGGGCCGCGTGACCTGCGTGGAGGCCGCGGGTTTCGACCACCCCGCGTTGGCCGAAGCCGCCCCCTTCGATCTGGTCTTCGCTAATATCCTCAAAGGCCCGCTGGTGGCGCTGGCCCCCGACATGGCGGCGGCGCTGCAACCCGGCGGCTATGCGATTCTCTCCGGCCTGCTGAACGAACAGGCGGAAGAGGTGATCGAGGTTTATGCACGATCCGGCATCAATCTGACCCACCGCGAGAGCATTGGTGACTGGACGACACTAACGCTTCAAACGAAAGTATAATTCACGCCTCATTTTCGTTGCATTCGACCCTTTTGCCGCTTTGTTGCCACATTTGGACTTTATTCAAATTGGCAGCAAACGGTGGGGGCCGGATTGCTACGGAGGCTGTGATGGCTGAAGGACACGCTCAATTCGCGAAACGGATCGAACTTCTGGTGCGCAAGCATCGGAAGCTGGAACGAGGATATGTCACCCGCGTCGGACGCGATGGGTTGATCTCTGTCTTGCCGAAACGCGCCCGCCGGGGCTTCCCGATGACAGGGCTTTTCCTGATAGTGCTGGTGTTTTCCGGCTTTAAAGCCTTCACCCTCGCCGCGATTGGCCCGGTGACCTATAACGAACGCCTCTCGCGCCTCGCCAATGGGTCGAACCTTGAGCAGATCGGCGCCAAGATGATGGCCATCGACCCGGTGACCCAGACATTGGCCGAGCTGACCGGCCCGATCATGCGGTAACGGGGCATCGCCCCTTGCGTAAAGAAAAAGCCGTAGCGGAGGCTCTCCGCTACGGCTTTTCTAATTGGGCTGGTGCTTATCCCTTAGGGTCAACGCACGAAGTGGTTTTGCGCCACAAGGTCGATGTCGCCCCGGATCAAGCCGATGTCTTGCAGTTCAAGATCGGTCAGGTCCGACAGCGCCTTGCGGGTGGCGCGGCTGTCTTGCCAAGCTTCGACCGCGGCGAAGAAGGTGCCGAAAAAGCCAAGGATGCGTGTGACGGCCGAGGGGGAGCCGTAAGCGGTGCGGGTAGTGTCGAAAGCTGCCATGGGGCCGTCCTTTGTTTGATCTCAGGTTGCGTCGGCAGGGGGGCGGGATGGCGTTCCTTACCGAACGGAATTTTCGGCAAGTATGCCCGAAATTCGCCCCGCGCAATCCCTCAAAAACGACAGTGAGCCTTGCGTTTTTTGCATGGGTCGAGAACAGGGTTAACCCACTATCATTAAGGGAAAAATTCACCGCGCGGCATGTCGGTTTTGAGCCATGGAGAGGCGCAATTCGACGCTGCGGTTCAAAAGCGACAGAGCGCCTGTCGTAAAGCGCCCGCGGCGCATGAGGGCTTTGCGATGTTCGCCTTTCGTGCTAGTGCACCAAAAAAGCAACAATTTTATCGAGGGCAGAGATGATACGGGTGATCGGTATAGATCCGGGGCTGCGCAATCTGGGTTGGGGCGTGATCGATGTCTCGGGCAGCCGAATCGCCCATGTGGCCAATGGCATCTGTCACTCCGAAGGCGACGACCTTGGCGCTCGGCTCTTGTCCTTGCATGGGCAGCTTACGCGCGTGCTGACGGCATGGCGGCCCCAAGCGGCAGCGGTTGAGCAGACCTTCGTGAACAAGGATGGCGCCGGGACGTTGAAACTGGGGCAGGCGCGGGGCATCGCCATGCTGGTGCCCGCGCAGTTTGGTTTGACGGTGGGCGAATATGCCCCCAACAAGGTCAAGAAAACCGTGGTCGGCGTCGGCCATGCGGATAAGGGGCAGGTGGCGCATATGGTTAAGATGCAGATGCCGGGGATCGAGATTGCCGGGCCGGATGCCGCCGACGCGCTGGCCATCGCGATCTGCCACGCGCATCACGGCGGGGCGAGCACCTTGGCCCAAGCGGTGGCGAGGGCAAGCGCATGATCGGCAAGCTTTCGGGCCGCATCGACTACCGCGCCGCCGATCACGTGCTGATCGACGTGCGCGGGGTGGGTTACCTCGTCTATGTCTCCGACCGAACCATGGCAGTACTCCCGGGCGTGGGCGAGGCGGTGGCGCTTTATACCGACCTCGTGGTGCGCGAGGACCTGATGCAGCTCTTTGGCTTCCAGACGCTGGTGGAGAAGGAATGGCACCGGCTACTGACCTCGGTGCAGGGGGTGGGGGCCAAGGCCTCGCTCGCGATCCTCGGCACGCTGGGGCCGGATGGCGTGAGCCGCGCCATCGCGCTTGGTGACTGGAACGCGGTGAAGGCCGCGAAGGGCATCGGCCCGAAAATCGCGCAGCGCGTGGTGCTGGATCTCAAGGACAAGGCGCCCGGCGTCATGGCGATGACCGGCACCGTGGCCGACGCCATGGGTGAGACTGCGGCCGCCGCCGACGAGGCGGTGATCGAAGCCGCCGCCCCGCGCCCCGCGCCGAAACCTGCCGCCGCCAACGCCTCCGCCCAGTCCGAGGCGCTCTCGGCGCTCGGCAACCTCGGTTATGCGCCGGGCGATGCGGCGGGCGCCGTGGCGCAGGCGGCAGGCGAGACGCCCGAGGCCGATACCAAGGCGCTCATTCGCGCGGCGCTGAAGCTGCTGGCGCCGAAGGGGTGAGCACGAATGCGCGCGGCGGCTGGTGCGTGAACCTTCCGCTGGAAGAACCACGCACCCTACGGCATAACGAGGCCCTATGACCGACATCGACCCAACCGTGCGGCCCGACCCGCTGCCCGAAGACACCGACCGCGCGCTGCGGCCGCAGATGCTTGGCGAATTCGTCGGGCAGGCGGAGGCGCGGGCGAATCTGTCGGTCTTTATCCAATCCGCCCGCCAGCGGGGCGAGGCGATGGACCACACGCTGTTTCACGGGCCGCCGGGCTTGGGCAAGACGACACTGGCGCAGATCATGGCGCGCGAGCTTGGCGTCGGCTTTCGCATGACCTCCGGCCCGGTGCTGGCCAAGGCCGGTGACCTCGCCGCGATCCTCACCAATCTCGAGGCGCGCGATGTGCTGTTCATCGACGAGATCCACCGGCTCAATGCCTCGGTTGAAGAGGTGCTCTACCCTGCGATGGAGGATTTCGAGCTCGATCTGGTGATCGGCGAAGGCCCCGCCGCGCGCACCGTGCGGATCGAATTGCAGCCCTTCACGTTGGTCGGCGCCACCACCCGCATGGGGTTGCTGACCACGCCGCTGCGCGACCGGTTCGGCATCCCGACGCGGCTGCAATTCTACACCGAGGACGAGCTTTACATCATCGTCGACCGCAACGCCCGCAAGCTCGGCGCCCCGGCGGACGAAGGCGGCGCGCGCGAGATCGCCAAACGCGCCCGCGGCACGCCGCGCATCGCGGGCCGACTGTTGCGCCGGGTGGTGGATTTCGCCGTGGTCGAAGGCGATGGCCGCGTGACGCGCGAGTTGGCCGATATGGCGCTGACCCGGCTCGGGGTTGATCACCTCGGCCTCGACGGAGCCGACCGGCGCTACCTGCGGCTGATGGCGGAGAACTATCAGGGCGGCCCGGTGGGGATCGAGACGCTTTCCGCCGCGCTTTCGGAAAGCCGCGATGCGCTGGAGGAGGTCATTGAGCCGTTCCTGTTGCAGCAGGGGCTGATCCAGCGTACCCCGCGCGGCAGGATGTTGGCCGCCAAAGCGTGGAGCCATCTCGGGCTTGCCGCGCCCAGAGGGCAGAGCGACCTTTTTGGCTGACGTTTCGGAGCGAAGGTAGACAAGATGACGATGACCGCAGAGCAGATCGAGACCCTTTTCACCCGCCGCGACGGGCAGTTCGCCTTTGCCCGCTGGGGCCGCCCCATCGCTCCTGTGGCCTTTGGGATCGAGGAAGAGGCGCTGCCGGTGGTGAAAGGCGCGCTCGAAGCGGTGGCCAAGCTTGCCGGTCACGACATGGCCGAAACCGACCCGGAGTTGGGCAGCAACCTGATGATGTTCTTCTTCGCCGATTGGGCGGAACTGCTCGACGTGCCGGGTATGGATGGGCTGGTGCCCGACCTCGCGGCGCAGGTCGAGCGGCTGCAGGCCGCGGGGGCGAACCAGTACCGTTTCTTCCGTTTCGACGAGAACGGCGCGATCAAGGCGGCTTTCGTCTTCCTGCGCATGGACAAGAGCCTGCAAGACATGTCCGCGCAGGTGCTGGCGCTGAGCCAAGCGGTGCAGGTCATTCTGCTGTGGTCCGAGGATGCCTTTCAAGAGCAATCCCCGCTGGCGATGGCCGATGACGCGCTGGTGCTGCGCCCCGAGGTCGCGGATGTGATCCGCGCCGCCTATGACCCGGTGATGCCCCCTGCCGCCAATGATGCCAGCCATGCGCTGCGCCTTGCCGCGCGGGTGCAGGTGGCATCATGAGCCATAGCTTCCCGGTCCGCATCTTCTATGAAGACACCGATATGGCGGGCGTCGTCTATTACGCCAACTACCTGCGCTATATCGAACGGGCGCGGTCTGATATCGTCGAACAGATCGGCCTTGATCAACGCGCCATGCGCGATGAGGGGCTGGTCTTTGTCGTGACGCGGGTGGAGGCGGATTACCTCGGCGCCGCGCGCTTTGGCGACCGGCTGGAGGTGCAGACCACCCATCAGGCCGAAGGGCCCGTGCGTTGGGTGTTCGACCAAGACGTGCTGCGCGATGGCAAGGTCATCTTTCGCGCCAAAGTTACCGCCGTTTGCATGACGACGGGCGGAAAACCCACGCGGCTGCCAGCGAAACTCCGCCTGTCGGACGGCGATCCGGCGCGGTGATACCATAATTCTGGCAATCTAGGTTGCAGTCCGTTAGCTTTGCTCCAAATTGAGGCCGGAAAATAGGGCCCAGAGATAGAACCCAGAGGCAGAATGCCCCGAAGGGGCGGCAGTAAAAGAGCATAGTTAAATGGAAGCAGAGACGCTGGCATTGGCACAGGGGATCGATTTCTCCCTGTGGGGTCTGTTCGCGAAGGCGACGGTCACGGTCAAACTTGTAATGATCATGCTGATCGGGGCCTCTTTCTGGTCTTGGTCGATCATCATTCAGAAAACCATCCAATACCGCAAAGCCCGTGCCGAGGCGGCGCAGTTCGATCGGGCCTTCTGGTCAGGCGAGCCTTTGGATGGTCTCTTTGACACCATCGGCGCCGACCCCGATGGGCCGTCGGAAAAGATCTTCGCCGCCGGCATGTCGGAATGGCGCCGCTCGCACCGCGAGGATGGCGCGCTGATCCCCGGTGCCACCGCACGCATCGACCGGTCGATGGACGTGGCGATCGCCAAGGAAGCGGAGCGTCTGCAAAAGGGGCTGCCGGTGCTGGCGACCGTGGGCTCCACCGCGCCTTTCGTTGGCCTCTTCGGCACCGTCTTCGGCATCATGAACTCCTTCATCGAGATCGCGGCCCAGCAGAACACCAACCTCGCCGTCGTGGCCCCGGGCATCGCCGAGGCGCTTCTGGCGACCGGCATCGGCCTTCTCGCCGCGATCCCGGCGGTGGTCTTCTACAACAAACTGAGCGCCGACAGTGACCGGATCCTCGGCACCTACGAGGCCTTCTCGGACGAATTCGCGACCATCCTCAGCCGCCAGTTGGACAGCTAAGCCATGGGTGCGGGTGTCATGAAAAAGCAAGGCGGCAAGGGGCGGCGGCGCGGCCGCGCCCAGCCGATGGCTGAGATCAACGTTACGCCCTTCGTGGACGTGATGCTGGTGCTGCTGATCATCTTCATGGTCGCAGCCCCGCTTTTGACCGTCGGTGTACCGGTGGAACTGCCCAAGACCGCCGCCACGGCCCTGCCGGCCGAGCAGGAAGAGCCGCTAACCGTCACCGTCACCGCCCAAGGGGCAGTGCAGATCCAGACCACCGACACGCCACGCGACCAGCTGGTGACCAAGCTGCGCGCCATCGCGGCGGAGCGGGCCAGCGACCGGGTCTTCCTGCGCGCGGATGGCGCGGTGCCCTATGCGCAGGTTATGGAGGTCATGGGCGCGCTCAACGCGGGCGGATTTTCCAACATCGGTCTGGTGACCGACATCGGCGGCCCGGCGATGGACGGCAGCGACACGTCGGGTGGCTGAGCGGTGCATACCGGGCATTACATATCAGGTGCCGGGCATCTGGGTCTTATCGGCTGGCTTTTGTTCGGGAACATCTTCACCTCCGAACCGGACCCGGTTGAGATGACCGAGGTCTCGGTGATCTCGGCGGCGGAATATGATGCGTTGGTCGCAGCGCAGCAGGCGCCGGACTCCACCACCGAAGTGGCCCAGCCCGCCCCGCCAGACGTGAGCGAGCCAGCGCCCGAGGTCACCGCCGAACCCGATAGCCAGATTGAACAGCCCGAACCGGTCCAGACCGAGACCCCGCCCGAGGACACGCCCCCCGAAGTGACGGAACTGGAGCTGCCGCCGCAGACTGAAGTGGACGACAGCGCCCCCGAGATGAACGAGCCCATTGGCGACACTGCCGTGCTGGTGCCCGAGATCGCCCCCGAGGCCCGCCCGCGCGAAGCGCCGCGCGTCGCACCCGAGCCGGTGGCTCCGCCCGAACCCGAGGTCCGCCCAGACCTCGACGAACAACCCGCCGTCGCGCCCGAACCCGAGGCCGAGCCGGAAGTCGTCGTCGAAGAAGAGCCGCAAGAGGCGCAGACGCCCGAGGATACCACGACCGAGATCGTGACCGAAGCCGATCAGGCACCGGCGGCCTCGGCACGCCCGCCCGGTCGCCGTCCGGCCCCGCCGCCCCCCGTTGAGGTGGCCGAGGCCCCGGAGGAACCCGAGGAGGGGCCCGCGCCGGAGCCCGCCGAGGAACCTGCGCAGGACAGGACCGAGGACGCCATCGCCGATGCGCTGAGCGAAGTCCTCGGCCAGCCGGAGGCCGAGGCCCCGGTGCCGAGCGGCCCGCCGCTGTCGTCGGGCGAGCGCGAGAGCCTGCGCGTCGCGGTTTCCGCCTGCTGGAACATCGGCGCGCTGTCGACCGAAGCGGCGCGGACCACGGTGATCGTGGGGCTGCAGATGAATCAGGACGGCACGCCGGTGATCGGGTCGATCCGGATGCTCAGTGCCTCGGGCGGTGGCGATGCCGCAGCAAGGCAGGCCTTCGAGGCGGCCAAACGTGCAATCATCCGCTGCGGCAGCCGCGGCTACGACCTGCCACAGGAGAAATACAGCCAGTGGCAAGACATCGAGATGACATTCGATCCAATGAGGAGCCGATAACATGCTGACGAGACTTCTGGGACTTCTGGCACTGGGGGCCGCGACCGTCTTCGCGGCGGCCCCGGACACCGCGCGCGCCGAGCCGCTGCGCATCGTGATCGACGATCCGACCATCGAACCCTTGCCCTTTGCCGTCCCCAGCTTTCAGCCCGAAAGCGGTGAGGCGGGGCAATTGGCCGTCGACATCGCCCGCGTCGTTTCGGACGACCTGACCGGCACCGGCCTCTTCCGCGAGATTCCGGCCAGCGCCTATATCTCCACCGTGAGCGACTTCAACGCGCCGGTCGAATATGCCGACTGGAAGGCGATCAATGCGCAGGCGTTGATCACGGGGGCGGTCAATGTCACCGGCAATAGCGTGAACGTGAAATTCCGCGTCTACGACGTTTTCTCGGGTGAAGAGCTGCTGGATGCCAGCGGGCAGGGCGGTTTGCAATTCAGCGGCACCGTCGACGGCTGGCGCCGCATGGCACATAAGGTGGCCGATGCGGTTTACAGCCGGATCACCGGCGAGGGCGGCTATTTCGACAGCCGCGTGGTGTTCGTCTCTGAGACCGGGCCGAAGGACAATCGCCAGAAACGTCTGGCCGTGATGGACTATGACGGGGCGAACCTGAAATACCTCACCGAATCCGGCTCTATCGTGCTGGCGCCGCGTTTTTCGCCCAGCGGGGACCGTGTGCTCTACACCAGCTATGAAAGCGGCTTCCCGCGCATTTATGTGCTCGACATCGGCACCGTCCAACGCCGCGCGCTGCAAAGCGCCGAGGGCTCCATGGCTTTCGCGCCGCGGTTCTCGCCCAGCGGTCAGACGGTCGTCTATTCGCTGAGCCAAGGCGGCAACACGGATATCTATTCGATGGACATCAACAGCGGCCAGTCGGTGCGCCTGACGAACACGCCTGCGATTGAGACGGCGCCGAGCTTCTCGCCCGATGGCAGCCGGATTGTCTTTGAGAGTGACCGTTCCGGCAGCCCGCAGCTTTATGTCATGCCCGCTACCGGCGGAGAGGCGACGCGTATTTCCTTTGGCGAGGGGCGTTACGGCACGCCGGTCTGGTCGCCGCGCGGGGATTTGGTGGCCTTCACCAAGCAGAACAAGGGCCGCTTCCACATCGGTGTCATGCGGCTGGATGGCTCGGAAGAGCGTCTGCTGACAGCCTCCTTCCTTGATGAGGGTCCGACTTGGGCCCCCAATGGGCGGGTCATCATGTTCGCGCGCGAAACCCAAGGGGCGGGCGGGTCCTCCTCGCTCTATTCCGTCGATATTTCGGGGCGCAACCTCAAGCCTGTGCGCACGCCCGAAGGCGGCTCTGACCCCTCGTGGTCACCGCTGCAAGACTAAGGTTTCCACATGCCACCCACGGGTGCGGGCAATTCCAATGATCCCGCGCCTGTGTTAATACCAGCAACGATAACGCCACCATATAGAAGGCAGACCCCATGAAACGCATTCTGACCAGCACGCTTTTGATTTCCGCATTGGCCGTGTCGGCCTGTACGAACCCTGACCGCTTTGGTGCCGATGGCATGGGCGGGGCCGGGGCCAATGCAGGCGCAGGGGTCAACGCCGGTGTGGTGCCGGGCAGCGCGAATGACCCGACATCCACCGCCTATTTTCAGCAAGCCGTTGGCGACCGGGTGCTGTTCTTGGTCGATCAATCCACCCTGACCGACGAAGGCCGCGCCACGCTTGACGGGCAGGTCGCATGGCTTCAGGCCAATTCCGACTACCAAGCCGTGATCGAAGGCCACGCCGATGAGCAGGGCACCCGCGAATACAACATCGCCCTTGGCGGTCGCCGCGCCAACGCGGTGCGCGAATACATGATCTCACGCGGGATCGCGGCCTCGCGGCTCAAGACCATCAGCTACGGCAAGGAACGCCCGATCGAGATCTGCTCGGCCGAGGCTTGCTATGCCAAGAACCGCCGCGCGGTGACCGTGCTGGCTGGCGGCGCGTTGACCAGCTGACCGCGGCAACAGCCCAAGCAATGACCAATCCAAGGAGGCCTATGTGCTGAAGCGATATATCTTCGTGGCCGTGATGGGGCTGATGACCGCCCCCGCCGCGCTTATGGCGCAGGACAACGATCAAACGCTGGCGGATATTCGCCAGCAGTTGACCGTGCTCAACGTCGAGGTGCAAAAGCTGCGCCGCGAACTGTCGACAACCGGCGGCGCCTCGGTCGAGACCGGCGGCAACTCCGTGTTGGAGCGGGTCAGCACCATGGAGAGCGAGTTGCAGCGCCTCACCTCCAAGACCGAGGAGATGGAGAACCGGATCAACCGGATCGTCGCCGATGGCACCAACCGGATCGGGGATCTGGAATACCGTCTGGTCGAGCTTGAGGGCGGCGATCTGGGCGCTTTGGGTGAGACGTCGACCCTCGGTGGAGGGGAGGCGCCCGCCGTGGCGGCCCCCGCCCCCGAAGCGGGCCGCGAGGTGGTCGAAGTGACCCCCGGAAACGGCGAAGCGGGCGCTTCCGGCGGCATCATCACCCCGATCAACGAAGCAGAGCTGGCGGTCAGCGAGAAGGCCGATTTCGAGCGGGCGCAGGAGGCGCTCGCATCGGGTGACTTTCGCAGCGCCGCCGATCTCTTTGCGTCCTTCAATACGACCTACCCCGGCGGTCCGCTAGCCGCCGAGGCCGAGATGCGCCGGGGCGAAGCCCTGACTGGTCTGGGCGACAACCGCGAAGCCGCGCGCGCCTATCTCGCGGCCTTCAGCACCGATCCCGAAGGGCCGGTGGCCCCGCGGTCGCTCTTCGAGCTGGGCCGCGCCCTTGGCGTGTTGGAGCAGACCCAAGAGGCCTGCGTGACCCTCTCCGAAGTCGCCGTGCGCTTCCCGAACGCCCCGCAGGTCAGCCAAGCCGAGGCGCAGCGCCAGACGCTGGGTTGTTCCTGACCGCAGATGACTGCACCCGCCGCAACGGCTGATGCAGCGCTGACCGAGGGGCTGCTTTCGGGCTTGGGCGGCGCGCTGCCGGCTCGCCTTGGCGTCGCCGTCTCGGGTGGGGGCGATTCCATGGCGTTGCTGTCGCTTCTGCATGGGCTGGCGATGGCAAAGGGCAGCCATCTCGAGACCGTGACCGTCGACCATGGGCTGCGCCCAGAAGCGGCGGAAGAGGCCGCCATGGTCGCGCGCCATGCCGCCCGCCGGGGGCTGGCCCATGAAACCCTGCACTGGCGCGATTGGGACGGGCAGGGGAATCTTCAAAACGCCGCGCGTGAGGCGCGCTATCGCCTGATGGCCGATTGGGCCGTGCGGCGCGGGCTTCCCGTCGTGGCCCTTGGCCATACGGCAGACGATCAGGCCGAGACGGTGCTGATGCGCTTGGCGCGCCGGTCGGGGGTCGATGGGCTTGCGGCCATGGCACCCCGCAGCGAAAGGTTCGGTGTCACATGGCTGCGCCCGCTGCTTTTCGCCCGGCGCGCGGCCCTGCGCGATCATCTGCGACGGGCGGGGCTTCACTGGGTCGAAGACCCCAGCAACGATGACCCGCGCTATGCCCGGATCAAAACCCGCCATAGCCTTGATGCCCTCGCGCCGCTTGGCATCGATGTAGAGACTTTGGCCGAGGTCGCGCGCAACATGGCCACCGCCCGGGCGGCATTGGACGTCCAAACCGACCGCGCCGCGGGCGATATTCTGCGTATGGAGGCGGGCGCGCAGGTGATGCAGGCCGATGCCTTTTTCGCCGAGCCGGAAGAGATCCGCCGCCGCCTGATGCTCCGCGCGCTCGGGCAGATCAACGGCGGCGCTTACCCCCCGCGCCGCGGCCCCGTGGCCGCCCTGATCGCGGGGCTAGCGGAAGGGCAGGCGGCCACGCTGGCGGGCTGTCAAGCGCTGCTCCGGCGCGGTGAAATCTGGATCTTTCGCGAGTATAACGCGGTGCGCGATCTGCGCGTGCCTGCGGATCAGCTTTGGGACGGGCGTTGGCGTGCGATTCCCCCCGAAGGGCTGCCGCCCGTGGCCGAATTGCGCGCGCTTGGCCCCGAGGGGCTGGCCCAATGCCCCGATTGGCGCAGCCTTGGGCGACCCCGTGCCGCCTTGCTGTCGACCCCGGCCATCTGGCAGGGCCCTCGGCTGCTTGCCGCGCCCCTTGCCGGGCTGGACCAGAAATGGCATGTCCGGCGCGAAAGCGGCGCGGAATGGAACAAAACCGCGCCATTATCGCATTGAACATGAGCGCATCATGTCTATCTTAGTATGGTGGTTGCCCGAACGGGCGCCCCTTGGGTTGCGGGACTTGCCCGCGGCCATGTGAATTTAGGAGAATTCCCTTGGGAAATGTTCGTAACCTCGCCTTCTGGGTTGTCCTGATGTTGCTTGTGCTGGCGCTGTTCAACCTGTTCAGCGGGTCCAGCGGGTCGCTGCAAAACAACGAAGTCAGCTATTCCGAATTCGTCACCTCCGTACAGGATGGTGATGTCCGAAATGTGACATTGGATGGTGAGCAAGTGCGATTCCGCCAAGCGGATGGTGCCGACTATCTGACGATCAAACCCGGCGATGCCGAGCTGACCCAGCTTCTGATCGACAACGACATCCCCGTCAAAGCGCGCCCCCAGCAACAGTCCGGTTTCCAGACCTTCCTGATGTCGCTTTTGCCCATCGCGCTGCTGATCGGCGTCTGGATTTACTTCATGAACCGCATGCAGGGCGGCGGCAAAGGCGGGGCCATGGGCTTTGGCAAATCCAAGGCCAAGATGCTGACCGAAAAGCATGGCCGCGTGACCTTTGACGATGTCGCGGGCATCGACGAGGCCAAGGAAGAGCTTGAAGAGATCGTCGAATTCCTGCGCAACCCACAGAAATTCTCGCGCCTCGGCGGCAAGATCCCGAAAGGCGCGCTGCTGGTGGGCCCTCCGGGCACCGGTAAGACGCTGCTGGCCCGTGCGATTGCGGGTGAAGCGGGTGTGCCCTTCTTCACCATTTCGGGCTCCGACTTCGTCGAGATGTTCGTGGGTGTCGGTGCCAGCCGCGTGCGCGACATGTTCGAACAGGCCAAAAAGAACGCGCCTTGCATCGTCTTCATCGACGAGATCGACGCCGTCGGTCGCCACCGTGGCGCAGGCTATGGCGGCGGCAATGACGAGCGGGAGCAGACCCTGAACCAGCTTCTGGTCGAGATGGACGGTTTCGAGAGCAACGAGGGCGTCATCATCCTCGCGGCGACCAACCGTCGCGACGTGCTCGACCCCGCGCTGCTGCGTCCGGGCCGTTTCGACCGTCAAGTCACCGTGCCCAACCCCGACATCAAGGGCCGCGAGAAGATCCTTTCGGTGCATGCCCGCAAGACCCCGCTGGGGCCGGACGTCGACCTGCGCATCATCGCGCGCGGCACGCCGGGCTTCTCGGGTGCTGACCTTGCGAATCTCGTGAACGAGGCCGCGCTGATGGCCGCCCGCGTGGGTCGCCGTTTCGTCACCATGGTCGACTTCGAGCAGGCCAAGGACAAGGTGATGATGGGCCCCGAGCGCCGCTCGATGGTGATGACCGCAGAGCAGAAGGAAATGACCGCCTATCACGAGGCCGGTCACGCGCTGGTGGGCATGACGCTGCCCAAATGCGACCCGGTCTACAAGGCCACGATCATCCCGCGCGGCGGCGCGCTCGGCATGGTGATGAGCCTGCCTGAGATCGACCGGCTGAACATGTTCAAGGACGAATGCCACCAGCGTCTGGCCATGGCCATGGCGGGCAAGGCGGCGGAAATCCACAAATACGGGCCGGATTCGGTCTCCAACGGTCCGGCGGGCGACATCCAGCAAGCGTCTGCGCTGGCGCGTGCGATGGTGCTGCAATGGGGCATGTCGGATAAGGTCGGTAACATCGACTATTCCGAAGCCGCGCAGGGCTATCAGGGCAACACTGCGGGCTTCTCCGTCTCAGCCAACACCAAGGAACTGGTCGAGAAAGAGGTGCAGCAGTTCATCCAAGACGGCTATGACCGCGCGATGAAGATCATCACCGAGAAAGAGGTGGAGTTCGAGCGTCTGGCCCAAGGTCTGCTGGAATATGAGACCCTGACCGGCGATGAGATCAAACGCGTCATGGACGGCCTGCCGCCGGCAGAGGATTCCGACGACGACAACTCCGACACCGGCAGCGCGCCGAGCGTCACTGCGATCCCCAAGGCGAAGGGCAAGAATACCCCGCCGAAGGATGGCGGGATGGAACCTGAACCTTCGGTCTGATCCGACCTGCGACATATGACAGACCCCGCTTCGGCGGGGTCTTTTCGTTTTCGGCACTCCCTCCGGTCGGGGCGGGAATTCCACTATCGCTTCACAGTCGCCATCGCGTTAGACAGGGACGGAATTCTGGAACAAGCCGGGTCTTATGCGACGCATCCTTTCTGCCCTCGCCCTTCTCCTCGCGTTCACCGCCGGACCCGTTTGGGCCGAGCCGCAGACCTATGCTGTCGCTTTAGGTGGGCGGCAGCTGGGGACCTTGCAGTTCAACGGGCAAAGCCGGAACGCGGCCTTCCTCTTGTCGCTCGACAACGCGCCCTTCGGCATTAAGAACGGCAGCTTCAAGGCGGTCACTCAGTCGCGTGGCACCGCGGTCAGCTATCTCGGGTCCAACCGGGGGAGCGAGACGCGCGATATCGCGATTGACCGGGCTGCGGGTCAGGTCACCTCGGTGGCGATCACCCCGGCTTCGGAAATGACGAAAATGTCGGAGGCCGGAGCGGTGCCTGCCGGTGTCCTCTTCCCGCCCGAGCTTTTCGCCGCCCTTGCCACCGGCAAAAGCTGCCCCGCGCCGCTGTCGCTCTACGATGGGCGCCGCGTGGTGCAGATCGCGACGCAGAGCAGCCGAGAGGAGGGGGCTTCGGTGTTTTGCGATATGTCCTACCGGGTCGTCATGGGGCCGGGCTATGTCTCTCCCTTTTATCTCAAATCTTTCGGGATGGGGCTTGTCTATACGGCGGGTACCCTCGACAAAGCCTCATTAAGCGGGGGCGGTTTCAAGGTGCATCTGATCCGGCAATAGGCATAGGATGCCATAGCAAACCACGTCAAAGGACGCCCCATGCCCGAACTGCGCAAGACAGACCATACCGCCCGGATCACTTGGCTGGGCATGGTCCCTCAGGACCGCGAAAACATCCGCTCGGTCGCGGTGGAGCAGGCCTTTGCGACCTATGCGGGCATCAAAGGTGATTTTCACGCAGGGCTGACCCGCCCCGCCTGCGTGCGCGTGCGCAACCTGCATGCCAAGGGGACGGAGATACGCAACACGCGTCAACTCTCCATCCTCTCCGCCGAAGAGATGGCCGAGATCGCCGCCGCCATCGACCTGCCCACGCTCGACCCGACCCTGCTGGGCGCTTCGATCATCCTTGAAGGGATCCCGGATTTCACCCTTGTCCCGCCCGGGTCGCGGCTGCAAAACGAGCATGGCACCACCTTGGTCGTGGACATCGAAAACGGCCCCTGCAACCTGCCGGCCCGTGAGATCGAGGTGGAGGCCCCCGGCCATGGCAAAACCTTCAAAGCCGCCGCCCAAGGCAAACGCGGCGTGACCGCATGGGTTGAGCGGGAGGGGCCGTTGAGCTTTGGCGACACGCTGCGGCTTTTCGTGCCGAACCAGCCGGTCTGGCCGCATCTGGGCTAAGCGCGCGCCGTTTCGCGAACTTTGAGTGTCGGAAACACGGCCCCCCATCGGGGGCTTGTCGCGCTATGGCTAAAGCATAAAGATCGCCACCAACGGCAACAGGGGATTCTCATGGCTTTTAAAACCGACATTCAAATCGCCCGCGAAGCGGCGAAACGCCCTATCCAAGAGATCGGCGCGAAGCTGGGCATCTCAAGCGACGACCTGCTGCCCTATGGCCATGACAAGGCGAAGGTGAGCCAATCCTTTATCGACTCTGTACAGGATCGTGCGAACGGCAAGCTGATCCTCGTCACCGCGATCAACCCGACCCCGGCGGGGGAGGGCAAGACAACGACCACCGTCGGGCTCGGCGACGGGCTGAACCGGATCGGCAAAAAGGCGGCGGTTTGCATCCGCGAAGCCTCGCTCGGGCCGAACTTCGGGATGAAGGGGGGCGCTGCGGGCGGCGGCTATGCCCAAGTGGTGCCGATGGAAGAGATGAACCTGCATTTCACCGGCGATTTCCATGCCATCACAAGCGCCCACAACCTGCTGGCGGCGATGATCGACAACCACATCTACTGGGGCAATGAGCTGGAGATCGATACCCGCCGCGTCACATGGCGCCGGGTGGTCGACATGAACGACCGCGCCCTGCGCCAGATCACCGCCTCCTTGGGCGGTGTGCCCAACGGTTTCCCGCGCGAAACGGGCTTTGACATCACCGTAGCCTCCGAGGTGATGGCGATCCTCTGTCTGGCCAAGAACCTCACCGATCTGCAAGAGCGCCTTGGCGCGATGATCGTCGCCTACCGCCGCGACCGCAGCCCGGTCTACGCCCGCGACATCAAGGCGGATGGGGCGATGACAGTGCTCTTGAAGGACGCGATGCAGCCGAACCTCGTGCAGACGTTGGAGAACAACCCCGCCTTCGTGCACGGCGGGCCTTTCGCCAATATCGCCCACGGCTGCAACTCGGTCATCGCCACGACCACAGCGTTGAAACTGGCAGATTATGTGGTGACAGAGGCAGGCTTTGGCGCCGATCTCGGGGCCGAAAAATTTATGAACATCAAATGCCGCAAGGCGGGGCTGGCGCCTTCGGTGGTGGTCGTCGTCGCCACGGTGCGCGCGATGAAGATGAACGGCGGCGTGGCGAAAGCCGACCTAGGGACCGAGAATGTCGAGGCCGTGCAACAGGGCTGCGCCAACCTTGGCCGCCACATCGAAAACGTGAAATCCTTTGGCGTGCCCGTGGTCGTGGCGATCAACCATTTCGTCACTGATACCGATGCCGAAGTGGCGGCTGTGAAGGACTATGTCGCGGCCCAAGGGGCTGAGGCGATCCTCTCGCGCCACTGGGAGTTGGGCTCGGAAGGCTCCGCCGATCTGGCCACCCGCGTGGCAGAGATCGCCGATGGCGATCACGCGAATTTCGCCCCGCTCTATGCCGACGAGATGCCGCTGTTCGAAAAGATCGAGACCATCGCCAAACGTGTTTACCGTGCCGACGAAGTGCTGGCCGACCAAAAGGTGCGCAACCAGTTGAAGGATTGGGAGGCGCAGGGCTATGGCGATCTGCCGGTCTGCATGGCCAAGACCCAATATAGCTTTTCGACCGATCCCGACCTGCGCGGCGCGCCCACTGGTTTCAGCGTCCCCATCCGCGAGGTGCGCCTCTCAGCAGGGGCGGGTTTCGTTGTCGTCATCTGCGGTGAGATCATGACCATGCCGGGCCTGCCGCGGGTGCCTTCTGCCGAGGCAATCAAGCTCAACGCCGATGGCGATGTGGAGGGATTGTTCTAAGGCGGGTTGCAATGACCCGCCGTCGCGGTGATGTAGAGCATGTTCAACCTGCAGCGAGCGAAAGTGAGACGGATATGGCAGCGACAATCATCGATGGTAAAGCCTTTGCAGCAACGGTGCGTGAGAAGGTCGCGGGCCATGTCGACCGGTTGAAGACGGATCACGGTGTCACCCCCGGCCTCGCCGTGGTGCTGGTCGGCGAAGACCCGGCAAGCCAAGTCTATGTCCGTTCCAAGGGCAAGATGACCCGCGAGGTTGGCATGAAATCGGTCGAGCATAAGCTGCCCGCGACGGTGGATCAGGACGACCTGCTCAAGCTTATTGATGAGCTGAACAATGACCCCGAAATACACGGCATCCTCGTGCAACTGCCACTGCCGGATCATCTGGATGAAACCCGCGTGGTCAATGCCGTCTCGCCCGCCAAGGACGTGGACGGTTTCCACATCTCCAATGTCGGGCTGCTGGGCACAGGGCAGAAAAGCATGGTGCCCTGCACCCCGCTGGGCTGCCTGATGATGCTGCGGGACCATCACGGCGATTTGACGGGCATGAACGCGGTGGTTATTGGCCGTTCCAACATCGTCGGCAAACCGATGGGGCAGCTGCTCTTGGGCGATAGCTGCACGGTGACCATCGCGCATAGCCGCACCCGCGATCTGCCCGAGGTGGTGCGCCGCGCCGATATCGTGGTCGCCGCCGTTGGCCGCCCCGAAATGGTGCCCGGCGATTGGATCAAAGAGGGCGCCACGGTGATCGACGTGGGCATCAACCGGATCGAGACCGGCGAGAAAACCAAACTGGTCGGCGACGTGGACTTCGACAGCGCCAGCCAGCGCGCCGGGGCCATTACCCCGGTGCCCGGCGGGGTCGGGCCGATGACGATCGCCTGCCTGCTGGCCAATACGGTCACCGCCTGCTGCCGCGCCAATGGGTTGGCAGAGCCCGAAGGCCTGACCGCCTAAGCGCCTGGCACCGGCACGATGGTGCCCTGCAGGATGGCGATGAGCTTGGCCGCGCCATCCGTTTCCGCATGCACCTCTGCCGTGACCACACAAAGCCGCCGGCCCGGTTTGACCACCCGGCCCGTGGCAACCAGCCGGTCTCCCCGGGCGGGGGCCAAAAGGTTGATCTTGATCTCCGAGGTCACGACGTCCACCTCCGGCGGCAACATGCTCAAGGCCGCATAGCCCGCCGCGGAATCGCCGATGGAAAAGGTCAGCCCCGCATGGCCAAAACCCTGCTGCTGCATCGCGCCCGGCAGGACCGGCGCGGCAACCCTGACCAGACCCGACTGCACTTCGATGATCTCGGCCCCCAAGGTCTGCATCATGGTCTGCTTGGCAAAACTCTCCCGCACCCGGCGTTCAATCTGATCGTCCATCATCGCATCTTTCCGGGCATGGGGATCGCCACAGGGTGCGGCCCCGTCAGCACCGCACAGGCCTCTGGTCCCATCAAATCACAAAGCACCCGCGACTGGCTGCGCAGCCCGCCGGTATAGGTGCCATATGCAGGCAGGATCAGCCGCTTGCTGTCAAACAAAAACGCCGGACGCGAGATGCTGCGGCCCCGCGCACGGATCGATGCCTTGGGGTGATAATGCCCTGACACCTCGCCGCAGGCACCCTCCGCGGCAATATGCCGAAAGGTCAGCGGGCCGAGCGCCAACTCAGCCAAATGGGTACCACCCAACCCAACCGGGCCCGGATCATGATTGCCTTCGATCCAATCCCACCGCCGCCCGGCCTGCAGACCAAGAATCCAAAGCCGCTCTTCCTCTGGCAGCGCCTGCGCCGCGCCGAGGTCATCAAAACTATCGCCAAGACAGATCACATGGCGCGCCTGCGTGAAAGACAGGTCGGCCGCTAACCGGTTCAACGTATCGCGCGTCTCATAAGGCGGCAGCGCCGACCCGCCGCGCCGCGCGATCCGTTCCGACTTGCCCAAGTGAAGGTCGCTCACACAAAGCAAATCCCTTTCGCGCCACCAAAGCGCGCCAGAACCAAGCGCAGTGAGCCCGGCCCCGGCGAATGAAAACTTAAGTCCGTTCATCCTTTGTTCATCTGGGATCGGCACAGATTTGGCAAGGGGCCAAACGCGAAGGTTGCGCAGACGGAAAGGTCAGCGCAGAGGTATTTAAGAAAGGATGAATTGCAGAAAGCGCGCCCCGCGATCGGGTGGTCATTGGACCGGAGACGCGCCTTCATCCTTTGCGGTCATCGGCTCCTCAGCCTGTACCGCGAGAGGAAGATGCGCCACCTTGGTTAAAGAACCCTTAACATCTTCATCCTTTTTCAAATACCTTGCAGACCCTCTCTGCCCGCGAAACGCTCAAGTTCAACGACCATCCCGCCATGGCGGCTGATCCGACGGCGGTGGGGTGAGCTGCGCGAGGCCGGAGGCTTCCATCAAACGTTCCGCCTCTTCTGCCAACAGACGATCCTGCCCGGCGCCTTCGACCGGAACGCGGCCCATTTCGAGAAACAGCGGCGCGGCTAGGGGGCTTACGCGGGAGAGCTTGCGATGGGTGATCCGCCCGGCAATTCGCCCGAGCATTTCTTCGATTCTGCCGAAATCCACCAACCCGCTGAGGGCTTCTTCTCGGGTGATGTCGAGCATCAGGTGGTCCGGTTCATAGCGCTGCAGCGTGTCGTAGAGGATATCGCTGGAAAAGGTCGTCTGCCGTCCGGATTTGCGCGCCTGCGGGCTGTTGCGCTCGATCAGCCCGGCGATGGTGGCGGCGGCGCGAAACGTGCGTTTCATCACGGCATTGCCCGCGAGCCAACTGTCGAGCCCTTCGTGCAGCACCGTCGGATCAAGCAGCGGTGCCGGGTCGTCGACAGGGGAGAGCCCCCAGATCAGCGTGGCATAGTCCGTCGCGACGAAGCCCAAGGGGCGCAGGCCGAGGTCTTCCATGCGTTTGGTGAGCAGAAGGCCGAGCGTTTGTTGGCCGTTGCGCCCGGCGAAGCCGTAGAACACCGTCTGTTCGGCAAAGTCATGGGGGAAGCTTTCCACAAGCAGCGTGCCCGGCTGCGGCAATTGGCTGACCTCACGTTGCAGGCTGAGCCATTCGGCGGTGTGGGGCGGCAGTTCGGGCCAGCTGTCTTGGGTGAACATTTGTTGCACGCGGGCCGAGAGTTGGGTGGAGGTGGCGAATTTCGTACCGCCGAAGGTCGCCACTTTCGGCTTTTTGGCGGCGTTGCGGCTGACCTCGACCACGGTTTCGCGCAGCCCTTCGTAGCGCACGATTTGCCCGCCGATCAGGAAGGTATCGCCTTTGGTCAGCGTGGCGGCAAAGCCTTCTTCGATCTCGCCTAGGGGTTTGCCGCCGCGGTTGCGTTTCATGCGGACCTTGAGCTTGTCGGTGTCCTGAATGGTGCCGATGTTCATACGGATGCGTTGCGCGGCGCGGGGGTCACGCAGTTGCCATTGCCCATCGGGGCGTTGCAGCAGCCTTTGCCAGCGGTCATAGGCGCGCAGCGCGTAGCCCCCCGTGGCGCAGAAATCGAGGCAAGCATCGAAGGCGGCGCGCGAGAGGCTGGCATAGGCGCCGGCGGTGCGGATTTGGGCAAAGAGGTCCTCGGCGTCGAAGGGGCCAGCGCAGGCGGCGATGAGGATGTGCTGGCAGAGCACGTCGCGGGGGCCGTCCCCCCGTGGGTCGCCGTCGAGCGCGCCTTCGAGAACCGCCTCTAGGGCGGCGACGCATTCCACCACTTCGAAGCGGTTGGCGGGGACCAGAAGCGCCTTGGAGGGCGCATTGTAGCGGTGGTTGGCGCGGCCGATGCGCTGGACCAGACGTTTCACGTTCTTCGGCGCGCCGATCTGGATGATGAGGTCCACGTCGCCCCAGTCGATCCCGAGGTCGAGCGTGCCGGTGCAGACGATCGCGCGCAAATCGCCGCGTACCATCGCCGCCTCGACCTTTTCGCGCTGCGCGCGGTCGAGGCTGCCGTGGTGGATGGCGATGGGCAGGGCGTCCTCGTTGGCGAGCCAGAGCTTGTGGAAGAAGATCTCGGCCTGCGCGCGGGTGTTGTGGAAGATCAGCGTCGTCTTGTGTTGGCGCACCTGTTCGAGGACCGCGGGGATCGCATAGGCCGCGCCGCCGCCGGCCCAGGGCGGGGCCTCCTCGGTGCGCAGCATCTGGATGTCGGGGGCGGGGCCAGGATCGGCCATGAGCACTTCGCAGGGGGCGGGGTGGCGGGCCATCAAGTGGGCGATCGCGGCGGGGTCTTCGACAGTGGCCGAGAGGCCCACGCGTTTCAGACCCGGGCACAGCGCTTGCAGCCGGGTCAGCACCAACATCAGCTGGTCGCCGCGTTTGCTTTCGGCCAGCGCGTGAATCTCGTCAATCACCACGCGTTTGAGGCCCCGAAAGGTGCGCCCGGCGTCCTCATAGGAGGTCAGCAGGGCGAGGCTCTCGGGTGTGGTCAGCAGGATATGCGGCGGGTCGGCGCGTTGGCGACGGCGGCGCGCGTGCGAGGTGTCGCCGGTCCGGTCCTCAATGCGGATCGGCAGGCGCATCTCCTCGACCGGGCGGGTGAGGTTGCGCTTGATGTCTGCCGCGAGCGCCTTCAGCGGCGAGATGTAGAGCGTGTGCATCCCCTCGTGATCATGCTCGGACAGATCGACGAGGGTGGGTAGGAAACCGGCCAGCGTTTTGCCGCCCCCTGTGGGGGCGATGAGCAGCAGGGCGTGGGCCTCGGCACGGTCCAGCATCTCTTGCTGGTGCGGGTGCAAAGACCAGCCATTCTGGGCGAACCAATCGGCGAATTTTGGGGGTAGGGCGCGCATGCACCCAATGTAGTATCGGCAGGGCGCGGTGCCAGCGGCGAAGGCTATTTAACGATCACCTCATCGCGAACGAACATATTGGCCCATGCCCGGTCCACCAGATCGGGGTTCATCTGATAGGGGATGCCTTCGAAATCACAGATCGCGATCATCTGGTCGATCAGGAAGTTCGGCTGATAATTCGCATAGACATTGTCGATGGTGGGGTATTTCACCTTGAGCAGATGGACCAGCGTCGCCTCATCCAGCGGCATGCCGCGTTTGCGGGCGACCATGGCGAAGATCTTGAGGAAGTTCTCTTGGTCCGGCCCGTCGATCTTGATCTTGAAAAAGATGCGCCGCAGGGCGGCTTGGTCGAAAATCTCGTTCGGGTGGAAGTTGGTCGAGAAGATCACCAGCGTGTCGAAGGGCACCTCGAATTTCTCGCCCGATTGCAGGGCGAGGATGTCTTTGCTTTCCTCCAGCGGGACAATCCAGCGGTTGATGATGCTTTGCGGCGGCTCTTTTTGGCGGCCAAGGTCGTCGACGATGAAGATGCCGCCCGTGGCCTTGAGTTGCAGCGGCGCCTGATAGGTCCGCGCCGTGGGGTTGTAGACCAGATCAAGCATGTCGAGCGTCAGTTCGCCACCGGTGATGACCGTCGGGCGTTCGCAGCAGACATAGCGGGCGTCATAGCGGGTGACGCGGCGCAGGGAGGTGGGGTCTTGGACCTCCGCTTCGGCGGCGGAATGGACGATCGGGTCATAGACGGTGATGACTTGTCCTGCGTATTCGATGGCACGGGGGACATAGACCCGATCGCCAAGCGCGTCGCGTATGCCATTGGAAATGCTGGATTTGCCGTTTCCCGGCGGGCCGTACATCAGGATCGACCGCCCGGCAGAGACGGCGGGGCCGAGGTGATCCAGCAGGCTGTCGTGCAGCACCAAATGGCCCATGGCGCCGGTCAACTGGTCACGGGTGATTTGCAGATTGCGCACGGATTGGCGTTTGACCTGCTCGCGATAAACCTCAAGCGGGACGGGCATGGCGCCGAAATATTCCGACTGCGCCAGCGCATCCAATGCGCGCGCCTTGCCCGCATCAGTCAACTGATAGCCCATCTCATTGCCGCTGGTGGCGCTGAGCGTGCCGGTGGCTTCGATCAGGCGCTGGCTGCGGGCTTGGTCGACCATCTCCTGCGTGACCGGGATCGGCAGGCAGAGCGCTTGAGCCAGATCGCTGACCATCTCGACGTTCTTGCGAAAGATCGTTTTCAGAAGGATATCGCGCATCATCACGATGGGCAGCTTCATATCCTCCAACCGCTTGGGGGGCGGCGGGGCAAGCACGGTGCTGGTCGGGGCGTTCATCTATGGCTTCCTTGGAAAGTCATGCGGCGGTGCGGCTTGTCAGTCAGACTGGACGGTAAATCTTGAATATGGCGTGAATGTGGACGCTTTCTCGCGATGAAAAGAGTTTGCAGCGGGGCGGTCAGACCCCGAAGAGCGCCCCCAAGATCAGATAGAGCCCCAGCGTGGTGCCAAGGGCGAGGCCCATGGGGAATTTCTTGGTCTCCTGCCAGCTTTGCCAATCGGGCGCGAGACGGCGCAGGGGGGTGTATTTCACCCCGCGGTGCGTGGCGGCGGCGGCGAGAAGGGTGGCCATGAAAAGCATCATTAAGAGGCGCAGATCGCCCCATGCGATATAGGGCGCGGCGGCGGCGGCGAACTTTGCGTCACCGGCCCCCATGACTCCGGCGGCGTTCAGGACGATGCCGACCACCAGCACCACGACAAGGCTCAGCAGGCGCCAGAGATAGGTGTCAAAGGGCAGTAGAAACAGCCCCAGCAGCACAAAGATCGCGGTCAGCACTAAGACCGCCTGATTGGTGATCCGCATCTGCTTCATGTCGGTGAAGGCGACATAGAGGCAGATCGGCAGGACGAAGGGCAGAAACCACAGGGCCGCCGTGGCAGAGATCGCCATGGATCAGCCGTTTTCCAATGCGCGCAGAGAGCGGACGGCGGCTTCGAAGTGCTGGGGGTGCGTGTCGATCGCTTCGCGCAGCAGGCCCTTGCCGGTCTCCACATCGCCGCGTTTGATCGCCGACAGGGCCATCGTGTGCAAAAGCTGGGCGCGCTCAGATTGCTCCATCGGCATGACGGGCAGGGTATAGTCGCGCTGTGCGGCGCGGGCCATGACGAGGTTGTTCTTGGCGGTGAAAAGCGTGTTGTCTTGGCGGATCGCCTCGCCAAACAGACGCTCGGCTTCGGGGTAATCGCCGCGGGTTAGTTTGGAGTAGCCCCAGTTGTTCATCACGGCGGCGGGGGTCGTGGTCAGGCCGACGGCGATTTCATAAAAACTGTCGGCGCGTTCCCACTGTTCCTTGCTGTCGGCAACCATAGCCTCAAGCCGGTAGCGGGCAAAGGTCTCATGAGTGGGCGGGATGCCGTTGAGCACCGTCTCGGCCCGCGCCCAGTTGCCCGAGCGGATCAGCGCATCGGCCAATTGCACGCTGTCTTCGGGGGTGGCGCCTTCCATCTTGGTGACCTTGTCCCATTCGGAAACGGCCTCAGTCGTGCGTTTGGCGCGGACCAGTGACGCGGCGAGCCCGCGCTGGTGGTCGATCCGGTCGGGGCTTTCCTTGATGGACCTCGCGAAATAGCTCACCGCCTCATTGGGGTCGGCCACGGTCAGCATGACGTCAGAAAGGTTGGTTTCATCCACCACATTGACGTCCTTGAAGGCCCGTTCAACGGTGGCGTTCGCGTCTTTTTCACCGCAGCCTGCAAGGGCGGTGACGCCTGCCATGCAGACGGCCAGAATGATTGGATGGCGCATTTTGCGTCCTCTTACTGCTCTGCCGGGTCATGGTGTCGGACGGATCAGGTAATCCCCGCCGCCGCGCCGCACCAATTTGTAATTATCCTCATTGACTTCTGTTATAACAGATTTTTCCGTTTTTGCGAGCGCCAAGCGCAGATTGTCCCGAATTGCGTCACTTTCGCCATTATCGAGGGCATAGGCTTTGCGGAAAATCTGCTCGGCCTCGGCGGTCTGGCCGCTTTCCATCAGCACGACGCCAAGGTTGTTCCAGACTTCCGGCTCGGCGGCGTCTTTCTCAACGGCGCGGCGCAGCAGGGTTTCCGCCTGTCCCAAACGCCCAAGCCCAAGGTTGGCGCTGCCGAGAGCCGAGAGGATTTCCCCGGTCAGCCCATGCTCCAGTGCGGCGCGGTTGAAGGATTTGATGGCCAATTCATATTGCCCCGCCGCGATGAGCCTATGGCCCACCTCGATCCCATCAACCGCCTCGGCCCGTTGGTTCACGCCGGGGGCATAGAGGTTTTCGGGTGTCTGATCCCCGCGCAACGCGGAAAAGCCGCCTGTCGAACAGGCGGCCAGAGCAAGGCCCAAGATCGGCCCGATGAAAACGGCGCGGAGAAGGCTGCGCCGAATTTCCTTTTTCATTAATTCCCCATCTGACCCAGTTGCGAGATGCCATGCGCCGAGGGGCCGACCAGAATGATCAGCAGCGGCGGCACGGTGAGGCCCATAGTGGCAAGGGTCATCTTGGTTGGCAACTTGTTTGCCGCTTCCTCGGCCCGCATCACACGTTTGTCGCGCATCTCGGCGGCATAGACGCGCAGGGCGTCGGCGATGGAGGTGCCGAAAGCCGCCGATTGGATCAGCACGGTCACGAAAGAGGAGACATCCTGCACGCCGCAACGCTCGCCCATGTCGTTGAGCACCGATACCTTGTCCTTACCCGCTTTCATCTCATAGGCGACCATCTCGAACTCTTCGGAAAGGGCGCGGTAGGAGGCGCGCAGCTCGCGGGCGACGCGGACGATGCATTGGTCCAGCGATTGCCCGGCTTCGACGCAGACAAGCATCATATCCAGCGCGTCGGGGAAGCCGCGGGTGATCTCTTCTTTGCGGGAATCGACCCGGCGGCGGACCCAGTATTTCGGCAGGTAGTAACCAATGGCGCCGGGGCCGATGGCCCACATCATGGTCTGCTGCGTGGTCAGCCCTTCGCCGCCGCCCAAGACATTGGTATAGACCAGACCGCCGACCAGCCCGAGCATCCCGAGTGCAAATTGGGCAAAGTAATAAAGCCGCACCGCATCGCGCGAACGATAGCCCGCTTGGCGCAGCATCAACTGTTTGGCGCTGAGTTCGGCCACGTCCTCGGGCTCAAGAAACTTGGCGAATTTTTGCAACTGCGCGTTTTGATCCGATTGGCGCAGCTTTTCGCGCGAACTGTCGCCCGTCGGGGCAGAGCTAGTGCGCTTAAGCTTGGTCAGCGGGTCTTCGGGCTGGCGCAGCATCAAGACCAGCGTGATCGCCACCAAGGCCACGCCCAAAGTGCCGATGATGATGATCAGCCCCATCGGCCCCAAGGCTTGGTTGATCTGATCGTTAAGCTGATTGAAAAATTCCATCACCGGCCTCTCAGACTTTGATATTGGTAAGGATGCGCATCACGAAAAGGTTTAGCACAAGGAAGATCCCCACAAGGAAACAGGCGGGAATGAAATAGGGGTGATCGCGCACCTCGTCGTAGTAATGCGGATCGCCGAGGTTGATCACCACCAGCGCGGCCAGCGGGAAGCCCGACAGGAACTTGCCCGACCATTTCGCCTCGGCCGTGATGGCTTTGACACGGCGGAACAGGCGGAAGCGGGCGCGGATCACCTTGGCCAGACCGGCGAGGATCTCGGCCAAGTTGCCGCCCGATTGCTGCTGAATGGTCACGGCGACGGCGAGAAAGCGCAAATCCTGCATGTCGAGCCGTTCGGCCATATCCTTCAGCGCCTCGCCCAGATCGCGGCCATAGGCGGCCTCATCGGCGATCACGCCAAATTCCGAGGCAAGCGGGTCTTGGATTTCCTTGGACACGATGGAAATCGCGTTGGAGAAAGGGTGCCCCACCCGCAGGCTGCGCACCATCAGTTCCACCGCATCGGGAAGCTGCTCTTCGATCATCGCCATGCGTTTACTGGCCTTATGCGACACCCAAAAGAACACTGCGCCCACGCCCATGGCGATGGACATCAGCGCGCGCACCGACACGGAGGTATCGGTGCCGATGGTCAGCCCCAGAAAGGCCAAAGCGGCCAACCCGGCCATGATCATCAGCAACTGCTGCGGCGTGAAGGCAATTGCGGCCTTCTGCGCACGTTCTGACAGCAGGGAGTAGAGCGGGATCGACTTGGCGTTCATATGCTGCTGCATTTCCTTGCGCAGCTTGTCGAGCACCTCTTCGCGGCGCGCGCCTTTCTCCAGCATCTCAAGGCGGCGGTTCACGCGGCTGTTGAGGCTGATGGATTTGCCGAATGCGACAAGGTACAGCCCCTCGACCAGCACCAGAACGCCGATGAAGATCAGACCATAGATGATTGGTTCGGCACTCATTGCATCAATCCTTACTGGGCCGCCACGGGTTCGTAGATGGAGGCGGGCAGGTCATAGCCCCACATGCGGAACCGCTCAGAGAAGTGGCTGCGCACGCCGGTGGCGGTGAAATGGCCGATGATCTTGTTCTCGGGCGTCAGGCCGACGCGCTGGAAGCGGAAGATCTCTTGCATCGAGATGACCTCGCCCTCCATGCCCGTGATCTCGGTGATCGAGGTCATCCGGCGCGAGCCGTCTTGCAAGCGGCTGGCCTGCACGATCAGGTTCACAGCCGAGGAGATCTGGCTACGCATCGCCTTGAGCGGCATTTCGATCCCGGCCATGGCAATCATGTTTTCCAGACGGCTGATGCCATCGCGGGCCGAGTTGGCGTGAATCGTGGTCATGGAACCGTCGTGGCCGGTGTTCATCGCCTGCAACATGTCGATGACCTCTTCGCCGCGCGTTTCGCCGACGATGATGCGGTCGGGGCGCATCCGAAGGGCGTTTTTCAGACAGTCGCGGGGCGAGACTTCGCCCTTGCCTTCGACATTGGGCGGGCGGCTTTCCATCCGGCCCACATGGGTCTGTTGCAGTTGCAATTCGGCGGTGTCTTCGATGGTCAGAATGCGTTCGGCATTGTCGATGAAAGACGACAGCGCGTTGAGCGTGGTGGTCTTACCCGAGCCCGTACCGCCCGACACGATGATGTTAAGACGCGTGGCCACGGCGGCCTGCAAATAGGCGGCCATCTCTTCTGAGAAGGCGCCGAAGTTCACCAGATCGTCGATGCCCAGCTTGTCTTTCTTGAACTTACGAATGGACACGAGCGAGCCATCGACGGCCACCGGGGGCACCATGGCGTTGAAACGTGAGCCATCCTTGAGACGCGCGTCAACGTAAGGGTTGCTTTCATCCACCCGACGCCCCACCGCCGAGACGATCTTGTCGATGATCCGCAGCAGGTGTTTTTCGTCTTTAAAGGTGATGTCGGTCAATTGCAGCTTGCCTTCGCGTTCGACGAAAATCTGCTGCGGGCCGTTCACCAGAATATCGTTGACGCTGTCGTCTTTCAGCAGCGTCTCAAGGGGGCCAAGACCGGTGACCTCGTCATAAAGCTCGGAGTTCAGCGTCATGCGGTCTTCGCGGTTGAGCACGATGCTCTTTTCGGAAAGGATCTCGACGGCGATATCGTTGATTTCCTGCCGCAAATCAGCTTCCGAGGCATGTTCCAGCGCGGCGAGATTGAGGTTGTCCAAGAGCGCGCGGTGCAGTTCGAGCTTGATCTCACTCATCCGCTGCTTGCGCTTGACCTCACGGTCCTCGGGGGAAGCGGCGGCGGGTTTGACCGCGCGGCGCATTGAAACCGGTTTGGCTGCCGGTGTGGGCGCAGGTGCCGCGGGGGCGGGCTGGGCGGCTTTGGCTGGCTTGGCCTCACGCGCCGGCGCGGGGGCGGCGGCTTTCGAGGTGGCAGAGGCTGGTTTCTTGTATTTCGAGAACATCGGTACGCTCTTTCGCTAGGGGGCTCAGGCGGCTTGGGCCTGCTCGCCCTTGAGATCGTGGATGGAGCTTGCAAGTTTGGCGATTTCGCGGCGCAGTGGGCTTTTCGGCGCGGAATTGGCCAGTGGCAGCCCGTGGTCATTGGCCTGCGTCACCGCCTTGCCGCCATCGGGCATCTGCACGTCGATCGAAATGCTCAGCGATTCGGCCATGCGCTTGACCCGGCTCTTGGCGCTGAGATCGGTGAATTTCGGCGCGCGGTTCATCACATAGCGCAGCTTTTCAAAGGGCAGTTCCTCAGACTGCAGCGCCCGTTTGAAGCGCAGCGCGTTCTGGGCCGAGCGCATGTCGAGTTCCAGCATGGCAAAGTAGACATGCGCGCTGGTCAGCACCGTCTCGGACCATTGAACCAGCGTCGAGGGCATGTCGACGATGACATAGTCGAACTGGTTGCGCGCCATGTTGAGGATGCGGTCGATATCTTCGTTGGTCACGATATCAAGCGGCAGCATCTCTGCCGGGGCGGTCAGCACATGCAGCTTGTCCTCAAAGGTTTGCAGCGCTTGGCCAAAGATCTCTTCGTCCATGGATTCCGTGTCGGACATCATCTCATAGACCGCCTCGCGGCGTTGCAGATCAAGGAAGGTCGCGACCGAGCCATATTGCAGGTCGAAATCCAGCAGGCAGACCGAGGGCGGGTTTTTCTTGTCGGCATTTGCCAGTTCCCAAGCGAGGTTCACGGCAAGGGTCGTGGCCCCGGTGCCCCCAGCCAAACCATGCACGACGATCAGTGCGCCATCCTTTTGCGCACCGGCCTTCAGCTGCGGCGCACTGCTGTCGGCTGCGGGGGCAGGGGGGGCGTTCTCTCCGGCCCGGACGCGGGCAATGGCCTGGGCCAATTCGCCTTCGGGCAGCGGATAGGGGACGAATTCATCCGCCCCCTGCCGCAGCAGCGAATGCAACGCGGCGGGGGTCATGTCTTCGGCGATCAGGATCACCCGGATGTCGCGCGCCTTGGCCTGCGTGATGATTTCGCTCATCAAAACGAGGTTGTCCTCATCGGTCTCATCCATGGCGAGGGCGACGAATTCCATCGCCTCGGCTTCGGGTTGGCTGAAGAATGCCAGCGCCTCGGCGAATCCCAGATCACCCCAGCTTTCGCCCAAAGTGGCTTCCATATCTTCGATCAAGAGGTCGAAGTTCTGTACATCACGGCTGATTGTGCAGGCAACGATCGGCGCTGCTTCGGGTTGTGGCATAGTGCTGCTCATGACCTTTTGTCCTTTACATCAACGGTTTGGCCGGAGGGCGGCGATATTCTGTCGCTGCGAACGCTCTGACCTCTGCCTTATGCGCGGCTCTTGAGCCGGGCACATTTATCCTTCTGCGTCGAATATCACCCCCAACTGGGGCGAGATTGGGGCCAAAAAGCCTCTATTGTTGGGTATCTTGAAACGATACGTCCATTCGCGCCCGATTGGACATGGCTTTTCAGAGACGAAAACCCCCGCGGCCCAAAGGCGCGGGGGGATATTATCCATGCGAAAGAAGGGCTTACCCTTACTCCCCGCCGCCGCCACCTGCTTCGGTGGCACCGGAGCTTAGCTGAGAGGGGGGCACGGCGCTGGCTACATATTCGCGGTAGATGATCTGCGCATATTTGCCGTCCAGCAGCATCGGGTGGCCGTGGACGAAGCCGCTGACCTCGGTCACCGTGCGCCGGTTGCGACGCTCGCGGCCCTGGGTCACGATCAGAGGCTGAGTTTCGCCAAAGGAAACAACGGCTTCCAAACGGCTGGGGCTGATTCCCAAGGTCGAGAGATAGCGCACCACGGCCTGCGCCCGGCGCAGCCCCAAGGCGCGGTTATAGGCCTGCGAGCCGACCAGATCAGTGTGGCCATAGACGCGGAAGCGAATCTCGGGGAATTGGCGAATCCAGCTGGCCTGCTGGCGCAGGACGGCTTTCGCATTCGCGTCCAGTCGGGCCGAGTTGAAGGCGAAGGTCACGGTCGAGCGGACTTCGTTAGAGAAACGGTTCGCCAAATCAAAGGTCACACGCTTTTCGCCGGTCATGACTTGGCGGTTGTGCAGCGTGGCATTGCCGAATTGGCCCGTGTCCACGATCGACCCCGACTCGCGGTAGAACTGCGTATAGACCGGATCGTTGCTGGGCGCGCAGGCGGCGAGCCCGGCCAGGGCCGCGGTGCCCGCGATCAACGTAATATGTCTGCGTGTCATCGGATCAATCCAGTACATAACCGTAGGAGCCGCGGAAGTCCTGCTTGGCCACTTCGCCCGCAGCGCCCCGACTGGGGGTGCGGGTGCCATCCGCCGTGCGCCCGTGCAGGAACAGGTCTTTCTCAGAGGGCGGTTTGATGCGATCCGTGGGCAGGGCCAGCGCTTCGCCACGGGTCGGGGTGACCAGATGGGCGGTGACGATGATGACCAATTCGGTCTGGCTGCGCTGGTAATCCGCCGAACGGAACAGCGCGCCCAACACCGGGACATCGCCGATCCACGGCAGTTGCCGCGTGCTGTCGGTGAAGTCGTCGGTCAAGAGGCCCGCGATGGCAAAGCTTTCCCCGTCACGCATCTCGACCGTGGTCGAGGTTTCGCGCCGGGTGAAGGCGGAAATCTCGATGCCGTTGCCCAATGAAATGCTGTTGCTTGCGTCGATGGCCGAAACGGCGGCGTTCATCTCAAGGTTGATGATATCCTTGTCCACGACGCGCGGAATAAAGGCGAGTTCTACGCCGAAGGGTTTGAACTCCACCGATACCGTATCACTGGTTTGGGCGACTGGGATCGGGTACTCGCCCCCGGCGAGGAACTTGGCCTCTTGGCCCGAAAGCGCCACGAGGTTCGGCTCTGCCAAGAACCGGACGACGCCTTTTTCTTCCAATGCTTCCAACAGGATGCCCACTTGGGTAGAGCCTGCGTTGAAGCCGAATAGCACTGCGCCTGCGTTCTGGTTCGCCGATGGGATCGACCCGCCCAGCGAGGTGGCGACCCCGCCTGACGTATTGGTGCTGCCGGTGCCCGCGCTGAAATCGGAGCCGCCGTTGATTGCCAGCGAAGAGCCGAGCGATTTCGACACATTGCGCTGCATCTCGGCAAAACGGACCTTCATCATGACCTGCTGGATGCCGCCCACGCTCATCAGGTTGCTGACCCGTTCGGGAGCGTAGCGTTCGGCCAGATCGAGCGCGCGTTGCAGCCGTTGTGTGGAAGAGACGATGCCCGACAGCACGATACCGTCATTAGCCGTGCGCACTTCGATCTTCTCACCCGGCAGGATTTGACGCAGCCGTTCTTTGAATTCAGAGACATCCGCCGCGACGCGGACATCGACATTGGTGATCAGCTGCCCCGCCGCGTCGAGCAGCGTGAGCGTGGTCAACCCCGGCGATTTGCCCAACACATAGATCGTGCGGTCAGACAGAGAGGAAATATCCGCGATGCCGGGGTTGGCGATGCTGAGTTCCGCGAAGGGAATGTCGCTTTCCACCACCACGGCGCGGTTCATCGGGACGTCGAGGCTGGAATTAGTGCCGCGTTTGACAACGCGAAGCGTGTCGGCGCCAGCTGAACTGGGCAGGGTCAATGCCATCGGCATTGCGCCCAGTGTCAGCCCCAGCAGGGCCGCTTTCAGAAATCTATCGATTTTCATGTGACCTGCCTTTTTGATCACGCCTCGGGATGGGTCTTTTTGCCCTCGTTTGGCAACACTCTGCGGCAATTCCAAATTTATTGCAAGAATCAAGCTCTTCGCGGGCGCTGTGCATGTGGGCTATGCGCAACATACCTGCAAAAATGAAAGACGCCGCAGGGGGGTGCGGCGCCTTCGTTAACTTAGCAAGAGGTTGTTTTTAGGTCAGTTTGTGCAGGGGATCGGCAGTTCGACCACCTCAGCCCCGCGGCGGGTGCGGATCGTGCAAACCTTCTCTTTGGTTACTTCGGCGATGGTCTCTTGCGCCTCGATTCCCAGAAGCGAGCGTTGGTCGACTTCGATGGCCTCGGCCACGGTGTCGTCATTCGTGCCGACGAGGGAAAGGTAGAGTTTGCCGGTCGATTGTGCCTGTGCAAGCGCGGCAACCTGCTGCGGGTTCACGGCAACCGTCACCGTTTTGGCAATCGAGGCTTCCCCCACGACCAACGCATCGGCGCTTTGGTCGATGGCGATTAGCTGAATGGCCGATTCGATCAGCTTGGTGACATCGCCATTGCTGGACTGGTTGCCAACGTTTACGCGGCCCGTCCAATAGATATCCACCCGGTCACCGGGGCGCAGGAAGCCCGAAACGCCGCTGGAAACATCAACTTTAAGTGCAAAGGCCCGCATTCCGCGCGCAAGGCGGGAGGTCAGGCCAGAGTCCTCGCCCGGCTCGGTCACCTTCACGGCCATGATCGCTTCATCTTTCTCGATGTTGCGCAGCACGATGCGTTGTTCTTTTGTGTTTTCAGGGAACAATACGGTTTCCTCGAAGAAGGAACCCTCAGGAATGGCGTTCTCGGGCCACTTCACGGGGCGGACGTCTTCGCGGGTCAGGGGTTGCCCGTATTTCAACGGTTTGTCAGCCACCCAAACGGTCTTGGTTGGCACGACCTGCGCAAGCGCGGCCTGGGCGCGGGCGTTGGCAGCCTGATACTGTGAAATCCGGTCTTTCGCCAGATAAACGGCGCCGCCGGCAAGTGCGACACCTACCAAAAGAACCAATCCGAATACGGCTCGCATGATGTTACCTCTTTGCTATGGAAGCGAGTCTCGGCCCGCTTTGATCTCCTAGGCAGGTTAGCTGCCGAATATGGCGAGAATTGGTCTGCCCGGAGGCGATCCGAAGGAGCTTGCCGTGCCGCGTTTGGGGGGCGCTGTCGTCTTAAGCGGTCAGCTGGACCCGGATGTATTCAACTAGCACATCAAGGCTGTCCGAGAATACGCCTAGCATGAGGATCGCGAGGCCAACCAGTCCGACCGTCAAGACAATCCAATCAACGCTGATGGCGCCATTCTGGTCGCGTGCGAAGTTCGCAAAGAATCTGCTCATTTTTGTTTCCGTTGATTTGGTAGGCGACATTCGGGTCAACAAACAAAAAGGGCTGCCTTCCGGACGAAGCCAGCCCTTTAATGGAAGTGATCTATTGCCCAAACATATTAGGTGTCGTTGTCGGTGCTATCCTCAGTAACCGAAACATCACCAATCGCATCTGCAATTTCACCTGTGAGCGTTTCCGTATTCGTGCCGATTGTGTTGAAAGCAACCACGGCCAAGCCAACGATCGCAGCGGTCAGAACGACCCAGTCAACTGTCACGGCACCGTCTTCGTCTTTGCGGAAGTTTTTGATAAAGTTCATCATGTCATGTCCCTCCAAGGATCACTGAGTAAAAGGTCTTAACCTCGCCGTCCGGTGTGCCTCGTTCTCTCATTTGAGGCTGTCCGACTTGGTATGACCCTATATAGCCGTCGGATTGGGGCGCGAATTTGGCAGCAAACGTGCCTTTTCCAGACTGTCCGCGATTTTCTTGCGGAAACATGTTAACCCTTTGTTTATTGGCGTTTTAATTCTCGTATCGGGTCTTCCGCCTGCGCTTTCCCACCGTCTAACACCGCAATTGCGGCGAAATTGCCATGATCCCCGCCTCAAACGCTGGCCCGATTCCACGATTCGTGAGATATTGCCGCGCAAAGGCGCGTCAGACGCAAGGTAGAGCAGGCATGTATCGCATATTGGCATTCTCGCTGGTCACGGCTCTCATGGCCCCTGCCGCCATGGCAGAAGGGCCGAAACCGTTCCCTGAGTTCTCGGCCAAACGGGTCGGCCCGCCCAAGAAGGGGGCCAAACGCATCACCGTGCAAATCGATCCGGCGGCCCGCGCCGCGGCAGCGGCGGAGGTGGACACAGGCCCCGCGGTCGCCGCGACCCCGAGCGGCGCGATCGCGCCTTTGAACGCCGGGCAGTTCGATTGGTTCTGGGATAAAATCTCTCCCGCGGCTGAGCGGAGCGGGGCAGGGCGATTGGCCCCCGCGATGGCGGCGCTTTCGGGCGGCAAAGTGCCCGCACCGCGCCTGCAACATTTGCAAGATATCGCGCGCAGCAATGGGGCGGACATCTTGCGCGCCACCGTGGGCACCAAGGTCTCTCCGGCGCTCGTGTTGGCGGTGATCAGCGTGGAATCCGCAGGCCGGGCCGATGCGGTGAGCCGGGCGGGGGCGGCTGGCCTGATGCAACTGATGCCCGATACCGCCGCCCGTTTTGGCGTGCGCGACAGTATGATCGCGGCCGAGAATATCTCAGGCGGGGTCAAATACCTCGACTGGCTGATGGGGGAGTTCGACCGCGATCCGATTCTCGTGCTGGCGGGTTATAACGCGGGTGAGGGGTCGGTGCGGAAACATGCGGGCGTGCCGCCTTTTGCTGAGACGCGCGACTATGTGCCCAAGGTGCTGGCGGCGTTCCAAGTGGCGCAGGGGCTTTGCCTGACCCCGCCGGAACTGATCAGCGATGGCTGCGTCTTTGCCGCGATGAACTGAGCGCGACGGGCATGCCCCCGGCGGATGCCGCCGAGGGCTGTTTTCTCAAACGATCGTCGCTTGGGTCGCCGCGCGCAGCTCATCCTCGGTCACGCCATCGGCGCATTCGACGATCTTCAAGCCACCTTCGACCACATCAAGCACACCGAGGTTGGTGATGATCCGGTCGACCACGCCTTTGCCGGTCAGCGGCAGGGTGCATTCTTTCAGCACCTTCGAGTCCCCGGCCTTGTTCTGGTGGTCCATCACGACGATGACCTTGCGGACACCGGCCACGAGGTCCATCGCGCCGCCCATGCCCTTGACGAGCTTGCCGGGGATCATCCAGTTTGCCAGATCGCCGTTCTCGGCCACTTCCATCGCGCCGAGGATCGCCGCTGCGATCTTGCCGCCGCGGATCATGCCAAAAGACATGGCGCTGTCGAAATAGGCGGTGCGGCTCAGCTCGGTAATGGTCTGCTTGCCGGCGTTGATGAGGTCGGGGTCTTCCTCGCCCTCATAAGGGAAGGGGCCCATGCCCAACATGCCGTTTTCCGACTGAAGCGTGATGTCCTTGTCGCCGACATAGTTCGCCACCAGCGTCGGAATACCGATGCCGAGGTTCACATACATGCCGTCTTCGAGTTCCTCTGCGGCGCGTGCCGCCATCTGATCTCTATCCCAAGGCATTAGGCTTCCTCCCGCTTGCGTGTCGTGACCTTTTCGATGCGTTTCTCGTGCTCGCCTTGGATGATGCGATGCACATAGATGCCCGGCAGGTGGATGTGGTCGGGGTCGAGGCTGCCGCGAGGGACGATCTCTTCGACTTCAACGATGCAGACCTTGCCGCACATGGCCGCGGGCGGGTTGAAGTTGCGCGCGGTCTTGCGGAAGACGAGGTTGCCGGTGTCGTCGGCTTTCCATGCCTTCACGATCGACAGATCGGCAAAGATGCCTTCTTCGAGGATGTAATCCTCACCGTGGAACTGCTTCACTTCCTTGCCTTCGGCGATCTGGGTGCCGACGCCGGTCTTGGTGTAGAACCCCGGGATGCCGGCACCGCCAGCGCGCATGCGCTCGGCCAATGTGCCCTGAGGATTGAATTCAAGCTCAAGTTCGCCCGACAGATACTGGCGCATGAATTCGGCATTCTCCCCCACATAGGAGGAGATCATCTTTTTAACCTGCCGCGATTGCAGCAGAATGCCGATGCCGAAGTCATCGACGCCCGCATTGTTCGACGCAAAGGTGAGGTCTTTGGCCCCGTTATCCTTGATCGCCTGCAACAGCAATTCCGGAATGCCGCAAAGGCCAAAGCCCCCGGCGGCGATCAGCATGCCATCCGACAGAACGCCTTCCAGCGCCTCGGCGGCGGATCCATAGATTTTGTTCACGGGCGACCTCCCTACAGTTTCGCTGCGCCATATGTGACCCTGCGTCGGGGCAGTGTCAATTACGTGGTGCTACGCAGGAAAGGCCGCCCGGAAGGTCAGATGATGCGCACCTGCGTGCCCACGGGGCAGAGGCCGAAAAGCTCTTCGATCTTCTCGTTATAAAGCCCGATGCAACCGTCCGAGGACCGCCGCCCGATCTTGCGCGTGTCATGGGTGCCGTGGATGATATAGGCGGGCCAGCTAAGATACATCGCATGGGTGCCAAGCGGGTTGTCCGGGCCCGGCGGCATGTATTTGTAATGCGGGAAACGCTCCATCATCGAGGCGGTCGGGGTCCAGTCGGGACCGACTTTCTTGCGCACGATCTCGGTGTAGCCGCGTTTGGTCAGTTCCTCGGTGGCGGGCACGGAGGTAGGATAGACCTTGTAGATCTGGCCGTCCGCGCTCCAGTAATGCAGCGCGCGGCTGGTGGTGTCGGCGACGATGGCGCCTTTGCCAAGGCTGTCGAAGTGATCCTGCCAACGTTGGGTGGCAAAGCTCGACGTGTTGCGCGATACCGGAGGTTCGGCGGAATATTCGCGGGGCGCTTGGCCGGGTTCCTGCGCGCGCAGGATCTGCGGCGTCATCAGCGCCGCGCCGCTTGCGGCGATCAGCCCGCGCCGGGTGAATTTCATGCCTGACATTGATCTGCCTTTCATAGTGGTCTTGCCGCCGCCCCTGATCCGAAAATCGAAGGGGAATGGCAAATCACATATTCATGATGCTGGATATAAAGGCAGGCCACAGGCGGAACCGCGCCGATCCCCCGGCGCGGTTGCTGTGCCTAGGCGCGGCTTAAGCGCTGTCGGCTTTTTTCGCGGTTGTTTTCTTGGCCGCGGGTTTCTTTGTCGCTGTCTTTGCCGGGGCCTTTTTGGTGGCCGTCTTTTTCGCCGCGGGCTTCTTGGCTGCCGTCTTCTTGGCCGGTGCCTTCTTCGTCGCCGCTTTGCGTTTGGCGGGGGATTTGGCGAGCTTCTCTTCGATCAGCTCGACCGCGCGCTCCATGGTCAGGTCCGCCGGTTCGATCTCTTTCGGGATCGTGGCGTTCACCTTTTCCCATTTCACATAAGGCCCGTATTTGCCCTCCATGACGTTGACCGCGCCGCCCATATCCGGGTGCTCACCCATCTCACGGATCGGTTTCGCGGCCTTGCCCCGGCCACCGCGGCTGGCGACTTTCTCGGCCAACAACTGCACCGCGCGGTTCATGCCGACGGTCCAAACCTCATCGATACCTTCGAGATTGGCATTGGTGCCGCCCCGATGCGAGGTGCTTTCGGCGTGCTTGATGTAAGGCCCATAGCGCCCGATGTTGGCCCAGACCATGACGCCATCCTCGGGGTGGGGGCCGATCTCACGCGGGAGCGACAGGAGCATCACGCCCTGTTCCAGCGTCAGATCCTCGGGCACCCAATCCTTGGGGATCGACTGGCGCGGGGGTTTCTTGTTCTCTTCCGTCACCGGGCCGCGCTGGACGTAAGGCCCGAAGCGGCCCTTGAAAACGCGAATTTCGTCACCCTGATCTTCGCCCAGAAGCTTACCGTCGGGCGGAATGGCCGAGGCTTCGGCCTCCGGGTCTGGCGGGCCGAAGGGGCGGGTGTAGCGGCATTCGGGGTAGTTCGAGCAGCCGATAAAAGCACCGCCCGAGCGCGCGGTACGCATGGACAGGCGGCCAATCTCGCAATTGGGGCAGAGCCGCGGGTCGCTGCCGTCTTCGGTGGGCGGGAAGAGATGCGGCTCCAGCACCTCGTTAATCTTTTCCAGCACCTCGGTGATGCGCAGCTCGGATGTCTCGGCGATGGCCGCCGAGAAATCGCGCCAGAAGCGGCGCAGCACTTCCTTATAGGCGGCATCCCCGGCGCTGACCTTGTCGAGTTGATCCTCCAGATCGGCGGTGAAGTCATAGCCGATGTAGCGGCGGAAATAATTCTCAAGGAAGGCGGTCACCAGACGGCCCTTGTCCTCGGGGATCAGGCGGTTGCCATCCTTGCGAACATATTCGCGGTCCTGAATCGTGGTGACGATGCTGGCATAGGTCGAGGGGCGGCCGATGCCGAGCTCTTCCATCTTCTTGACCAGCGTCGCCTCGGTGTAGCGCGGCGGGGGCTGGGTGAAATGTTGCTCGGGCGTGACGCTGCGCTTGTCCATCGCGTCGCCTTGGCTGATCTGGGGCAGGCGTTTGTCGTCCTCGTCGACGACATCGTCGCGGCCTTCCTCGTAGACCTTCAGGAAGCCATCAAACAACACGACCTGACCATTGGCACGCAGACCCACCTGCGCGTCATCGCTGCCGATCTCCACGGTGGTGCGCTCAAGACGCGCGCTTTCCATCTGGCATGCCAGCGTGCGTTTCCAGATCAGGTCATAGAGTTTCGCCTGATCGGCGTCGAGCTTCAGCGCCTTGGCGTCCTTGGTCATATCCGTCGGGCGGATACATTCGTGGGCTTCCTGCGCGTTCTTGGCCTTGTTCTTGTAAATGCGCGGCTCTTTCGGCACGTAATCGGCGCCGAAACGGTCCTTGATCGCATCGCGCGCCATCGAGACGGCCTCTGGCGCCATGTCGATACCGTCGGTCCGCATGTAGGTGATGTGCCCGGCCTCATAGAGGCGCTGCGCGGTCGACATGGTTTGGCGCGCGCCCATCGAAAACTTGCGGCTGGCCTCCTGTTGCAGGGTCGAGGTCATGAAGGGGGCCGAAGGGTTGCGGCTCGCCGGTTTCGCCTCGACATTCATCACCTTCAGCGCCCGGCTGGTGATCGCCTGTACCGCCATTTCGGCCTGCGTGGCGTCTGCGAGATCGAACCGCTCCAGCTTCTTGCCGGCGAGCGAGACGAGACGGGCTTCGAATTCCTGACCGCGCGGCGTGGCGAGCAGCGCCCTTACCGACCAATACTCACGGGCGCGGAAAGCCTCGATCTCCATCTCGCGCTCGACGATGAGGCGCAGGGTGACCGATTGCACGCGGCCCGCAGACTTGGCGCCCGGCAGCTTGCGCCAGAGCACGGGCGAGAGGTTGAACCCCACCAGATAGTCCAGCGCCCGGCGGGCGAGATAGGCCTCAACCAGCGGCATGTCGACCTGACGCGGGTTCTGCATCGCCTCGGTCACCGCCTTCTGGGTGATCTGGTTGAAGACGACCCGGCTGACGGGGGTGTCTTTCTTGATCGATTTGCGTTTGGTCAGCGCTTCTTGCAGGTGCCAGCTGATCGCCTCACCCTCGCGGTCGGGGTCAGTCGCGAGGATCAATGCGTTGTCTTGGGCCAGCGCATCGGCGATGGCTTTGACGTGTTTCTTGCTGTCGCTGGCGACCTCCCATTTCATGTCGAAATCGGCGTCGGTATCCACCGAGCCGTCTTTTGGCGGCAGGTCGCGGACGTGGCCGTAAGAGGCGAGAACGGTGTAATCGTCGCCCAGATATTTGTTGATCGTTTTGGCCTTGGCTGGGGATTCGACGACGACGACGGGCATAAATACAGGCACCTTAGATCAAAAACGGGGGCGGCTTTGCGCTGTCTCATGTGGGATTGCAGGGGTGTTTGTCAATGCAGCTGCTGCGTAACACGGGTTTGCGGCGCAGCGGTTTCGCAGGCCGGATGGGCCATTTCGGCGGCATCGACCCTCGGCATTCGAGGCTTGCTTGGCCCGACCAACTGCCCCCCGGTTGGTCCCCGGTTTCGCGGCGCTGAGACCGGGCCGCGCTCCTTCGCGGCGTCAGGCGGAGCGGCTGAGCAGCCCGCCGGGTTGGCGCTGAATTTCCCCCTCCATCTCAAGATCGAGGAGCGCGGGGGCGACATCGCTGCTGGGCACTTGCAGGTCGCGGATCAATTGATCCTCCGCAACCGGCGCATGGCCGAGACGAGAGAGGATCTGCGCATGGAGCTTCGCGACAGGGCTTTGGTTTCGCGGCGGCGTTTCCGGGCGCGGGGCCGCGGGGGGCTTGCTGCGGGGTAGCGGGGGCTGAGTTTTCTCATCCGGCAAAACCTCCAACACATCCGCGGCAGAGCGCACCAGCACCGCGCCGTCGCGGATCAGCATGTTACAGCCTGCCGCGCGGGCGTCCATCGGGTGGCCGGGGACCGCCAGCACGTCGCGCCCTTGATCCAGCGCATCGCGCGCGGTGATCAAACTGCCTGAGCGGGCCGCCGCCTCAACCACCACCGTTGCACGGCTCAGGCCCGAGATGATGCGATTGCGGCGGGGGAAGTGCCGGGCCATCGGTTGCAGCCCCATCGGTTGCTCTGACAAGCGCAGCCCCAGCGCGGCGATCTGGCCCGCTAGCGCGGTGTTCTCATTAGGGTATATAATGTCGACCCCGCCCGCCTGCACGGCGATGGTGCCGCGGGGCAATGCGGCCTCATGCGCCGCCGCGTCGATGCCCCGAGCAAGGCCGGAGACGACGACAAAGCCAGCTTCGCCCAGTTCGGCGGCGAGGTTGCGGGCCATGCGCAGCCCAAGCGAAGAAGCGTTTCGCGCGCCCACGAGGGAGATCATCGGACGGCCCAGCAATGCCGGGTCGCCGATCAGCCATAGGAAGGGCGGCGCATCGGGCAGGTCGCTGAGCAGGCGCGGGTAGGGTGTCTCCCCCTCAGCCAGTAGCCGGGCCCCGGCGCGGCGGGCGGCGTTGAGTTCCGCCTGAACCACCCCTTCGGGGCAGATGCGGTAGTCTGATATCCCGGCGGCATGCGCGACTTCCGGCAGCGCCTTCAGCGCCTCTTGGGCAGAGCCATGTTCATCCAGCAGGCGCCGATAGGTCGAAATACCCACGCGGCGAGAGCGCAACAGACGAAGCCGGGCAAACTGTTCATCTTCCTGGGTGGGTGGGAGTGGGGGGTGAGTGGAAGAAGGATGTAGGTCCTTGTCAGTCATCCCGAAACTCCGTCCGTTGCAGAATCAGGTATAGGATTTAGTGCTTAACAACCTATGAACATTTCCCCGCGTATTTGATTCAACCCCAGCGTGCCGTCAGGTCGCAGCGCCGCCGACAGTCAGCCCGCCGATCATCAAAGTGGGCTGGCCCACACCCACCGGCACCCATTGCCCCTGTTTGCCACAGTTGCCCATGCCGGGGTCTAGCGTCGGGTCATTGCCGATGGCGCGGATCTTTTGCAAGGCCGTGGCCCCATCGCCGATCAAGGTCGCTCCTTTGACCGGCGCGCCGATCTTGCCGTTCTGCACGCGGTAGGCCTCAGTGCAGGAGAAGACGAATTTACCATTGGTGATATCGACCTGCCCGCCGCCGAAACCCACGGCATAGATCCCGTCCTTGAGGTCGGCCACGATATCGCCCGGTGCCGCGTCGCCGCCCAGCATATAGGTGTTGGTCATGCGCGGCATCGGGATATGCGCATAGGATTGCCGCCTCCCGTTGCCCGTTGAGGCGCTGCCCATCAGCCGCCCATTCTGACGGTCCTGCATATAGCCGACCAGCTTACCATCTTCGATCAGCACATTGCGCGCCGAGGGGGTGCCCTCGTCATCGACAGAGATCGAGCCGCGCCGGTCGGGGATCGTGCCGTCATCCAGCACGGTCACGCCCTTGGCTGCGATCTGTTGGCCCATCAGCCCGGCGAAGGCGCTGGAGCCCTTGCGGTTGAAATCGCCCTCAAGCCCGTGACCGATGGCTTCGTGGAGCAGGATGCCGGGCCAGCCGGGGCCAAGCACCACGTCCATCACGCCCGCGGGCGCGGGGACGGCTTCAAGGTTCACGCAGGCGATGCGCAGGGCTTCGCGGACCTTGGCCTGCCAGTCTTCGGGGGCGAGCATACCGTCGAGCCCGATCCGCCCGCCGCCGCCGACACCGCCGCTCTCGCGACGGCCATCCTGCTCGACAATGACCGAGACATTGACCCGCGTCATCGGGCGGACGTCACGCACCGAATGTCCTTCGGGGCGAAGAATCTCGACCTCCTGAATGCTGGCGGCGATCGTGGCGCTCACCTGTACCACGCGGGAATCGAGGCTTCGGGCATAGGCGTCGATCTCGCGCAGGGTATCGACCTTGACCGGGAAGGCGTGGCCCGCGATCGGGTCTTCGTCCGTATAGAGACGCGTGTTGCTGGCCTGAGGCGCATCCGCCCAAGTGCCGCCGCCATCGCCCACCGCCAGCCGCGCCGTTTCCGCCGCGCGGCGCAGGGCGGCCTCGCTCAGCTCGGTCGAATGGGCGTAGCCTGCCACCTCACCGCGCACGGCGCGCAGGCCAAAGCCCTCGGCGGCATCATAGCTGGCGGTTTTGAGGCGTCCGTCGTCGAAAACCAGCGCCTCAGAGCGGCGCCGTTCGAGGAATAATTCGCCGTCATCGGCACCGGCCACGGCCTCGCGCAGCACGCTCAGAGCGGTTTCTCGGTCCAGATCGGCCTCGAAGGGGGTGAAATGCGCGCGGCTCATCGGGGGTATCCTTGCTTGCTGTCACAAAACTGTCTCGCGCGGCTCTATGACGCAAGCATGTGACTTTATCTTGTAGGCAGAATATGATTGTAAGCACCCAGGATTACAACGGCACCGGATCGCAGCAGCGGTTTGGGGTGCTTATCGGCTTCTTAATGGTCACAAGATCAGGACGACATATGAAACATCTACTCCCCCTTTCCGGTCTTTTGACCAGCCTTGCCGCCCTGCCTGCATTGGCACAGGACAGCCTGCGCATTGACGGGCTTGATGTCATCGGCAGACCTGTTGACGGCGAGACAGGCTTTCAACCCGCCGTTACCGAATTGGCGCGGGATATCCATGATTTGGATCACCTGATTCTGGTGATCATCGCCGCGATCACCGTCTTCGTGACCGGCCTGATCATCTGGGTCATGATCCGCTACAACAAAAAGCGGAACCCGAACCCCTCGTCCTTTACCCACCACACCCCGATCGAAATCGCCTGGACGATCGGGCCGATTCTCATCCTTGTGCTGATCGGTGCCTATTCGCTGCCGATCCTGTTCCGCCAGCAGGAAATCCCCGAAGCGGACATCACGATCAAGGCCATCGGCAACCAGTGGTACTGGACCTATGAATATGTCGACGAAGAGATCGCCTTTGACAGCTACATGATCGGCGCTCCGGCGACGCTGGGCGACG
Source organism: Sulfitobacter sp. 1A13368 (assembly GCF_043557275.1). Lineage (NCBI taxonomy): Bacteria > Pseudomonadati > Pseudomonadota > Alphaproteobacteria > Rhodobacterales > Roseobacteraceae > Sulfitobacter > Sulfitobacter sp. 1A13368. The sequence continues at coordinate 400,455 of NZ_JBIFFR010000001.1, read as the reverse complement.
GTGATGAGGACGTGACTCCCTTCGTGCTGGATGACGCGATGGTCGGCAAGCTCGAAGACGAAGGCTACAGCCGCGACGACTTCCTGCTGGCCACCGACACTTCGGTCGTCATCCCCGTCGGCAAGACCATCGTCGTGCAGGTCACCGCCAGCGACGTGATCCACTCTTGGACCATCCCCGCCTTCGGCGTGAAACAGGATGGCGTGCCGGGTCGTCTGGCCGAATTGTGGTTCACCGCCGAGCAGGAAGGCGTCTACTACGGCCAGTGTTCCGAGCTTTGCGGTCAGGCGCACGCCTATATGCCGATCACCGTCAAAGTGGTTTCGGAAGAGGCCTATGCGGAATGGCTTGGCAACGCCAAGGCGGAATATGCCGGCATCGAACAGCCGCTGACCGTCGCCTCTAAGTAAGCCAGTGCCACGGGGCAGGGCACAGGCCCGTGCCCCGTGTTTACCCTTGGAAGGTTCGGGATGACTGACATCACCAATACGCCAACAAGTGAATACGACGCGCAGCTGGGGGATTACTTCGCCCTGCTGAAACCGCGCGTCATGTCGTTGGTCGTCTTCACGGCCTTCGTGGGGCTGTTGGCCGCGCCGGTTTCGGTCAATCCCGTCATCGGCTTTTGCGCGATCCTGTTCATCGCCATCGGCGGCGGTGCCTCGGGCGCGCTGAACATGTGGTGGGACGCCGATATCGATGCGGTGATGCGCCGCACGCGCGGGCGCCCGATCCCCTCGGGCCGGGTCCAACCCGGTGAGGCGCTGACGCTTGGCGTCGCGCTCTCGGGTCTGTCGGTGATGATGCTGGCGCTGGCGACCAACCTGCTGGCGGGGGGGATGCTGCTTTTTACCATCCTCTTCTACGCCGTCTTCTATACCATGTGGCTCAAACGGCTGACGCCGCAGAACATCGTCATCGGCGGTGCCGCGGGGGCCTTCCCGCCGGTGATTGGCTGGGTCGCCGCCACTGGCAGCTTCTCGGTAGAGGCATGGCTGATGTTCGCGCTGATCTTCATGTGGACCCCGCCGCATTTCTGGGCGCTGGCGCTCTTCATGCGCTCGGACTACGACGATGCCAAGGTGCCGATGCTGACCGTGACCCATGGCCGTCCGGCCACGCGCCTGCATATCTTCGTCTACACCGTCCTTCTGGCTGCACTGGCCATCGGCACGGCCTTCACTGCCATCGGCGGCATCTTCTACTTCGCCGTGGCGCTGGTGCTGAACGCGGCTTTCCTCTTGGGGGCCTACCGTATCTGGAAGCGGGATGAGGTCATGGCCGAGGGTGACGACTATGCCGAAGAGCGCAAGTTCTTCCGCCTGTCGCTGGCCTATCTCTTCTTGCACTTCGGCGCGATCCTGGGCGAAGCGGCCCTGCGCACCTTTGGCTTGGGAGGCTGGTAATGGGCATCCGACCCGAGCATGAGCTGCACAATCGCCGCCGCGGCCGCAACATCGGCGTGGGCCTGATGCTGGGCGCTTTCGTGGTGCTGATCATGGCGCTGACCTACGTCAAGATCACCCAGACCGATTTCGAACTCCCCCCGGAGCAACGCGAGGTGACACAGTAATGGCGCTTTCCGGTCCTCAGAAAACAGTGATGCAAACCGTCGGCGTGGTGGTGCTCATGGGCGGGCTCGCCTGGGCGTCGGTGCCGTTTTACGACTGGTTCTGCCGCGTCACCGGCTTTGGCGGCACGCCGGGGCAGGTCTCTGCCGCCAGCGCCGACGTGCTGGATAAGACGGTCAAGGTCCGTTTCGACGGCTCCCTGAACGACGGTATGCCGTGGGAATTCAAACCCGTGGTCCGCGAAATGGAGATCCGCATCGGCGAGACCGGGTTGGCCTTTTACGAGGCGTACAACCCGACCGACAAACCGGTGGCGGGGCAGGCGAGCTATAACGTCACCCCGTATACCGCCGGGGCCTTCTTCGAGAAGATCGACTGCTTTTGCTTTACCGAACAGGTGCTGGCCCCAGGCGAGCGCGTGCAGATGCCGGTAAGCTTTTTCGTCGACCCGGAAATGGTCGAAGACCGTGATGGGAAGTTTGTACATACCATCACTCTGTCCTATACATTCTACGAAATTGACCTGCCCGAGGGCTATGCCGCCCTTGATCAGGACAGCGCCACAACAACCAATTAACGACCTGATTGAACAAAGGTGAGGGACCCGCAACCATGGCCCATGCAAAAAACCACGACTACCATATTCTCCCCCCCTCGACCTGGCCGCTGCTGGGGTCGGTAGGCGGATTTGTCATGCTGGCGGGCGCTGTCCTGTGGATGCACGGGATGACCCCCTTCGTCTTCTTGGGCGGTCTGGTGGCCACCCTCTACGTCATGTTCGGATGGTGGGCCGAAGTGGTCTCCGAAAGCGAAGTGGGCGATCACACCGGCGTGGTGCGCATCGGCCTGCGCTATGGTTTCATCCTCTTCATCATGTCCGAAGTCATGTTCTTCGTCGCGTGGTTCTGGTCCTTCTTCAAACAGGCCCTTTATCCGATGTATGAATATGTCGGCACGGAATACGTCCAGCCCGACATTCACGCGGTCGACGCCTTCCACCTGCCGCTGATCAACACGCTGGTTCTGCTGCTGTCGGGCTGTGCCGTGACATGGGCGCACCATGCGCTGGCCCATGAAAACAACCGCAAAGACCTGATCTCGGGCCTGACCATCGCGGTGATCCTCGGCGTGCTCTTCACTGCGCTGCAGGCTTACGAATACTATGAACTGCTGGTCCATGACGATTGGACATTCGGCGGCGACATGTATTTCTCCAGCTTCTTCATGGCGACCGGCTTCCACGGTTTCCACGTGATCATCGGCACGATCTTCCTCTTCGTTTGCCTGCTGCGCGCCATGCGCGGCCACTTCACCCCCGAACGCCATGTCGGCTTCGAGGCGGCAGCGTGGTACTGGCACTTCGTTGACGTGGTCTGGCTGTTCCTCTTCTTCGCCGTCTACATGTGGGGCCAGCCCTGAACATAGGGCGGGGTTGCATCCGCGCCCCACACCCGTAAAACCCAAACGCGCGAAGCCCTCTTCGCGCGTTTGTCGTTTCAGCCAGAGAGATTCGAATGCGGCGCAGCCTGTTCTTCATCATCGTCGGCCTTGGCGGGGCAGCCATCCTCGTCGCACTCGGGGTCTGGCAGGTGCAGCGGCTGGCGTGGAAAGAGGCGATCATCGCCGACATCAACAACCGCATCGCCGCCACGCCCGTCGCCTTGCCCGCCGATCCTGACCCGGAAGCCGACGCCTATCTGCCCGTCACCGTCAGCGGAGAGATCGGGGGGCAGGCGCTGCATGTACTGGTCAGCCAAAAGCAGAAAGGGGCGGGCTACCGCGTCATCGCGCCTATGGCGCTGGAAGGCGGGCGGCGCGTGCTCATCGACCTCGGCTTTACCGCCACATCGAACAAAGACGCCATCGCCCCCGCAGGCACCGCCACTCTGACCGGCAACCTGCAATGGCCTCAGGAGGTCGACAGTTTCACACCCGAGGCCGACACGGATCGCAACATCTGGTTCGCCCGCGATGTTGAGGTCATGGCCGAAACCCTCGACACCGAACCGCTTTTGATCGTCATGCGCGAAGGCGCCGGGCCGGACCCAAAGATCACCCCGCTGCCCGTCGATACCGCCCGCATCCCCAACGATCACTTGCAATATGCGATCACCTGGTTTTCCCTCGCCGCCATCTGGCTGGCGATGACCGTCCTTTTCCTGCGCCGCCGCCGCGCCCCTGCAACGCCGAAAGTCGACTGACCCTATGCGCTATATCTCTACCCGTGGCTCCGCCCCTGTTCTGTCCTTCGAAGAGGCAATGCTGACCGGCCTTGCCCGTGACGGCGGCCTCTACGTCCCCGAAACGATCCCGACGCTGAGCGCGGAACAGATCGCGGCCATGCAGGGCCAAAGCTACGAAGAGGTCGCCTTCACCGTCATGCGCCCCTTCATCGGTGACACTTTCACCGACGCAGAATTCCGCGCCATCATCGCCCGCGCTTACGCAGGCTTCGGCCACACCGCCCGCGCGCCGATGGTGCAACTCGCCCCGAACCATTTCCTGCTGGAACTCTTCCACGGGCCGACGCTGGCCTTCAAGGACTTCGCCATGCAGCTCATCGGCCAGATGTTCCAGGCCGCCTTGGGCCGCAAGGGCGAGCGGGTGACCATCGTGGGCGCCACCTCGGGTGACACCGGCTCCGCCGCGATCGAAGCCTTCAAGGGGCTCGACAATGTCGACGTCTTCATCCTCTACCCTCATGGCCGCGTGTCTGACGTGCAGCGCCGCCAGATGACCACGCCCGCGGAATCCAACGTGCACGCGCTGGCCATCGACGGTGATTTCGACGATTGCCAAGCGCGCCTTAAGGACATGTTCAACGATTTCGACTTCCGCGATACCGTGCGGCTGGCAGGGGTGAATTCGATCAACTGGGGCCGGGTGCTGGCGCAGGTGGTCTATTACTTCACCGCCGCTACGAGCCTTGGCGCGCCCCTGCGTGAGATCAGCTTCACCGTGCCCACCGGCAATTTCGGCGACATTTTCGCAGGCTATATCGCCAAGCGCATGGGCCTGCCCATCGCCGATCTGGTCGTTGCCACGAACCAGAACGACATCCTGCACCGCTGCCTCTCGGGCCAAGGCTATCACAAGGGGAGTGTGACCCCCTCGATCAGCCCCTCGATGGACATTCAGGTCTCCTCGAATTTCGAACGCGCCCTCTTTGATGCCTATGATCGCGACGCCGGTGCCGTGGCGCAGTTGATGGACGAATTGGGGAAGGGCGGTTTCGACGTCTCTCAAGGGGCGATGCAAGCGCTGCAAGACATCTACCGCTCGGGCCGCGTCTCCGAAGAGGAAACCACCGCCACCATCGCTGACCGCCGGCGCACCACGGGTGAGCTGCTCTGCCCGCATTCCGCCGTCGGCGTGAAGGTCGCGGATGATCTGCGCGATCCGGCCACGCCGATGGTCACGCTGGCCACCGCCCATCCGGCAAAATTCCCCGACGCGGTCGAAGCCGCCACTGGCATCCGCCCGGGCCTGCCGCCCCGTATGGCGGACCTTTTCGACCGGGAAGAACGTTTCACCCGGCTGCCTAACGACCTCGACGCGCTCAAAGCGCATATCAAAGGAAACCTCTCCGCGTGAGCCTACAACAGACCACATTGCCCAACGGCTTTCGCATCGTTACCGAGCATATGGAGGGGCTTGCCTCCTCCGCCATCGGCGTCTGGGTCAACGCAGGCGCGCGGCATGAGACGCCGCAGCAAAATGGCATCGCGCATTTCCTCGAACATATGGCGTTCAAAGGCACCGCGACCCGTTCTTCGCTGCAAATCGCCGAGGCGATTGAGGATGTGGGCGGCTATATCAACGCCTATACCTCGCGCGAAGTCACCGCCTATTATGCCCGCGTGTTGGAAAATGACGTGGCGCTCGGCCTCGACGTGATCGCCGACATTCTGCGCAACCCGGTACTGGACCCTTCGGAAGTCGAAGTCGAACGCGGCGTGATCCTGCAAGAGATCGGCCAAGCGCTCGACACGCCCGACGATGTGATTTTCGACTGGCTGCAAGAGCAGGCCTACCCGGATCAGCCCATCGGTCGCACGATCCTTGGGCCGAGCGAGCGGGTCTCCGCCTTCTCGCGCGATGATTTGCAACGTTTCATCGCCGATCACTACGGGCCGGAGCAGATGATCCTTTCGGCTGCCGGTGCGGTGGACCACGACAGAATCGTCAAGCTCGCCGAAAGCCTCTTTGGCGACATGCCCGCCAAGACGCTCTACCAGATCGACAGCGCCCGTTTCGGGGGCGGCGAATATCGACAGGTCAAACAGCTGGAACAGGCGCATTTCGCGCTTGGCTTTGAAAGCCCCGGCTACCGCTCCGACGACATCTACATCGCGCAAATCTACGCCTCTGCCTTGGGCGGTGGCATGTCGTCGCGCCTGTTCCAAGAAATCCGCGAGAACCGCGGCCTCTGCTACACGATCTTCGCCCAAGCAGGCGCCTATGCCGACACCGGCATGACCACGATCTACGCTGGCACCAGCGCCGAGCAGCTTCCCGAACTGGCCAATATCACCATCGACGAGATGAAGCGCGCCGCCTCCGACATGTCGCCCGCCGAAGTCGCCCGCGCCCGGGCGCAGATGAAAGCCGGGCTGCTCATGGGGCTGGAAAGCCCCTCCAACCGTGCCGAACGTCTTGCCCGGCTGATCCAGATCTGGGACCGCGTGCCGCCGCTGGAAGAAACCGTCGCGCAGATCGACGCGGTGACCACCGGCGACGTGCGCGATTTCGCCGAACGCATGGCCACGCAAGCCCCTGCGGCTCTCGCGCTCTACGGTCCGGTCCACGCCGCCCCGACGCTGGACGACCTTCACAACAGACGCGCCGCCTGATGCTGGGGCGACGCAAACTGCGGATTGAAACGGAACGGCTGACCCTGCGCCCGCCGATCCACGCCGACTTCCGCGCCTGGGCCGCCCTGCGCCGCGCCAGCAACGACTACCTGCGCCCGTGGGAGCCGACATGGGCCGAGGATCATTTGACCCGCAAGGCTTTTACAAACCGTGTCTACTGGGCGCAGCGCTCGGTCTCCTCGGGTAACGCCATGCCGCTCTTTCTCATCCGGCGCAGCGACCAAAACCTCGTCGGTGCGATCACCCTCGACAACATCCGTCGCGGGCCGGCTCAATCCGGCACCCTGGGCTATTGGACGGGCGAACCCTTTGCCCGCCAAGGCTACATGCGCGAGGCGATCGAAGCGACGGTGCATCAGGCCTTCACCCGCCTCGACCTGTCGCGCATCGAGGCCGCCTGCCTGCCCGAAAACCAAGCCTCCCGCGGCCTGCTCGAAAAGGCGGGCTTCAAATACGAGGGCGTCGCGCAGAGCTATCTGCAAATCGATGGCCGCTGGCGGACCCATGTGCTCTACGCTTCTCTCCGAAAAGACCGGCGCGGCCGCACGGACGTAGGCTAAGCCTCAAGGCGAAACGCTTCGCTGACAACATAAGCATCGCCGGGGCATGATCGCCTCGCATTCTCCCCGCCGGTCCGGCGCTTTGCCCTTGCATCTGCGCGCCCCGCGCAGGATCAAAGGCCCATGACACTGAACCCCGCCGACACCGCCTTCATCGACACCCTGCGCGCGCAACTGCCAGACGATGTGCTGCGCGATCCCGAGCAGCGCTACCTCGAAGAACCCCGCGGCCGCTACGCGGGGCAGGGGGGCGTCTTGGCCCTGCCGCGCAGCACCGAAGAGGTCGCCACCCTGATCCGCGCCGCCCATGCCGCCCGCGTGCCGGTCGTGCCCTATGGCGGCGGCACCGGGCTTGTCGGCGGCCAGATCAGCAGCGATGGTCCCGCACCGCTCATCCTCTCCCTCGAACGCATGAACCGCATCCGGGCCGTCCTGCCCGAAGAGAATGTGCTGGTCGCCGAAGCAGGCACGATCCTCGCCGATGTCCAAACCGCCGCCGAAGAGGGAAACCGCCTCTTCCCCCTGTCTCTCGCCGCCGAGGGCACCGCGCGCATCGGCGGCACGCTTTCGACCAACGCAGGCGGCACCGGCGTGCTGCGCTACGGCAATGCCCGCGACCTCTGCCTCGGCCTCGAAGCCGTCCTGCCTGACGGCCAAATCTGGCACGGGCTGACCCGCCTGCGCAAAAACAACACCGGCTACGATCTGCGCAACCTGCTGATCGGCGCCGAAGGCACCCTCGGCGTGATCACCGCCGCGGCCCTCAAGCTCTACGCGCGCCCCGCCCGCAGCGGCACCGCGCTCATGGTGGTCGAGAGCCCCGCCGCCGCATTGGCGCTCCTCTCCCTCGCGCGCGATCACTTGGGCGAAATGATCAGCGCTTTCGAATTGATGCACCGAAGAGGTTTCGATTTCCTTAACGAAACCCTGCCCAACATCCGCCAACCTTTCGCCGAAACCCCGCAATGGTGCGTCCTGATCGACATCGGCACCCCCGGAGAGATCGATACCGACGCCGCCCTAGAGGCCCTCTTCGCCGCCGCCCTCGACGCGGGCCTCGTCTCCGACGGCCTCATCGCCCAGAACGCCCAACAGGCCCAAGACTTCTGGACCATCCGCGAAACCATCCCCGAGGCCAACCGCCTGATCGGCTCGGTCTCCAGCCATGACATCTCGGTGCCCCTCGGCGCGATCCCCGAATTCATCACCCGCGCTACCAAAGCGCTGAACGCCCTCGGCGATTTCCGCATCAACTGTTTCGGCCATGTCGGAGACGGCAACCTGCACTACAACGTCTTCCCCGCAAAGGGCAAAAGCCGCGCCGATTACGAAGACAAGCGCGACGCCGTGAAACGTCTGGTGCACGACCTCGTCCACGACCTCGGCGGCTCATTCAGCGCGGAACATGGCGTGGGCCGCATCAAAGTCGACGACCTCGAACGCTACGGCGACCCCGCCAAACTCACCGCCATGCGCGCCATCAAAACGGCGCTCGACCCTCAAGGCATCATGAACCCCGGCGCCGTCCTAAGGGCTTAAAGCCCGTCGAAAGCGCAGAGCGCATGGACCTCTTTGCCAAGTGCTTCCAACCGCTTGCGCCCGCCCAACTCGGGCAGGTCAATGATAAAGGCGCAAGAGACGATCTCGCCGCCCAAACGCTCGATCAGTTTGATCCCGGCCTCCGCCGTGCCGCCGGTGGCCAAAAGATCATCCACAACCAGAACCTTTTCGCCCGGTTTGATCGCATCGTCATGCAACTCGACAATGGCCTCGCCATACTCAAGCTGATAGTCCTGACTGATCACCGTGCCGGGCAGCTTGCCTTTCTTGCGGATCGGCACGAAACCCACGCTCAGCTGATGCGCAATCGCCCCGCCAAGAATAAAGCCCCGCGCCTCCAGCCCCACGACTTTATCAATCGCAATCCCCGCATAGGGGTGCAGCATCTGGTCGATCGCCATGCGAAACCCGCGCGGATCGGCAAAAAGCGTTGTCACGTCACGAAACATGATCCCCTCATGAGGGAAATCTACGATCGTGCGAATATAGTCCTGAACCTGTTTCATGCCGCCCTTCCGCGTGTTTGACCGGACCCGTCTTAGCGCAACGCGCCGCCCGGGCGAACCCCCCATCTGCGCCCGCCGCTCAACATCCGAGAAGGGGCGCCACCCCCCTCCCTTCATCCTTTCTTAAATACCTTCCGCACTCAGCCAAGAAAAGCCGCCGCCCGCGGTCAAAGCATCCGCCCCGCCACCGCATCCAGCTTGGCCAGCAATTCCGGATCCCGCGCATCCGGCTGGGTCAGGATCGCAAATTCCAGCGCCCGGTCACAGCCGTGCGGGCAGGGCGCGCGCTCGGCCCCCAGAAGCGCGGGCAGGCGCGAGACCATGGCGCGGCCCTTGTCAGCGTTGCCCATCAGCGTGGCGATGATCTGCGTCACATCCACCTCGCCGTGGTCCGGGTGCCAGCTGTCGTAATCGGTGATCATCGCGACACTGGCATAGCAAAGCTCCGCCTCGCGGGCGAGTTTCGCCTCGGGCATATTGGTCATGCCGATCACATCCGCCCCCCAGCTGTCGCGGTACATCTTGGATTCCGCGAGCGTCGAGAATTGCGGCCCCTCCATCGCCAGATAGGTGCCGCCCCGGTGGACGTTGATGCCCGCGTCTCGTGCTGCGGTCTCGCAGGCGTCCCCCAAGCGCGGACAGGTCGGGTGGGCGACCGAGACATGAGCCACGCAGCCGGGGCCGAAGAAGCTCTTTTCGCGCGCCATGGTGCGGTCGATGAATTGGTCGACGATCACGAAGTCGCCCGGGGCCATCTCCTCGCGGAACGACCCGCAGGCTGAGACGCTGATTACATCCGTGCAGCCGAGCCGTTTCAGCGCGTCGATATTCGCGCGGTAGGGGACAGAGGTTGGCGTATGCACATGCCCGCGGCCATGGCGCGGCAGAAAGACCATGGCGACCCCATCCAGCGTGCCGGTCAGCACTTGATCCGAGGGCGCGCCCCATGGCGTCTCCACGGTGACCCAATCGGCATCCTGAAGCCCGTCGATGTCGTAAATGCCGGAGCCGCCGATCACGGCGATTTTCGTATCTGTCATGAGGGGTAAGCCTGTGCCTTGGATGGTTGCGGGTAAGGGTCAAAGAACCTCATAGAATGCCACGGGGATCAAGTGTTTTTGCCGAGAGGCAAGACACGACTGCGTCAGGGGAGGGGGGCGAAAGTGTTTCTGCATTGCAGCAACTTCCGTGGCCCCATTGCCAAGACGCTTTTCTTTGCGGCGAAATTCCTCTAGGTGCAGCCAAAAGCGCCCCGCATCCGCGGTCAGGGCGCTATATCCGTTTTCCGAAAGTCAAAGGACGCCCTCATGCGCGCCACGCTGCACAATTTCGCCAAGAACCTCGATGTGACCGATCTGCGTTGGATGCCGGATGACGGTTTCTCCATCGGGCGGCTGCGGATCGAACTGCTGTCAGGGCTGACCGTGGCGCTGGCGCTGGTGCCCGAGGCGGTGGCCTTTGCCTTCGTCGCCGGGGTGCACCCGCTGGTCGGGCTCTATGCCGCCTTTCTCGTGGGCCTCATCACCGCGCTGATCGGCGGGCGGCCCGGGATGATCTCTGGCGCGACCGGGGCGCTCGCCGTGGTCATGGTGGCGCTGGTGGCGCAGCACGGGGTCGAATACCTCTTTGCCACCGTCGTGTTGATGGGGCTGTTGCAGATTTTCGCGGGCGTCATGCAATGGGGCAAGTTCATCCGGCTGGTGCCGCATCCGGTGATGCTGGGCTTCGTCAACGGTCTGGCGATCGTGATTTTCCTTGCCCAGATGAGCCAGTTCAAAGTGCCCGGCACCATGGTCGACACCGGTCATGGCGTGGGCGGTGGTGAATGGCTTTCGGGTCAGCCGCTCTACCTCATGCTGGCGCTGGTGGCGGCGACCATGGCGATCATCTGGATCACCCCGCGCATCACCAAGGTCATCCCCGCGCCGCTTGCGGGCATCGGCGTGATTGCCGCCGTGGTGATCGGTTTCGGCCTCGACGTGCCGCGGGTGGGTGACTTGGCGTCGATCCAAGGTGGCCTGCCGAGCTTGCATATCCCCATGGTGCCGCTGACTTGGGAGACCTTTGAGATCATTCTGCCCTATGCCGTCATCCTCGCGGCCATCGGTCTGATCGAAAGCCTGCTGACCCTGAACCTCGTTGGTGACCTCACCGGCAAGCGCGGCGGCGCGAGCCAAGAATGTATCGCGCAAGGTATGGCCAATACGGTCACCGGTTTCTTCGGCGGCATGGGCGGCTGTGCGATGATCGGCCAGTCGATGATCAACGTGAAATCTGGCGGTCGCACCCGTGTCGCCGGGATCGCGGCGGCGGTGTTCCTGCTGCTTTTCATCCTCGTCGGCTCCTCGGTGATCGAGCTTATTCCGCTGGCCGCTCTGGTGGGCGTGATGTTCATGGTGGTGATCGGCACCTTCGCGTGGAACTCGCTCACCATCCTGCGCAAAGTGCCGCTGATGGACGCTTTCGTCATCATTCTGGTGACCGTGGTGACCGTGATGGAAGACCTCGCCGTGGCGGTTGTGGTCGGCGTGATCGTCTCGGCATTGGCCTATGCGTGGAACAACGCCCGGCGCATCCACGCGACCACGCGGGAATCGGTGACCGAGAAGGGCGCCAAGGTCTATGAGATCCACGGGCCGCTGTTCTTCGGCTCTTCCGACGGCTTTGCCGAGCTTTTCGACGTGGAGAGCGACCCCGAGGTGGTGATCGTCGATTTCGCCGACAGCCGGGTGGTGGACCAATCCGCGCTTCAGGCGATCGAAGCGATGGCCGCGAAATACGAGGCCGCGGGCAAACGTCTGCAACTGCGCCACCTCAGCCGGGATTGTCATCGTCTGCTGAACAAGGCGGGGCATTTGATGGTCGATAGCGATGACGACCCCGATTACGAATTGGCGGTTGATTACGATGTGCGCACCGGGGTTCTGGGCGGACACTGAATGGAAAACCCGGCGCCGAGAGGTGCCGGGTTTTTTGTTTTTGGTCGAGTTTGCCACCGGCCCGGAATCAAGCCGCAGGCGCCGGGCCATCGCCTGCCCGCCCGGACGGGTAGGCGATTAAGAGAGGCTGGGCGCGAGCCTGCGGACCGCACATCATGGTTGAGCCATAAAGTGGCACGCAGCGCCGTTAGATCGCCGACCCGCGGACAGGCGCTGGCCCTCGCATCTCGACTCCGGCCCTCAGCCCTCAATCATCCGGACGCTTCAACTCAAATACATCCCGCACCACCGTGTAATCGCGGTACCCCAGACGCGACAGCGGCTGGAACCGGGTCACGTCGAACCGCCCGTCAACCACGCAATCGTCGCGCATATGCACGCCCACGACCTCACCGAAAACCGCGAAATTCGCCTCGCCCGGCAGTTGCACGACCTGGGTCAGCTTGCACTCAAGACTGGCCGGCGCATTGGCCACCCGCGCACATGCGATCTGTTCGCACTCGGCCTTGTCGATCCCGGCGCGGGCAAATTCATCCTCGCCATGAGGCAGCATGGCAGAACTCACGTTCATCACGTCGCGCGCCGCATATTCCACCACGTTCACACAGAACACCCCGGTCTCCCGGATGTTGGCCACGGAATCCTTGGTGCCGTCCACGTCTTCCTTGGCGCTGGTCGAGGCGAACATCACCTGCGGCGGCACATAGGCCACGGCGTTGAAAAAAGAATAGGGCGCGAGGTTGCAGCGCCCCTGACCATCGCGGGTGGAAATCCAGCCGATTGGGCGGGGGCTGATGATGGCGTTGAACGGGTTATGCGGCAGACCATGGCCGTCTTCGGGACGATAGAACATGTACACTCCTTGATGGTTTGCACCCATGGCTAGCCTCATGCTACGTCCAGCGCCACCCGCAATTGCTCCCGAAAGCCTCCGGCCTTGCATCAGACGCCTTACAAGATGACCCCGGAGGTGCCCGCCGACCATTGGGAGGTCGAAGCGCTCTATGACACCTGTTTCGCGCCGGGGCGCGAGGCGTTGTCGTCTTACCGTCTGCGCGATGGCGTGCCGCCGGTGGCGGGGCTGAACCATGTGGCGCGCGATAGCGGTGGGATTCTGGCCGGGGCGATCCGCTATTGGCCCGTGCGCATCGGCGCGGCGAAGGCGCTTTTGCTGGGGCCGGTGGCGGTGCACCCCACAAGGCAGGGCGAAGGGCTGGGCGCGGGTCTGATCGAAACCTCGCTTGCGCAGGCGGCCCCGCTGGGGTGGGAACGGGTGATGCTGGTGGGCGATGCGCCCTATTACAACCGCTTCGGCTTTGCCCTGTTGCAAGGGGTCGAGATGCCGCCGCCCACGAACCCCGCGCGCATCTTGGGCCGCGCCTTGACCGAGGGGGCTTGGGCCGGGGTGACGGGCAGGGTTCGCCGCTGGCACGATTGATTTTACCCCGCCCGCGACCCACATTGAGCCTAAGCTCAAAGAGGGACGCCCATGCAGATCGAAAGCAACCTGCCCAGCACCATTGATGTCGATGCCCGGCTGGATGAGATCGCCCGCCGTTACAAACAGGCGGGTGGCGTGGGCATCCATGTGCTCAACCTTATCGGCGGCAGTGCGGATGGGTTGATCGACCGTTTGCCGGGGGTGGTGCGCCGCAACCTTGAAGGGGCGACGATGAAGGCGCTTGGCCATGCCATGCAGGCCGCCCATTCCAGCCGCAGCTATGTGAAAGACCAGCAGGGTTGGCTGAACCAAGCCGTCTCGACCGCCATGGGCGCCGCAGGCGGGGCCGGGGGGCTGCCGACCGCATTGGCCGAACTGCCGGTGACCACCACGCTGCTGTTGCGTGTCATCCAAGGGGTGGCGGCGGAACATGGGTTCGATCCCTCGGCGGAGAATGTGCAATTCGACTGCGTGCATGTCTTTACCGCCGCCGGGCCTTTGGCAGATGACGATAGCGCCGATCTGGGGTTCCTCACCGTGCGCATGGCGCTCACGGGCCGCGCGATGAATGCGGTGATTGCCCGGGTGGCCCCGCGTCTGGCGCTGGTGCTGGGACAAAAGCTTGCCGCGCAGGCGGTGCCGGTGCTGGGCGCTGTGGCTGGGGCTGCGACGAATTATGCCTATACCAGCTATTATCAAGACATGGCCCATGTGCATTTCGGCCTGCGCAAACTGGCGATAGAGGCGGATATCCCGCAAGAGGAACTGGTCGCCCGCCTACGCAAGAAAATGGGCAGGACGCCGCCCAAACTGTGATCAGCGCCCGATGCTGCCCGGGGCCACGGTGGTGGCCTTGAGGATGGCATAGCAGCCCATGCCCGCGCGCAGATCAAGGTCGCGGACCGCCCGCGCCGTCACCCGCGCCAAAAGGCGGTCTCCGCCTGCGTCGAGCGCGATGGCCGCACCGGGGCCGTCGCCCGGATGCACGGCCTCGACCCGGACGGGCAGGATGTTGACCGAAGACAGCCCCTCGGGCCGCGCGCGCGACAGGATCACATCCTGCGCCAAGACCCGCAGCCGCACCCGCGCGCCCACCGGCGCTTGCACGCCGGGAAGCTCCAACTGCCCCGCCCGCACGGCGAGGGTCGAAAGCCCATCCTCGGCATGGGCGATGACATCGGCCTCCAGCACCGCCCCGGCTTCGCGCACGCCCAGCAGCGGCACGGCGGCGGGGTCGGCCATCACATCGAACAGCGCGCCTTGGGCCTTCAGCCGCCCGCTTTGCATCAGCACCAAACGGTCGGCGAGGCGGGCGATCTCGTCCACCGCATGGCTGACGTAGAGGATCGGCAGGCCCAACCCCCCGTCGCGGAGCCGTTCGAGATAGGGCAGGATCTCTTGCTTGCGCGGACCGTCGAGGCTGGCCAGCGGTTCGTCCATCAGCAACATGCGCGGATGGCACAGCAGGGCGCGACCAAGGGCGACGCGCTGTTTCTCCCCGCCTGAAAGCGTTGCCGGGGCACGGTCGAGCAGGGGCTCAAGCCCCAAAAGCGCCACGACATCGGCAAAACCCGCGCCTTGGCTGCCGCGCGGGGCATAGCGCGCGCCGAAGGTCAGGTTGCCGCGCACGTCAAGATGAGGAAAAAGCCGCGCGTCTTGAAAGACATAGCCCAGCCTGCGGCGATGCGGCGGCACCCAGATGCCGCGCTGCGTATCCAATAGCACCTCACCGTCCAGTACCACGCGCCCGACACTGGGGCGCAGCAATCCGGCAAGCGCATTGATCACCGTCGTCTTGCCCGCGCCGGAGCGGCCAAAGAGCGCGGTAATCCCGCCTTGGGTCGTGAAAGACAGGTCCAGATCGAAGCCGGCGAACCCATGGCGCAGCGTGACCTCAAGCATCAGCGCGCCCCCGAAATGCGTTTGGCGACCCGCCGTGCCAAGGCTTCGGAGAGCAGCACGGCAGCGAGCGCCACCAGACCGGCCAACGCCGCCATGGCCAGTGCGCGGCTCTCGCCGCCCGGCACTTGCAGGGCCGTCCAGATCGCGCTTGGCAGGGTCTGGGTCTGACCGGGGATATTGGCGACAAAGGTGATCGTGGCGCCGAATTCGCCCATCGCCTTGGCAAAGCCCATCACCGCCCCAGCAAGGATGCCGGGAAAGATCAGCGGCAGGGTGACGCGGCAAAATACGCTGAGGCGCGGCGCGCCGAGGGTGGCGGCGGCGTCCTCTATCCGGGGGTCGACCGCCTCGATCGCCAGCCGCATGGCGCGAACCATCAGCGGGAATCCCATGATCAGCGCAGCCAGCACCGCGCCCGTCCAATGAAAGGCAAGACCAATGCCGAGGCTCTCCAACAGGCGGCCCAAAGGCGCGTTGCGGCCAAAGCTGAGCAGCAGCAGATAGCCCGTCACCACGGGCGGCAGCACCAGCGGTAGATGGACCAGCGCGCTCAGCACGCCTTTGCCGCGAAACTCTTTCCGGGCGAGAATCCACGCGACCCAGAGCGCCAGCGGCAGCGAACAAAGCATCGCCACGCTCGCCACCCGCAACGACAGCAAGAGCGCGGCCCAAGCGGCGGCGTCAAGATCCATGATCGGCCCGAAGGAACCCGTGGTCCACAAGGATCGCCTGAGCCGCGTCGGTGGTCAGAAAGTCGACCAGTGCCTTGCCCTTGGCCGTCAGCGCCGCGGCAGGATAGGTAATCGGGGCATGGGCCTCGGCAGGGACCTCGTAGACGGTCTGCACCTCCGGCTCGGCCTGCGCATCGCTGGCATAGACCACGCCAAGTGGCGCATCGCCCCGCGCGACCAAGGCCAGTGCGGCGCGGACATTGTCGGTCTCGGCCAAGTGGCTTTGCAGCCGTTGCCAAAGCCCCGCATGGGTGAGCCATGCACGGGCATAGCTGCCTGCGGGAACGGCGTCGCGTTGCCCCATGGCAAGCCGCCCTTCGGCGCCGAGCCGGGCGGGCAGCTCGGCGGGATCGGCAAGTGGGGCGCTGTCGGCGGGGGCAATCAGCACGAGCCGGTTGCGGGCGATGATCTGCGCATTCCCGGCCCCCTCCACGCCTTCATCTGCGAGCCATGTCATCCAGTCGCTATTGGCCAGCAAGACCACATCGGCGGGCGCCCCGGAGGCGACCTGCCGCGCCATCGTGCCTGAGCCGCCATAAGACAGCACCACCGGCGCGGGGAAATCCGCCGTGACCTCCTCCAACGCGCCGCGCAGGCTGGCGGCGGCAAAGACCGTCACGGGTGCCTCGGCCCGAAGGGGCAGGGCAAGGCTGCAAAGCACTGTCAGAAGAGCGGAAAATCTTATCATTTTGGTAGTATCTTTGATGCGATGAAAGGGGGCAAGGGGATATGGCCAGACGGGGATCGCCGCGCTAGGGTCTAAGGGAAACAACCTGCCAAGGGGCGCGGCTGCAACGGATGGTGAAACAGGCTCCGATATCCTTGAACGGCGGACAGAAGGATGAGCTGCGCATTCAATTCGCGGCGCTCTGCTGGCGTCGTAAACGGGGCAAGTTGCAGATCCTGCTGATCACTTCGCGCGGGAGCAAACGTTGGATCATTCCCAAGGGCTGGCCGATGGAGGGCAAGACCCCCGCCGCCTCGGCCTTGGTCGAGGCTTGGGAGGAAGGCGGCGTCGTGGGGCAGGCGCGGGGGCAATGTCTGGGCGTCTACAGCTATGCCAAAACCGGCGCGGATGGGACCTTGCCCTGTCTGGCGATGCTCTACCCGGTAAAGGTCAAGGCGCTGGCCAAACACTTCCCCGAGAAGGGACAGCGCAAGCGGATGTGGTGTTCGCGCCGCAAGGCCGCCCGGCTGGTGGAGGCCCCCGATCTGGCGCGGCTGATCCGAGATTTCGATCCGCGCAGCGGTGGTTTGGCAGGCTGACAGCGCGGCGTTTCGATGCGCGCCGCGCCCGCGCTTGTCTTGACCTCTTTCGCGCCGCAGCCCATTTAAAGCAGAGAGTTTGAGGACCGGGCGAATGATCCGTTATGCATTGAAATGCGAGGCCGGGCATGGTTTCGAAAGTTGGTTCCAATCCGCGGCAGCCTTTGACAGCCTCGCCCGTGCGGGCCATCTGAGCTGCGCGGTCTGCGGGTCGACGGAGGTGAGCAAATCGCTGATGGCCCCGCGGGTCACCTCAGGCGGCAGCGCCCCGGCTGCGCCGGAAGCGGCAGAAAAACCGCAATCGGCCAAGACACCCGCCTCGGCCCTGTCCAATCCGGCAAGTGATGTGGAAAAGGCACTAACGGCCCTGCGCAAAAAGGTCGAATCCACCTCCGATTACGTCGGCAAGAATTTCGTGCGCGAGGCGCGGGACATGCACGCAGGGCGTACACCCGAGCGCCCGATCTATGGCGAAGCGCGGCTGGATCAGGCACGGGAATTGGTGGCGGAGGGTGTGCCCCTGATGCCGCTTCCGTTCAAACCCAAACGCCAACTTTCCTAAAGGCCCGTTTTCATAAAGGATCGCCCATGACCATCGTTATCACAGGCGCCAGCCGCGGCATCGGCGCGGCGCTGGCCCGCCAGTATGAAGACGCGGGCGAAGAGGTGATCGGCACCGCACGCGGCGCAGACGCGCAGGCCGTGCTGGACGTGACCGACCCGGCAAGCCACGCGTCCTTCGCCGCAAGCCTGCAAGACCGCCCGCTGGACCTGCTGATCTGCAATGCGGGTGTGTATCTGGACAAGGGCGATGACTTGGATACCGGCTTTGGCCCCGACCTCTGGGCCCAGAGCTTTGCGACCAATGTGACCGGGGTTTTCCTCACCGTGCAGTCTCTGCTGCCCAACCTGCGGGCGGCGCAGGGGGCGAAAATCGCGATCATTGCCTCGCAGATGGGCTCGCAGACGCGGGCGCCGGGGGGCAGCTATATCTACCGCGCCTCCAAAGCGGCGGCGATCAATCTGGGGCGCAATCTGGCGGTGGACCTGAAGCCCGAGGGTATCGCGGTGGGCATTTACCACCCCGGCTGGGTGCGCACCGATATGGGCGGCGATCAGGGCGAGATCAGCGTTGAGGATTCGGCGCAGGGGCTCGCTGGGCGGATCGCCGCGCTGGACCTTGCCCAAACGGGTTGTTTCGAAACATGGGACGGTCGCGCGCATCCGTTCTAAGCGGCGCTACATAACGTCATGTTAAATAGGCTTGCCCTTGCCGTGCCGTGGGCTTAGACCGCGCTGGACTGTTGCGCGGGGGACAATATGCCTGTTCTGGTTATGAAATTCGGTGGGACTTCGGTTGCCACTTTGGACCGTATCCGCCGCGCGGCAAAGCGCGTCGGTGTCGAGGTGGCCAAGGGCTATGACGTGATCGTCATCGTATCCGCCATGTCGGGTGAGACGAACAAGCTGGTGGGCTTCGTCAATGAGACTTCGCCACTCTATGATGCGCGCGAATATGACGCCATCGTGTCGAGCGGGGAGAATGTCACCGCTGGCCTGATGGCGCTGACTTTGCAGGAAATGGACGTGCCCGCACGCTCGTGGCAGGGCTGGCAGGTGCCGGTGCGCACCACCGATGCCCATTCCGCCGCGCGGATCGAAGAGATCCCCACCGACAACATCAACGCCAAGTTCGGCGAAGGCATGAAAGTTGCCGTGGTCGCAGGTTTTCAGGGCATCAGCCCGCAGGGCCGGATCACCACGCTGGGCCGGGGCGGGTCTGACACGACCGCCGTGGCCTTTGCCGCCGCCTTTGGCGCGGAGCGTTGCGATATCTATACCGACGTCGATGGTGTCTACACCACCGACCCGCGTGTCGAATCCAAGGCCCGCAAACTTGACAAGATTTCCTTTGAAGAGATGCTGGAACTGGCCTCTCTGGGGGCGAAGGTTTTGCAGACCCGTTCGGTCGAACTGGCGATGCGCTACAAGGTTAAACTGCGGGTGCTGAGCAGTTTTGAAGAACAATCTGACGACGCCGGGACGCTCGTCTGCGATGAGGAGGAAATCATGGAAAGCAATGTGGTGGCCGGGGTCGCGTTTTCCCGTGATGAGGCAAAGATGACCTTGGTGTCCGTGGCGGACCGCCCCGGCATCGCGGCGACGATCTTTACCGCGCTCAGCGAGGGCGGCGTGAACGTTGATATGATCGTTCAGAACATTTCCGAAGAGGGGCGCACCGATATGACGTGGTCCTGCCCCGTCGATCAGGTGATCCGCGCTGAAAAGGCGATGGAAAAGGCCCATGAAGAGGGGATCATCAACTATCAGGAGTTGATCGCCGACAAGGCCGTGGCCAAGGTTTCCGTGGTGGGGATCGGCATGCGCAGCCACACCGGCGTGGCCGCCAAGATGTTCAAGGTACTCTCGGACGAGGGGATCAACATCAAGGTGATCACCACCTCCGAGATCAAGATCAGCGTGTTGATCGACCGCAAGTATATGGAATTGGCCGTGCAAGCTCTGCACGACGCTTTCGAGCTTGATAAAGCGGCCTAAACACCTGCGATGACACGGGTTTTACGCAAGGTGACCCCTTGCGTAAATCTGCAGCATCCCGCCGATATGCTGGCTGAGGATGTAGGGTATGGCGCGAATAGCATTTCTATCCTTGCGCGAGTGCGCTAAACCCTGCTCCAGAGGGACAGGGACCGGATCATATGGCCGAACGGGTTGAGACAGAAAGCCGCAAGCTGCTGGGGCGGCTGCGTGATGCGATGGCCAGCGATGTGGCGGGCCAGGCGCGGCTGGACAAGATCACCCAGTTGATCGCCAATTCCATGGGCTGCGAAGTCTGCTCGATCTATCTGTTCCGCGACGAAGACACGCTTGAGCTTTGTGCCACCGAAGGGCTGAACGAAGCGGCGGTGCATGAAACGCGCATGAAACTGGGCGAAGGTCTGGTCGGTCGGGTCGCCAAAAGGCGCACGGTCATCAACACGCCCGATGCGCCCCAAGCCGCCGGTTTCCGCTTCATGCCCGAGACGGGGGAGGAGATTTATTCCTCCTTCCTTGGGGTGCCGGTGCAACGTCTGGGTGAGACGCTGGGTGTGCTGGTGGTACAGTCCAAGGTCGCGCGGGAGTTCTCCGCCGATGAGGTCTATGCGCTTGAGGTCGTGGCGATGGTGCTGGCCGAAATGGCCGAGCTTGGCGCCTTTGTCGGCGAGGGGGCTGCGATGTCGGCCCGGCATAGCCAGCCGGTGCTGCTGCGCGGCACCGTGGGGCAGGAGGGCGTGGCCGAGGGGCACGTCTGGCTGCATGAGCCGCGGGTGGTGGTCTCCAACCCCATTGCCGACGATCCTGAACGTGAGACGGAGCGGCTGACCGAAGCGGTCGAGCAATTGCGGCTCAGCGTTGACCAACTGTTAAGCCTTACCGCCGACAAAGAGCAGCAGAAGGTGCTCGAAGCCTACCGCATGTTCGCCAATTCCAAAGGCTGGATGCGGCGCATGGTGGAGGATATTCAAAGCGGGCTGAGTGCTGAGGCCGCGGTCGAGAAAGAGCAATCTATGGCCCGCGCCCGTCTGGGGCAGGTCAATGATGCCTATCTGCGCGAGCGGTTGTCGGATCTGGATGATCTGTCGAACCGCTTGCTGCGCAATCTGACGGGGCAGGGCAGCGATACCGGGGCCGAGATGCCGGTCGATCCGATCCTTGTGGCGCGCAACATCGGCCCGGCGGAACTGCTGGATTACGGGCGGTCGCTGCGCGGTATCGTGTTAGAGGGCGGCTCGGTCGGCTCTCACGCCGCTGTCGTCGCGCGGGCGCTGGCGATTCCGCTGATCGTCCATGCCAGCCGCGTGACCAATGACGCGCTGAACGGCGATCACATCATGGTCGACGGTGAGCAGGGCGTGGTGCATCTGCGCCCGGACGATACCGTGGCCACGGCCTTTCGCGACAAGATCGCGATGCAAGCGGCGGCGCAGGAACGCTATGCCTCGATCCGCGATAAACCGGCTGAGACGAAATGCGGGCGGATCATCAGCCTACAGATGAACGCGGGTCTGATGGCCGATCTGCCCTCGCTCGAAGGGTCGGGGGCCGAAGGGGTGGGGCTCTTCCGCACCGAATTGCAGTTTCTGGTGCGCAACCAGATGCCCCGCCGGACCGAGCTTGCCGCGCTTTATGCCCGTGTGCTTGACGCCGCCCATGGCCGCCGCGTGGTTTTTCGCACGCTCGACATCGGGTCGGACAAGGTGCTGCCCTATATGAAGCCCCATGATGAGCCGAACCCGGCCCTCGGCTGGCGCGCGATCCGGGTGGGGCTGGACAAGCCCGGTGTCATGCGGATGCAGTTGCAGGCCCTGATCCGCGCCGCCGCGGGCCGCCCGCTGGCGGTGATGTTCCCCTTTATCGCCCAGTTCGAGGAATTCCGCGCCGCCCGCGCCGAGGTCGACAAAGCGATGGAGCGTGAGCGTATTCTTGGCCATGTCTTGCCCGAAAAGCTGGAGGTCGGCGCCATGCTGGAGACCCCCAGCCTCGCCTTTGCCCCAAAGAAATTCTTTGAAGAGGTCGAGTTCCTGTCGATCGGGGGCAATGACCTGAAGCAGTTCTTTTTCGCCGCCGACCGTGAGAACGAACGGGTGCGGCGGCGCTATGACACGCTGAACGTCTCTTTTCTTACCTTCCTTGAGGGCATCGTAGAACGCTGCGCCGAAACAGATACCGCGCTGTCTTTCTGCGGGGAGGATGCGGGCCGCCCGGTCGAGGCGCTGTGTTTCGCGGCCATCGGGCTCAAGACCCTGTCGATGCGCCCGGCATCGATCGGGCCGGTCAAAAGCCTGCTGCGGCGCTGCAATCTCGATGACGTGCGCGCGGTCATCCATGCCGCACGAGAGCAGGGCGAGATGTCGGTCAGGGGTGCGGTGATGGACTACGTCCGCCAGCAGCACCAGCACTAAGCGCTGCGGCTATCTGCCGTGATAATCCCGAAACCAAGCGACGAAACGCGCGATGCCTTCGTGAGTGTCGGTCTGTGGGCGGTAGCCGGTGAGCCTATGTAGCAGGGTCGCATCGGCCCATGTGGCGGGGGCGTCACCCATCTGCATCCCCATGTAATTGCGGACCGCCCGCTTGCCGAGAGCGGCTTCGATCGCCTCGACGAAATCCAGCAGGCGCACCTTTTCGGAATTGCCGATATTCACCACACGGTAGGGGGCCGCGGGAGAGAGCGAATCCCAGTCCGGCGGCGGTGGCGCCGTGCCCGGTTGCGGCGGGACGCAATCCATCAGCAGCCGGATGGCGCGCACAAGATCGTCGACACAGGTGAAATCGCGGTACATCTCGCCGTGGTTGTAAATATCGATCGGGCGGCCATCGAGGATCGCTTCGACAAATTTACTCAAGGCAAGGTCGGGCCGCCCCCAAGGCCCGTAGACGGAGAAAAACCGAAACATCGTCGTCGGCAGACCCCATAGGTGGGCATAGGCATGGGCCATCCCCTCATTCGCCTTTTTCGTGGCGGCGTAGATCGACAGGGGCCGGTCGGTGGCCCCGGTCTCGGCGAAAGGCATATCGGTATTGGCGCCGTAGATTGACGAGGAGGAGGCCATGAGCAGGTGTTTCACCTCCAATCGCCGCGCAGCCTCCATCACGTTGAAGGTGCCGGTGATATTCGCCTCCAGAAAGGCGCGGGGGTGGTCTATGCTGTGGCGCACGCCCGCCTGTGCGGCAAGGTGCACGATCATGTCGGGGGCAAAGTCATCAACCAGCGCGTCGAAGGTCTCGCGGTCTTCCAGCAGCGCTTCTTTGGTGGTGAAATGCTCATGCTGAAGCAGCATCGCGTGGCGGCGTTGTTTCAGGGCGACATCGTAGTAATCGGTCATCCCATCATAGCCCTGCACCCGTGCGCCTTCGGCCAGCAATAGCCGGGCAAGGTGAAAGCCGATGAAACCGCCCGTGCCGATGACAAGTATCCTTTGCGTGCTGTCCATTCTGGCATCCTCGCTTTGCGCGGCTTGAGTTGCCTTTCCCATCGTCCTGGTGAAGGTTGGGCCGTGAATGCTAAAAATTTAGTTAAATTTGGGCCGGAAACTGCAAAGCATTGTCAGGCGGGCCAAAATCAAGTCGCAGCACGACGCAACGCTTCGCGGGCAGGGCGCGCGAAGGACCATCACAGGGAAAGCGGCCCATGCCCAAGAACGTTCTTTTCATCATGTGCGACCAGCTTCGCTGGGATTACCTCTCCTGCACCGGCCATCCGCATCTGCACACGCCGCATATCGATGCGTTGGCCGCGCGCGGGGTGCTTTTTGACCGCGCCTATGTGCAATCGCCGATTTGCGGTCCCTCGCGCATGTCGTTCTACACGGGCCGCTATGTCAGCTCGCATGGGTCGACGTGGAATGGCATCCCGCTGAAGGTGGGGGAGATGACGCTGGGCGACCATCTGCGCCCCTTGGGTGTGCGCACGGCGCTTTGCGGCAAGACCCATATGGCCGCCGATATCGAAGGGCTGCGCCGTCTCGGCCTGTCGCCTGACAGCGAGATTGGCGTACTGATTTCCGAATGCGGGTTCGAACCCTATGAGCGGGACGACGGGCTGCACCCCGAAGGCGGGCCCTACGCCCGCAACCCCGCCTATGACGCGCATATGAAGGACCGCGGTTGGCAGGATGAGAACCCTTGGCATTCCGTCGCCAACAGCGCCGAAGATGCAGAGGGCAATATCCTGAGCGGTTGGTTCCTGGACCATGCCGACAAACCGGCCCGCGCCGCGGATGAGGAGAGCGAGACGCCCTATATCACGGGCCGCGCCATGGATTTCATCCGCGAGGCCGGCGATCAGCCGTGGTGTCTGCACCTGAGCTATATCAAACCACATTGGCCCTATATCGTCCCCGCGCCCTACCATGATCTCTATGGGCCCGAGAGCCATCTGGACCCGGTGCGAAGCGCGGCGGAGAAGCGCGATCCGCATCCCGTCTATGGCGCATTCATGCAGGAGCGCGTTTCCCAAGCCTTTTCCGATGATGCCACCCGAGGCCGGGTTCTGACTGCCTATATGGGGCTGATCAAACAGCTCGACGACCAGATCGGTCGCCTGATGGCGTTTCTCACCGAACAGGGGGTCGCGGATGACACGATGATTGTCTTCACCTCGGATCACGGCGATTACCTTGGCGACCACTGGATGGGGGAGAAAGAGCTTTTTCACGACCCCTCCGCCCGCATCCCGATGATCGTCGTCGACCCTAGCCCCAAGGCCGATGCGACCCGCGGCGCAAAATCCTCGGCACTGGTCGAGGCGATCGACGTGGTGCCCACCATCCTTGATTATTTCGGCGGCGCCGCCGTGCCGCATATCATCGAGGGCCGATCCCTCTTGCCGCTGCTACATGGCAAGGCCGAAGGGCTGCGCGATTTCGTGGTCTCGGAATACGACTACGCGCAGCGCGACGTGCGCAAACGCTTGGGGGTCGAGGTGAAGGACGCCAAGCTGACGATGCTTTTCGACGGGCGGTGGAAATACGTCTTTGCCGAAGGGTTCGGCCCGATGCTGTTCGATCTTGAAAGCGACCCCGATGAGCTGGTGGATCTGGGGGCCGACCCCGCCCATGCGCCTGAGCGCGCCCGGCTAGAGCAACTGCTGTTCCGCTGGACGCGCCGCACCGCTCAGCGCACCACCATCTCCGACGCCAAGATTGCAGCCAGCGATGCCACGATGGGTGAGGCGACGGCGGGCATTCTGATCGGCTACCGGAATGAGGATGAGTTGCGCGAGGTTTTGGCGGCGGCGGGGAAAGGTGGTGGGGGGTGAGGCATGGCCGCGCCGTTGATGACGAGGGGTCCTGGGTGGCTTTTAAGAGGAGCGCGCGCGAATAGTGGTTTCACCGGGGGGGGGCGGTATCGCGTAGCCGCTTATGTCGTGGAAATGGAGGCGAGTACCGGAATCGAACCGGTGTACACGGATTTGCAATCCGCTGCGTAACCACTCCGCCAACTCGCCGACCGGTGGTTGGCGCACTGCTAACGGATCACGAAGGAGGCCGCAAGACCCATATGCGCGCGAAAATGCGGTCAGGGCGTTGCCGCTGGCCCGGCAATGTGGCACATCACTCTTCAGACACCCTGAACGAATGAGTTTAGCTGATGAGTGATTTCGCCGCCCGCCGCGTAACCATGGTAGATACGCAGGTTCGCCCTTCGGATGTGACCAAGTTTCCAATCATCGACGCGATGCTGACCGTGCAGCGCGAAGACTTCGTGCCGGCGGCACAGCGCGAGGCTGCCTATCTGGGAGAAAACCTCGATCTGGGGCAGGATCGGGTGCTGCTCGACCCGCGAACATTGGCCAAGATGCTCGATCACCTCGACATCACCAATGAGGAACTCGTGCTCGATATCGGCTGCGCCATGGGCTATTCCAGCGCCGTGATCGCGCATATGGCTGAGGCCGTCGTCGCCGTTGAGGAAGACGAAGCCATGGCCGCCGAGGCGCAAGAGGCGCTGGCGCAGGCGGGCGCGGACAATGTGATCGTCCATGTCGCCCCGCTGACCGAAGGCGCGCCGCAGCATGGGCCCTATGATGTGGTCATCGTCCAGGGTGCGGTGGGTGAGCTGCCCGCAGCGCTGGTGGAACAGGTGAAAGAGGGCGGGCGGATCGCTTGTCTCTTTATGGATCGGGGTCTGGGCGAGGTACGCGTGGGCTATAAACGCGGCGGTCAGGTGTCTTGGCGGCCCGAATTCAACGCCGGTGCGCCGGTGCTGCGTGGCTTTGAACGTCAGGCAGAATTCCAGCTGTAAGCGACAGGATGGCGCGCCGATCATACCGCGCGCCACTTCGCTTTCAGGGGAGGGGCACCCGCCCCGATCGGCCTACGGGCCGGTCCAAAGGTCTATAAAAGCCATTCAGGGGCATTGAGCCATGAGCGCGAACAGTTTTACGAAATCCCTCAAACGTTTTGCCATCGCCGTGCCGGTGAGCCTTGTCCTCGCCAGTGGCGCTGCCCTGCCGCGTGTGGCTGCCGCCGAGACATTGGCCGATGCGCTGGTGGGGGCTTATGAGCATTCCGGCCTGCTGGAGCAGAACCGCGCGCTTTTGCGGGCCGCCGATGAGGATGTGGCCGCGGCGAAATCGGCGCTGAAACCCGTGTTGCGGTGGGCCGCCGGGCTGACGCAGAGCTTTGGCACCACGCGCAGTTCCTCCCTTTTGCCAGCCCAATCGACGGAAAGCCTGAAGGCGTCGATCAGCCTGATTGGCGAGCTTCTGCTCTATGATTTCGGCGCGAGCGCTTATCGGGTCGAGGCGGCGAAAGAGGCCGTGCTGGCCACCCGCCAGACCTTGGTCAACCTAGAGCAGCAGGTGCTGCTGCGCGCGGTTGCGGCCTATATGGGCGTGATCGAAGCCTCGGAAACGGTTGAGCTGCGCAACAACAACCTGCGGCTGCTGACCCAAGAGCTGCGCGCCGCGCGGGATCGTTTCGACGTGGGCGAAGTTACCCGCACCGATGTGGCCTTGGCCGAAGCGCAGCTTGCCAATGCCCGCAGCGGGCTGGCGGGCGCCGAAGGCGCGCTGCTGCGCGCGGTTGAGGAATATCGCAACGCCGTGGGCCATGCCCCGGGCAACCTTAGCCAACCGCCGAGCCTGCCGAATGTCGGCGGCAACCTCGCCTCGGCCAAGGCTTTGGCTGTGCGCACTCACCCGTCGATCATCGCCGCACAGCATCAGGTGGCGGCGGCCGATCTCAGCGTCGAAGCCAATGAGGCCGCCATGGGCCCGCGGATCACGCTGAACGGGCAATATGGTCTGAACGAGACTTTCGACAGCGAAGCCTATACCCGCAGCGGCAGCGTCGGGGTCGAGGTCGGTCAGACCATCTATCAGGGCGGGGCGCTTTCTTCGGCCGTGCGCAGCGCGATGGCGCAGCGGGACGCGCAGCGCGCGAACCTGCATGTGGTGCGCCAAGATGTTGAGCAGGAGGTGGGCAACGCCTATGCCGCGCTGGCCTCGGCACGGGCGCAGTTGGAGGCTTCCGACCGCCAGATCCGCGCGGCGCGTATCGCCTTCCGCGGCGTCCGCGAAGAAGCAACCCTCGGCGCGCGTACCACATTGGACGTGCTGGACGCCGAACAATCCTTGCTGGATGCGGAATCGACCCGCGTGTCGGCCCGCGCCAACCTCTATGTGGCGGCCTATTCCGTGCTGGCGGCCACGGGCCGTCTGACCGCGCAGGACCTGAAGCTGCCGGTGCAGATCTATGACGCGGGGGCCTATTACAACCTTGTTAAGGACGCCCCTGCTAAATACTCGAAAGAGGGCCAAGCGCTGGATCGGGTGCTGCGCGCGCTGCAAAAAGACTGACGTTTCGCGCGGTCGTTTGGCATTTTGCACCGCCCCATTGTGAGAATCCTCCCACGCGGTTAAGCTATCCGCGAGGCAAGAGTGGTAGAGAAATATGTCCGAACCCGTCACAAACGCGGAGGTGGAAGACGTCCTGTCGTCGATTCGCCGATTGGTGTCCGAAGACAAGCGTCCCCTGCAAACGTCCAACCCTACGCCGGTTTCCAAGCCGGAGGCTGGCGATTCTGCAAATGACACCGGGGCCGCGTTCAAGAGCATGCGGGGGAGTGCATTGGACGAGCCGACATCGGACAGCGTCACGTCCGAGGATTTCACCCCGCATCTGTCGCTGCGCACAGCCTCGGGCGGCACGGCGCGTCCCGCTTCTGACGAAGGCGTCGGTGAAACACCCAAAGCCGCGCCACAGCCGCTGAGCCTGACCCAAGCCATGCAGACCGAAGCGGAAGGCAGTGCCGATGAGGCAGAGCGTCCATTCGTCTCGGCCCGTCACCCCGCGACCCCGCCTGCCGACAAGGCTCCTGCGGCGTCGAGCGACCGGTTGGTGCTGACCCCCGCTCTCAGAGTCGCCACGTCGGATGGCGAGGATCGCCCAAAGGCCGCTGCCGTTGATCCGGCCAAGGTCTCGCCCTTGGACTATGACATGCTGCATGACGATCCGAGCGATCTGCATGCCGAAGACTATCGCACCCCCGCGCCGGAGACCGCGGATGATGCCCGGGCCCGCGCCGTCTCAGACGCCGTGGCCAAGGCGACCGGGGCCAGCCGTAGCGACAAGCTGGCGGCGCTTGAGACGGCCATTGGCAAGATTTCTGATGATTGGGATCCGGACGCGCCCGGCGATAATGACTATTCCGGCACCGAACCTCCGGCGATGCAGTGGAAAGACGATGCGGAGCTTGACGCGCCTGAGGCCCCGATTGCCGATACGGCGACGGTAGAGGCTGAGACGCCCGCCCCAAGCCGCCCGCAGCCCACGACACCGCAACTCGAAGAGCAGGTGCGCCGTTTTGCTGACAGTGGCCCGCGTGTGGCCGATCCCGCCGCCACCGCGCCGGAATTCGACTATGCCGCCCCCGCGCAGGAGGCGGGCAGCGCGGGCGAGGATCAGTTCCTCGACGAGGAAGCACTGCGCGACATGGTGACCGAGATCGTCCGCGCCGAGCTTCAAGGGGCCTTGGGCGAGCGGATCACCCGCAATGTGCGCAAATTGGTCCGCCGCGAAATTCACCGCGCGCTGACGGCGCAAGACCTCGAATAGGCGAAACGGCGGCACCCGCCGCCATGGCCGCCCCGCCAAGGTGACGCTGCGCGACCCACTTCGCGCGGTCTTGCGCGATAGGCGCTGCCCGCTACATTGGGGGGCACCAGCGCGGAAGGATCACCGATGGAATTGACGGTTAACGGCACGGTCCACGAGGTGGACGTGGAAGACGACATGCCGCTGCTCTGGGTTTTGCGCGATGAGTTGGGGATCACCGGGCCGAAATACGGCTGCGGCATCGCGCAATGCGGTGCCTGTACGGTGCATATCGATGGGCTGGCCGTGCGGTCTTGTCAATTGCGGGCGGCGGATGTGAACGGCGATGTCACCACCATCGAAGGCTTGGGCACGCCCGAGGCGCTGCATGTGGTGCAGGCGGCATGGGTGGAGCATCAGGTCGCGCAATGCGGTTACTGCCAATCGGGGCAGATCATGCAGGCGGCCTCATTTCTGGACCTGAACCCCGAGCCGACCGACGATCAGATCGACGCCGCGATGAGCGGGAACCTCTGCCGCTGCGGCACCTATCCGCGCATTCGCGCCGCTGTTCACAGCGCCGCCGCGCGGCTGCGGGGGGCCTGACATGTCGCGCCTGCGCACCATCACCCGCCGGAGCTTTATCGTTGGCTCCGCCGCCATTGCCGGGGGCGTGGCCTTTGGCACCTATCTGTACAAACGTGACCTGAAGAACCCGCTGCTTGAAGGCTTACCGCCCGGTGCGGCGGCGATCACGCCCTATGTCAAGATTGATGCAAGCGGCGTCACCCTGATCACCCCGCGCGCCGATGTGGGGCAGGGGGCCTATTCGATCCAAGCCCATATGATCGCCGAGGAATTGGATGTCGACCTTGATACGGTGCAGATCACGCCCGGGCCGCCCTCGCCGGTCTATTACAACGGCGTGGTCGGGGTAGAGGCGATGCCGATTGCCGCGACCTCGGAAACGCTGCTGGCGCGGACCGGGCGCGGCGCCTCGGATGTGGCGGGAAAGCTGCTCGGCCTGCAATTGACCGGCGGCAGTTCCACCGTGCCGGATATGTACGACCGGCTGCGCATGGCAGGGGCCGTGGCCCGCGAAACCCTGTTGGCTGCCGCCGTGGCGCAGACAGGGCTAGAGCGGAGCCAACTCAAGACCGAGGCGGGCGCGGTGGTGCTGCCCGACGGCATGCGGCTGGCCTATCAAGACCTCGCCGCCGCCGCGGCGGAGATCGACCCGGTGACCGAGGTCACGCTGCGCGACCCCGGCGCGTGGCGGCACCTTGGCAAGACGCAGATGCGCACCGATATCATGGCCAAATCCACCGGCACCCAGACCTATGGCATCGACACGGTGATGGAGGGGATGCTGCACGCCACGACCCGCACCAACCCGGCGCAGGGCGGGGCGATCATGGGCTTTGACGCGGGCCGCGCCGAAAAGATGCGCGGTGTGAAGGCGGTCTTGCCCATCACCGGCGGCGTCGCCGTGGTGGCCGACAATACGTGGCGGGCCTTTCAGGCCGCGCAGGCGGTGAAATGTGATTGGGGCCCGTCGCCCTATATCGGCGACACGGCGGATCAATTCAAAGCCGTGGCGGCCTCCTTCACCGATGACCGGCAGGACAGCCGGTTTCGCGATGACGGCGATGTCACCGCAGCACTGGCCGATGGGGAGGTGTTGGAGGCCGAGTACCGCATCCCCTATCTGGCTCATGCCCCACTGGAGCCGATGAGCGTGGTGGTGAAGCTGGAGAAGGCCCGCGTCGATATCTGGACCGGCACGCAGATCCCGCGTTTCATGCAGGCGAATGTCGCCGCGCTGACCGGGATCGACGCTGAGAATGTGCATATCCATGTGCTGATGTCAGGCGGCAGTTTCGGGCGGCGGTTGGAGGATGACTATACCCTGCGCGCCGTCGAAGTGGCGATGCAACTACCCGGCACGCCGATCAAGATGGTCTGGTCGCGCGAGGAGGATTTCACCCATGACTTCCCCCGCCCGCTGGCCATGGCGCGGGCGCGGGGCAAAGTCTCGGAGGGGCAGATCGCGGCCTATGATTTGGCCATCGCGGCACCTTCGACGGCGGAATCGCAGATGGCGCGGTTGAACCAGCCGGTTTTCGGCCCTGACATCGCCATCGTAGCGGGCGCGTGGGATCAGCCCTTCGCGATCCCCGACTACCGTGTGACCGGCCACCGGGTGCCCGCAATGGTGCCGGTGAGTTCGTGGCGGTCGGTCGGGGCGTCGGGCAACGGTTTCCTGCACGAAAGCTTCATGGATGAGATGTGCCATGCCGCAGGCGTCGATCCGTTGGAGGAGCGGTTGCGGCTCTGCAGCCATGCGCCCTCGCGCGGGGTGTTGGAGGCCGTGGGCGAGATGTCGGACTGGGGCACAGACCTTGGCCCGGGGCGGGGCCGGGGGCTGGCGTTCTGCCTGTCCTTCGGCGTGCCGGTGGCCGAGGTGGTCGAGGTCAGCCAGACCGACGCGGGCCTCAAGATCGACCGCGTTTTCGTCGCCGCCGAAGTGGGCCGCGTGATGGACCCGGTGAACTTCGAGGCGCAACTTTCCGGCGCGGTGATCTGGGGTTTGGGCCATGCGATGAACTGCGAACTGACCTATCGCGACGGGGTGCCGCAGCAGGACAATTATCACCTCTATGAAGGGTTGCGGCTGTATCAAACGCCGAAGATCGAGGTGCGCGGGTTGGAGAATGGCGGCAAGCTGCGCGGCATTGGCGAGCCGGGGGTGCCGCCCGCCGCCCCCGCACTGGCCAATGCAATCTTCGCCGCCACGGGCCAGCGGATCCGTGAACTTCCCCTCTCCAAATCCGTGGATTTCGCATGAGATATCTATCGATCTGCGCCGCACTCATGCTGGCCGTCCCCGCCTTTGCGCAGGAGGCGCCTGATCGCGCCGAAGGGCTGGCCGCTTGGGATCGGATTTTTACCGTCACCGCGCATCCGCGTTGCACCAATTGCCATGTCGGCGAAGAGGGGGAGCCGATGTGGCAGGGCTTGGGCTATGGGCCGGAGGCGGTGCACGGCATGAATGTGCGCGCGGGCGAGAGCCGGATTGGGGCCGAGAGCATCCCTTGCGACGCCTGCCACGTCACCTCTGCCGCCGCGAACACGGTGCCCCATGCCCCGCCGCATATCGACGATGCTTGGCGGCTGCCGCCGGTAGAATTGGCGTGGTTCGGCAAATCCTCAGCCGAGGTCTGCATCCAGTTGCGCGATCCTGAGAACAACGACGGGCATGACATCGCCTCATTGGTCGATCACCTGCAAAACTCGGCCTTCGTGAACTGGGGGTTCGCCCCCGGCGCGGGGCGATCGGTGCCCGAAGGGACGCTCGATGCGTTGGTGCATGACGTGACGGTCTGGGGCGCTGCGGGCACGCCCTGCGAAGGGGATCAGGGCTGATCGCTCATCGCGCGGGCCAGTCTGCGGATGCGCAATGCGCGGTTCAACTCACCGCCAAAGATCAGCACCAGTGCGGCGAGATACATGAAGTAAAGCGCCGCGATGATC
The DNA here is from genome assembly GCF_043557275.1 of Sulfitobacter sp. 1A13368. Classification (NCBI taxonomy): domain Bacteria; kingdom Pseudomonadati; phylum Pseudomonadota; class Alphaproteobacteria; order Rhodobacterales; family Roseobacteraceae; genus Sulfitobacter; species Sulfitobacter sp. 1A13368. Next base: position 367,968 of record NZ_JBIFFR010000001.1, on the reverse strand, counting down.
CCTGCCATACCTGCGTAATAGCTGGCATAGGTGCCAAAGCTGCGCAGGTAGGATGAAAACAGCACCGCCAGCACCGTCCAAGCGGCGGCGGTGGCGACGACGCCGGGCCAGATGTTGTTAAACCGCGTCCGCCGCGCAGGCAGGATCACATGGGCCGCGAAAAGCGCGACCAGCAGGATCGTCGCCGAGGCGGGAAAGCGGACCAGCCCCACGGTAACCGAGCGCGGATCGAAACCCGGCATCAACATATGCAGCCAAGACCCGGCCCGGGGGGCCAGCACCAGCAGATACCCCACGATCACGAGGATCAGGCTTGCCAGCAGCACCATGGCCACCTGCACCGCGTAGATCGTAAAGACCGACCGCGTCTCGCGCAGCCCATAGGCGCGGTTTAACCCCACGCGCACCCCATCGACCCCGCCCACGGCGAACCAAACGGTCAGCAGGATACCCACGCTCAGCAGATCGCCGCGCGGCACGGTCATGACCTTTTCCACCTCCGACACGATCGGCTCGATCAGGGCAGGGGGGACGATGGCGATCAGGAAGTGGATCAGGTCATCGGCCATCGACCGGTCGCCGACAAAGGCGGTGAGCGAACTGGTGAAGATGAGAAACGGAAAGATCGCCAGCAGCGCACGAAAGGCCACGTTCCCGGCCATGCCGAAAGCATCATCGCTCCACAGCCGCAGCACCGCCTCGTGCAGGACGGCCCGCACCACCCGCAACCCGGTGCCGTGAAACAGATCCTCGGGGTCCTCGCTGAGAACACCGTGGGTCATGACGACCTCGCGCTTTTGGTCTTGGGCCGGTCTGGCGTCCATTCCAATGCCTCGTTTTCATCCCGTGAGGCTAAGCTAGTGCCCCTTGACCTGGGCTGCCACCTTGATGACGGGCCACAGGCGAGAGCAGGCTCATGTGATTGATCTTGCCAAAGGGGCATCGCTCCACTTGACGCTCAGGGAGCGATAAAATAGGAGAGGAACCGTAGCGCGGGCGTTGTGTAATGGTAAGACCTCAGCCTTCCAAGCTGATGATACGGGTTCGATTCCCGTCGCCCGCTCCACTCTTTCCCCGACACTTTCGTGACCGCCGCCGCGCGGGATAGATGCGCCCGCCGCTGTCTGTCGGGGGCGGCAGATTGTCCTTATCGGGGCGGTCTTGCTTGACCCCGCCCAGCCCCCGCGCCATGACCGATGTGGAAAGACAAAGGAAAGCCCATGGCACGCACCCCAGCCCCCGCACCAAGCGCCAAAGACGAACGCGAAAAGTCGCGGCGGATCGGGGCTTTGGCGGCGCTGATGCCCTTCATGGCGCCCTATCGCTGGTTGATGGCCGCCGCCGGGGCGGCGCTGGTGCTGACCGCGATGATCTCGCTCACCTTGCCCTTGGCCGTGCGGCGGGTGATCGACAATTTCGGCACGGGGGAGAGCGAATTGCTCGACCTCTATTTCATCGCCGCGCTCTTGATCGCGGGGCTGCTCGCCCTTGGCACCGGGCTGCGCTATGCGCTGGTGACACGGCTGGGCGAACGGGTGGTGGCCGATATCCGGCGCGCGGTGTTCGACCGTGTCGTGGGCATGAGCCCCGCCTTTTATGAGCGTATCATGACCGGCGAAGTGCTGAGCCGGATCACCACCGACACGACGCTGATCCTCTCGGTGATCGGGTCTTCGGTCTCCATCGCGCTGCGCAACCTGCTGATCTTTGTGGGCGGCTTGGGGCTGATGCTGCTGACCTCGGCCAAGTTGACCGGGCTGGTGCTGCTGATCGTGCCCGCCGTGGTGATCCCGATCCTGACGCTGGGCCGCCGTCTGCGGGTGCTCAGCCGCGAGAACCAAGATTGGATCGCGGCAAGTTCGGGCAACGCTTCAGAAACGTTGGGCGCGGTGCAAACGGTGCAGGCCTTTACCCATGAGGCCGCAAGCCGGGGCCAATTCGCGCAGATGACCGAAGCCTCTTTCGATGCTGCGCAGCGCCGGATCAAAACCCGCGCCGTGATGACGATGATCGTGATCTTTCTGGTCTTCGCGGGTGTGGTGGGCGTGCTGTGGATCGGCGCGCGCGACGTGCGGGCGGATGTTATGAGCGCGGGCGCGCTGGTGCAATTCGTGATCTATGCGGTCATGGTCGCGGGCGCGGTCGCCGCCCTGTCAGAGATCTGGGGCGAGTTGCAGCGCGCCGCGGGCGCCACGGAGCGGCTAATCGACCTGTTGCAAAGCGAGGATACGGTGCAAGACCCGGCGCCCGCAGATCAGAGCAGCCTGCCGCAGCCTGTCGCGGGCCGGATCGCATTTGAGAACGTGCAGTTCACCTATCCCGCCCGCCCCGATGTGGCGGCGCTGGATGGTGTCAACCTTGAGATCAACCCCGGTGAGACGGTGGCCTTTGTCGGCCCCTCGGGCGCGGGGAAGACGACGATCATTCAGATGATCCTGCGCTTTTATGACCCGCAGGCGGGGCGGATCACCTTGGATGGGGTCGACCTGCGCGATGTGGCGCGGGACCACTTCCGCCGTTCGGTGGCGCTGGTGCCGCAAGACCCGGTGATCTTTGCTGCCACGGCGGCTGAGAACATCCGGTTCGGACGCCCCGATGCCAGTGACGCAGAGGTCGAGGAAGCCGCCCGCGCCGCCGCCGCGCATGACTTCATCGCCGCGCTGCCCGATGGCTATGACAGCTATCTGGGCGAACGCGGCGTGATGCTGTCTGGCGGGCAGAAACAGCGCATCGCCATCGCCCGCGCCATCCTGCGGGACGCGCCGGTGCTGCTGTTGGACGAGGCGACCTCGGCACTGGATTCCGAGAGTGAGGGGCTGGTGCAGGCCGCCGTCGACCGGCTGAGCGCGGATCGCACGACGCTGATCGTGGCGCACCGTCTGGCCACCGTGAAAAAGGCCGACCGCATCGTGGTGATGGAGGCCGGGCGCATCGCGGCCATAGGCACCCATGACGAATTGGTCGCCAGTGACGGGCTTTATGCGCGTCTGGCGCGGCTTCAGTTCACTGATGGGGCCGCCGCCGCAGCCTGAGCCGCCCTTGAACAGTGCAACCCCGGCGTTACGTCACCCTAGTGTGACGTTGCGTTTGTTGCCGCCGATTGCTTGCGAAACGGCGCGTTTCGCCGCAATCTGGCGCGAGGAGAATAAGCCGGAACACCGGCACAGGGGAGGAGACACCATGACATTCGCCGGGATCGAAGACCGCAATGCCATCGCGGCGGAAATGCCGTGGGAAGACCGCGACGTGGCCAAGACGCTTTACGGAATGCTGAGCAATACGGCCGCGAAATTCCCCAGCCATAATGCCGTTAGCTATCAGATTTTCTCGGGCCCCAAGGACAAGGCCGAAACGCTGTCTTGGAAAGAGTTGCATGGCCGCGTGACGCAGGCGGCGAACCTCTTCCGCAGCCTCGGCGTGGGTGAGAAGGACGTGGTGGCCTATGTGCTGCCCAACTGTAACGAGACGACGATCACCCTGTTGGGCGGTGCCGTGGCCGGGATCGTGAACCCGATTAACCCGTTGCTGGACGCCGAACAGATCGGTGCCATCCTGCGCGAAGTGGGCGCCTCCGTGGTCGTCACCCTGCGGCCTTTCCCCAAAACGGATGTGGCCCAAAAGACCGCCGAAGCGGTGCGGCTTGCGCCCAAGGTGCACACGGTGCTCGAGGTCGATCTGGTGCGCTATCTCACCCCGCCGAAAAGCTGGATCGTCCCGCTGGTACGGCCTAAGGGGATGGTGAACAACCAAGCCAAATACCTCAACTTCAACGCGGAGATCGCCAAGCAGAACACCTCGCTCAATTTCGAGGATGTGCAAGAAGATCGCGTTGCCTGCTATTTCCACACTGGCGGCACTACCGGCATGCCCAAAGTGGCGCAGCACAAGTATTCGGGGCTGATCTACAACGGCTGGCTGGGGCATCGGCTGCTGTTCAGCGAGCAGGACAATATCATGTGTCCGCTGCCGCTGTTCCACGTCTTTGCCTGCCATGTGATCCTGATGGCCGCCGTGTCGTCAGGCGCGCATGTGGTCTTCCCGACGCCGCAGGGCTATCGCGGGGATGGGGTGTTCGATAACTTCTGGAAGCTGGTCGAGCGGTGGAAGATCACCTTTATCATCACCGTGCCGACGGCGATTTCGGCCAAAATGCAGCGCCCGATTGATGCGGATGTCAGCACGGTGAAAACCGCCTTCTCCGGCTCCGCCCCGCTGCCGCTGGAACTCTTCCGCCGGTTTGAGAAGGCCACTGGCGTCACGCTGGTCGAAGGCTATGGGCTGACTGAGGCGACCTGCCTTGTCTCTTGCAACCCGACGGACGGGATCAAGAAGGTCGGCTCCATCGGTATCGCCTTCCCCTATTCGGACGTGCGGATCATCAAGGGCACCATGGATGGGCCGATCGACGCGGAGACGGATGAGATTGGCGAGATCTGCGTGTCGAACCCCGGCGTCTTCTCGGGCCATACCTATGTCGAGGAAGACAAGAACAAAGACCTCTTCTACCACGGCAAATACCTGCGGACCGGCGATCTGGGCCGGATCGACAGCGATGGCTATATCTGGATCACGGGCCGCGCCAAAGACCTGATCATTCGCGGCGGCCACAACATTGACCCCGCCGAGATCGAAGAGGCGCTGCTGGGCCATGAGGCCGTCGCCTTTGCGGGTGCCATCGGCCAGCCCGACCCCCACGCGGGCGAGGTGCCCTGCGCCTTTGTCGAACTCGTTGAGGGTGCCAATGTCACCGAAGAGGAACTGCTGGCCTATGCGCGTGAGCATGTCGCCGAACGCGCAGCGCAGCCCAAGCACCTCAAGATCATGGACGAGTTGCCCAAGACGGCTGTCGGCAAGATCTTCAAACCCGATCTGCGCAAGGACGCGATCACGCGGGTCTATAACGGCAGCCTTGAAAAGGCGGGCTGTGCCGCGCGGGTAACCGAGGTGGTGGACGACAAGAAGCGTGGGTTGGTGGCGCAGGTCACGATGAACGACGCGACCCACGATGAGGTCTCAAAGGTGCTCAGCGTCTACACGCGCCCTTGGGAACCGGTGAGCTAAACGACTCACGCAAGAAAGGGCGGCACGCCGCCGCCCATCCCCAAATCCCAGATTGCAGCCCCGCTGCGTTGCGCCGATGCACATTTCCTGTGTATCGGCGCAAAAATTTTAGGCTGTTTACCTGTAGTTAGCCCCCGGCCTTTCGTTTCGGGCATAGCGCCTATGCAAATTCTGCGGGTTCAAAATAGGGTCAGAGCGTACTACTTCTGCATTGCAGCATTGATAATGCACTTGCAGCATTCTGAAAGGAGTTGCGCTTATGACGATGGCAATCTCACGTGGCACTACCCTGAGCTCCGCGCTCGATGGGCTTCATCACAGCGTTGACGGCATGCGCCGTCGCGTGGCCCAGATCAAAGCCCGGCGCGCAGCTTACAACCGAACTTTCACAGAACTCAACGTACTGAGCGATCGCGAACTGTCCGATATCGGCATCGCACGGTGCGAGATCCGGCGTGTGGCGTCGGAAGAACTTTCAAAGGAACAGACCTATGAAGTATGACAACACCCTATCCGCCCCCCACGGTTTCTCCCTGCGTGATGCATCCGCTCCGGTTCTCGGTGCGCTTGGCACCGCTGCGGGCAAGGTCGGCAGCCTGCTGGCGCGTGGCGTCACCCAGATGCAGATCTCGCGCATGCAGGCCGTCCTCAACAGCATGAGCGACGCGCAGCTTGAGCGTGCGGGCATCGACCGCAACCAGATTCCCCAGCACGCCCAAGCGCTGGTGACCGAAGAATACGACGGTCTCTAAGCCACTGCGCTTTTAGACCCTCAGCCATCAATGTCGCGCCTTACGCGCTGCATTGTCAGGTGCCGGACCCCGCTCCTTCCCGGGTTGATCTGACACCGCATATTAACGGTCCTCCTCCTCCCGGACCCGTTATACCGGCCGGCAAGCTTACCTCCTCCCAAGCTTGCCGGCCCATGCTTTCCACCGAATTATCAGGGCGCCGCTGTATCGAGCCAGAGGGTCACCGGCCCGTCGTTGACCAGCGCCACGGCCATATCCGCGCCGAACCGTCCGGTCTGCACGGGGATGTCGAGCCCGGCGAGGCTGCGGGCGAAATGGGTGTAGAGCGCCTTGGCCATGTCAGGCTTCGCCGCGCCGGAAAAGCCGGGACGGTTGCCGCGCGAAGTATCGGCGGCGAGGGTGAATTGGCTCACCACCAGGGCGCTGCCGCCGGTCTGGGCAAGGCTCAGGTTCATTTTGCCGCCGTCATCCTTGAACAGCCGCAGTTTGGAGATCTTCAGGGCCAGTTTCTCGGCGGTTTCTTCGGTGTCCTCGGGCATGGCGCAGACGAGGATCAGCAGGCCGGGGCCGATCTCTCCGATAACCTCACCCTCGACCGTGACCGAAGCCTCGGTCACCCGTTGCAGCAATGCGCGCATGTCAGTCTTTCCAATCGATGATGTCAGAAGGGGTGGCCCGCTCGGTGCGAAAGGCGTTCGCGGGATGCGTCTCATCGGCATAGCCGAAGGAGATTGCGCAGAGCACCAGCCGATCCTCGGGCAACGCCAGCGTCTCGCGCACCAAGGGCGCATAGGCGGCGATGGCGGCCTGCGGGATGCTGGCCACGCCAAGCGCCGTCGCGGCGAGGGTGAAGGCGGTGACGAAGCCGCCGCAGTCCATCGCGCCATAGGGGCCAAGCTCGGCCGGGGCAGTCACGATGGCCACATGCGGCGCGTCGAAAAGCGCGTAGTTGCGCAGCATCTGCGCCCGACGCGCGGCGCGGTCGGATTTGGCGATGCCAACCGCATCATAAAGCTGGAAGCCGCAGGTGCGGCGGCGTTCGGCATAGGCCCCGGAGTAACCCGTGGGCCATGGCAGGTCTGGCGCGACCGGGGTATTGGCGCTGGCGGCTTCAAGGAGGGCTGCGCGAAAGGCATCGGTGCCCGCGCCGCGCGTGATGGTCACCTGCCATGGCTGCGCGTTGCACCATGAGGGCACATGGCGCGCGGCGCTGACGATCTGGGTGATGCTGTCTTTGGGGACGGGATCGGGCCGAAAGGCGCGGCAGGAATAGCGCGCCTGCAAGAGGTCGGTGAACTGGTCGTAGGTCTGGGTCATTGCTGGGCCATGAAATAGCCGACGATGGCGGCGGCGATCAGCCCCAGCACCACGGCAAAGGTGATTTTGACGGCGGAATAGGGGCGTTCGCCCTGCACCTTGCCGGAATGGCCGTTCACCACGAAACGGTAGGTCTTGCCGCGGTATTTATAGGCAGCGAGCCAGACCGGTAGCAGGATATGCTTGAAGGTCACATCGCTGACTTGGGTGTTGATGTCATGTACGCGCTGGCGGTCGCCGCCGATGTCGAACTTCACGTCCCGCTCGATCACCCGGTCCATATGGGCGCGGGCCTGAACAAAGCCTTCCTCCAGCGTGATGCCGTAAGCCTCGGCCCGGAAACCGGCGAGATATTCGGGCGCATAGGGCTCCAGCGCCGAGAGGTCCCAAGGGTGCAGCGCGTCGGTGTGTTTCTTGGGTAGCGATCGGGAGGCCAGCACCAGCACATCGTCAAAGAAGCGTGCCACCCGCCCCGAAGCGGCCCGCCAGCGGATTTTTGGCACCTGCTGCTTCACCCGCTTGCCATCGCGCATGACGGTGCGGGTGACGTAATAGACGGTTCCACGCTCCCCGCGATAACTAGAGGCGGTCTGTGCGTCATAGGTCCAGAAGGGCACATAGATGCCCTGCATCCGGCGGCCCCTGCGGGCATATTGTTGCAGGCCGTTGGGCGCGAACCAGAGGCTGCCCAGCCAGTCTTTCATCGCATCGCGGGCGCGTTCTTCGGGCAGGGCGAAGGGCAGCACGGCGCGCGGTTTGATATGGCGGTTGGTGCCGGTGTCGATCACCACGGGCGTCGCGCAGAAAGGGCATTCGGCGGCGTGTTTGCCGGGCTCGAACTCCACCTGTGCTGCGCAATTGGGGCAGGTGGTGACGCGGGTCTCTTCCATCTCAGCAGCGGGCAGGGCGGCCTGCAATCCGGCGCGGAAGTCTTGCTCGGCGATGGCGTGGGCGTGGCGTCCGCTGCCGTCGATAGGTTCCACATTGCCGCAATGATCGCAGATCAGCAGCGACTGCGCCGGATCAAAGCGCATGTCCGACCCGCAGGTGTCACAGGGGAAACGATGCTCTTCTAGCGGCGCGGCGGGGGGCAGATCGGTGGCGGACATAGGGGATGCTTTGCTAGATCAATCGCGGAGATGCGGATGGGGATGGCCCGTGGTCCCGAGAGGCCACGGGCAGGACGCGCGCGAAGGTCTTGGGCCCACGCGCCAGCAGATCAGGCCGGGGGCGGCGGAGGCGGGGGCATCACCGTAAAGAGCTGTGCCAGTTCGGCCACGTCCTCGGCCCGCTGCCAGCCATCCTGCCCCGGCGTCCAGACCAGAGACTCGCGGGTAAGGCTGCCCTCACTCGCCTTGCGGCCCATGGCGGCCTTGGAAAACGGGCCTGAGGTCGCGCCGTCCTTGGCGATATGCCAGACCTTTTCGACCGGCGGCGGGGGCGGCGGCACCGGTGCGGCGGCGGTGGGGGCAGGGCGCGCGCCCCAAGGGCCAGCCTGCGCGGTGGCGGCTTGGGCCATGCTCATCCCCAGTCCCGCGCCTAGGCCCGTTTGCATCGCGGCCCCGCCCGCACCTTCGCGGCCAAGCGCCTCAGCCGCTTGGAATTGCATGTATTCGTTGAGGTTGCCGACCACGCCCATCGAAGTGCGCTTGTCCATCACCGCTTCGACCGCGGGCGGGAGGGAGATGTTTTCGATGTAAAGCTCGGGCATCGCCAGCCCGTATTCCGCGATCTGGGCGGCAATATCCTTGCCCACCAACTGCCCCAACTCGCGCGTGTTGGCGGCCATGTCGAGCACCGGGATGCCGGAGGAGGCTAGCGTGCGCGAGAAAGCCTGAACGATGATGTTACGGATCTGGAACGAGATTTCGTCCATGGTGAACTCACCATCGGTGCCGACAATCTCGGTCAGGAATTTCGCGGGGTCGCTCACCCGCACGGAATAGGTGCCATAGGCGCGCAGGCGCACCGGGCCAAACTCAGGGTCGCGGGCGACGATCGGGTTCTTGGTGCCCCATTTCAGGTCGTTGAAGCGGGTCGTGTTGACGAAGTAGATCTCGGATTTGAACGGGCTGCGAAAGCCGTGATCCCAGTGCTGCAGGGTCGTCATGATCGGCATGTTGTTGGTCTCAAGCATATAGAGACCGGGGGTGAAGACATCCGCCAGCTGCCCCTCATGCACAAAAACCGCCGCTTGCCCCTCACGCACTGTCAGCTTGGCGCCGTATTTGATCTCATGGCCCTCACGCTCGAACCGCCAAACCATCGTGTCGCGGGTGTCGTCGGTCCAATGGATGACGTCGATGAACTGGCCAGAGAGGAAATCGAAAATGCCCATGGGGATGGTCCTTATTCTTTCGTCGTAATGCTGCGTTACACCGGGCCGTCCGTCAACTCGCGCGCGATGATCCGGGTGATCGGGTTGACCTGCTCTGCCGTCATGCCGGGGCGCAGGCGCCGGTCGTAGAGCATCTTGAGCAGAAGTTCGTCATGTTTGGTAAGCAGGGCGAATTCGTCGTCGTCATTGAAAATCGACGGTCGCGCGGCGGGGCTGTCATTGGCAAGGCCCAAGCCCTGCGCCAATTCCTCGTGAATGCAGGAAAGCCGCAGCAATTCGGGGTTTTCCGAGCGGATCACGGCCACGGCGGCGGTATAGACGTTGGGGTTGTCGCCCGCGGCATAGGCGGCCACGGCACAATAGGTGTCCCGGCGCATGTTGCGCATGGCCCGGAGCGAGGATTTGCTGACGCCCGCGACCTCTTCCGCCGTTTGAGCCAGCGCATCGACCCGGTCATCTTCCGAGGCCACGACCACCATGAAATTCGGCCTATCGCTGATAGAGACCGAATGCCCGGTCACCCGCGCCAAACGGCGGGCGAAGGCGTTGATCTTAGCGGTGTCGGATCGGCGCTGCGAGGGCGGCACGCTGTCGCCAAAGATGATCTGCATCCGCACCGGCGCATCCCAACGGCGCAGCGGACTGGCCCCGCCTTGGCCTGAGAAATTGCCGTCATATTCGTTATAAAGCGCGATCTGCTCGAAATTGCGCGCCAGCATTTCGCTGGTGAAGGGTGTGTCCACTCCGCCCCCGTCTTGGCGCAGTAGATCTTGGCCCAACTGCGCCTTTTCGACCTGATGCAGATAGCTGCGCAGCATGGCGCTTTTCTGCGAGGTCGGTTTTGCCACCGCCGCCGGGGAAGGGGTGGCGGCGGCAGGGCGGGCCTGCGGTTTGGCGACCTTTTGCAAGACGGGCGCAGGCTCGGCGCAGGCCAAGAGCAGCGTGCTCAGCGCCAGCGCCCCTGCGGCGCGCAGATTTCTGCGCAGACGTCCTTGCATGGCCTGTTCCCTCACGTCGGTTTTAGCTTGGCACCGCGCCGCCGGTGGTATCGCCCAACCCCGTTTCGCGGGCCTTGGCGGCGGCGAGCGTGTCGCGCAGGCGGCCTTCCATTTCCTGCAACTCCTTCTCGGCATTGGCGCGTTTCGCCTTGCCCTCATCCGCGATTTGCAGGGATTCCTCAATGGTGCCGATCAGGTCTTCATTGGCCTGTTTCACCGCCTCGATGTCGAAGACCCCGCGCTCCATCTCCTGACGGATCACCTTGTTGCTGTCGCGCAGGTTCTTGGCGTTGGAGGTCAGCAGTTCGTTGGTAAGGTCATTGGCCTCGCGCACCGCATTTGCCGCCTCGCCGCTGCGCTGGATGGTGACGGCCTGCGCCAGTTGCGTCTCCCACAGGGGCACGGTGTTGACCAAGGTCGAGTTGATCTTGGTCACAAGGCTCTTGTCATTCTCCTGCACCAGACGGATCGAGGGCAGCGACTGCATGGTGACCTGCCGCGTCAGTTTCAGGTCATGCACCCGACGCTCCAGATCATCACGCGCGGCACGCAGATCGCGCAGCTCCTGCGCGCGCATCACCTGATCGTCTTCGCCCGCCTTATCCAGCGCGGTCTGTTTGGCGGGGATGGTCTTGTGATCCAACTCTTCGATCTTGGCCTCCCCAGCAGAGATATAGAGTGCCAGTTCGTCGTAGAATTGCAGCGTCTTTTCATAGAGCAGGTCGAGAGATTTGATATCTTTCAACAGCGTATGCTCATGGGCCAGCAGGTTGTCGGTGATCCGGTCGATCTGGCCCTGCACCTCTTCGAAACGGGCGGTGAACTTGGCAAAGGGCGTGGCACGGCCCAGCAGTTTCTCCCACCAGCTTTGCTTGCGCCGCACGTCCAATTCCGAGACCGAGAAGCCGCGGATCGCGCTGACCATGGTGCGCAGGCTGTCGCCCGCAGGGCCGACATCCTTGTTGCGCACATCGGCCAGCATGGATTGGCTGATCTCTTGCAACTCGGCCTGCGCGGCAGAGCCGAAGCTGACGATGGACTGGGTATCGTTCACGTCGATCTCGGCCATGCGCTTTTGGATTTCCGCGCTCTGTTCGGGATCGGCTTTGTTCAGCGGCACGATGGCATTGGCATCCGCCGGTTCGGGCAAGACGGTTGCGTTTACTTCTTCCACCAACCCTTGCGATTGGGCAGCTTTGTCACGGAGGGCATCGGTCATCACTGATCTTCCTTAGTATTTGCAGGGGTGGGTTGTTCCAGTCGGACCCCCTCACGAGAGAGGCGCGCCCGCAGCACGTCGATTTCCACGTTCAGATCGCTGCGGTCGTCCAGCAGCGATTTGGCCGTGCGCGCGGCAAAGTTCTGATCCAGATCGTCCAGCAAGGCGAGGTAGTCATCGCGTGCTTGGGCGTCCTGGTTGCGGGCATAGAGGTCGGCGAATTTCACCGTCGCATCATGCGCGCCGCGTAGATAGACGACAAGGTATTTGCGCGCGGCGGTCAGGTCGCGGGGGTCTTCTTCGACCGTGCGGATCAAATGGCGGGCGGTTTCCTGAAACTCGGCCAGCCGCGCTTCGGCGCGGCGGTCGCCCGTGCGCTGAATCGCTTGGCTCATGCCCGACAGCAGTTTTTCGGCCTCATCCACCACGCGGGCGACGCGGTCTTGCTGGAAAGTGTCGATGCCTTCCATGCCCTTGTTCTGTAACGGATCAATGCCGAAGGCGGCGAGGTGCAGTGCCGTGGCGGCGATACCATAGAGCAGGGCTGCGGTAAGGCTCGGCTCATTGGCGTAGGCGGCGAGGGCAGCGCCTGCACCGGCCAAGAGGGCGGCCAGAATTTTGCGCGGCAAGACGGGGCGGCGGGCGACTTTGCGTTCGTTGTATTCGGCCTCGGCCAGCAGGCCGTCGCGCAGAAGCCAGACGCCTGACGCCAGCAAGAACGCGCCGCCGAGGCCAAGAACCAGCGTGCCCGCCCCGCCGATGAGCGAGGTTGCTGCGAGCAGGACCGGGGGCAGGAACATCAGGTTCACACGCCCGCCCGCTGGATCGACCCGCAGGCGCTGCGTCTTGCGCGAAGTGCGGCCGGGAGCGGCATCGGTGTCGGGGCTATATTTGCCGCCAAAGCGCTGCGCCATGGATCAAAGCCCCCCGAGAAAACCGCTGGTCAGCCCAAGCAGCAGCACCAGCAACGCCGCAAAGGCGATTTTCTGAAAGGTCGTTGGCGCCATCATGTTTCCCCTTTTGCTGCCCCAGATCGGGCGCAGCGCTGTGCCAGCACTGTCAGCCGCACGCCCCACGAGCGAGGCTGCGCCGAGGATGATAACCACGAGCGCGGCCAAGGCCACCAAAAACATCACTATTCGCGCCATATTGCCCTTTTCTGACAGCGGTTTCGCGCTGATCTTGCCTGCTGTTCTCTATTCAACGCACGCAGGTCGGCCGCGTTCCGGAAACGCGCAGGGGCAGCTCGGGGCAGGGCCGTTCAGCGGCGGGGTTTTGGCCCCCGGCCTGTGGGTTTTGGCCCCGGTTTGCCGTTCGGTCGCCCCGTGGGGCGTGCCCCCGGTTTGCCGCTTGCTTTGCCGCCTGCTTTGCCAGCCGTCTTGCCCATCGCGGCCTTGCCACGCGGTGCGTTCTTTGCCTTGCCGCCGCCACGGCGGGGCGGCGGTTCGTCGTCTTCGCCCCGTTGCACGGGCAGGCCCGGTTGGCCAGCGCCGCCGAAACCGCCGGGCTTGCGGCGCGGCGGGCGGCGCAGACCGGTGGGTTTCTTGGTGGCGGTGCCGCTGGGGTCTTCCAACTCGAGCCCCAGTTGATCGCGCACGACCTTGCGGCGCAGCTCTTCCACCTCGCCGATCTTCAATTCGCCCAGTTGGAATGGGCCGTAGGAGATGCGGATCAGCCGGTTCACGGTCAGGCCCACGGCCTCCATCGCGCGGCGAATCTCGCGGTTGCGGCCTTCGCGCAGGCCGACGGTCAGCCAGGCGTTGGCCCCCTGTTGGCGGTCGAGCGTCACGTCCATCGGCTGAAAATTCTCGCCCTCAACGGTGATGCCTTTGCGCAGCGGCTCCAGCATCTCATCGGTGGGGCGGCCATTCACCCGCGCGCGGTAGCGGCGCAGCCATCCGGTGCTGGGCAGTTCCAGCTTGCGCTTCACCCCGCCGTCATTGGTCAGCAGCAAGAGCCCTTCGGAGTTGAGGTCAAGCCGACCCACGGTCATCACGCGGGGCATATCCTCGGGCAGGGCGTCAAAGATCGTCTCGCGGCCCTTTTCATCGCGGGCGGTGGTCACCAGTCCGGCAGGCTTGTGATACAGCCACATGCGCGGCGGTTCGGGCGCGCCGACGGGGGTGTTGTCGACGGTGATCTTATCCTCTGGCGTGACGTTCAGCGCGGGCGAGGTGATCTGCTCCCCGTTCACGCGCACGCGGCCCGCTTCGATCATGCGCTCGGCCTCGCGGCGCGAGGCGATGCCCGCGCGCGACAGCACCTTGGCGATGCGGTCGCCGGTGGGGGTGCCTGCACTTGCATCGGTGTCAGAGTTTTGCGGGCCGGAGCCGGAGGGGGGCGTTTTTGCGTTCATGCACTGCGCTTACCCTGTTTCACGGGCTTGCGAAAGGGTGGCGTTTGCGGCCATGTGACGGAATGGAGTTTCGCTCGTATATGGGACAGGCCTTGGCCGAGGCCCGCGCCGCCGCCGCGCGCGGCGAAGTGCCGGTGGGGGCAGTCGTCGTCTCTCCGAAAGGGCAGATCGTTTCCGCCGCAGGCAATGAGACTCGCGCCCGCAATGACCCAACTGCCCATGCCGAGATGCTGGCCCTGCGCGCCGCCTGCGCCGCTGTTGGCTCGGAACGGCTGATCGGTCACGCGCTTTACGTCACGCTGGAACCCTGCGCCATGTGCGCCGGTGCCATCGCCGCCGCCCGGGTGGAGCGGCTTTACTACGGCGCGGCGGACCCCAAATCAGGCGGCGTGGCGCAGGGCGCGCGGGTATTCTCGCATCCCCAATGTCACCATGTGCCAGAGGTCTTCGACGGGATCGCGGCGGGAGAGGCGGAAGAGATGCTCGTGAGGTTTTTCCGCGAGAAGAGAGACCGCTAGCCGGGCAGCGCCGGACCGGGGATGACATTCAGGCGTCTCAACGATTATCCGGACGCCCCGCGTCCGGATCGCGCCCGACCCGCCCCCAGGGCGGGCGCGATCCAGCCCTACACAATGCAAAAGGCCACGCGAAACCGCGTGGCCCTTTGAAACCTAAAAGTCAGGCGATCTTACTTGATCTTGCCTTCCTTGTATTCGACGTGCTTGCGCGCAACGGGGTCGTACTTCTTGATGACCATCTTTTCGGTCATGGTGCGTGCGTTTTTCTTGGTCACGTAGAAATGGCCTGTGCCCGCGGACGAGTTCAGGCGGATCTTGATCGTGGTTGGCTTCGCCATGTGTCTTCTCCTGCTGCAGCGCCGCGCAGGCCTGCGTGAATTCTGAATTTCGGGTTCTAGTCAGACCCGCGCCCGAGTCAACCGCTATTTGCCCGCCCGGTGCCGAAAGACGCCGGTTTCGTCGAAAAACCTGCCTTTCAGCCTCGAAAGAGCAGAAATATGCGCGGAAGGCCTATAAGCCGGATTTTGTACCTGTCCGAAAACAGGCGATGACCATTCCTCTGACCGCACCGTTGCCGATGCGGCTATAGCTGCCAACCCGGACCTGCTGGGGCAGAAGAGCCCCGCCTTTGACCCGAGGATCATCGGCGCGCGGTCCCTATTTGGCATTGCTCCCGGTGGGGCTTGCCATGCCGGGGCTGTTGCCAGCCCCGCGGTGGGCTCTTACCCCACCGTTTCACCCTTACCCTTCGGCTGATCCGGCAAGGCCGGACCGAAGGGCGGTTTCATTTCTGTGGCGCTTTCCGTCGGGTTGCCCCGCCCGGGCGTTACCCGGCACCGTTTCTTCTTGGAGTCCGGACTTTCCTCTACGTCGCTTTTGCCCCGCAAAAGCGGCGCCGCTCTCGTCACACATGCGTGTGACAAGAGCGGACGTCGGTCATGCGACGCGAGTCGACGCAGCGGCCATCCAGCCTTCCGCGCAGCCCCGCCCTAGACGCCGCCGCGCGGCGCGTCAATGGGGGCGGGCAGGGCGGCGAGGTCTGCGGGGCTGAGAGGGCCGCGCCCCCATGGCCTGAAACGCAACCGCACGGTGTCTAGCAGCGTGTCATCGTCGCAGGGCGCAGTGAAGCCTGCGGCCTGCGCAGCGGCGCGGAAAGTTTCTGTGGTTACCCTGTCAGGAAGGGGGCCATCGCCCGCAGGCAGCGCCAGCCCGCGCCCTGCGAGCCGGGCCCAATCGAATCGGGGGCCGGGGTCGATCTTGCGGCCCGGTGCCATGCAGGAATGGCCGATCACCCCTTCGGGCGGGATGCCGTGGCGGGCCATGATGCCGGGCAGGAGGGTTTCGAGCGCCCGCATCTGTGGCTCGGAAAACGGGTGATCGCCGCGGTTGTCCAACTCAATCCCGATTGAGCGTGAGTTGATGTCGTCCTGCCCGGCCCATTCGCCCGCGCCAGCATGCCACGCGCGCAGGTCTTCCTCGACCATCTGAATGACCTCTCCGCGCCCTGAAATCAGGTAATGGGCCGAGACTTCGGCAGAGGGGTCGCACAGCCGATCCAGCGCTGCTTGGGCGCTGGTCATGGCGGTGTAGTGCAATACGATCAGCCGGGGGCGCAGCCCACCGCGCCGCGGGCCGCAATTGGGTGAGGGATGCGCCGTCACATCAGGCGCGGCAGGCATCTGTCAGCCCTGTGCAGCCCGGCGGAAGGGGGTGGGGTCCCAGTCGCAGGCGAAACCATCGCCATCGGGGTCCATGCCAAGGCGGTCTTTCTCGGGGCCGCCGGCCTCAAGGAAGGCGATCTGTGCTTGGTCGGCGTGGCCGTATTGCGCACAGGCGCGTTCGAACTTGCGGGCCTTGTTGAAACCGATGCGGCTATAAATCTGCTGACCGACCGACTGATTGGTTTGCAGCGCATAGGCAACGATATTCGGGCCGACATTGCGGCGCTCGGGCAGGGCCTCGGGTTGGACGACCTCATATTGCGCGCGGTTGGCGGCCACGCGGGCGGCGTCGTCTTGAATGCTGCGCTGGCCCGACACGGCGTCAAAGTTGTTCTCGTTCGAGATGCCCACGGCGTTGACCGCGGCGGGGGGCGGGTTCGACGGGCTGGCGTTCACCGGGGCCACGCCCGAGTTGGTGGCCGCGTCATTGCCCAGACCGTTGCTGGCCCCGCCCGGACGGGTGGCGGCGAGAACGCGGGCGGTTTCCGCCGCCGTCGCTTCGGGAGAGCCGTCATCCAAAGGCTGGGCGGTCACCTCCGAGGCGGCGGGCATGTAGCTGCCGTCGCCCGCCAGCGCGGCATCGCGCGCGCGCTGCTCGGCCTCGAAACTGCCGTCGCCAAAGCCGACACCGCGCCCGGTGTTGATGTTCCCGGAATCGGGGATCGCCGGTTGGCAGGCTGCCAAAAGACCGCCTGCCGTCATCGCTAGAAGTGTCCGTGTGATCATCTGACCCGCTCTCGCTTCTTGTTCACCGCTCTGCGGCTTACCACCATTTCTCAGGCTTGGCCACAAAACCGGCGGCCTTCTCCAGCGCATAGGCGGAGGACAGCAGGTCGGCCTCTTCCCACGGGCGCCCGATCAGTTGCAGACCCAGCGGCAGACCCGTGCTGCTTTGCCCCGTAGGCAGCGCCACACCGGGCAGACCGGCGAGGTTCACCGTTACGGTGAAGACGTCGTTGAGATACATCGCCACCGGATCGGCATCCTTCATCTCGCCCAGACCGAAGGCGGCGGAGGGGGTCGCCGGGGTCAGGATGCTGTCGATGCCTTGGGCGAAGACGTCTTCGAAGTCCTTCTTGATCAACGTGCGGACCTTGCGGGCGCGGTTGTAATAGGCGTCGTAGAAACCGGCAGAGAGCACATAGGTGCCGACCATCACCCGGCGCTGGACCTCATGGCCGAAGCCCTCGGCGCGGGTTTTTTCGTACATCTCGGTGATGCCGTCGCCGTGGTCGAGCTTGGCGCGGTGGCCAAAGCGCACACCGTCATAGCGCGCGAGGTTCGACGAGGCCTCGGCGGGCGCGATGACGTAATAGGCGGGCAGGGCATATTTCGTGTGCGGCAGCGAGATGTCGACGATCTCGGCGCCCGCGTCCTTCATCATGGCGATGCCGTCTTGCCAGAGCTTCTCGATTTCCTCGGGCATGCCATCCATGCGATATTCGCGCGGAATGCCGATCTTCTTGCCGCGAATGTCACCGGTGAGCGCCGCCTCGAAGTCCGGCACGGCCAGATCGGCGCTGGTGCTGTCCTTGGCGTCATGGCCGCACATGGCCTCCAACATGATGGCCGCGTCGCGTACCGTCTTGGTCATCGGCCCAGCTTGGTCGAGCGAGGAGGCGAAGGCCACGATGCCCCAGCGGGAGCAGCGGCCATAGGTCGGCTTGATCCCCACGGTGCCGGTGAAGGCGGCGGGCTGGCGGATTGAGCCGCCGGTGTCGGTGCCGGTGGCCGCAAGGCAGAGGTCGGCTGCCACGGCGGCAGCAGAGCCGCCGGAGGAGCCGCCGGGTGTCAGTTCCGCCGTGTCACCTTCGCGACGCCACGGGTTCACCGCGTTGCCGTAGACGGACGTTTCGTTCGACGAGCCCATGGCGAACTCGTCCATGTTGAGCTTGCCCAGCATCACCGCGCCGCTGTCGCGCAGCTTTTGGCTCACGGTGCTTTCATACTCGGGTAGAAAGCCTTCGAGGATGCGGCTGCCCGCTTGGCTCGGCACGCCCTTGGTGCAAAAGAGATCCTTGATGCCGATGGGTAGGCCGCACATCGCGGGGGCGTCGCCCTGTGTGATGCGGGCGTCGGCCTCGGCGGCCTGTTCCATCGCGATCTCTGGCGTGCGGTGCACGAAGGCGTTCAGCGCGCCTGCGCCGTCGATGGCTTGGATGCAGGCCTCGGTCAGGTCTTTCGAGGTGGTCTCACCCTTGCGCAGGGCATCGCGGGCCTCGGCCAGGCTCAGTTTGTTCAGATCGGTCATTATTCCACCACCTTCGGCACGGCAAAGAACCCTTCACGGGCATCGGGGGCATTGGCCAGCACGCGGTCCTGCTGGTCGCCATCGGTGACCACGTCTTCGCGCCGTTTCAGGCGCTGCGGGGTCACGGAGGTCATCGGCTCGACGCCGTCGACATCCACCTCGGACAGCTGTTCGATAAAGCCGAGGATGGTGTTGAACTCTTCCGCCAGCGCCGGCAGCGCGTCGGGTTCAACCTTGATCCGGGCCAGTTTCGCCACGCGTGCGGCGGTGTTTTCGTCGATCGACATGAACATCTCCATCTCTTTGAGGCTCCTCTACCGTTTGGGGGCGGGCCTCGCAAGGGTTTGAGAGGTTCGGAACGGAGCCGGGCGGCGCCAGACCGGGGGATGGTGCTTGCTCCGAGGCAGTCGGGCAATTCATGGCTACGGCGGTATCCGGTGATGTCCTGATGGCGTCCGGGTTGCGCAAGCGCCAGCCCGTCGGGCCGCTCTGTCGCTGCCCGGTGGGCATGCGCCCTTGATTCCAGGCTGGGGTGGCATGTTCGGGTGTTACTTGATTCCGCGCAGCATAGGGTCAAATCTGATGTTAGACCCACCGCAATCAGGAGGACCCCCATGAACATCATCTGGCTCGGCCACGGCTCATTCCGCATCGAGATCGAAGACCAAGTGCTGCTGATCGACCCTTGGCTCAAAGACAACCCCATGCTGGACGACGCGCACCATGCCGATGCAATCAAAGGCGCCACGCGGATCCTCGTGACCCATGGCCATTTCGACCACACGGCAGATATCGCTGACATCGCCAGCCGCACCAATGCCCCGGTCGCGGGGATGGTCGAGCTGATGGGCTGGCTGGAAAGCAAAGGCGTGCAGCAGACCAGGGGCTTTAACAAAGGCGGGACGATCCGCGCAGGCGAGGTGGCGATCACCATGGTCCCGGCCTCGCATTCATCATCGGTCGATGGCGAGAACGGCCCGATCTACACCGGGATGGAGACCGGCTTTATGATCTCGGGCGAGGGGCATACGATCTACCATTCCGGTGATACGTCGATCATGGCGGATATGGATTGGATGGGCGACTATCACAAACCCGATATCGGCATTCTCTCGGCGGGCGGGCATTTCACGATGGACATGGCGCAGGCCGCCTATGCCGCCAAACGCTATTTCGATTTCAAGACGGTCATCCCCTGCCACTACCGCACCTTCGACGCGTTGGAGCAATCGGCGCAGACGCTGATCGACGGGCTTCCGGGCGTCGATGTGGTTGAGCCGCAGGTCATGCAGCCGATCACCGTCTGATCCTCCTCCGCCCCGACGCCTTGCGCGGCGGGGCGGAACGGGGGATACCTGAAGGAACTGCCGGGGGAATGCCATGTTTGCCAAATCGACTGCCGTGATCTTGCTGCTGACACTGGGGGCCTGCGCACCGTTGAGCCGGGCGGAGCCCACAGGCAGTGTCGGCTTTACCGGGGTGGGCGGTGACAAGCCGGTCATCTTCCCGGCGCATCTGTTGGTGTATCAGCCGCAGTAGACGCAAGGCGGGTCAGATGCCCAAAGAAGGCCACTTCATAAACCGCAGCAACTGGCTGCGCGCCGCCGTTTTGGGGGCCAACGATGGTATCGTCTCTTCGGCCAGCCTGCTGGTCGGGGTGAGCGCGGCGGGCATGACGCAGGGCAATGTCCTGCTGACGGGGCTTGCGGGGCTAACCGCCGGGGCGCTGTCGATGGCGGCGGGGGAATATGTCTCGGTCTCGGCGCAGGCGGATGTGGAGAAGGCCGATCTGGAGCGCGAGCGCGTCGCCCTGATCGAAGACCCGGACTATGAACTCAGCGAACTGGCCGAAGGGCTGGAGAACCGGGGCGTGCAAAGCGACCTCGCCCTAGAGGTCGCCACCCAGATGACCGACCATGACGCCCTCGGCGCCCATGCGCGCGAAGAGTTGGGCATGTTCGGCCTCGCCGGTCAGGCCGATCCGTTACAGGCGGCGGGCGCTTCGGCGCTGGCCTTTGCCTTGGGGGGCGGGCTGCCGCTGTTTGCGGCGGTTCTGGCGCCTGCGGGGCTGCGCGGCGTGACCATTGCCTTGGTGGCGCTGTTGGCGCTGATACTGCTCGGCGCGGGCGGCGCGCAGCTGGGCGGTGCGCCAAAGCGGCCCGCCATCGGGCGCGTCGTGGTTTGGGGCGGTCTGGCGATGGCTGTGACGGCCGGGGTCGGGCATCTGTTCGGCGCGATTGGGTGAGCGCATTGGCCTAAGGCGGTGCCAAAGAAAAAGGCCGGCCCTTTCGGAGCCGGCCTTTCGCATCGGATGGCAGAGCGATTACTCGCGGTTGCCGAAGAGCGACAGCAACATCATGAACATGTTGATGAAGTCCAGATAGAGGCTCAGCGCGCCCATGATCGCGGCCTTGCCCAGCCACTCGGTGTCGCCGTGATGGGCGTGGGCCAGATACTCGTTTTTGATCTTCTGGGTGTCATAGGCGGTCAGACCCGCGAAGATCAGAACACCGATCGCCGAGATCGCGAACATCAGCGCCGAGGAGGCGAGGAAGATGTTGACGATCGACGCGACGACCAGACCGATCACACCCATGATCAGGAAGCTGCCCCAGCCGGAGATGTCCTTCTTGGTGGTGTAGCCCCAGAGCGACAGGCCCGCGAAGGCGATGGAGGTGATCAGGAAGACCTGCGCGATGGAATAGCCGGTGAACACCAAGAAGATCGAGCTGATCGAGATGCCCATAACGGCGGCGAAGGCGTAGAATACGACCTGCGCCGTGGCGGCGGACATGCGGTTGATCATGGCGCCAAAGCCGAAAACAAAGGCAAGAGGCGCAAACATCACGACCCATTTCAGCGGCGAGGCGTAGAGCGCATAACCCAATTGCGTCAGGTATTTATCTTGACTGAGCTGCGCCACGGCGGCGGAGGGGTCGGAAGTGACCGACAGGCCCGAGATGGCCCAGGCCGCGGCGAAGGTGATGAGCATGCCGATGGACATGGTGCCATACACCTTGTTCATATGAGCGCGCAGACCCTCGTCGATCGCGGGAACGCGCGACCCGGCAGCAGAGCGAATTGAATTGACGTCAGCCATTTAGTGACTCCCATTGGCAAAGTTGCGTGTCGAAACCCGGCCGACACGTTCTTGGGTCTGAATATCGGGCCTGAGGGGGCGAATTTCAAGTGTCTTGCGGGCTGATAACACGGCAATAATCGCGGGTTTTACGGGTGGGGATGTTCGGGGCATGCGCGGGGCGTCGGCTTGCCCTGCGCGCGCCTTGGACGGGACTGCCGCGACCGGTCGATCGGCGGAAAAGCACCGATGCGTTTCAAGCGACACGCGCGCGGGCGGCAGCCATTCCCACCGTCCCAAACACGGAAACATGGCATTTGACGCATTCCGACGGGAACCGATTGATATTCTTCGCGTTCATCCATTGGTTGCCGAGCGGGAAACCGACAGGCCCAAGGAAACTTGGGGATTTCACACCCGCCGGTCGCAGAGAGAGAGGGGCAGTGCACCGCCTGAGGTTGCAGTCGATACAGGGCAGATTTTTACCATCCCGTGAAAATTCTTGGCCGAATTCAACGCAACCGCTATGATAGGAGGTAGAACTTTCGCGCAACCCCTGCGGTATCGTGCGAGGCGACGGCACACTTCGTCCTTGTTTGGAACTGAGATTGGCACGGTCGCATGTGCCCTATAAGGATTAGAGAATATGGTGCATGTGGTAGATGTACATGTAGGCAAACGTATCCGGCAGCGCCGCTGGCTGACGGGGATGACCCAGCAGAAACTGGCGGAACTGGTTGGGATCAAATTCCAGCAGATACAGAAATACGAAACCGGCGCGAACCGCGTCAGCGCATCTCGGCTGTGGGATATCGCCGATGCGCTCGGGGTGCCGGTGTCTTTCTTCTTTGAGGGTCTGAAAGACGAAGAGGTCGCGGAGGGGGCGCCGATGGACGGGCTGCCCGCCGATCTGATGGCCGATAAGGAAGCGATGGAACTGGTGCGCTCTTACTACGCCATCCCCGAGAACCAGCGCCGCCGGTTGTTTGAACTGGCACGCGTCTTGAGTGACGTGGCCTGAGCCTCCCCCTTATCCGCTGCAAGGCTCGGCTCTAACGCACTGACAGGCTTGCGCAAAGGGGCGCAAACTGTCAGGTCTTCGCCATGATGAACGCCATTGACTTCGATCCCGATATTCGCCGCGTTGCCCATCTGATGGCGGATGCGGCGCGGCAGGTGATCCTGCCCTATTTCCGCAGGCTTGATTTGCAGGCCGACAACAAGCTCGGCACGGGTTTCGATCCGGTGACAGAGGCCGACCGCGCCGCCGAACGGGCGATGCGCGATATCTTGGCGGCGGAGCGGCCCGCGGATGGTATTCTGGGTGAGGAATATGGCGCGCAGCCCGGCACATCGGGGCTGACTTGGGTGCTCGACCCCATCGACGGGACGCGCGGCTTTCTCAGCGGTACACCGACTTGGGGCGTGCTGATCGCGGTCTCCGACGCCTCGGGGCCGTTCTATGGCATCATTGACCAGCCCTATATCGGGGAGCGGTTCGAGGGGGCGCCGGATGGCGCGCTGTTGACCGGGCCCCACGGCAGCCACCCTTTGCAGACCCGCGCGGCGCGGGATTTGCGGCAGTCCATCGTTTTCACCACATTCCCCGAGGTCGGCAGCAGTGAGGAGGGCAGCGCCTTTCGCGCCGTCGCCTCGCAGGCGTTGCTGACCCGCTATGGCATGGATTGTTATGCCTATGCGCTGGTCGCGACGGGGCAGGTCGATCTGGTGATCGAGGCGGGGCTGAACGCCTATGACATTCAAGCGCCCATTGCGGTGATCCAAGCCGCCGGGGGCATCGTCACCGATTGGCAGGGCAACCCGGTGCATGAAGGGGGCAGGGCGCTGGCCGCGGCCAACCGCGACATCCACGCCCAAGCGCTTGCGATCCTTTCCGTCTATTGATCCAATTGTCGGGAAAGCCCGGATTGACCGGCCCCGGCGGGATGGGATAAATCCCGCAGAAGGTCGGTTCTCTCGCCCGTTTTCCACCGATCACACACGCTTTGCATGAGACGGGCATAGCGAAAGTGTGACCTATGGCAGAGACCCTCATCCGCGGCGCGGATTACCTTATCACGATGGACGACACCCGGCGGGAGCTTGCGGGCGCGGACCTGCTGCTGCGCGACGGCGTGATTGCCGAGATCGGGCAGGGCCTTCGGACAGAGGGTGAGATTGTTGAGGCGAAGGGCTGTGTCGTGACGCCGGGCCTCGTGAACACCCACCACCATCTCTACCAAAGCATGACCCGCGCCGTGCCGGGGGCGCAGGATGCGCTGCTCTTTGGCTGGCTGCAACGGCTCTACCCGATCTGGGCGCGCATGGGGCCGGAGCATATGTTCGTCTCGGCCCAGATCGGGCTGGCGGAACTGGCGCTTTCGGGCTGTAGCCTGAGTTCGGACCACCTTTATCTCTACCCCAACGGCGTGCGGCTGGAGGATACGATCCACGCCGCCGCCGAACTTGGGCTGCGCTTCCACCCCACCCGCGGCTCGATGAGTATCGGCGAAAGCGATGGCGGCCTGCCGCCCGATGCACTGGTGGAGCGTGAAGCGGCCATTTTGGAAGACTGCATCCGCGTGGTCGACGCCTTTCACGACCCCGCCGAAGGGGCGATGTGCCGCGTCGGATTGGCACCCTGTTCGCCCTTTTCGGTCAGCCGCGAATTGATGCGCGACACGGCGCTGCTGGCGCGCGACAAGGGCGTGATGCTGCACACCCATTTGGCCGAGAATGCCGAGGATGTCGCCTATTCGCAGGAGAAATTTGGCTGCCGCCCGGGGGAATATGCCGAAAGCCTCGGCTGGCTCGGCGACGACGTTTGGCACGCCCACTGCGTGCAGTTGGATGGGGCCGAGATCGACCTTTTCGCCCGGTCCCGCACGGGGGTTGCGCATTGTCCCTGCTCGAACTGTCGCCTCGGCTCGGGCATCGCGCCGGTGCGGGCGATGCTGGACGCGGGCGTGCCGCTGGGGCTGGGCGTCGATGGCTCGGCCAGCAACGACAGCGGCAATCTGGCTGCCGAGGCGCGGCAAGCGATGCTGTTGCAGCGCGTGGCGCGCGGCGCAGATGCGATGAGCCCGCGCGCGGCGCTGGAACTGGCCACACGCGGCGGGGCGGATGTGTTGGGGCGGCCCGACTGCGGGCGGCTGATGCCCGGCAAACGCGCCGATGTGGCGATCTGGGATGTCTCGGGCGTGCAGAGCGCGGGCAGTTGGGATCCGGCTGCGCTGCTTCTTGCCGGTCCGACAGCGGTGCGCGACCTTTTCGTTGAAGGCCGTCAGGTGGTGCGCGATGGTCAGATCACCACCATCGACTTGGCCGCTCAGGTGGCGCGGCAAAACGATTTGGCGAAAGGCTTGGCTGAATGAAGCCGGTTCTATTTTCGATACTGATATTGGCCGGGTTGCCCGCTTTTGCCGATCCGATGGGGTTGGAGCGGGTGAATGCCCTGCGGGATGTGCAGGGCCTCAAACCGTTGCATTATGACAGCCGCTTGGAACAGGCGGCGGAAAACCACGCCCGCGATATGGCCACACATGACTACTTCAGCCACCAAGGCCGCGATGGCACCGATGTTGGCCGCCGCGCGGCGGTGGCGGGCTATGAATGGTGTTTCGTGGCCGAGAATATCGCCAAGGGGCAGAAGTCGCTCGATGAGGTCATGACCGGCTGGACCAACTCGCCGGGGCATTACCGCAACATGGTCGACGCCCGGGCCGAGGAGATGGGGCTGGTCCGTGCTGATGACGCGGTCTGGGTCATGGTGCTGGGCGCGCCCTGCTGATCCCAGCCATAGGCGCAAGGCGCGTTACGCCGTGCCGCCCCGCCGTGCGCCCGCCACCCAAACATCCGCAATCGCGCGGTCATCGCCCATCATGATCGTGGCGAAAAGGCTTTCCCAAATGTCCTTGGCCGCGGCGTGGCGCTGCGCGATGGCGGGGGTGGAGTCGAGCGACAGCACGGTGATGTCGGCCTCCATCCCTTCGGCCAGTGAACCCACATGATCTTGCAAATGCAGGCTGCGGGCCGAGCCCGCGGTCGCCAGCCAAATGAGCTGTGCCGCATGCAGCGGCGTGCCGCGCAACTGGCCGACCTCATAGGCCGCTGCCATGGTGCGCAGCATCGAAAAGGACGAGCCGCCGCCGGTATCCGTCGCCAGCGCCAGCGGGATGCCCCGCGCAGCAAGGCCGGTCATGTCGAACAGCCCCGAGCCGATGAAGGTGTTTGAGGTCGGGCAATGCACCAGCGCACCGCCGACCTCCGCCAGCCGGTCGATCTCGCGCGGTTCCAGATGGATCGCATGGCCGTAGAGGCCGCGTTCGCCCAGCAGGCCATGGGCCTCATAGGTATCAAGGTAATCGCGCGCCTCTGGGAACAGGTCTCGGACCCATTCGATCTCATCCGTCTGCTCGCTGAGATGGGTCTGCATCAGGCAGGTTGGGTGCTCTGCCCAAAGCGCGCCGAGGGCGGAAAGCTGCTCGGGCGTGGAGGTGGGCGAGAAACGCGGCGTGATCGCATAGCTGGCGCGGCCCTTGCCATGCCAGCGCTCGATCAGCGCTTTGCTGTCGTCATAGGCCGATTGCACCGTGTCGCGCAGCCCTTCGGGCGCGTTGCGGTCCATGCAGGTCTTGCCCGCGACGATCCGCTGGCCGCGTTCTTCCGCCGCCTGAAACAGCGCATCGGCGCTATGGGGGTGGATGGTGCAATAAGACGCGACCGTGGTGGTGCCATGGGACAGCGTCAGGTCCAGATAGCGCGCGGCAATCTCGCCCGCATAGGCGGGATCCGACAGGCGCATCTCTTCGGGGAAAGTATAGGTGTTCAGCCAGTCGATCAGCCGCTTGCCCCATGAGGCGATGATCGCGGTCTGCGGGTAGTGCACATGGGCATCGACAAAGCCCGGGCAAATCAGCGCATCGGCGTAGCGTGTCACCTCGGCCTGCGGATGCGCGGCGCGCAGCGCGTCCCCCTTGCCGACGGCGGCGATCCGGCCGTTTTCGATCAGCACACCGCCTTGGGTGTCGATCTTCACGGCATCCTC
Organism: Sulfitobacter sp. 1A13368; assembly: GCF_043557275.1. Lineage (NCBI taxonomy): Bacteria > Pseudomonadati > Pseudomonadota > Alphaproteobacteria > Rhodobacterales > Roseobacteraceae > Sulfitobacter > Sulfitobacter sp. 1A13368. The sequence goes on along the minus strand of NZ_JBIFFR010000001.1, from coordinate 341,311 downwards.
CCAAGCGCTTTGCATCGGGTTGCCGGAATAGGTGAGCGTCGCGCCCAAAAGGAGTCGTTGATTTGTCATGCCAGTGGTTTAGGTGAGGGCGGGACGGGGAACAATACCGAAGCGTCGCAGGTGCCGTTGTACCGGCTTGGGCGCTCGCATACTATCGTTCTCAACAAAGGCGCAGAGACGGAGAGCAGCGGATGTCAGAGCAGATTGAAGAGCTGGATCCGGCGGCCTCCCCGGAAGAGCGTGCCGAGGCCTATGTGCTTGACCGGAAAGCCGTGGCCGCGATCCTTGAGACGGTAGAGGCCAATGATCAGGCGCATCTGACCCAACTCATGGAGCCGCTACACGCGGCAGATATCGCCGACCTTCTCGAGCAGATCGACGAAGACGACCGCGCTGCGCTGATCCGGCTTTACGGGCAGGAATTCGACGGGGAAATCCTGTCGGAACTCGACGAGTCGGTCCGCGAGGAAGTCATCAGCATCCTGACGCCGCAGGTTCTGACCCAAGCGGTGCGCGAGCTGGACAGCGACGATGTGGTCGACCTGATCGAAGATCTGGAAGACGCGCAGCAGGAAACCATTCTCGACGCGCTGGAAGAGACCGACCGCGTCGCGGTGGAACAGGCGCTGAACTGGCCCGAATATTCCGCCGGTCGTCTGATGCAGCGCGAGGTTGTCATGGCGCCAGAGCATTGGACGGTGGGCCAAGCCATCGACCATCTGCGCGCCACCAAGGAAGAAGACCTGCCGGATCAGTTTTATCACATCGTCATGGTCGACCCGCGCCTGCACCCGGTGGGCAATGTGACCTTAGGCAAGCTCATGCGCTCGCGCCGCGAGACGCGTCTGGCGGATATTCTGGAAGAGACCTTTCAGATCATCCCCGCCATGCGCGATGAGGGCGATGTGGCCTATGCCTTCAACCAGTACCACCTGATCTCGGCCCCCGTGGTCGATGAAGAGGGGCGGCTCATCGGGGTCATCACCATTGACGACGCCATGGCCGTTCTCGACGAAGAGCATGAGGAAGACATCCTGCGTCTGGCGGGCGTGGGCGAGGGGTCGCTCTCTGACCGGGTGACGGAGACGACGAAGCAACGCCTGCCGTGGCTGGCGGTGAACCTCGTCACCGCGATTGCGGCCTCCGTGGTGATCTCGCAATTCGAGGCGGCGATTGCGCAGATCGTGGCGCTGGCCGTGTTGATGCCGATCGTGGCCTCCATGGGCGGCAACGCGGGCACGCAGAGCTTGACGGTGGCGGTGCGCGCCATCGCGACCAAAGACCTCACCGGCTCCAACGTTTGGCGGGTGATCCGGCGCGAGGTCTTGGTGGGGCTGGTCAACGGGCTGATATTCGCGGTGATCATGGGGATCGTCGGCGTGCTTTGGTTCGGCTCGCCGGGGCTGGGCTATGTCATCGCCACGGCGATGGTGATCAACCTCGTGGTGGCGGGGCTTGCGGGCACCGGCATCCCGATCTTGCTGGAGCGGTTCGGGGTGGACCCGGCGCTCGCCTCGGGCGCGTTTGTGACGACGGTGACGGATGTGGTGGGCTTTTTCGCCTTCCTCGGCCTTGCCGCCTTGGTGCTGTTGTGAGCGATTGCGCCGCCCGGAAGGCCGAGGCGCGCAAGGCGGCATTCGCCCGCCGTAAGCCCTTGTTCGAACAGGCGAATGCAGCGCAGGCAGGCTATCTTTCCGAGGTTTTGGCGGGCTACCGCGGCGTGCCGCTGTCGGGTTTCATGCCGATCCGAACGGAGATTGATCCACGCCCTGCCATGGCCGAGGCATGCGCCCATGGTCCCGTCGGCGTGCCGGTGATCGAAAAGCCGAACCACCCGCTGTCTTTTGCCCGTTGGACGCCCGAGACTGCGATGGTGCCGGGCACCTTTGGCGCGATGATCCCCGCTGAGCCCGATTTCTTCGAGCCCGAGATCGTGATCGTGCCGCTTCTGGCCTTCAACCGCGCAGGCGGGCGGCTGGGCTATGGCGGCGGGTTCTATGACCGTACGCTGGCGATGCTGCGCGCGCGGCGGGCCACGCTGGCCCTCGGCTTTGCTTTCGCGGGGCAGGAGTGGGATGACATTCCGCTGGAAGACACCGACGCGCCGCTCGATCTGATCGTGACCGAGGCCGGGGTGATCGAGGTGACGCCGGGCCAGCCTCCGTCCCGAGCGGAATAAGGGTTGCCGCCAAGCCGCGCGCGTCCTAGTCCATGGGGCATGAAGATTTTGTTTCTTGGCGATGTGATGGGCCGGGCCGGACGGCGGGCGATCACCGAAAATCTGGCGCGGCTGCGGCGCGACTGGAAGCTCGATTTCATTGTGGTCAACGGCGAGAATGCGACCGGCGGCATGGGGCTTTCGGGCGCACATGCCAAGACGCTGCTCGATGCCGGGGCCGATTGTCTGACCCTTGGCGATCACGCTTTCGACCAGAAAGACATGCTCAGCTTTATCGAGCAGGAGCCGCGGGTAATCCGACCGCTGAACTTCTCCAAATCCGCGCCGGGCAAGGGGGCTAAACTCTTCACGGCGCAGAACGGAAAGAAGGTTCTAGTCACCCAAGCGCTTGGGCAGGTCTTTATGAAACGGCCCTTCGATGACCCTTTCTCGGCGCTGGAGCCGGTGCTGAAAACCCATCCGTTGGGCGGCATGGCGCAGGCGATCATCGTCGACATGCACTGCGAAGCCACGAGTGAGAAGATGGCCATGGGCCATTGGTGCGACGGGCGTGCGAGCCTTGTGGTCGGCACCCATACCCATGTGCCCACGGCGGATGCGATGATCCTGCCGGGCGGGACGGGCTACCTGAGCGATGCTGGCATGTGTGGCGATTATCATTCGGTGATCGGCATGGACAAGGCCGAGCCGCTGCGCCGTTTCATCACCGGCATGCCGCGCGAACGTTTCACCCCCGCCAACGGCGAGGCGACCCTGTCGGGCGTCTATATCGAAACCGATGACCGCACGGGTCGGGCCACGCGGATCGTCCCGGTGCGTGAGGGCGGTGCCCTTCAGGCCAGCGCCCCTTAAGATCGGCAAGGCGCGGCCCGTGCGTCGCGCTTGCACCGGGGGCTGCAATCGGCGTAACTGGACAACGGCCTTTTGCCCGAATGACAGGTTCTTGATGGAATTTTTCAGCTTCTCTCCGATGGAGACGGCGGTGCTCACCCTCGTGGTCGTCGGCATGATGTTCGTGCTTTTCCTGCGCGAAGCTTTCCCCACCGAAGTGGTCGCCATCGCCGGGGCGGCCTTGCTGCTGGCGCTGGGCGTGCTGCCCTATGACGACGCGCTTGAGGTGCTTTCAAACCCCGCGCCATGGACCATCGCGGCGATGTTCATCATCATGGGGGCCTTGGTCCGCACCGGGGCGCTGGATGTCTTGACGCGACTGGCCGAACGTTCGGCCAAGACGCATCCCAAAACGGCGGTGGCGGGGGTGATCCTGTCGGTCATGGCGGCCAGTGCGATCATGAACAACACCCCCGTGGTGGTAGTGATGATCCCGGTGGTGGTGCAACTGACCCGCACGCTGAACACCAAGGCCTCCAAGCTGTTGATACCGCTCAGCTATGCCGCGATCATGGGTGGCTCCTTAACGCTGATCGGCACCTCCACCAACCTCTTGGTCGATGGTGTGGCGCGGTCGCAGGGCATGGCCCCGTTCGGTATTTTCGAGATCCTGCCCGTGGGCCTCGTGGTCTGTGCTTGGGGCCTGCTTTACATGCTGCTCTTCGCTGACCGGCTGCTGCCCGCGCGCGACAGCATGGCGAATATGCTCTCTGACCGCTCCAAGATGAAATTCTTTACCGAGGCGGTGATCCCGCCCGAAAGCAACCTGATTGGCCGCGAAGTGCTGGACGTGCAGCTTTTCAAACGCGAGGGCGTGCGGCTGATCGACGTGGTGCGGGGCGACGACTCACTGCGCCGCAACCTTAAGGGGGTCGCGCTTCAGGTCGGCGACCGTGTCGTGCTGCGCACCCAGATGACCGAGCTTCTCAGTCTGCAAAACAACAAGGAACTGCGCCGGGTCGACCAGCTGTCGGCGGTGGAGACCACGACCGTCGAAGTGCTGATCACCCCCGGTTGCCGGATGGTGGGGCGCAGCTTGGGCTCGATGCGGTTGCGGCGGCGCTATGGGGTCTATCCGCTGGCGGTGCATCGGCGGAACCAGAACATCGGCCAGCAGCTTGACCAATTGATCGTGAAGGTCGGCGATACGCTGCTGCTGGAAGGGGCTGCCGAAGACATCCAGCGGGTGGCGAGCGAGATGAACCTTGTCGATGTGACCCAACCTTCGGCCCGGGCGTTCCGCCGGGGGCATGCGCCGATCGCCATTGTCGCCCTCGTGGGGATCGTGGCGCTGGCGGCCTTCAACGTGGCGCCAATCCTCCTGCTGGCCGTGATCGCCGTGGCCGTGGTGCTGGTGACGGGCTGTATCGACGCGGAGGAGGCTTTCTCTTTCGTCGAGGGGCGTCTGCTGGCGCTGATCTTTGCCATGTTGGCTGTTGGCGCGGCCTTACAGAATTCCGGCGCGATCACGCTGATCGTCGACAATATCGCGCCGGGGTTGGCGCAATTGCCGCCGTTTTTCATCATCTGGGCGGTGTTCCTGCTGACCACCATCCTGACCGAGATCGTCAGCAACAATGCTGTCGCGGTGATTATGACGCCCATCGCCATCAGCCTCAGCACCGCGCTTGGCATGGACCCGCGCCCGTTGGTGGTGGCGGTGATGATCGCGGCCTCCTGCGCCTTTGCCACGCCCATTGGCTATCAGACCAACACGCTGGTTTATGGGCCGGGGGGCTATCGCTTCACCGATTTCATGCGCATCGGGATCCCGCTGAACCTGAGCATGTCGGTGCTGGTCAGCGCGGTGATCCCGCTCATCTGGTAGCTTAGGCGCTGCGCGGCACGTCGGACTGGGCGACGATTGCGTCAAAGCCCGCTTGTGCCTCAAGGAAGTTGCGGGTCAGCGGGGCGGTGAGTTCGGATTGGTCCGAGAAATAGGCTCCGACCCGACAGATATGCGCCGCAAATTCAGGATGCACCCCGGCGTCGTCATAGCGTCGGATGCGGTCCTTGCTCAGCCAGCCGCGCTTCTTGGCCTCTTTGCTGATCAGTTTGAGCCGCTGCACCGCATGGAAGGTCAGGTAGACCGAGAGGTAATCGAGGTAGTCGGGCAGGGCGATGCCGCAGGTCGGATCGAAGGCGTCGATCACCACGTCAACCATATCCGGCGGGGCGATGGGCCATGCCTCATCCCCGATCAGCCAAGCGATGTCTTCGGCCCCGTGGCGCAGACCGGCATATTCAAAGTCGAACCAGCGCAGCTTGTCATCCGCCCCAATCGCGGCATTGCCTGAGCGGCAGTCCCATTTGACGAATTGCCGCGCCGGGGCGTTGATGCGCTCATAGGCGGCGGTGCGGTCGAACTGGTCCGAGATGCCGCCGCCGAGGTCTTTTAGAAAATCCACCGCATCGACGAAGTTCAGCACCCAGTCGCGGTTGTTGCCCAGATGCGGCATGATCGCGTTCAACTCGGTCTGGCGCGCGGCGCCGTGGATGCGGAAGATGGCTGAGACGGCCTCGGCTGCGAGGTCAAGCTGTTCGGCGCGTTCCACCCGCGCGACCTCGACGTTGAGGCGGCGCTTGCCGACGTCGGATTGGAACATGATCTCGCCCACCACGCCCAGACATTCGGGCAGGTCGCTGCAGTGGCGGCCAAGCTCGGTCAGCACATGGGCTTCGAGATGGGTGCGGCGGAAGTTCGGGCGCAGGGTGGCGATCACCGTGCGGTCGGTCAGATGCAGCCGAAAGCTCGACCGGTTTTCGCCGCCCGGCGCCGATACCCGCGCCACATCTTGCCCGAAATGCTTGCGCGCCGCCGCGGCGATCTGGGCCTGAGCGCTTTGTTCCTTGGGTCGTGCCATGGGGCCTCCGCTGGTGTTTTCGCCTGTCTAGGTCGGCTGGCTGACGAGGGTACGGCGGGTTTTGGGCAAAACAAAGGCAATTTCCACCTATCCCGACGGGAGTGATTCGCACCCCATCAGCGCATTTGACCTATACGAAAGAACAATGCCCTCTCAGGGTGTCTCACTGTTTCGACTTATCACGCTTTGTCGGCCCAATTTACCCAAAAAATGGAAAGAATTTGGCGGAAATAGGCGCCGCTGCTAGGTTTAAAGGCCAGTGGGGGATGCGGCGCTGCAAAGCGGCCGCGGCTGCAAATGCATATGAGGGATTGGCGTCATGGGTTACAGATTCTCAAAGGGTTGGAACAGCAAGGACAATAGCTGGTCCACTGGCGGTGAAGCGGAAAGCAGTTGCGATGCCAGCGGAACGAAGTCCTATCACAACGGCGGGGTAGAGGGCTCCTCCTTCGCGAAGTGGTATGACAAGCACTTGGCCGAGAAGTTCGACGGGAACGATGACGGCAAAGGCTTTGGTTCGGGTGGGACCAAGGGGTCCGGTTCTGGCGGCACGAAAGGTTCCGGCTCGGGTGGTACAAAGGGTTCCGGTTCGGGTGGCACGAAGGGGTCTGGCTCGGGCGGCACCAAGGGTTCCGGTTCTGGTGGCACGAAAGGTTCGGGCTCTGGCGGTACGAAGGGCTCCGGCTCTGGTGGCACCAAGGGCTCCGGCTCGGGTGGCACTAAGGGTTCCGGTTCTGGCGGTACGAAAGGCTCTGGCTCCGGTGGCACCAAGGGTTCCGGCTCTGGAGGCACGAAAGGCTCCGGCTCGGGTGGCACGAAGGGTTCCGGTTCTGGTGGCACGAAAGGCTCCGGTTCTGGCGGCACCAAAGGCTCCGGCTCTTGCGGCACTAAGGGGTCTGGCTCGGGTGGTACGCAAGGTAGTGATACCGGTGGCGACGATAAGTCCGTTCTTAATTTCCTGATGGGAGAGAATGGGGAGATCACAATCGCCGTCACGGAAACGCCGGAGGGGCAGCTGCACTTCAACCTTTCGCCCACTGATCCCGAAGCGGAATCCCACGCTGACATCAACGGGCTTTTCTTCAATGTGACTGATGGCAGCGCAATCGAAGAACTGAACTTCTTCCCTGATGTGAACGCCGAAGGCTATCACCTGACGGATGTGAAGGCCGTGGATGACGGTGTCGACGGTTTCGACGATGGTCCCCAAGCGGGAGGCAGCTTCGATGTGGGTCTGCAGTTCGGCACGACCGCTGACAGTTCCGATGATGAGGTCACAAGCACGAACTTCACCCTCTGGACCTATCCCGGCTCGCTGTCTTTCGAAGATATCGATCTGAGCGGCATGCGTGTTGTGGTGGACTCGGATGAGAGCGGCGGCGAGGTGCTTGAGGTGTCCGGTATGGTCGATCCTGACATGGAGGACTCCGATGCCGATACCTCCGACCCCGCGAGCGCCCTCATGGACGCGCTGACCCTCACTTCCGTGCCGGAGGAGGAAGACGAAGGGGGCGACACCTGCGAGGATGACGCCTTCGACATGGCCTAAGGGGCCGTCAGTCTAAAAACGAAAGGCGCGTCCCTCGGGGCGCGCCTTTTGCTTGGCGGGCGTCGCCCTCAGCGTCCGCGCATCCAAAGGACGAAGGGCAGGGCCACCAGATACATCGTGATGCCATAGACCGCCGAGGGCAGAGCATAGGCCCTGAACCCCGACGCTTGGCCCGAGATCAACCCGGCGAGGGTGATGCCAAGCGTCGCGTTCTGGATGCCCACTTCGATCGAGATCGTCTTGCGCGTCTGCCACGCCAGCCCGGCCGCTGCGGCAATGCCCAGCCCCAGCAACATCAGCGCCGCGTTCATGCTAATGAGCGCGGGACCAAGCCGGGCGAGGTTCTCGGTGAAAACGCTCCAATTTCCGGCCAATGCGGCGAGGACAATCAGCACGAAGAGCAGCGCGGCGAGGGCGGAGAGGCCCGGCTCGATCCGCGCGGCAAAGCCGGGGGCGAGGTGGCGCAGGGCAAGCCCAAGTGCCACGGGCAGGGTGGTGATCACGAACATCGCCACCGCCAGCGCCGCGACCGAAACATCCGGCGCGGCATCGCCCATGAAGTGCCGCACGGCGATGGCGGTGAAAACCGGCACGGTCAGGATGCTCAGAAGCGAGACCACCGCCGTCAAAGTCACCGACAGCGCCACATCGCCCCGCGCGAATTTGCTGATCATATTCGAGGTCACGCCGCCCGGGCAGAAGGAGAGGATCATCAGCCCCACGGCCAGTTCTCCGCGCAGGCCGAAGGCCATGGCCACCGCCCATGCGGCAGCGGGCACCAGCACCACTTGGCAAAGCGCGCCCAAGGCAAAGGCGCGCGGGTATTTCGCCACGCGGGTGAAGTCTGGGACCGTGAGGCCCACGCCCAGCGACAGCATGATGATCGCCAATGACAGCGGCAATACGACGTTGATTAGAATGTCCATTTGTCCCCCCAAAGCTGACCTTCAGCCTAGGGGCGGCAAATATGCTCTGGCAAGTCCGACGCGCGGGGGTGGCGATTAAAGCGGCCAGAAGAACAGGATGGCGGGGATCGACACGGCGACGACGATGATCTCGAGCGGCAGCCCCATGCGCCAATAGTCGCCAAAGGAATAGCCGCCGGGGCCGAGGATCAGCGTGTTGTTCTTATGCCCAATCGGCGTCAGGAAAGCCGAAGAGGCCGCCACCGCCACCGCCATCAGGAACGGATCAGGAGAGACGCCGAGCGACTGCGCCATCTGGATGCCCACAGGCGCCGCGACGATGGTCGTCGCCGTGTTGTTGAGCACATCCGACAGCGACATGGTCACCACCATCAGAACCGTGAGGACCACCCAAGCGGGCAGCCCCTCGGTCAGCCCCACCAGCGCGCCCGCGATCAATTCGGTCCCGCCCGAAGTCTCCAGCGCCGCGCCCAGCGGGATCATGGAGCCTAACAGAACGATGACCGGCCATTCGATATGGGTATAGAGTTCCGACAGCGGCACGATCTTGGCCAGCACATAGCCAACCACGACGATTCCAAGCGCGATGGGCAGGTAGATCAGCCCGAAGGAGGCCGCCGCCACGGCCCCCGCGAACATCGCAATGGCGAGCCATGTCTTGCTGTCTTGCGTCACCGCAAGCCCCCGGTCGGCCAGCGGCAGCACGCCCAGCCAATCGGTGACATGAGCCACCGTGTCACGCGGCACCAGCAGCAAAAGGATGTCACCGGGTTTCAGCTCGGTCGTGCGCAGTTGCGAGGTGATCTTGCGGCCCTGTCGCGACAGGCCCAGCAGCACCGTGCGCTGCCGCCACGACAGGCCCACCGCCTGCGCCGTGCGCCCGTTGAGCCGCGAGCCATCGGTCACCACGACCTCGACAATCTCGACCCCGTCGCCATCGGCCAGCAGCAGGTCTTCGCGATCCCGGTCAGCCAGCGCGAGGTTCAGCGTGCTGCGGAATTCGTCCAGCGCGTCGGGCGTGGCCTCGAGCACGATCGCATCTCCGGCTTGCAGCACCACGTTGCGGGCCGTGCCATAGCGCCGTTTGCCATCGCGCATCAGGCCCAAGATCGCCACATCGGCGCGATGCGCCTCTTCTTGCAACTCGGCCAGACGTTTGCCGATCTGTTTGTTGCCCTCGGGCACGGTCAGCTCGGCGATATATTGGGCGATGTCCTCGGTCTCGATCATGGCGTCTTCGCGGGCGGGGATCAGCCGCCAGCCGATCAGCGCGACAAAGATCAGCCCCGCGATGGCGGCCAGCCCACCGACTGGGGCGAAATCGAACATCTTGAAAGGCGCGCCCAAGGATTCCTGCCGGATGGAGGCGATGATGATATTGGGCGGCGTGCCGATCAGCGTGGCCATGCCGCCAAGGATGGTGGCAAAACTGAGCGGCATCAGGCTCAGCCCCGGCGCGCGGCCCGCTTTGCGTGCGGTCTGGATGTCGACCGGCATCAGCAGGGCCAAGGCGGCGACGTTGTTCATAAAGGCCGACAGCACCCCGCCCACGGCACCCATCATGGTGATATGCGCGCCCAAGCTGCGCGAACTGTCGACCAGCGTGCGGGTGATCAGCATCACCGCGCCCGAACGGACCAACCCAGCCGAAACCACCAAGACCAGCGCCACGATCAGCGTGGCCGGATGGCCGAAACCGTCAAAGGCGTTTTCCGTGGGCACCACCCCCAGCACCACGCCGAGCATCAGCGCCCCGAAGGCCACGATGTCATAGCGAAACCGCCCCCAGAGCAGCAGACCAAAGACCGCGCCGAAGAGGGTGAAAAGGATGATCTGATCAGTGGTCATAAGTCCGGTCTAACGTGGTTGCCCCATTGGCGGAAAGCTAAGCACAGGCCGGGTGGCTTGTTCCAGCGGTGATGCTGGCATATAGAGTGGCGCAAACGCATTGCCAGAACGAGGTATTCATGGCCGGTCACTCCAAATGGGCAAACATCCAGCATCGCAAGGGCCGTCAGGACAAGCTGCGCGCCAAGGTGTTTTCCAAACTCTCCAAGGAAATCACCATCGCGGCCAAGATGGGCGACCCCGACCCGGACAAGAACCCGCGTCTTCGTCTGGCGGTGAAAGAGGCCAAGGGCCAGTCCATGCCCAAGGACAACATCGAACGCGCCATCAAGAAGGCCGTCGGCGGTGAGGGCGAGGATTACGAGGAAATCCGCTATGAGGGCTATGGCCCCAATGGCGTGGCGGTGATCGTCGAGGCGATGACCGACAACCGCAACCGCACCGCTTCGACCGTGCGCTCGACCTTCACCAAGAACGGCGGCAATCTGGGCGAAACCGGTTCGGTCGGCTTCATGTTCGAGCGCAAGGGCGAGGTGATCTACCCGGCTTCCGTCGGTGACGCAGACACCGTGATGATGGCTGCGATCGAAGCGGGCGCTGAAGACGTGGAAAGCTCCGAGGACGGTCACGTGATCTATTGCGCGGACACCGATTTCAACGACGTGTCGACCGCGCTGGAGGCCGAATTGGGCGAGTCGGAATCGACCAAGCTGATCTGGCGTCCGACCACCACCACCGAGATGGATCTTGAGAACATGGAAAAGCTGATGAAGCTGATCGATGCGCTTGAGGAAGATGACGACGTGCAGCGCGTCACCACTAACTTTGAGGCCTCAGACGAGGTTATGGCGCAGCTTTAACGCGGCATTTGCACCAGCGCCTCGCGCGCCGCGGCTCTTATGGCGGCGGTGAGCGGGGCCAGCGCGGGCGCCATGATCCGCGCGACCTGCCAGTAAAGCGGCACATCCAGTGGCAGCGCGTTGTCGAGTGATACGAGCCGCCCCGCCGCCATATCCTCGGCCACCAGCGGCGCGGGGTTCATCCCCCAACCCAGCCCTTGCTGCGCCGCCGCGACAAAGCCGTGGCTTGAGGGCAGATGGTGGCTTGGCGGGGTCAGTCGCTGCCCGGTCTTTCGCATCAACCATCGCCCTTGCAGTTGATCCTTATGATCGAAGGTGAGCATCGGCGCGCGGGCCAGTGCCTCGGTCGTGACGCCCTCGGCAAACCAGGTCTCGCGATAGGCGGGGCTGGCGGTGGCATGGTAGCGCAGCGCCCCCAAGGGCAGCACGTCGCAGCCCGGTGCCGCGCGGGCTTGCCCCGTCACCGCCGCGCTGACCTCTCCCCTTCGCAGCCAATCGGCAGAGGTGTCTTGGTCGTCGATCATCAGATCGAAAAGCATGTCGGGCACCTGCGCCAGCGCCGGGATCAGCCATGTGGCCAAGACATCCGCAGGCACCGCAAGGCGCAGCCGGGGCGGGGCGGTGGCATCGCCCGCGCCAAGCGCCTGCGCTTCGAGCAGGGCCACATCCTCCGCATGTTTGGCAAGACGCTGGCCCATGGGGGTGCCGGTGCAGGGCTGGCCGCGCAGAACGAGGGTGGCCCCCACACGATCCTCCAGCGCCTTCACCCGTTGCGAGATTGCCGAGGGGGTCACCCCCAGCACCGCCGCCGCGGCGTCAAAACTGCCGAGCCGTAGGATATGGGCCAAGGCGGTTAGCTGCGCGCTGTCGAGCTTCATAAGTTTTGCTAATCCTGACGTAGACTATTGAATTTGAGTAATCTGAACCGCCGGGTTAGGCAAAGGCAACCCATGTTATAGGACGCTTTTGATGTTGACCTCTCTCCTTCCCGGCTTCGCCCTCAGCCTCACCCTCATCATGGCCATCGGGGCGCAGAATGCCTTTGTCTTGCGCCAAGGGCTGCGCCGCGAACATGTGCTGCCGGTGGTGCTGGTTTGTGCTGCCTCGGATGCGGTGTTGATCATGTCGGGGGTCGCGGGCTTTGGCGCGCTGGCTGAGGCGGCCCCGTGGTTCGGCCCGCTGATGCGCTATGGCGGCGCGGCCTTCCTGCTGTGGTACGGCTGGCGCAATGCGGTTTCCGCATGGCAGGGCGGGGAGGCGCTGGAGGCCGAGGGGCAATCCACCCGCAGCCTGCGCAAGGCGATCCTGACGCTGCTGGCGCTGACGTGGCTGAACCCGCATGTCTACCTCGACACCTTGGTGCTGCTCGGCTCGATCTCGGCGCAATATCCGGACCGGCTCAGCTTTGGCATCGGGGCGGTGCTGGCAAGCTTCGTCTTCTTCTTCTCACTGGGCTATGGTGCGCGGCTGCTGGCGCCGCTCTTTGCCAGACCGCGCAGTTGGCAGGTCTTGGACGCCATCATCGCCGTGACCATGTGGGCGATTGCCATCAAATTGCTTGCGATGTGAATAAAAATGCCGCGCCCATCTTGCCCTTGGCAGCGCTTTGGGAAAGGGTCGCGGCATGACACACTCTCCCGCCACCACCCCCGACATCCCCGCTCCGCCCAACCGCCCGCTTGTCGGGGTCTTTTGGATGTTGGTGACGGGGGCCTGTTTCATCGGCGTGACCGCGCTGGTGAAATACATGGGGCCGCGGCTGCCTTCGGCAGAGGCCGCTTTCCTGCGCTACGCCATGGGGTTGGTCTTTGTCCTGCCGGTCCTGCGGTCGCTGCTGGCCACACCGGTAAGCCGGCGACAATGGGGTCTGTTCGGCATGCGGGGCCTGTGCCACGCAGGCGGGGTGATCCTGTGGTTCTACGCCATGACACGCCTGCCCATCGCCGAGGTGACCGCGATGAACTACCTCGCGCCGATCTATGTCACCGTGGGTGCCGCGATCTTTCTGGGAGAGAAGCTGGCCGCACGGCGTATCGTGGCGGTCTGTCTGGGGCTGGCGGGGGCGGCGATCATCCTGCGGCCCGGTTTTCGCGAAGTCTCTACCGGGCATCTGGCGATGTTGTTGGCGGCGGTGGTCTTTGCCGGGTCCTACCTCTTGGCCAAGGTGCTGGCGGATGAGGCGCGCCCGGTGATGATCGTGACGATGCTGTCGATCTTTGTGACCATCGGGCTGGCGCCCTTTGCCTTCGCCGTCTGGATCACGCCGACACCGCAGGAACTGCTGATCCTCGCCGGGGTCGCCTTTTTCGCGACGGCGGGGCATTTCACCATGACGCTGGCCTTTGCCGCCGCCCCGGTGACGGTGACGCAGCCGGTCACTTTCCTGCAATTGGTCTGGGCTACGATCCTCGGCGTGGTGGTCTTTGCCGAGCCGGTGGACCTCTGGGTCGTGCTGGGCGGGGCGGTGATCTTGGGCTCTGTCACCTTTATCACATGGCGCGAAGCGATGCTGAAACGGCAGGTCACGCCCCCCTCACATGCGACGAAATTCTGACCTTCCGCCCCGTCGGTCGGTACTTGATTGACGAGTCAATAAAGATTCCCCTATCCTGAGGCGGTCAACACTGCCCCAAGGATCCGAATCCAATGCCCAAAGTCGGAATGGAACCCATTCGCCGCTCTGCGCTGGTCAAAGCCACCATCGCCGAGATTGGCGAGGCCCAGTCGCTGGATGTGACGGTGAGCCAGATCGCCAAGCGGGCAGGCATGTCGAGCGCGCTGGCGCATCATTACTTCGGCGGCAAGAACCAGATCTTTCTGGCGGCGATGCGGCATATCCTGTCGGAATATGCCGCCGGGGTCCGCGAGCGGCTTGCCACGGCCCGCACGCCGCATGACCGCGCGGCGGCGATCATCGTCGCCAGTTTCGACGATACCGGCTTTCACCCCGGCACGATCAGCGCGTGGATGACACTCTACGCCCATGCCCGCACCAACCCCGAAACCCGGCGGCTGCTGACGGCTTACCAAAGCCGGTTGCGGTCCAACCTCACCCACGCGCTGCGCCCGATCAGCCCTCAGCCCGAAGGCGACGCCGAAACCTTGGCGGCGCTGATCGACGGGCTCTACCTGCGCGCGGCGCTGTCGGATGGCGTCAGCGCGGCAGAGGCTATGACTCGCGCGCTCTATACACTCGACCTGCTGCTTAAAGCGGGCCGTTGAACACCGCGGAGACGGGCGGCACCGCCGCGCTCCGCCTCTCTGAACACTCCTCGCCTCAGGCAAGAAAGTCCCTTTGATGTCCTATGATCCCCAACCCACCGCCAGCCACTTCATCGATGGCGCCTATGTCGAAGACACCAATGGCACGCCGATCCCGGTGATCTATCCCGCCACGGGCGAGAAGATCGCGACGGTCTATGCCGCCACGCCTCATATCGTGGAACAGGCCATCGCCTCGGCCCGCCGCGCGCAGGCCGCATGGGGCGCGCTAAGCGGCACCGAACGGGGCCGCATCCTGCGCCGCGCCGCCGACATGATCCGCGACCGCAACCACGACCTCTCGGTGCTGGAAACCCAAGACACCGGCAAACCCTATCAGGAGACCTCCGTCGCCGATGCCACCAGCGGGGCGGACGCGCTGGAGTATTTCGGCGGCCTCGCCGGCAGCCTGACCGGCGAGCATATCCAGCTTGGCGAAGACTGGGTCTATACCCGGCGCGAGCCCTTGGGCGTCTGTGTCGGCATCGGCGCATGGAACTACCCCACCCAGATCGCCTGCTGGAAGGCCGCCCCCGCGCTGGCCTGCGGCAATGCGATGATCTTCAAACCGTCCGAAACCACGCCGCTCTGCGCCCTGAAGGTCGCCGAAATCCTGATCGAGGCCGGCTTGCCCGCGGGCCTCTTCAACGTGGTCCAGGGCATGGGCGGAGTGGGCCAGTCACTTGTCACCGATGCCCGCGTCGACAAGGTCTCGCTCACCGGCTCCGTGCCCACGGGGCGCAAGGTCTATGCCGCGGCTGCCGAGGGCATCAAACATGTGACGATGGAACTGGGCGGCAAGTCGCCCCTGATCGTTTTCGAGGACGCGGGCATCGACAACGCAGTCGGCGGCGCGATCCTCGGCAACTTCTACAGCTCGGGGCAGATCTGCTCGAACGGCACCCGCGTCTTCGTGCACCGCGACATCAAGGAAAAGTTCCTCGCGCGCCTTTCCGAGCGGCTGGACAACGCCGTGATCGGCGACCCGATGGACTCCGACACCAGCTTCGGCCCGATGGTCAGCGAACGACAGATGCAGATCGCGCTGGACTACGTCGAAAAGGGCAAGGCCGAAGGCGCGCGACTGGTCTATGGCGGCACCCGGATCGAACGTGACGGTTTCTACATGCGGCCCACAGTCTTTGCCGATGTGACCGACGACATGGTCATTGCCCGCGAAGAGATTTTCGGCCCCGTCATGGCGGTGCTCGACTTCGAGGACGAGGGTGAGGTCATGACCCGCGCCAACGCGACCGAGTTCGGCCTCGCCGCCGGTGTTTTCACCCGTGATCTTGCCCGCGCGCATCGCGTGGCGGCGGGGTTCGAGGCCGGGACCTGCTACATCAACAGCTACAACGACGCGCCGGTCGAGGCGCCCTTCGGCGGCATGAAGAACTCCGGCGTGGGCCGCGAGAACGCCAAGGCCGCGATCGAGCACTACAGCCAGGTGAAGTCGGTCTATGTGCGCATGGGCGATGTTGAGGCGCCCTTCTAAGGGGTGAATTTTCTGAGAGGTGCTTGAGGGATCACTCCGATCCTCAAGTCACCTCGTCAATTCTGGGGTGCGATTCCCCACCGCCTCAAGGACAAGCCGCGCATTCGCGCGGTGCTGCGCATCCTTGGCCCGGCGCGGAATCACGGAAGGTGAGTGTTATGGAAGCTGAATTTGTCATCGTCGGCGCGGGCTCCGCGGGATGCGCCATGGCCTACCGTCTGGCCGAGGCGGGCCGCAAGGTCATCGTCATCGAACATGGCGGCAGCGATGCGGGGCCCTTCATCCAGATGCCCGCGGCCCTCAGCTATCCGATGAACATGCCGCGTTACGACTGGGGCTATAAATCCGAGCCCGAGCCGCATCTCAACAACCGCGAGCTGGTCTGCCCGCGCGGCAAGGTGATCGGCGGCTCGTCCTCGATCAACGGCATGGTCTATGTGCGCGGCCACGCCAAGGATTTCGACCATTGGGAAGAGTCCGGCGCGCGCGGTTGGTCCTACGCCGATGTGCTGCCCTACTACAAGCGCATGGAGACATGGCATGAGAACGGCCATGGCGGCGATGCGGCATGGCGCGGCAAGGACGGCCCGCTGCACGTCAGCCGCGGCCCGCGCGAGAACCCGCTTTTCGACGCCTTCGTGCAGGCCGGGGCACAGGCCGGCTACCCGGTGACCCATGACTACAACGGCGAGCAGCAAGAGGGCTTCGGCCCGATGGAGCAGACCGTCTGGAACGGGCGGCGCTGGTCGGCGGCCAATGCCTATCTGCGTCCGGCGCAGAAGACGGGCAATGTCACCCTGATCCGCGCGCTGGCGCAGCGCGTGGTGATCGAAGAGGGCCGTGCTGTGGGGGTCGAGGTCAAGCGTGGCCGCGCGACGGAGGTGATCCGTGCCAGCCGCGAAGTGGTGCTGGCGGCGTCGTCGATCAACTCGCCGAAACTGCTGATGCTCTCGGGGATCGGCCCCGCCGCGCATCTGGCCGACCACGGGATCGAGGTGCTGGCCGACCGCCCCGGCGTGGGTCAGAACCTGCAGGACCATCTGGAGCTTTACATTCAGATGGCCTCGCGCCAGCCGATCACGCTCTACAAGCACTGGAACCTCTTGTCGAAGGCCGTCATCGGCGCGCAATGGCTCTTTACCAAGACCGGGATGGGGGCCTCGAACCAGTTCGAATCCGCGGCCTTCATCCGCTCGAAGCCCGGCGTGGAATACCCTGATATCCAATACCATTTCCTGCCCATTGCCGTGCGCTACGACGGGCAGGCGGCGGCCGAGGGGCACGGGTTCCAAGCCCATACGGGGCCGATGCGCTCCAAATCGCGCGGTGCCGTTACCCTGCGCTCCGCCGACCCGGCCGAGGCGCCGCGTATTCGCTTCAACTACATGTCCCATCCCGACGATTGGGAGGAGTTCCGCACTTGTATCCGCCTCACGCGGGAAATCTTCGCGCAGGATGCCTTCAAACCCTTCGTTAAACACGAGATCCAGCCCGGCGCCGCGCTGCAGTCGGACGCGGAGCTTGATGCCTTCATCGCCGAACACGCCGAGAGCGCCTATCACCCCTGCGGCACCTGCGGCATGGGGGCGGCGGACGATCCCGACGCCGTGGTCGACCCGCAAGCACGGGTGATTGGGGTCGAGGGGCTGCGCGTGGCCGACAGTTCGATCTTCCCGCGGATCACCAATGGCAACCTTAACGCGCCTTCGATCATGGTCGGCGAAAAGGTCTCCGACCTGCTTTTGGGCCGCGATCCGCTGCCGCGCGCGAATGACGAACCTTGGCTGCATCCGAACTGGCAGGTGGCGCAGCGCTGATCGTTAACCTGCCTTAACATCCTGTCTTGAAGGCCGCGGGGCGGGGCGTCATACCTGCCTCATGTTAAGGATTTGTTCACTTTTCGCCCTCAGTCTGACACTGAGCCTCGCAACTGGATCAGCGGGGGCGCAGACCGTCTCGGGGGTGGTCCGCGTGATCGACGGGGATACTTTCGATCTCGGCGGTACGCGCATCCGCTTACATGGCATCGATGCGCTCGAGGCCAGCCAGACCTGCGAGACAGAGGTCGGGCAGGCTTGGGCCTGCGGAGATTGGACAACGAGGGAGGTGCGCGACAGATACCAAGGGGCCAACGCGCGTTGTGAGGCACTAGACCGCGACCGCTATGATCGCATTGTCGCCCGCTGCCATGTGGGCAACGTTGACGTGGGGCAGGCGCTGGTGCGTGACGGGCTGGCCTTTGCCTATCGGAAATATTCGATGGACTATGATCTGGATGAGAAAGCCGCCTTTGTCGCAGGCCGTGGGATTCACGGGTTCAAGACGGTTTCCCCCGCCCGCTACCGCGTGACCCGCCGCAGCGGGTCCGAGCCTGCCCGGCCGGAGGGGAGCTGCCAGATCAAAGGCAATATCAGCGCCAAGGGGGTTAAGATCTATCATATGCCGGGGCAAGAATTTTACAGCCGCACCCGCATCAGCGCCCGCAAAGGCGAGCGTTGGTTCTGTTCCGAGGCAGAGGCACGCGGCGCGGGGTGGCGGCGCGCGCGGCGCTGATCACTCCACCCGGTAGGGCAGGGTGTCGCGCAGATGCGGGTCGACCACCAACTGCCGCTCCAGCGGCGGGACGGAGCGTTGATGGCAATCCCGGCGTTCGCAAATGCGGCAGGAAATGCCAATCGGTTCAAAGGCATCGCTGCGGGTGACATCCATCCCATCGGCATAGACCAGCGCGGGCGCATGGCGCACCTCGCAGCCCAGTGAAATCGCGTAGCGCCGCACAGGCGCGCCAAACCGCCCCGCCGGTTTCGAGATGTCCCGCGCCAAACTGATATAGCGCACCCCATCCGGCGTCTCGGCCAGTTGGCGCAGGAACCTTCCCGGCGTCTCGAAAGCGCGGTGGACGTTCCAAAGAGGACAGGCGCCGCCAAAACGCGCGAATTGCAACCGGGTGGCCGAGTGGCGCTTCGTGATCGTGCCCGCCTGATCGACCCGCACAAAGAAGAAAGGGACCCCTTTCGCGCCGGGCCGCTGAAGCGTCGAAAGCCGATGCGCCACCTGTTCGATCGAAGCACCGAAATGCCCGGCCAGCACCTCAAGATCATGGCGGCAGTCCTGCGCTTTTTGCAGGAACCGCCCATAGGGCAACAGGGCCGCCCCGGCGAAGTAATTGGCCAGCCCGATCTTCGCGATATCCCGTGCCGCAGCGCTGTGGAAACGGGCAAGGTCAAGCGTGGCCTCCAGCAGCGCATCCTGCTGCGTCAGCGCCACCTGCAACAGCATTTGAAAAGTCTGTGTTTCGGGTGCTGCACGGGCCGATAGATGCAGCGTTTTGCGCGCAGGATCATAGGCGCGCAGGCGGTCGTCATCTTCAAAGACTACGGTCACCCCGGCGCGTTCGAGAGCGGCTGCCGCAGTCGCTCGCGTATCACTGCCGCTGCCTTCGCGTGTCGCGAAATGCTCTGCCGCACGGTCGACGGCGTCGATGTAATTGTCGCAATAGTGAAAGAAGTCCCTCACTTCCTCCCAAGGGGAGGGCATCGCCCGGGCGTCTTCGCGGCCCAAGGCTTCGTCCAGTGACGCCAGCCGCTCATGCACTTGCCGGTAGCTTTGATGCAGGGCAAGAAAGGCGTGCGCCAGCCCCGGGGCGTTGGACGCCGTGAGGCGCAGATCGGCCATCGGGGGTGCCTTTCCGGCGAAAATCGGATCGGCCAGCGCCTCGCGCAGATCGCTGACCAACCGCTCCCCATCGCCGCTGGAAAGCTCGGTCACATCCAGCCTGAACTCCGACGCCAAGGCGAGCACGACATTGGTGCTGACAGGCCGGTTGTTGTTCTCCATCTGGTTGAGATAGGGCAAGGAGACGCCCAGCCGGGCGGCGAAGTCTTTTTGCGTCAGCCCCGCGCGGGTGCGGGTCTCACGCAGTTTCACACCGGCATAGAGTTTCTGGATCGCCATCCGCGCACCTTTGCAACTTTGCAGCTGGGTGCAGCCTAGCTTTGCAAAGCCTGGGTCACAAGTGCGAGGAGCGTAGGCCTAGAGGCCCAAAGCCTTCTCACGCCGGATCACCACCCAGATGGAGGCGACCGAGGCGATGGCCGTCAGCAGCATGAGCCACAACAGCGGATAGGCTCCGGTTTCGGGAGTGAGCAGGGCGCCCGCCAGCGCGCTCAAAGCCGCGCCGCCGACGATCATGATCGCCCCGCCCAGCCCGGAGGCCGTGCCAGCCAGATGCGGGCGCACCGACAGCATCCCGGCGGTGGCATTGGGGATGCACAGCCCGTTGCCCAGCCCCACCAGCGTCATCAGCCCGAAAAAGCTGAGCGGAGAGCCGTAGCCCGCAAGAAAGATCAGCAGCGACACCGTGCCGCCCAGGGCGTTGGAAATGCAGCCCCAAAGCACCAGCGTATTGACGCCAAACCGGGTCGCCGTCCGCGCGGTGACGAAGTTGCCGATGAAATAGCCAATCGCGGGCGCGCCGAAATAGAGGCCCAGCACCGCAGGTTCCATCCCGAAGACCACGGTGCCTACGAAGGGTGCGCCGCCGAGATAGGCAAAAAAGGCGCCCGAGCAAAAACCCGTGGCCAGCGCATAGCCCCAAAAACGGGGGGAGCGGAGCAACTCGGGGTATTCGCCGAACTGCTGGCGCAGCGATTTGCCGCTGGCCCGGGCGGTTTCGCCCAAATCCGCCCAAGCCACCCAAAACACCAACCCGCCGAGGATTAGCATCGCCCAGAAGGAAGCCTGCCAGCCGAAACCCTGTTCCAGCAACCCGCCCAAGGCTGGGCTGATCATGGGCACCAGCGCCATGCCCATGGTCACATAGCCGATCATGGAGGCGGATTCGTCCTGGGTATAAAGATCGCGGATCACCGCACGGCTCAGCACCATGCCCGTGGCGATCACAGCCTGCGCCATGCGGAATACCAGAAACACGGCGATGTTCGGCGCCAGCAGACAGCCGACCGTGGCCACGAAAAAGATGCCCAAGCCCCAAAGCATCACCCGCCGCCGCCCGAGGTTGTCCGAAATCGGCCCGATGAAGATTTGCAGTATCCCGCTGAAGAACAGGTAGAGCGGTACCGAAAGCTGGATTACCGCATAATCCGTGCCGAAATGCTCTGCCATCTTCGGCAGACTGGGCAGGAAGATGTTCATGACCATGGCCGAAAGCCCGGCCAGCAGGATCAGCGTTGAAATATGGGGCGGGGTCGTCCGGTCTAAATACCGGACCCGGGGGATATCGCTCATGCAAATGCAAGTAGTCGCGGGTATGGGAAATGTCCATGTTAACTAGATTGTTTTGCAACTTTTCATTTTGCTTCACCACGCCTGTATTGATTTTGCAAATTTGCAAAATTGCGCTTTGGTCAGTTGCGCTCCTCCGGTAGACTGGTCGAAATCACAATAGGGGTGCGTCATGAAAGACATTCTCGAACAACTGGAGCGGCGTCGCGAAGATGCGCGTTTGGGCGGCGGTCAGGCACGGATCGATGCGCAGCACGGCCGCGGCAAGCTCACCGCGCGGGAGCGTGTCGATCTGCTGCTCGACGAAGGCTCCTTCGAGGAATTCGACATGTTCGTCACCCACCGCTGCACCGATTTCGGCATGCAGGATCAAAAGCCCGCGGGCGATGGCGTGGTCACCGGCTGGGGCACGATTAACGGCCGCCTCGTCTATGTCTTCAGTCAGGATTTCACCGTCTTCGGCGGCTCCCTATCTGAAACCCATGCTCAGAAAATCTGCAAGATCATGGACATGGCAGTGCAAAACGGCGCGCCGGTGATCGGCATCAACGATTCCGGCGGCGCGCGGATCCAAGAGGGCGTGGCCAGCCTTGCAGGCTATGCCGAGGTATTCCAGCGCAACATCGAAGCCTCCGGCGTGATCCCCCAGATCAGTGTCATCATGGGCCCCTGCGCGGGCGGGGCAGTCTATTCGCCCGCGATGACCGACTTCATCTTCATGGTCAAAGACAGCTCCTATATGTTCGTCACCGGCCCGGATGTGGTGAAAACCGTCACCAACGAAGTCGTCACCGCCGAAGAGCTGGGCGGCGCCACGACCCACACGCGCAAATCCTCCGTCGCCGACGCGGCCTTCGAGAACGATGTGGAGGCACTCGCTGAGGTGCGCCGCCTCGTCGATCTGCTGCCCGCCAACAACCGCGAAAAGCCGCCGGTCCGCCCCTTCTTCGATGATCCCAATCGGATTGAGCCCTCGCTCGACACGCTGGTACCGTCGAACGCCAACACCCCCTATGACATGAAGGAATTGATCCTCAAACTGGCGGATGAGGGTGACTTTTACGAAATCCAAGAGGAATTCGCCAAGAACATCATCACCGGTTTCATCCGCCTTGAGGGGCGTACCGTTGGCGTGGTGGCCAACCAACCAATGGTGCTGGCCGGCTGCCTCGACATCGACAGTTCGCGCAAAGCGGCGCGTTTCGTGCGTTTCTGCGACGCCTTCGAGATCCCGATCCTCACGCTCGTCGACGTGCCCGGCTTCCTGCCCGGCACCGGTCAGGAATTCGGCGGCGTCATCAAACACGGCGCGAAACTGCTCTTCGCCTATGGCGAGGCGACCGTGCCGATGGTCACCGTCATCACGCGCAAAGCCTATGGCGGCGCCTATGACGTGATGGCCTCGAAGCACCTGCGCTCGGATTTCAACTACGCTTGGCCCACCGCCGAAGTCGCCGTGATGGGCGCCAAAGGCGCAACCGAGATCATTCACCGCAAGGATCTGAACGACCCCGAAAAGATCGCCAAACACACCAAGGATTACGAAGACCGTTTCGCCAATCCCTTCGTCGCCGCCGAACGGGGCTTCATCGATGAGGTGATCCAGCCCCGCTCTACCCGCAAACGGGTCGCCCGCGCTTTTGCCTCGCTGCGGAACAAAAAAGTGCAGACCCCGTGGAAAAAACACGACAACATTCCGCTCTGAGCGCCATCATGCAGCTTCATCCTTTCTCAAATACCGATCCCACGAGGGCCGCGCGCGGAACCCTCGGCGGGCTGGGTGGTTTTCCTTACAAAGGAGGACCGCATCATGCCGAATTCATCCATCAAGGACGAAGAGACCTACAAGTCCCTGCGCGAGGATGGGGCGAGCAAGGAGAAAGCCGCCCGGATCGCCAACGCGCAGGCCAACGACAGCCAGCATCCCAGCCAGAAGGGGGGCAAACAGCTGCCCTACGAGGATTGGACCAAGGACGATCTCTACGACCGGGCGCAGGATCTCGGGATCGAAGGGCGCTCGGACATGGACAAGGACACGCTGATCGACGCGCTGCGCAACCACTAGGCGCTCTTCTGCGCCGGGCTTGGCTGCCAGCCCTGCTGGCGGTCGGGCTTGGAGGCCCCGCGCGGGCCATTGATGTCCCCTCTGGGCAAACCGTTGACCTGCAAGAGGTCTTGGTTGAGGATCTCGGCGGTGAGACTTGGCTTCGCTTCCGTTTTATCGCGCCGCAGATCGCCAAAGGGCCGGGGGCCATCGCCTATGACCGCGCCGCACCGGATATGGAACATCTCTGCGCGGTCGTCGCACTTCCTTACATGACTGAACATGCGCTGGCAGGGCAGGTGATCGTCGTCTCCCTCGCCGACCGTCCGGTGGAATTCGGCGCGGCCGACCCCGAAGCGACCCAGTATTTCGAAGCTTTCCGGGCGCAGGATGACACCTGCATTTGGGAGGGTTTGTGATGCACAGGCAATATCTTGCAAGAATCCGCCGATCCTCGGATTGGATTGATGCTTTGGAGTCACAACGCGACCGATTGCACTTGCAACCGTATCCATTGCCATGTGAATCGCATATGATGCGGTCAAGGAATACCCACGTATCCCTTACCTCAGAACCCGGGCTTGGCCGGCGTGTTGTCGTGTCAGGTTCATTTAACATTGATAGGAGATTTACATGTCCAAGAGCATCAAGTTGCTGGCAGCCATCGGTTTCGTCGCAGCGGTTTCGGCCTGCGCACAGCAAGAAGAAGAGTACGTCGTGGTCGAGCCCGAGCCCATCTCGGTTGAGCCCGTCTACACCGGCAAGTACAAGTAATGCCGTTGCAGGGCAGGCGTCTGCGCCTGCCCTGATCCCAGCCACCCCTGCAACCGGGAGGGGTGTCTGATGCCCGCCTATATGCTAAAACACCGCGGGTTCCCCGGGCGTCTGCCCGGCACCGATTTCCAATTCACAATTCGCCGTCCGAACCCCAAAGGGGTCACGCCCATCACGCGGCGTGAGCGTCGCCCCGACCGCCGCGCTCCGGACCGCCGTGCCGATACCGCTTTTGTCAAAGCCCTATGGGAGGCCTTTGGCGAACATCCTTTCGAGCGGGGCAATCTGGATGCGGGCCGTCTGTCTTGGCTCTTTGGCCGTGAGGTTCTGCCCGCGACCGATCCTTTCGATCCTGCCGATTACGAAGCTCTGCTGGTGCTTGACGTGCCTGCAGCCCGCGCCGCATTCCCCGAAGCTTTCGAGGATTGATCGGCATGATGTCGCCGCGCCTGTTCACAGATCAGCATGGCTTTGCCGAAGTTCCCTCCGGGGCTGGCGCAGGCTTGGCGCCGCTGGCGGCGTGGGCCAAGCTTACCATGGCTAGCGGCACATCATTTGTCCTTCGTGCTGCTGGACATGAAGACCATACCCCTTCCCCTATCGGGCAGTCGCGCGCTGGTGCGGGGCTGCCCGACTTTTCGAAAGGGTGGTTTTCGCGCCACAGGGCAGCAGACCGAAAAACCGACCGGGAACTTGTCAAACGGCAGGGCGTTGGTCGGATAGTAGATAGCAGTGAAGGAACAGGCACATGTCCATTCGTAACATCATTCTCGCGCTTGGCGCGACAGCCGGTCTGGCCGCATGCGGTGACAACATCGGCGAGCAGGGTCTGGGCGGCGCAGCCGTCGGCGCAGGTGCAGCAGCCGTCACAGGCGGGTCGCTGGCGCAGGGCGCAGCCATTGGCGCTGCAGCCAACGTCGGCTACTGCCAACTCAACCCCGGCAAGTGTAACTGATCACGCCGCAATCGCCGCTTTGCCCGCCATTCGCGCGGGCAGGGCGGCTCCCCTTTCCAACTCTACCCTACAGGCACCCGCGCAGCTCCGGCTGACGCGGCATTTTGCGTGGCCTGTCACCGTCAAAGGAACTGCTGATGTTTGACAAGATCCTCATTGCCAACCGGGGCGAAATCGCCTGCCGCGTGATCAAGACCGCCAAGAAAATGGGTCTGACTACCGTGGCGATCTATTCCGATGCGGACGCACAGGCGCTGCATGTGGAAATGGCGGATGAGGCCATTCACATCGGCCCACCCCCCGCGAACCAGTCCTATATCGTCATCGACAAGGTGATGGAGGCGGTCAAGCAATCCGGCGCGCAGGCGGTGCATCCCGGGTATGGTTTCCTGAGCGAAAACAGCAAGTTCGCCGAGGCGCTGGAGGCCGCAGGCGTGGCCTTCGTCGGCCCGCCGAAAGGGGCCATCGAGAAGATGGGCGACAAGATCACCTCGAAAAAGATCGCCAAAGAGGCCGGGGTTTCGACTGTGCCGGGCTACATGGGGCTGATCGAGGACGCCGAAGAGGCGGTGAAGATTTCCAATGACATCGGCTACCCGGTAATGCTTAAGGCCTCCGCCGGCGGTGGTGGCAAGGGTATGCGGATTGCATGGAACGACGAGGAAGCGCGCGAGGGTTTCCAATCGTCCAAGAACGAGGCCGCTAATTCCTTCGGCGACGACCGGATCTTCATTGAGAAATTCGTGACGCAGCCGCGCCACATCGAAATTCAGGTGCTTTGCGACAGTCACGGCAACGGCATCTATCTGGGCGAGCGTGAATGCTCGATCCAGCGCCGCAACCAGAAGGTCGTCGAAGAGGCCCCGAGCCCCTTCCTTGACGAAGAGACCCGCCGGGCCATGGGCGAACAGGCCGTCGCACTGGCGCAGGCCGTGGGCTACACCAGCGCGGGCACCGTGGAATTCATCGTCGACGGCGACAAGAACTTCTACTTCCTCGAGATGAACACCCGCCTGCAGGTGGAACACCCGGTGACCGAGCTGATCACCGGCGTCGATCTGGTGGAGCAGATGATCCGCGTGGCCAATGGCGAGAAGTTGTCGATCACGCAAGGCGATGTGACGCTGACCGGCTGGGCCATTGAGAACCGGCTCTACGCCGAGGATCCCTACCGCGGCTTCCTGCCCTCCATTGGCCGCTTGACCCGCTACCGCCCGCCGCGGGAGGTGGCCGCGGGGCCGCTTCTGGAGCAGGGCACATGGCAGGGCGACGCGCCCGCAGGCGACATGGCCGTGCGCAACGATACCGGCGTCTACGAGGGCGGCGAGATCTCGATGTATTACGACCCGATGATCGCCAAGCTCTGCACTTGGGCGCCGACCCGCGAAGAGGCGATCGAGAAGATGCGCGTGGCGCTCGACAGTTTTGAGGTCGAGGGCATCGGGCACAACCTGCCCTTCCTCAGCGCGGTGATGGATCACCCCAAGTTCGTCTCGGGCGAGATGACCACCGCCTTCATCGCCGAGGAATATCCCGATGGTTTCGAAGGTGTGACCCTGCCGGAGAGCGAGCTGCGCCGCATCGCCGCCGCCTGTGCCGCCATGCACCGCGTTGGCGAAATCCGCCGCGCCCGCGTCTCGGGCCGGATGGACAACCACGAGCGTAAAGTCGGCAGCGACTGGAACGTGAAGCTTCAGGGTGAGAACTTTGATGTTGTCACCAAGGCCGATCCCGAAGGGGCGACGGTGGCTTTCTCCGACGGCAGCGAAATGCGGGTCAGCGGTGATTGGACCCCGGGCGACCAACTGGCCGAGATGACCGTCGATGGCGCGCCTCTGGTGCTGAAGGTCGGCAAAATCTCAGGCGGCTTCCGCATCCGCACCCGCGGTGCGGACCTAAAGGTCCATGTCCGCACGCCGCGTCAGGCGGAACTGGCGGCCCTGATGCCCGAAAAGCTGCCGCCAGACACGTCGAAGATGCTGCTCTGCCCGATGCCGGGTCTGGTGGTGAAGCTCGACGTCGAAGTGGGCGACGAGGTTCAGGAGGGCCAAGCGCTCTGCACCATCGAGGCCATGAAGATGGAAAACATCCTGCGCGCCGAGAAGAAGGGCGTCGTCAGCAAGGTCAACGCGGGCGCGGGCGACAGCCTTGCGGTGGACGATGTGATCATGGAGTTCGAATAGGGTGCGAGGCGGGGGCGATCAGGGCGGGCAGGGCGCGGGGCATCAGCGGATGATGTCGCGCTCCTTCGCCTCTCTGATCTCTCGCTGCCTCAGCGGCATCTTGTCGATGCTACGGGTGATCTCGCGCACGTCCCAAGGGAAGGGTTTGCGCAGCTCGATCTGGCCTTCCTTGTCGACCAGCACCAGCATGAAACCACGCGGGCGCATCCGCAGCCGCAGCGGGCTCTGCGCGGCGGGGTCGGTATCGGTCAGCACGACGACATCGCGCAGGCGCAACTCATCCTCACGCTCGCGGAGGTATTCCATCTGCGCGACGAAGGCGGGGTCGTTCTCGGAATTGGCAAAGACCAGCACGGGCCGTTTGGTCCATTGGAAGGTGCTGAGATCGGCCATATCGGCAGGCAGGAACAACGGATCCTCCATCGGGGCATCCGCCCCTTGGGCCATGGCGGCCGTGGTCATCAATCCTGCAAAAACTAGTGAGATCAAACGTTTCATCAAGGCTCCTGTCCCCTCAAATATAGGGGGCCTGTGCCAGTTTGCGAAGGGCAAAGCGCCGCAGGGGCAATTTATCCCCCTAGGGGCGCGGCCTTTGACAATTCAGCCGCCACAGTTGCGCAGGCCGATGCCTGCCGCCGGGCGCTAAGGGAGAAGGACAAGCATATGACATCCGACCAAAATGACGCGAAGGCGCGTTGGCAGGAACTGGCCACGGGCGAACTGCGCGGGCGCAGCCTTGACGATCTGACGTGGAAGACGCTGGAGGGGATCGACGTCCAGCCGCTCTACACCGCCGAGGACGTGGACGGGCTGGAGCATCTCGGCAGCATTCCCGGCGAAGCGCCGTTTACGCGCGGCGTGAAGGCCACGATGTACGCCGGCCGTCCCTGGACGATCCGGCAATATGCGGGTTTCTCCACCGCGGAGGAATCAAACGCCTTCTACCGACGCGCCTTGGCGGCAGGCCAGCAGGGTGTCTCCGTCGCCTTCGATCTGGCGACGCACCGCGGCTATGACAGTGATCATCCCCGCGTTGAGGGCGATGTCGGCAAGGCGGGCGTGGCCATCGACTCTGTCGAGGACATGAAGATTCTCTTCGATGGCATTCCGCTCGATCAGGTCTCGGTCTCCATGACGATGAACGGCGCGGTGATCCCGATCCTCGCCAATTTCATCGTCGCGGGCGAGGAACAGGGCCACGACCGGGCCAAGCTCTCGGGCACGATCCAGAACGACATCCTCAAGGAATTCATGGTGCGCAACACCTATGTCTACCCGCCGGAGCCGTCGATGCGGATCATCGGGGACATCATCGAATATACCTCGGATCACATGCCCAAGTTCAACTCGATCTCGATCTCGGGCTACCACATGCAGGAGGCGGGGGCGAACCTCGTGCAGGAACTGGCCTTCACCATCGCCGACGGGCGCGAATATGTGCGCACGGCGATTGCGGCGGGTATGGACGTGGACCGCTTCGCGCCGCGTCTGTCGTTCTTCTTCGCCATCGGCATGAACTTCTTCATGGAGGCTGCCAAGCTGCGCGCCGCGCGCCTCCTGTGGTCGCGGGTGATGGAGGAGTTCGAGCCTAAGAACCCCAAGTCCTCGATGCTGCGGACCCACTGCCAGACTTCCGGCGTCAGCTTGGCCGAACAGGACCCCTACAACAACGTTGTGCGCACCGCTTACGAGGCGCTTTCGGCGGTGCTGGGCGGCACCCAGTCGCTGCACACCAACTCGCTGGATGAGGCCATCGGCCTGCCCACCGACCATTCCGCGCGTATCGCCCGCAACACCCAGCTGATCCTGCAGGAAGAGACCGGCATCACCAATGTCGTCGACCCGCTGGCAGGCTCCTACTACGTCGAGAAGCTGACCGCCGATCTGGCAGAGGCGGCGTGGAAGCTGATCGAGGAGGTCGAGGAGATGGGCGGCATGACCAAGGCGGTGGCCTCCGGCATGCCCAAGCTCAGGATCGAGGAAGCCGCGGCGCAGCGACAGGCAGGCATCGACCGCGGCACCGAGGTGATCGTGGGCGTCAACAAGTACCGCCGCGACAAGGAAGAGCCGATCGACATTCTCGACGTCGACAACGTCAAGGTGCGCGCAGGACAGGTGGCGCGTCTGGAGCGCATCCGCGCCGAGCGCGACGAAGAGGCCTGCACCGCCGCCTTGGCAGAACTGACACGGCGGGCGGCCGAGGGCGGCAACCTGCTCGACGCCGCGGTCGAGGCCGCGCGCGCACGCGCCACAGTGGGGGAAATCAGCATGGCGATGGAAAAGGAATTCGGACGGCACCGGGCCGAGGTCAAGACGCTCTCGGGTGTCTATGGCGCGGCCTATGAGGGCGACGCGGGCTTTGCCGACATCCAGAAATCGGTCGATGAATTCGCCGAGGCCGAAGGCCGCCGCCCGCGTATGCTGGTGGTCAAGATGGGCCAGGACGGCCACGACCGCGGTGCCAAGGTGATCGCCACTGCCTTTGCCGATATCGGCTTTGACGTGGACGTGGGCCCGCTGTTCCAGACCCCTGCGGAGGCCGCGCAGGACGCCGTGGACAACGACGTGCATGTCATCGGCATCTCCAGTCAGGCGGCGGGGCATAAGACGCTGGCGCCACAGTTGATCCAAGCGCTGAAGGATGCGGGCGCCGAGGATATCCTCGTGATCTGCGGCGGGGTGATTCCGCAGCAGGACTACAAGTTCCTGCAAGACGCGGGCGTGAAGGCGATCTTCGGCCCCGGCACCAATATCCCAACCGCCGCGCAGGATATCCTGAAGCTGATCCGCGAGACGCGGAAGTGATGCAAGACGACGGAAGCGCCGCCCTGAGAGGCGGCGCGATCCGCCCCGCCGTGGCGCAGGATGCCGCCGCCGTGGCGGCGCTGTGGAACGGTATGATCCGCGACAGCCTGTCGACCTTCACCACCGACGAAAAGACGCCGGCGGAGATCGCAGCGCTGATCGCCGCCCGCGCCAATGCCTTTTGGGTGGCCGAAGGGGAGGGCGCGGTGCTGGGCTTTGTCACCTATGGCAGTTTTCGCGGCGGGCCGGGCTATGCCGCGACGGTGGAGCATAGCATCGTCCTGTCCGCGGCGGCGCAGGGGCAGGGGCTGGGCCGCGACCTGATGACACAGGCCATAGAGGCGGGGGCGGCGCAGGGCTGTCACACCATGGTTGCCGCGATCAGCAGCGCCAATCCCGGCGCTGTGACGTTCCATGAAAAACTGGGCTTTGCACAGGTCGGGCGGATGCCCGAGGTGGGGCGCAAACATGGCCAATGGCTCGATCTCATCTTGATGCAAAAAACGCTGACTGCATCCTGACTTCCCCGATGCCAGCGGTTAAGCTGGGGGCCGAATACCAAAGGGTCAGCCCATGTCGATCTGGACGCGCATCTCCGAAGCTCTGTCAGCCCTCACCGCGGGCGAAGGGCTGTCGGCTGTCTTTGACCGGCTGCGCAGCCCGCCCGAGCGCTCGGTCGCCTTTACCATCGCGGTGATCGCGCTTGGCGCCAAGATGGCCAAGGCCGATGGGCTGGTGACCCGCGATGAGGTGACCGCCTTTCGCGAAGTGTTCCAGATTGCCGAGGCGGATCAGGAAGGGGCGGCGCGGGTCTTTAACCTTGCCCGCCAAGACGTAACCGGTTTCGAGGATTACGCCCGCCGCATCGCGCGGATGTTCAGTGACCAGCCTCAGACCCTGCATGACCTGATGGAGGGGCTGTTTCACATCGCGATGGCTGATGGCATCTACCACCCCAACGAAAACGCCTTCCTTGAGGATGTGGCCGCGATTTTCGGCATAGATGAAGAGGCTTTCGCCTCGCTGAAAGCGCGTTTCGTGCCGGATAGCTCGCCCCTGCCGCGCACGGTTCTGGGCATCGGCCCCAATGCGACGTTGGAAGAGGCCCGACGCGCCTGGCGGCGGCTGGTGCGCGAGAACCATCCCGATGCGCTGGTGGCGCGCGGCCTGCCGCAAGAGGCGATCAAGATGGCCGAGAAACGCATGATCGACATCAACCGCGCATGGGAAACGCTCTCGGGCAAACACGCTTGATGCGCATCGCGACCTACAATGTTGAGTGGTTCGCGAGCCTTTTTGACGATGACAACCGGCTTCACGACGATGACGCTTGGGCCGGGCGGCACGGGGTGACCCGTGCGCAGCAGACGGCGGCTTTGGGCCAAGTGTTCAGCGCGCTGGATGCCGATGCGGTCATGGTGATCGAAGCGCCGAACCACGGGCGGCGGCAATCCACCGTGGCGGCGCTTGAGCATTTCGCCGCGCGGTTTTCCCTGCGCACGCGGGCCGCTGTCATGGGGTTTTCCAACGACACCGAGCAAGAGATCGCGCTGCTCTATGACCCCGACAAGCTCAGCGCCCGCCATGTACCTCAGGGTGCCACCAATGCCCCGCGCTTTGACCAGACGCTGCGGATCGACCTTGACGTGGATGCGACGGAAGACGCGGTGGTCTTTTCCAAACCGCCCTTGGAGTTGGAGGTCACCACGAAGGCCGGTTTCGTCTTTCAGATGATCGGCGCGCATCTCAAATCCAAAGCGCCCCATGGGGCCAAGTCCAAGGCCGATGTGTTGCGCATCGCCATCGCCAACCGGCGCAAACAATTGGCACAGGCGATCTGGCTGAGGCGGCGGATCGACATGCATTTGGCGGCGGAACGGCCCGTGATGGTCTTGGGCGATTTAAACGACGGGCCGGGGCTGGATGAATTCGAAAGCCTGTTCGGGCGGTCCTCGGTCGAGATCGTGCTGGGGCAGGGGGCGGCGGCGCTCTTCGACCCTCATGCCAAACAGGCGCTCAGCCGCCGTTTGGGGGCCGCGCCAACGAGCGCGCGTTTCTGGATCGCGCCGGAGGAACGCTATCTTCAGGCGCTGCTAGACTACATCATGGTCAGCCCGCAGATCGCCGCCCGTGCGGCCCGCTGGCGGATTTGGCATCCGATGGATGATCCGGCCTGCTGGCAAGACGTCGCCCTGCGCGACGCGCTGCTGGCCGCTTCGGATCACTTTCCCGTCACGCTGGATGTCGATCTTTAGGCGGGGGGCTGCCAGCGGCGTGGCGTAAGACTGGACATGCGCGCGGGGCCGCCTACCTCAATCCCATGACACACTTTATGCCCCTTATCGCTCTTTGTACGGTGCTGCCCCTCGCAGCCCATGCGCAGGAAGAATCCGAAGAACGCGGCCTCGGCCTGATGGAGCGCGGCGCGCAGATGTTCATGGACGGGATCATGGATGAGATGGGCCCGGTCATGGAGGGGTTTGAAGGGTTCACCGAGGCCATGCGCCCCGCGCTGCGCGATTTCGCGCGGGAGATGGGGCCGAAGCTTACGGAGCTTTTGGACGAGGTCGAGGATTGGAGCGCCTATCAAGCGCCCGAGATGCAGCCCAACGGCGATATCATCATCCGCCGCAAGCCCGATCATCCGATGGTCCCGCCAGAGACCCCAACCGAACCCGCGCCGCAGATCGAGCTTTAACGCGCGGCGCGTTTGCCGGTCCGGACATGCACCTCTGCCTCAAGCGATTTCGC
This sequence comes from Sulfitobacter sp. 1A13368, assembly GCF_043557275.1. Lineage (NCBI taxonomy): Bacteria > Pseudomonadati > Pseudomonadota > Alphaproteobacteria > Rhodobacterales > Roseobacteraceae > Sulfitobacter > Sulfitobacter sp. 1A13368. The sequence continues at coordinate 308,682 of NZ_JBIFFR010000001.1, read as the reverse complement.
GAGTGAGTTCAGCCGCGCCTCTGCGACCTCGCCGAAAAGCGGCACCATGTCGGGGGTGAGCCAGAGTTCCAATTGCTTCTTCTTGGGGAACCAGCGCAATTCGCCGCGCTGTTCGCCCTTGTCCATCCAGAGCATCGCACCAAAGCGCATGGCTTTGCCAAGGATTTCGGCCTCCAACCGGGTCTTTTCGTCGACCATTTCATAGAGGTCTTCGAAACGCGTGTTTTCACGCTTGTTGGAATAGCGGTGCAGCAGGGCGAGCCCGAGGTAGATGCGTTCGGCGTGTTTCAGCCCGCCGAGATTGGCGCGGGTGGCATTGTCGAAACAGGTCTCGGCCCGGTAGTCGGGATGCGCGCGCCAACTGACGTCGTGCAACAGGCAGGCCGCTTTGACCAAACGCCTACGGGCGTGGGGGGCAGAGCGGTAGAGCGGCAGGATGAAGTTATAGAGCACCTTGCCGAAACCGGGCATCCGCGCGTCTTTGGCCTCGGCGAAATAGCAGGCTTCGATCAGCGGATCCCGGTCGCGCAGGCGCTGCGGCATCTGCTCATAGAGCATGCCTTCGCGGATGCCGTAGCTGGAAATGGCGATGTCCTTGGGCCGGAAAGTCTTGACCAGCCGGCTCAGCACCTCCGCGGCATAGGGCACCAGCGACATCCGGCTGGAGGAGACACCGCAAGCGCTGCGCAATTCCTCAAGATCGGAGGTTTGGATAAATTTCACCGTCTCGCGAACCGAGGTCACGGTCATGCGGTATTCGTGTAGCACATGCAGTGGATAGCCCCGGCGGTACATGTCGATCCGCGCGATTGCCCGCCATGAGCCGCCCACAAGGAACAGCCGGTCGCGCTGGCTGCCCATCTTTTCCTGAAGCCCGGTGATGACCTCTTTGATATGCGCGTGCCGTCCTTTGGCACCACCCTTGAGGTCGCGCAGCTTGAGCGGGCCGAGCTGGGAGGTGACCCGCCGCCCGACGCGCCCGCCCGAGATTTCGGCAAGCTCCATCGAAGAGCCGCCGATGTCGCAGACAAGGCCGTAAGCGCCGGGCCAGCCCAAAAGCACCCCTTGCGCCGAGAGCCGCGCCTCTTCCTCGCCGTCGATCACCCAGATGCGCAACCCGGTCTCGCGCAGCACATCGGCGCAAAAGGCGCGGCCATCGCTGGCATCGCGTACCGCCGCCGTGGCGACGACGGTAAGTTCCGACAGGCCCATCCCATCGGCCAGTTTGCTGAACCGCCGCAGGGCCGAAAGCGCGCGGGCGCGCCCTTCGGGGGACAGATGCCCGGTCTCGGCCATGCCCGCGCCCAAGGCGCACATGATCTTTTCGTTGTAAAAATAGGCCGGAGAGCGCGCCGCGCCGTCAAAGACCACCAGCCGGACGGAGTTCGACCCCACATCCACCACGCCGACGCGCGCCAGCGCCCGCGCGCCCGGATCCTGAAACAAGGGTTTTCCGAAAAGGCCCAGTTCCGCCACACCCGTCTCAGGGACGGGGGCGGCTCGGGAAGGGTCGGTCTGGTCTGCCATCAATGCTCCTGCGGGCCATCCGTTTCACTGGATAATTGGCGCAGGGGGGCGGTGAGGTCAATTGCCAAAGGGGCGCTTGCCGGTCAATCCTCGGTATGGGTTAGCTTGGGCACATCCGACGCCCCGGCGCTGCCCCGACCGGAAAGCGAGGGGTTTTCCATGAAAAAGCGGTGGCAGCTGAAGGCGAAAGTGCCTTCGGGGATCGCCGGGCGGGTGAATTTACCATCCGGCCCCATGACCCAGCTTTGCGCCACGTCAGCCAGATTGGCCGCCATGATTTGGCTGGTGATCTGCGCCTTGACGGTGGGGTTCTCGATCTCGACCAATGTCTCGACCCGGCGGTTCAAGTTGCGGCCCATCCAATCGGCAGAAGACATGAAGACCCGTGCCTTTTTATGCGGCAGCCCGTGGCCATTGCCGAAACAGACGATGCGGCTGTGTTCCAAAAAGCGCCCGATGATGGATTTGACGCGGATGTTGTCCGACAGCCCCTTCACCCCGGGGCGCAGCCCGCAGATGCCGCGAATGACGAGGCTGATTTCCACCCCGGCTTGGCTAGCGTCATACAGCGCGTCGATCACCTCGGCGTCGATCAACGCGTTCATCTTGGCCCAGATCACGGCGGGGCGTCCGGCGCGGGCATGTTCGGCCTCGGCCCGGATCATCTCAAGCAGGCGCGGCTTGAGCGTCGTGGGGGAGATGGCGAGGTTTTCCAACTGCTCCGGCGGGGCGTAGCCCGACAGGAAATTGAACACTTTCGTCGCATCGCGCCCTAGGCTGGAATCGCAGGTGAAGAGCGACAGGTCCGTATAAATCCGCGCGGTGATCGGGTGGTAGTTGCCGGTGCCGTAGTGGGTATAGGTCACCAGTTGATCACCCTCGCGGCGCACCACGGTCGAGATCTTGGCGTGGGTCTTGAGGTCGAGAAAACCGTAGACCACATGCGCGCCCGCCCGCTCCAACCGGCGCGATTGGCGGATGTTGGCAGCCTCATCAAAGCGGGCCTTCAGCTCGACCAGCGCGGTGACCGATTTGCCATCCTCCGCCGCTTCGCAAAGCGCGCTAACGATGGGGCTGTCGCGCGAGGTGCGGTAGAGCGTCTGCTTGATCGCCACCACATCTGGGTCGCGCGCCGCTTGGGCAAGGAAACGCACCACCATGTCGAAGGTCTCGTAGGGGTGGTGCAGCAGCATGTCTTTCTGCCGGATCGCCGCGAACATATCGCCGTCATGGTCGCTGACGCGCTCAGGCACGCGGGGGGTAAACTGCGGCCAGAGCAGGTCTGGCCGGGCATCGGTCACCAGTTTCGAGAGGTCGGCGATGCCCAACATGCCGTCGATCTCGATCACGTCTTGAGGGCGCACGCAAAGCTCGCGCATGACGACGGATTTCAGCTTTTCCGGCGCGCCTGCGGAATGGGTCAGGCGTACGACCTCGCCCCGGCGGCGACGTTTCAGGGCGACTTCGAATTCCCGCACGAGGTCTTCGGCCTCGTCCTCCACCTCAAGATCGCTGTCGCGCAGCACACGGAATTCGAAATGCGCCTTGAGTTTGTAGCCCGGAAAGAGGTTGGGGATATTGATGATCAGCAGATCTTCAAGCGGCAGGTAGCGCAGGCAGCCATCGGGGGCGGGCAGGGGCACGAAACGGTCGATCTGCGCCGGGATCGGCAAGAGCGCCTGTAGCGGGCGTTTGTCGCGGGTCCGCTCCAGTTGCAGCGCCAGCGCGTAGCCGGTGTTGGGAATGAAGGGGAAGGGGTGCGCGGGGTCGATCGCCAGCGGCGAGAGCACGGCGAAGACTTGGTTGAGGAAGACCCCTTCGAGATGTTTGTAATCGGCCTCGGTCAGGTCGGCCGTGCGTTCCAGCATGATGTTCTGCGCGTCCATCTCGGCCATGAGGTCGACCAGCACCCGTTGCTGGGACATCATCAGATTGCGCGCGTCTTCGTTGATCAACACCAGTTGCTCGCCGGGGCTCAGCCCATCGGCGGCGGCGGTGGTGTTGCCTGCCTGCGCAAGCTCGCGCAGGCCCGCCACGCGCACGGTATAGAATTCATCGAGGTTGGTGGCCGAGATCGACAGGAAGCGCAGCCGCTCCAAAAGTGGCACGCGCGGGTTTTCGGCCTCTTCCAGCACGCGCCAGTTGAAGTCGAGCCAGCTCAACTCACGGTTAAAGAACCGGCCCGGCCCGGTGGTGTCGAGATCGGGCAGATCGGTGGCGGGCGGAAAGGGCGCTTGCAGGAAATCGGCTTGGGTCATGCGGGCCTCATGACATTGGAATGTAACGGGTTTGCGAAGGCTTGCGTTAATTATTCCAGTATCACGCGCGAGGCGGGGCGATGTCCAGCACCTGCGCGGCCAGTGCGCGGGTCAGGGGGCGCTTCTGTGCAAGGCTGGCGGCATCCAGCCGGTCGACCAGCGCGATGGCGGCGGCAAAGGATCGGTCCATCCGCGTCATTAGGTAGTTGATCAGTTCCGGCTTGGGCGTCAGTTGCCGGTCGGCCAGCAGTTTGACCAGCAGGGCCGAGAGCAGCGCATCGTCGGGCGCCTCCATCTCGACCATCGTGGCGCCGCGCATCCGGCTGACCAGATCGGGCAGCGTAAGGCCCCAATGCGCCACCGGCCCGGTGCCGGTGAGCAGCAGCGCCTGACCTTCGGCCAGCACGAGGTTGTGCAGATGAAAGAGCGCCGTTTGCGCGGCCGCGTCACCGGCGATCAGATGCACATCCTCCACCGCCACGGGGCCACGGGCAAGGGCTGGAATGTCGGCCTCCAGCAGGTCCGCCGCGCTGATGATCCGCGCGCCGGAAAGGTCCGCCCAAACATGCGTCAGATGCGTCTTGCCCGAGCCTTGCGGCCCGGTCAGGGCCAGTTTGCCGCCCGCCCAACCGCGCCAGCCGTCGATCATCGCCATGGCCATGGCGTTGGAGGGGGCGACAAAGAAAGCGTCGCGGCCCAGAGCCGTTCGGCTGGGCAGGTTCAACCCGAGTTGGTGGGCCATGTTAGCGGATGTCCTCGTCGACGGTCGTTTCAGGCTCTCGGCCTTTGTAGAGCACGCTTTCGCGGTAGCGCGCCGTGGCAAAACGCGCGATCACCCCGATGGCGGCGGCCACGGGCACCGCGACCAGCAGACCCACGAAGCCGAAGAGCGTGCCGAAGACCGACAACGCCAGCAGCAGCCAGACCGGGTGCAGGCCGACCGAATTGCCGACGAGCTTTGGTGTCAGCAGGTTGCCCTCGACCACTTGGCCCAGCACGAAGATGCCCGCGACGAGACCGATGGAGAGCCAATCGCCCCAGAATTGGAACAATGCCAGACCGATCGCCAGCGCCCCGCCGATCAAAGCGCCGAGGTAGGGGATGAAGGTCACCAGCCCCGCGACAAAGCCGACGACGAGGCCGAATTGCAGCCCCACCAGCATCAACGCCACGGCGTAATAGGTGCCAAGGATCAGGCAGACCGTGCCCATGCCGCGCACGAAAGAGGCCAACGTCGCGTCGATCTCGCGCGCCAATTGGCGAATCGTCGGGGCATGGTCGCGCGGCAGCAGCCGGTCGATGGCGGCGACCATACGGTCCCAATCGAGCAGCAGGTACACCGCGACCACGGGGACGATGACGAACAAGAGCAAGACGTTGATCAGCGAGGCAAAGGAGGCCAGCGCGGTTTGCAGCAATTGCCCGCCGCGTTCCTGAATGGTGGTGCCCAGCGTCGTCAACGAGGTGCGCAGGGTCGAATCATCGTCCAAGAGAGAGGGGAAACGGTCGGTGATGAAATCGGTGAAATTACGGGTCAGCTTGGGCGCGGTCTCGATCAGGTTCACGGTCTGGTTCACCAGCGTCGGGATCACCAAAAGCGCCATCAGCACGAAGACCAAAAGCGCCACCACGGTGATGACGGCGGTGGCCATGGTGCGGCTGAGCCCCAAACGCTCCAACCGGTCGGCCACGGGGTCAAGGAAATAGGCAATCGCCCCGCCCAGCAGGAAGGGCAGCATCACATCGCCGATGAACCACAGCGCCACCATGAACACCGCTGCCGCGATGCCCCAGTACTTCAATTGGTCTCTGATTGGCAGGGCCATGGCGCTCTCCGGCAGGGAATGCCATCACATCGCCCATGTGGCGTTTTGTTTCAAGTCTTGGCTGCGGGTGGCGCGCGCGGATCAGGCGGCCGTGGCAGTATGCCAAGCCGCAGCTATGCCGCGCGATGTGATTGTCTCGCCCTTTGACATGCACTAGTCAGGGGGCAATGCGTCAATGAGGAAACACCATGCGTCTGTCCCAATATTTTCTACCCGTGCTGAAGGAAAACCCTGCCGAGGCGCAGATCGTCAGCCACCGGTTGATGCTGCGGGCGGGGATGATCAAGCAATCCAGCGCGGGGATCTATTCCTGGCTGCCGCTGGGCTACAAGGTGCTGCGCAAGGTCGAAGAGATCGTGCACCAAGAGCAGCAGCGCGTGGGCCATATCCCGATGCTGATGCCAACGCTGCAATCGGCGGACCTGTGGAAGGAATCGGGCCGCTATGACGCCTATGGCCCCGAGATGCTGCGCATCCGCGACCGGCAGAACCGCGACATGCTTTACGGACCCACCAATGAGGAGATGATCACCGACATCTTCCGCAGCCATGTCGGCTCTTACAAAGACCTGCCGCTGACGCTCTACCACATCCAATGGAAGTTCCGTGACGAGATCCGCCCGCGTTTCGGCGTGATGCGGGGCCGTGAGTTCCTGATGAAGGACGGCTATAACTTCGACCTCACCAAAGAGGACGCGTTGCACGCCTATAACCGCCATCTGGTCAGCTACCTGCGCACCTATGAGCGGATGGGCCTGCAAGCGATCCCGATGCGCGCCGACTCTGGCCCCATCGGTGGCGATGACACGCATGAGTTCCTCGTGCTGGCCGAAACGGGCGAGTCGGAGGTTTTCTACGACAGCGAGATCACCGATCTGACCTTTGGCGACCGCGAGATCGACCCCAATGATCACGACGCCTGCCGCGCGGTGCTGGAGGAGTTCACCTCCCGCTACGCCCGCACGGATGAGACCCATGACCCCGAGGTATTTGCCAAGGTGCCGGAAGAGCGCCAGCGCAGCGCCCGCGGCATCGAAGTGGGGCAAATCTTCTATTTCGGCACCAAATATTCCGACGCGATGAACGCCAAGGTGCAAGGCCCCGACGGCAAACAGGTGCCGGTGCATATGGGCAGCCACGGCATCGGCGTCAGCCGTCTGCTGGGCGCGATCATCGAAGCCAGCCATGACGACAAGGGCATCATCTGGCCCGAGGGGGTGACGCCTTTCCATGCGGGGATCGTGAACCTCAAACAGGGCGATGCGGAGGCCGACGCGGCCTGCGACGCGCTTTACAACAGCCTCAAGGCGCTGGGCCTCGATCCGCTTTATGACGACCGCAAGGGCGGGGCGGGGATGAAGTTCGCCACGATGGACCTCATCGGTCTGCCATGGCGCATCACCGTCGGCCCGCGCGGGCTGAAGAACGGCGTGGTCGAACTTACCAGCCGCCGCACGGGTGAGAGCGAGGAACTGCCGCCCGAACAGGCGGTTGAGAAGATCGCCAAGATCTACGCCGGTATCGTCTGAGGGCCGCGATGATCCTTCGGGCGCTGACATTGGCCGGTGGGATCGTAAGCGCAGGCATTGCCGCACAAGGCCCGGGGTTCACCCGGGCCTATGTGTTTCAACTGGAGGCGGCGGAGCAGCGCCTCGCCAAAGTCGTGGCGGATTTCGATGCCGCCGCGCAGACCGCAGGGCTGGTGCGGGAAGACGCCGTGGCGCGGCTGCGCGGATCGGCGCTGCTAGAGCGCCGGGGCTTGGACCTGCGCCGCAACATCGAACGGCAAGGGTGGCTTGAGGCCGCATTGCCAAGGCTCCAATCAGCGGGCCCGTTCCTGCGTTGCTATCTGCTATGGCGTAACCCGGATGCCGGAGCTTTGCGCGCCGCCCTGCGCGGCTTTGCCCCCACCGCCTCGCGCAGCCGTGCCGAATGGCTCTTCGCCGGTTTGGGGCTCATCACGGGGGCCAGTCTCACCCGCCTGTTGCTGTGGCTGCCCACATGGCCCGCGCGCTTCCGCCGCCGCCGGGCATTGCGTTCTTGACCCTGCTGGGGCAAAGCCTCAGGTTGCGCGCACCTCAGACCGGAGCCTTCCCGCATGGCCAGCAAACCCACACGCACCGCCCCATTCGCGGCCTTTGAATGGATGATCGCTTGGCGCTACCTGCGCGCCCGCCGCGCCGAAGGGGGCGTCAGCGTCATGACGTGGATCAGCCTCATCGGCATCACGCTGGCGGTCTTTGCGCTGATCGCCACGCTTTCGGTCCGCTCAGGGTTCCGCGCTGAGTTCGTCGACACGATCCTCGGGGCCAATGCCCATGTCACCGTCTACACGATGGGGGAGGTGCTGCCCAACGGCCAGATCGACCGCACCATCGACGATTACGAGGCCATGGCCGAGCGGGTGGCAGCCGTCGAAGGCGTGACCCGTGTGGCCCCGCTGGTGCGGCAACAGGTCATGGCCAATCGCCGCCAGTCGAACGCAGGGGTTGAGGTTTTCGGCATCGCTTCGGACGATTTGATGACCATCCCCGGCATCCAGCCTTCGGAGCGTTCTTTCGGTGACATCACGCGTTTTGAAGAGGGCATGGCCATCGGCAGCGGCGTGGCGCAGTCCTTGGGCGTGCAGGTCGGCGATAGCGTCAAGCTGATCTCGCCCAATGGGGTAAAGACCGCCTTTGGCACCAGCCCGCGGGTCAATGCCTATGAGGTGGTCTATATCTTCTCTGCTGGGCGCTACGACATTGATAAAACACGGGTTTACCTGCCGATCACCGAGGCGCAGAGCTTTTTCAATCGCGAGGGCGTGGCCGATGAGCTGGAGGTCATGGTCGAAGACCCGGAAGGCGTGGATGCCATGGCGCCCGCGCTGATGCAGGCGGCGGGTGAGCGCGCGCAGGTCTGGACGTGGCGCGACGCCTCAAGCTCCTTCCTCTCGGCGCTCGACATCGAGGACCGGGTGATGTTCGTGATCCTCAGCGTTCTGGTGCTGATCGCGGCGATGAACATCGTTTCGGGGCTGATCATGCTGGTCAAGAACAAGGGCCGCGACATCGGCATCCTGCGCACAATGGGGCTGTCTGAGGGTTCGGTGCTGCGGGTGTTCTTCATCTGCGGGGCCTTCACGGGCATCATCGGCACCGCCGCGGGCGTCGTGCTGGGGGTGCTGTTTGCCACTTACGTCGACCAGATCTTCGGCTTCGTGAACTACCTCAGCGGCGGCAATGCCTGGGATGCCTCGATCCGGGGCATTTATTTCCTGCCCGCGAAACTGCAACTGGGCGATGTGCTCTCAGCCGTGGCGCTGTCGCTCGGTCTGTCCTTCGTCGTCACGATCTTTCCCGCCCGCCGCGCGGCGCGGATGAACCCGGTGGAGGCCCTGCGCTATGAATGATCCCGTCCTGCGTCTGAGCGGCATTTCCAAGGCCTACAATTCCGGTGCGCCGAACGAGGTGCAGGTGCTGCGCGGCATCGACCTTGAGGTGGCCCCCGGCGAGGTGGTGGCGCTGGTCGCACCCTCCGGGGCTGGCAAGTCGACGCTGCTGCATATCGCGGGGCTTTTGGACACCGCTGACAGCGGCACGGTGGAGATCGGGGGCGATGACCTGACGGGCCAGAGCGACCGCCGCCGGACGGCCGTGCGCCGCGCCGACGTGGGCTTCATCTACCAGTTCCACCACCTGCTGCCCGAGTTCACGGCGCTGGAGAACATCGTGTTGCCGCAGCTGGCAAATGGCGTGGCGCGCAAGGAGGCCGAGGCGCGGGCGCGGGAGCTACTGACGCAGGTCGGCATCGCCGAGCGCGCCGATCACCGCCCCGCCGCCATGTCGGGCGGTGAGCAGCAGCGGGTGGCCTTCTGCCGCGCGCTGGCCAACGCGCCGCGGCTTCTGCTGGCGGATGAGCCCACGGGCAACCTTGACCCCTCGACCTCGGATCAGGTCTTTGCCGCGCTGATGGCGCTGGTGCGCGGCACCGGGCTTTCGGCGGTGATCGCCACGCATAACCTTGAACTGGCGGCCCGGATGGACCGGCAAATTCGGCTCGACGCGGGGCAGTTGCTGCCGGTCTGACTCAGCCGCAGATGTTTTCTAACTCGACCCCGTCCCAGGGCAGGCCCACGTCATAGGGGCGGCTTTGGGGCAGGGGGGCCACGGGCATGACCTCCGACAGCATCGCATGCAGCCGCTTGGTGCGCGGCGCCTGCGGGTCGAGCGCGCGGCAGCAAACGAATTCCTCAACGATCGAGCCTTGTTGCTCATAGCCAAAATCGAGAAACCGCGGCTTGGTATCCACGTCGAAGAGGTAGGGGTCCGGACTGGTGAACTGCTCGGAGGCCGCGCGCAGGGGCGTGTAGCCGGTGAGGTCGCGGTTCTGCCATTGCCAGACATGGGTGATCTCATGCGCCAGCAGCATGGCGGCGATCAGCCCGATGCGGTCGGGGTGATCGGGCAGGTAATCCTCGAGGTACCAGTCCTTGTCGAAGAGCACACGGTTGAAGAGCGCCACGGCGGCGGGTTTCGAGGTGACGGTCTCGCCCACCTGCGGCGGCAGAATGCGCTCGCGGCAAGTGGTGCGCGGGCGCGGCTTGCGGCGGAAGGTGACCGCGCGGGTGGGGGCGCCGTCATGCAGGCGCACGCGGTCGTAGTTGAGGGTGGGCCCGTGGATGGTGGCGAGATAGGCGCGTTCGTTGTCCGTCAGCGGTCGACCGCAGGCGGCGAGGAGGAGGCAGAGGAGAAGCGCGCGGATCATGGGATGAGTTAGGCGCGGGGGAGGTTGTGGATCAAGGGGGAAGTTTGGGGTGATCGCGGACGGTACAGGTAACTGCTGTCGCGGTCCCGACCTATCGTTGTGTGGAAGCCCCTTCCCCATGGGGGGAAGGGGCTATGCGCCAAAGGCGCAGGGGATACGGACAGATGTGGCTGGCTAGTAAGGCTATTTCTTAGTGAGAGTCGAAACCCGTCAATTCAAGATCCAGTTCAATCGTTGCATACAACTCTAACAGATATTGCTCGATCGGATCAGGCACTTCCAAGAATCGAAAACTCATTGATCTAATCGCATCAATCTCATCGCGAAATGTCTGACCATACTCCGGATGTTCAACAATCGCTTGTCTGCTATTTACTGAAGAGTAAGTAGCCTTAGCAATCTCTGGGTGTTTTGCCCTTGTTCGCTTTAACGCGAAAGATGCGGAATTGTGAGACCTTGTTGTATGAGCTCGGAACCGGCCCTCCAAATTTCGGGTGCGGCCTACATACACAGGGTCCTCGTTCTCATAGAGTATGTATATTTCTGACTTACCCTTATCTTTAACGCTGGCCCTAAACTTCTCTATTGGCATATTCGTCAGTGCTTCAAACAGACTTGGAATCTTACCCGTATAGTCCGAAAAACTTTTCTTCCCCTCAAACATCCAACTCCTCCACAAACTGCGCGTTCTGCTGAATATACGCAAACCGCATCTCCGGCTTCTTCCCCATCAGCCGCTCGACAAGATCCCCGGTCTCGCCCGGCACGTCCTCGTCCACGGTCACGCGGATGAGCTTGCGGGTCTCGGGGTCCATCGTGGTCTCCTTGAGGTCCTTCGCGTCCATCTCGCCCAGACCCTTGAAGCGGCTGACGTCGATCTTGCCTTTCCCGCCGAGGCCCTTCTCCAGCCACATGTTCTTTTCCGCCTCGTCGAGGCAATAGACCCGCTTGGCGCCTTGGGTCAGGCGGAACAGCGGCGGGCAGGCGAGGTAGAGGTGGCCCGCGTCGATGAGTGGACGCATCTGGGTGAAGAAGAAGGTCATCAGAAGCGAGGCGATATGCGCGCCGTCGACGTCGGCGTCGGTCATGATGATGATCTTGTCGTAGCGCAGATCGTCGAGGTTGAACTTCGTGCCCATGCCAACGCCGAGCGCTTCGCAAAGGTCGTTGATCTCGGCATTGGTCGACAGCTTGCTCGAGGCCGCGCCCAGCACGTTGAGGATCTTGCCCTTCAAAGGCAGCAGCGCCTGTTTCTCGCGGTTGCGCGCGCCCTTGCCGGAGCCGCCGGCGCTGTCGCCCTCGACGATGAAAAGCTCCGTGCCCTCGCGCGACTTGCTGGTGCAATCGGTGAGCTTGCCGGGCAGGCGCAGTTTCTTGGTGGCGGATTTGCGGGCGGTTTCCTTCTCCTGCTTGCGGCGCATCCGCTCCTCGGCGCGCAGCACGAGGAAGTCGAGGATCGCGCCCGCGGATTTCGTGTCCGCCGCCAGCCAGTTGTCGAAATGGTCGCGCACCGCGTTTTCGACCAGCCGCTGCGCCTCGGTGGTGGCGAGACGGTCCTTGGTCTGGCCCACGAACTCCGGCTCGCGGATGAAGCAGGACACCAGCGCGCAGCCCCCGGTGATCAGGTCGTCGCGGGTGATGTCCTTGGCCTTGCGGTTGTTCGCCAGCTCGCCGTAAGCCCGGATGCCCTTGAGGATCGCAGCCCAGAAGCCGCTTTCGTGGGTGCCGCCCTCGGGCGTGGGGACGGTGTTACAGTAGGACTGGATGAAACCGTCGCGCGCGGGCGTCCAGTTGATCGCCCATTCGACCTTGCCCGGCACGCCGAAACGCTCTTGGAACTCGACGGTGCCGGCAAAGGGGTTCTCGGCATAGGTCGTGGCCTTGCCCAGCGTCTCGCGCAGGTAGTCGGCCAGACCGCCGGGGAAGTGGAAGGTCGCCTCCATCGGCGTGTCGCCGTCCTCGATCTCGGACTTCCAGCGGATCTCGACGCCGGAAAAGAGATAGGCCTTGGAGCGCACCATCTTGAGCAGGCGTGCGGGCTTGAAGCGATGCGCGCCGAAAATCTGTTCGTCGGCGTGGAAGGTGACGGTGGTGCCGCGCCGGTTGGGGGCGGCACCGATTTTCTCCACCGGCCCTTGCGGGATGCCGCGCGAGAAACGCTGCTCGAAAAGCTCGCGGTTGCGCGCGACCTGAACCACCATGGAATCCGACAGCGCGTTCACGACCGAGGCGCCCACACCGTGCAGGCCGCCCGAGGTCTGGTAGGCCTTGCCCGAGAACTTGCCGCCCGCGTGCAGGGTGCAGAGGATCACCTCGAGCGCGGATTTGTCCGGAAACTTCGGATGCGGGTCGATCGGGATGCCGCGGCCGTTGTCGCGGATGGTGACCGAATAATCGGCGTTCAGCTCGACCTCGATCCGGTTGGCATGGCCCGCGACCGCCTCGTCCATCGAGTTGTCGAGCACCTCGGCCACCATGTGGTGCAGCGCGCGCTCATCGGTGCCGCCGATATACATCCCGGGGCGTTTGCGGACGGGCTCCAGCCCCTCCAGCACTTCGATGGAGGAGGCATCGTATTCGGTGGGTTCCTGGCCGGAAAGAAGGTCGGTCATGCGGGCCTGCTCTTTGTTTGTGGGTGGGGGCCATTTTGACAGCCCCGCGCGCCGGGGGCAATCGCGGGTTTGTCTTGGGCTGCTGTTTTGCCCCGGTTAGCCAGCTTTGGCGCGCAGCCAGTCGGCAAGGGTCTCTTCATCGATGCGGCCTTGGGCCACCTCGCGGATCAGATCGCCTGCCTCGACGGTGTCGTGGTCAAGTTGCACCCCATTGAGATCAAGGCAGATATCGAGAACGAGATGCGCGGTTCGCTTGTTGGCATCGTTAAAGACATGCCCGGTGGCAACTGCCACGCAATAGGCCGCGGCAAGGTCGAAAACATCTTCGATCATGCCGTAGACCAGCCGGTTATCGACCCGCGCCAATGCCCCTTCTAGCGATTTGTCCAAGGCCATACCGGCCACCTCGCCGGGGTTTAGCGCGGAATCGTGAATTTTGACGACGAGGTCAGGTGAAAGCAGCACATAGGTCATTTATCTTTGAGGTAGTCCAGAACGGGCTGATTGATGTGCTTCCTGCGGGCAATGCTTTCCATCACCTCATCCAGCGTGGCCACGCGCGGCTCTTCTTGCAACGTCGCCTCGGCGGGTACGAAATAGCCCACGCAGCGCGAGTTCTTCATCACCGCCACGGGCTTGCCGCCCGAACGTTCCAATACCTTATGCGGTTCGCGCATCTCGGTCATGGTGGCGATGTGGTTGGTGTGAATGCGGGTCATGGCGCGGCTCCTGAATGCATAACTGAATATACATTCTTTCGCCCATTTTACAAGGGCCGCTGCCTGCACCAGTTGAGCACCGCCGCCGCCACCTCCGACGGCTTTTGGTGGTGCAGCCAATGATCCGCCCCTTCGATCTCGACCCGGGTGAGGTCCGGCGCGAAAGCCTCCAACCCGGCGGTGGCTTCGGGCAGCAGGGCGGTGTCTTCGGTTCCCCAAATCAGCAGGTGCGGGCAGGCGACGCGCAAACGGTCGACCGGGAATTCTGGCAGGTCGCGCAGGGGCTTGCCCGGCGGGGCGACTTGCAGGGGGGAGGCGCGATACCAGTTGATCATCGCCCTGAGTCGCCCCGGCCGCCCCCATTCCGCGCGGTAGTCCTCAAGCCGCGCGGGCGTCAGCCAGCTGAGGTCCATATTGGCGGAAAAAAGGTCGAGCAGGCCCGCGAAATCGTCCCGCGCCAGCCGCACCGCGCTGCCTTCGGCGCGCAGGGCGTTGATATATTGCGAGGCGCGCGACTGCGCCCCGCCTGCGGCCATGGCGCGCTGAAACGGCACGGGATGCACGCCGTTGAGCACGATCAGACGGGCCACCAGCTCAGGCCGGAACATCGCCAAAGCGTAGCCCACGGAGGCCCCCCAGTCATGTGCCAAGACGGTCACTGGCCTGTCGCCGATCAAAGCGGCCATATCGGCCATGAGATGCGCCATCGCATAGGGTTCGATCCCCTCGGGCGCGCTGCTTTGGCCATAACCGCGCTGGTCGGGCGCGATGCAGTGGAAGTCTTGGCACAGCAGCGGTGCCAGATCACGCCACGCGCCGCCGTATTCGGGAAAACCGTGGAGCATCAACAACGGCGGTAGGCTTTCATCGCCCCAATGGCGGATGAAAATTTCCTGACCGTTCAATCGGCGGGTTTCGGTCCGTGTCGGTTCCATCGCGAGCCCTCCTGCCACCAGCTTTGCCGTTAAGGGCCGCGGACGCAAGGATTTCATGGCAAAACAGTGGCATCGGCCCCGCGCAAACCCATGGCAGAGCGTAAAAACCGCACTTCCCCTTTGCAGCGACCCGGCGTAAGGCTCGTGCCATGAGCAAGACAATGACCAACCGCAATCACGTCCGGGCGATCCTGACACTCGGCCTGCCGCTGATCGGCGGGCATCTGGCACAGATGGCCATCGGCGTGACCGATACCGTCATGCTCGGCTGGTATTCGGTCGAGGCACTGGCGGCGGTGGTCTTGGGCAGCACCTATTTCTTCGTCCTGTTTATCTTTGGGTCGGGCTTTGCCATGGCGGTAATGCCCTTGGTGGCCGCCTATGACGCCGAGGATGACGAGATCGGCCTGCGCCGCGCCACGCGCATGGGGCTGTGGCTCTCGGTGGGGTTCGCCATGATCGCGCTGCCCGCGATGATCTGGTCGCCCGCGGTGCTGGACCTTTTGGGGCAGGGGCCGAACCTTGCCGACCGGGCGGGCGATTACCTCAAAGTGGCAGGCTGGGGCATTCTCCCTGCGCTTTTGGTGATGGTGTTGAAATCCTACCTCGCCGCGTTGGAGCGCACGCAGGTGGTGCTGTGGATCACCCTGCTGGTCGCCGGGGTCAATGCGTTGGCGAATTACGCGCTGATCTTCGGCAACTGGGGCGCGCCGGAGCTTGGCGTGATGGGGGCGGCTGTGGCCTCGGTCACGACGCAATGCGTCTCGTTGATCGGGGTGGTGATCTATGTGCTGATCGCCCTACCGCAACACAGCCTGTTCGTGCGCCTCTGGCGGGTGGACGGGCAGATGTTGCTGCGGGTGTTCACGCTGGGCCTGCCGATTGGCCTGACCACGCTGAGCGAAGTCGGGCTATTCGCGGCCTCCTCGCTGATGATGGGCTGGCTGGGGACGATCCCGCTGGCCGCACATGGCATCGCGATCCAACTCGCCTCACTGACCTTCATGGTGCATTTGGGGCTGAGCAATGTCGCCACGATCCGCGCGGGCAATGCCTATGGCCGCCGCGACGTGCCGCATATGAAGCGCGGGGCGGTGATCGTGACCGTGCTGTCGCTGGTCTTTGCGCTGCTCACCATGGTTGGTTTTGTCGGCTGGCCCGAGCCGCTGATCTCGGTCTTCATGCAAGAGGATGAGCCGGCGCGGGCTGAAATCCTCGCCATTGGCACCGGGCTTCTGGTGATGGCGGCGCTGTTCCAACTGGTCGATGGGGCGCAGGTGGTGGCCCTTGGGCTGTTGCGCGGGGTGCAGGATACCAAAGTGCCGATGGTCATGGCCGCGGTCAGCTATTGGATCGTCGGCATGCCCTGTTCCTACCTGCTGGGCTTTGTGCTGGGCTTCGGGGCCATGGGCATCTGGGCCGGGCTGGTGGCTGGGCTGGCGGTGGCCGGGCTGCTGCTGAATGCGCGTTTCTGGGGCGTGATCGTCAAGCGGCTGGCGGTTTAGACCTCAGCCCCGGTCCATCCGATCCGCCTTTTTGCGTACCAGCGTGCTGCGCAGGTCGTGCATGGCCAGCAGCAACTCATCCGTCACCGCCTCAAGCTCGGCATCCGTGGCGCGGGACTGCGCCCATTGGGTGGTGAGGTTCAGATGCTCCACGGCGCGGCGGATGTCGTCGATCTCGCGCGCCGCAAGGGTCTCGCGGCGGGCCTTGGTCCAGCGGGCAATCTCGGCCTGATCGGCCTCGGTCAAACGGTGCTGCCCATGGGGCTTTACCTCTCCGTTGCGGATGTTGACGACGGCGATCTGCTCCATCTCGATCCGGCGCTGGCGGTTCGCGGCATCCAGCCGAAACACCGCCGCGCCATTCTCGCGGACCCTGAAGTAATAGTCGGGAAGATCGCCCGCCATGGTGTTGTCCCTTACGTCAGCCCGGCGCAGAAGCTCTGGATGCGGCTGCACGCCTCTTTCAGCGCCTCATCCGAAGTAGCGTAGCTGACCCGGAAATTCGGCGAAAGCCCAAAGGCCGCGCCAAAGACGACCGCAACGCCGGTTTCCTCAAGCAAAGCGGTGGCGAAAGCCTCGTCATCCGTGATCTTGGTGCCCGCCGCCGAGGTCTTGCCGATCAGCCCGGCGATAGAGGGATAGACGTAAAACGCCCCCTCGGGCGTCGGGCAAGTGATGCCCTCGATGGCCGAGAGCATCTCCACCACCAGATTGCGGCGGCGCACAAAGGTCTCATTGTTTTCGGCGATGTAATCCTGCGGGCCGTTGAGCGCCTCCACCGCGGCCCATTGGCTGACCGAACAGGGGTTCGAGGTGCTCTGCGACTGGATCTTGCGCATCGCACCGATCAGCTTTTCCGGCCCCGCGGCATAGCCGATACGCCAGCCGGTCATGGCATAGGCTTTCGACACGCCATTGACCGTCAGCGTGCGGTCGTAGAGCGCGGGTTCCACCTCTGCCGGCGTGCAGAACTCGAAACCGTCATAGGCGAGATGCTCATACATGTCGTCGGTCATCACCCAGACATGCGGGTGGCGCATCAGCACATCGGTCAGCGCCTTCAGCTCGTCGCGGCTGTAGCCCGCCCCGGTGGGGTTCGAGGGGGAGTTGAAGATGAACCATTTGGTCTTGGGCGTGATCGCCTCTTCCAGCGCCTCGGGGGTGAGCTTGAAATCGTTCTCCAGCGTCGCGGGGGCGATGACCGGCGTGCCGCCCGCCAAAAGCACCATGTCGGGGTAGCTCACCCAATAGGGCGCGGGGATCACGACCTCTTCGCCGGGGTTCATCGTGGCCATCAGCGCGTTGTAGAGGATCTGCTTACCCCCGGTGCCGACGCTGACCTGCGCGGGCGTGTAATCGAGCCCGTTGTCGCGTTTGAACTTGGCGCAGATCGCCTGTTTCAATTCGGGGATACCGTCGACGGGGGTGTATTTCGTCTTGCCCGCGTTGATCGCGGCCACGGCTGCGTCCTTGATGTTCTGCGGCGTGTCGAAATCCGGCTCGCCCGCGCCAAGCGCGATGATGTCGCGCCCCGCGGCCTTGAGTTCTGCCGCTTTGGTGGTGACGGCGATGGTGGGCGACGGTTTGACCCGATCAAGGGTCGCGGACAGCAGTTCCATTTCAGCCTCGGGTTGCTTATGAATATCTCCACGTTCATAGGGGGCGTCCCCGCACCCGGCAAGGGTGTCTGGCAGGAGATAAAGCATGACCGACGAGATTGACTGGTACGGCCCCGAGGCCGCCACCTTTGGCGACCGGGTCGCGGCGGCCCGCGAACAGACCGGCATGACACAGGCGATGCTGGCCAAACGGCTGGGCGTGCGCCTGTCCACCCTGCGCGGTTGGGAAGACGACCTGTCGGAGCCGCGCGCCAACCGGCTGTCGATGCTGGCGGGGCTGCTCAACGTTTCGATGATGTGGCTGATCAATGGCGAAGGCGAGGGGGTCGATGCCCCCGAAGCGGGCGAGACCGCGCGCCGTGTCGACCTCGAAGAGGTGTTGGCCGATATGCGCGCCCTGCGCAGCGACCTGCTGAAAAAGGCCGAGACTGTCGGCAAATTGGAAAAGCGCATTCGGCGCCTCATGATGGAGCCCGCAGATGGCTGAAGCCCCCGAACACCGGATCAAACGCCTGCAAATGCGCTCTATGCGCCGGGGCATCAAGGAGATGGACCTGATCCTCTCGGCCTATGCCGAGGCGCGGTTGCCGCAGATGGATGACGCGGGCCTCACACTTTACGACCAAATGCTGAACGAGAATGACCACGACCTCTATCTTTGGGTCAGCGGACAGGCAGAGGCACCCGCCGAATATGAGGGATTGATCGCGGATATCCGAGGGCAATTGGCCGAGGCGCGGGGCTAATTCAAAAAACCCGAAAGGGTTTAACGAATTATTCTGATTTTTTAGCGAGTTTCCGGTTCAAACAAAGTGAACCGGAGATTTCGCATGAGCATTCAAGACCCCGCCACGCAGCCGATGGCCATAAAGGGTTTCATGGCAGGCTATCTTGAGTCCCTGTCTTTGGTCGAGCGGTTGCACCGCTTGCTGCTGGACGTGATCAAGGACGAATTCGAACGCGTCGGCGTGTTGGAGATCAACGCCGTGCAAGCGCTGCTTTTGTTCAACATCGGCGATAATGAGGTCACCGCGGGGGAGCTTAAAAGCCGCGGCTACTATCAGGGCAGCAACGTCAGCTACAACCTCAAGAAACTGGTCGAAATGGGCTATATGCACCACCAGCGCTGCGAGATTGACCGCCGTTCCGTGCGCGTGCGCCTGACCGAAAAGGGGCGCTATATTCGCGATGTGGTCGCCGATCTATTCTCGCGCCATGCGGATGGGATGGAAAGCAAGGGTGTCTTAGGGGATGCGGGGATCGAGGATATCACCCGCTCGCTCAAACGGATGGAGCGGTATTGGACGGATCAGATCCGCTATATCTATTGATCCCGGGCAGGGGGGAGCTGGGCATAGGCCCGCCCGTCCAATTCGCGCAGCAGTTTTCGCGTCATGGCGCGGGCGTAGTCTTCGAACCCCTCTGCCGTCTCAACGAATGCCCCGGGGCCGAGGATAACTTCGGCCCGGTAGTATGACGCCAGCGCGCCGACCTCGGCTTGCCCATCGTCGTCAAGGCCCGCGTCTTTCGCGCCGATCACCAAGCCGTTGATGATCAGCCCTTGTGGCCCAAGGGGCGTGTTTTGCAGACTGTCGCGTATATCCCGGGGCCGCGGGCCGAAGTTCGAGATACCATCGCCCGAAATATCCAGCGTGTGTTTCCGGCAGTCCGAACGCGCCGCCAACTGCCGCGCGCCGAATTGCATCGCATCGCCCAAGGCCGTGCCGGGAGAGGCCGCGATCCGCTCGGTACTGCGCAAAAGGGTGATGGCATCGTCAAGCGTGGCGGTATCGCGCAAAGGCGTCCAAGGTAGGATCACCCGCTGATCGTCGGACCCGCTCCACTCATAGACCATCAGATCGACGTGATCTCCGGGCCGCGCCAGCAGGGCATCCCGCAGGCGCGGATCGTCCAACGCCTCGGCCAAACCGCCCAACTGCAACCGATACTCCCGCGCATCGACAGAACCGGAAACGTCCAGCCCCAAGGCCAGCGCCTGCCGACAGGCGGCCTCGGCCCATTGCGGGCCTGATAGGGTGAGAAAAAGGGCGAGGGCCGCGCGGATCATCTCTCTGCCTTCGGCAGGGCATCAGAAAAACGCGGCTCAAGCGGGGGAGGCGGAAAAGCCCCCCGCGCTACACTCATCAGCGCCGGGGCGGCGCGGGGGCTACCTCTTACCAATGGCCGGTGTTTTCCATGCTGGCCCATGGCTCCTGCGCGGGCAGGGCGTCACCCTCTTGCAGCAGTTCGACGGAAATATTGTCGGGCGAGCGGACAAAGGCCATGCGCCCGTCGCGCGGCGGGCGGTTGATGGTCACGCCGTTGTCTTGCAGGTGCTGGCAGGTCTCATAAATATTCTCGACCGTATAGGCGAGGTGGCCGAAATGGCGACTGTCGCTCGGCAACCCGTCGTCGCCATCCCAATTGTAGGTCAATTCGACATCTGCGTGGCCATCATCCATGCCCGGCGGGCAGAGGAAAACCAGCGTGAAGCGGCCCCCTTCGTTGTCGATGCGGCGCCGCTCGACAAGGCCCAGAAGTTTGTAAAATGCGATGGAGGCGTCGAGATCTTTCACGCGCACCATGGTGTGCAGGTATTTGATGGGCATCAGTTTTCCTTTGGTTGGCTGGCCTGAACGGGGCGGCGCCCCTTCCAAGCTTGAATGTCGTTCAAAGCGGGCGGGGGCAAATTAACCCTTCGCGCTTCGCGGTGGAGTTTAGGGGCGAAACCGCCGGTGTCAAAGTGGGCAGGCGATGTCAGTTGATTG
The DNA here is from genome assembly GCF_043557275.1 of Sulfitobacter sp. 1A13368. NCBI lineage: Bacteria > Pseudomonadati > Pseudomonadota > Alphaproteobacteria > Rhodobacterales > Roseobacteraceae > Sulfitobacter > Sulfitobacter sp. 1A13368. The sequence continues at coordinate 288,164 of NZ_JBIFFR010000001.1, read as the reverse complement.
CGCAATGATTGGCTGTAGGCTAAAGGCCCGGAAGGCAACGCAAAGGCAAATGCCAAGATTGACGAGGGTCGCCGCATGAAACAGTACCATGATGCGCTGCGCGAAGTGCTGGAGCAGGGGGTGACCTCGACCGACCGCACGGGAACGGGGACGATCTCTCATTTCGGGATGCAGCAGCGTTACCGGATGGCCGATGGCTTCCCGCTGGTCACCACGAAAAAGCTGCATCTGAAATCCATCGTGCATGAGCTTTTGTGGTTCCTCGCCGGGGATACGAACATTGCCTATCTCAAGGAAAACGGTGTTCGCATCTGGGACGAATGGGCCGATGAAAACGGTGATCTTGGCCCGGTTTACGGCCACCAGTGGCGGCGTTTTCCGATGGTGGGTGAACCGATGCCCCAGCCCGATGGCACGCTGCTCCATCAAGCCGGGCAGGTCGATCAGATCGCCAAACTGGTCGAGGCGATCCGCAAGACCCCCGACAGCCGCCGCCTGATCGTTTCGGCGTGGAATCCGGGCGAGGTGGACCAGATGGCGCTGCCGCCCTGCCATACGCTCTGGCAGGTGCGCATCGCGGGCGGCAAGCTGCATTTGCAGCTTTACCAGCGCTCGGCGGATATGTTCCTCGGCGTGCCGTTCAACATCGCCTCCTACGCGCTGCTCTTGGAAATGCTGGCCCATGTGACCGGCTACACCCCCGGCGATTTCGTCCATTCCATGGGCGACGCGCATATCTATTCCAACCATCTGGAGCAGGTGAAAACCCAGCTTGCGCGCACGCCCAAGCCGCTGCCCAAGCTGCAGATCAACCGCGAGGTCAGCTCGATCTTTGATTTCCGCTATGAGGATTTCACCTTCGAGGGCTATGATCCCGACCCCGCGATCAAAGCGCCGGTGGCCGTCTGATGCTGAGCCTGATCGTCGCCCGCGCCCGCAATGGTGCCATCGGCAAAGACGGGGATATCCCTTGGTCCTTGCCCGAAGACCTGAAATTTTTTCAGCGTGAAACCACCGGCGGGGCCATCATCATGGGGCGCCGAACGTGGGAGAGCCTGCCCTTCAAGCCACTGAAAAACAGGTTGAATTGCGTTGTCTCTAGTAGCGAGGTCGAGGGCGTCCATGTGGCGCGCGACCCGCAAGCCGCCTTGGGCTATTGCGCGGCAGAGGGCTATCGCCGGGTCTACGGTATCGGCGGGGAAGGTATCTACCGCGCGCTCTTGCCCTTGGCGGATCGGCTTTTGGTCACCGAAGTGGATGTGGAAATCGACGGCGCCGATGCGTTCTTTCCCGCGTTCGACCCAGACGAATGGATCGAATTGGGCAACCTTTGCCTGCGCACATCCGGTCCGCGTGCCATCGCGCGGGAGTGGCTGCGCCGCTGCTGACCGGCCATTGACATAGGCCGCGCGGCGGGCATCACTGCGGGTCATGTTTGATCTATCCGCACCGCCCGAAGGGTTTGTCGAGAACCCGTTCCCCCATTACGACCGCCTGCTGCGCGAGGCCCCGGTGCTGCGCCAGCCTGACGGCTCGGTCCTGATTTGCCGCCATGCGGATCTGAACGCGATCTACCGCGACACCACGCTTTATATCTCGGATAAGAAACTGGCCTTCGCGCCGAAATTCGGCCCCGGCAGCCCCCTGTTTGAGCATCACACCACCAGCCTCGTTTTTAATGACCCGCCTTTGCATACCCGCGTGCGGCGGATCATGACCTCGGCCCTTACGCCCAAGGCGCTCGCGCGGATGGAGCCGGGGTTGATCGACACGGTCGACCGGCTGCTTGAGGGGCTGAGCCCCGCGCCGGACCTGATCGAGGACTATGCCAGCTGCATCCCGGTGCAGATCATCGGCAACCTGCTGGACGTGCCGATGGAAGAGCGTGGCCCGCTTCGCGATTGGTCGCTGGCGATCCTCGGCGCGCTGGAGCCGACCTTGAGCGATGCTGAGCTTGAGGCAGGCCATACCGCTGTGCGGGAGTTCAAAGCCTATCTGCAAGACCTCATCGCGCGGCGCCGGGCCGCGCCGGGGGATCCCGAAACTGATGTGTTGACCCGGTTGATCGCGGGGGATGACGGGGGGCAGTTAACCGAGATCGAGTTGATCCAGAACTGTATTTTCATCCTGAACGCGGGCCATGAGACGACGACCAATCTGATCGGCAGCGCCCTTGCGCTGCTGCATGACCATCCCGACCAGAAGGCGCGGCTGCTGGCCGAGCCTACTCTGATCGGGCCTTTTATAGAAGAGGTGCTGCGCTTTCGCTCGCCCAACCAATTCGGCAACCGGGAAACCACGGCCCCGGTCACCATCGGCGGGGTCGAGATTGCCGCGGGCAGCAACCTGCATCTCTGTATCGGCGCTGCGAACCGCGACCCGGAAGTCTTTGAGGAGCCGACAAAATTTGATATCGGGCGCAAGCCCAATCGGCATCTGGCCTTTGCCGGTGGCCCGCATGTCTGCGTGGGGCTGACTTTGGCGCGGATGGAAGGGAAGATCGCGCTTCAACGCTTCCTGAACCGCTACCCGGATTATGAAATCAGCGCGGCGCGCCAAGGGGGCGGGCGCATCCGCTTTCACGGCTATGCGACGCTCCCGGCGCGGCTGAACTAAAACGGACCTGCCATAAAAGACTGGACTAAAGGAAATCGCCCCGGCAATCTTTGTTAATATTATACATAGTTACGAGGGTTATCATGCGTGTAATGACAGCTATTGCAGTGGCGGCAGGGCTGCTTTCAGCCGGGCTGGCCAGTCAGGTCTCGGCAGAGCCCAAGGTCTACGCCTATCCCAGTTCCGCAAATTACTGCCCGGCGGGGCTGCAACCGGTGACCCTTGGCGGGGCGATCTGCTGTGGCACGCCGAACCAGACCATGACCTATGCTGAGGTCAAGGCGCACCCTGTGCAGCGCCGTCACCGCGTGGTCACACCGCGCCGTTCAGCCCGCGTGCCTTGCCCGGTTGGGACCAAGGGCTGTTCGTATAACTGATCTTTCAAGCAACCCCCGGCGCGGGACGCCGGGTGTTTTCTTGCAATATCGTGGCTAGAGCAGCGCGAGGTCGGTGGCCATCTGCCGTCCGTCGCGGCCTTCGGTCAGTTCATAGCTGACCTTTTGATCGTCCGCCAAGCCGGTCAGGCCAGACCGTTCGACCGCCGAAATATGAACAAATACATCGTTACCGCCGCTTTCGGGGGCGATGAACCCGTAGCCTTTGGTGGTGTTAAACCATTTCACGGTGCCAGTTGGCATAATCTCCGCGCCTCCTTTGTCTTTGCGTCTCTGCGTCCAGCAGAATGGCGAAAGCGATTGAATTGCGACCCGCCATAATAGAAAGATCGCGCGGACTGGAAAAAAATCAAGCGATCAGCTGCGAGATCCGCAACTGGGCGTGGGATCGCGAGGCTGAGGGAGACGGATGTGCTAATTTATGGGCTGAAAAATTGTGACAGCTGTCGTAAGGCGAAAAAGGCGCTGCCAGAGGCGCAATTGGTCGACGTGCGGGAGGAGGGCGTGCCCACCGCGGTCTTGGAAAAGGCCCACGCGCAGTTTGGTGCGGCCTTGCTCAACACCCGTTCGACAACCTGGCGCGGGCTGGATGACGCGGCCCGCAAGGAAGAGCCGCTGGCCCTGATTAAAGCCCATCCGGCCCTGATGAAGCGCCCCCTGATTGCGGTGGGTGATCGGCTGTTTCTGGGGTGGAACAAGGAGATAGAAGCCGACGTTCAAGCGATGCTTTAACCGCGGCCTGCTATCAGCCGGTCCAGTGACAGGGGGCCGGCCCCTTTGATGACCAGCACCAAAAGCAAGAAAATCCAGAGCGCCCGCTGGTCGAGGATATGGGCGTCGGGGAAACGGTCGAACCACGCGCCGAGGGCGCTGCCGTGGCCGTAGAGATCGGTCAGCGATTGCACCACGACAAAGCCCACCATCGCCAGCGCGGCCAGTCGGGTCAGCAGGCCGATGACGATAAGCAGGGGCAGGATGAACTCCGCCACTGTTCCGGCGACGACGACAAGCCAATGAAACAGCCCAAGCGCGTCGGTGTCATAGCCGACCGCCTCGAAAACGCGGGGGAAGATCTGGGCGTAGGCCCCGGTGGAGGGGGTGAAGATGCCCAAAGGGCCGGGGCCGAGTTTTGTCAGACCGGCGTTCAGGAAATAGACCAGCAACACCGCGGCAAAGAGGAAACGGGCAAGGGTTGGAAGCAGCCAGTCGGCACGCTCCAGTCGGTCGGCGGTGGTGCGGTAAAGGGGCAGAAATCGGGTCATTGGCTTTCCTCCACGGAAATCGCGCTGAAGACGCCGTGGCTCAGTGCAAAGCCTAGGGCGGCGGCGAGGTCGAACTCAGGTGCGGCACCGACTGTGGCTTCATGGGCCGCCCCGAAGGTCCGCCCCTCGGCAAGGTGACCGAACCATTGCGCCGCGCCGGGCGGCGCCAGATGCGGGGCGGGATCATAAGCGGGGCGGGTGATCACCACGTCCTGCGCCACGTTGTGCGGTTTGGGCGCGTTCTCGGTGAAATTATAGCGCCAGATGTCGAAAAGCGGCCAATCTGATCGCAAAAGGCGGGTCGCGGGGGCGAGGGTCAGCTTCGCCCCCATCAGCGCATCGGGAGGGAGCGCCTCGAAGGTCTGCGGATCCAGCGGTGCCGCGTCGGCGGCGTGGTAGGAGGACCGCAGCGCGAGGTCGAGCCTTGCGGCATCGGCGAGATAGCCGATTTTCGCCAGTGGCGCGAAACCTGCGATAAACCCCGGAAAATCCGCGCCATAATGCATCATCATCGGCGATTTCGGCGGATGCGCCCGGACATAGAGCGGCGCGAGGTCGGCAAAATTGCGGGCACCGATCAGCTTGCGCACCAGCGGAAAGGCCACTTCGAGAGTCGCGATCAGGGAATGGGTGACATTGTTGCGATAGACGCCATAACGCGCGCCCGCCGGTTGCCCCTTGCCATCGCGCAGCCCCGCGGGGGCGGGGCGTGCGGGGTCAAGCAACCCCGCGCGAAAACTGTGCTGGTCGGTCACGCCAGCACCTCGGCGGCGCGATTGGCTTCGGCCCGCAGGACGGGCCAGTCGGGCACGTCATTGTCCCACTCGACCAGTACCGGCTTTGGACCGGTTTGGGCCAGCGTGTAGCTGAGCAAGTCCCAGACCGGATCGACGACCTCTTTGCCATGGCTGTCGATCAACAGTGGCGCGCCGTGATCGTCGGTGTCGTCGTCATGGCCGCCCACATGGATCTCCCCCACATGGTCTGTCGGGAAGGCGTCGATGTAGCCCTGCGGCGATAGCCCGAGGTTGGTGGCTGAAATGAAGACATTGTTGACATCCAGCAAGAGCCCGCAGGAGGTGCGCGCGATGATCTCGGCTAAAAAGTCAGTTTCGGATAAGTCAGATTCTTCGAATGCGAGGTAGCTTGAGGGGTTTTCAAGCAGCATTTGCCGCCCCAAGACCTCTTGCACCTGATTGATATGCGCGGCGACGCGGGTCAGCGTTTCTTCGGTATAGGGCAGGGGGAGGAGGTCGTTGAGATATTCCATCCCATGGGTCGACCACGCCAGATGTTCGGAGAAGGACGCAGGCTGGGTTCGGTCACAGAGGGTCTTGAGCCGCGCGAGGTGGTCTGCGTCGAGGGGGCCTTCGCCGCCGATCGACAGGCCGACGCCATGAACCGACAGGGCGAAACGTTCCTGCAAGGCGCGCAGCTGCGCATGGGGGCGGCCACCGTCGCCCATGTAGTTCTCGGCATGCACCTCGATCCAGCGGACCGGGCCGGGATCAGCCATCAAGCCATCGAAATGCCGGGATTTATATCCGACACCGGGGGCATTGGGCAGCGTGGTGAGAGGGGGGGTATTGTCGCGCATATCGGCCTCCGGCATGGGGCGGGGCAGGGTCCGGGCGGGTGCCGCCCGGACCGCTTTGATTAAGCGGGCAGGTCGCGGTCGAGCGGCTCAAGAGAGCCGGTCCGCTCGGTCCCGTCGGCCATGGCGGGGAGGTCGATCTCGGCGCAGGTGCCTTCGTCGACGAGGGTCCATGCGTTGCCTTGGTAGTCGGTCACGGAGGTGCCGGCGCAGGTCGTGCCGGGGCCAGCGGCGCAGTCGTTCTCACCGGCCAGCGATACGCCATAGCATTTCTCTTGCGAGGCGGCAGTTGCGGTGGTGGCGTGGCTGCCGAGAGCGGCGGCAACGGCCCCTGCGATGGCGGCGGTCTTGAGTGTGTTGGACATTGTCATTTTCCTTCCTGATGGTGTTGACAGGCTTACTAGAGCAGCCCGTTCGCTCACAAGCCAGTCACGAGCGAGTGTGTCACAGTCCCGTCAGAATTCACGCGGAAAAACGGCGAAAGTTGTAACGATCCCGCGCAGGAAGGGAGGGATTGTTACAAAAACGCTCCGGCAGGTAGGGGGCATATTGCCCGCAAACCCGCCGGAGCGCATGTTTGTTACAGCGCGTTAGCGCAGGTCAGGCGGGGTCGCGTCCTGTGCCAGTTCGGCGGTGAGTGCGTCGAGCGGCTGTACGGATGTCTGCTTTTGCCCCAGACGCCGGACTGAGACCGTGCGCTCCTCGACTTCGCGCGCGCCCACGGCGAGGATGACCGGCACCTTGCCCAGCGAATGCTCGCGGACCTTGTAGTTGATCTTCTCGTTGCGCATGTCCGCCTCGGCCCGGACACCAGCGGCCCTCAGCGTCTCCACGACCTCTGCCACATAGTCATCGGCCTCGGAGGTGATGGAGGCCACAACGACCTGCCGCGGCGCGATCCAGAAGGGCAGCTTGCCGGCGTGTTCCTCGATCAGGATACCGATGAACCGCTCGAAACTGCCCAGGGTGGCGCGGTGCAGCATCACGGGGCGATGCTTATTGCCGTCCTGCCCGATGAAGCTCGCCTCCAGCCGTTCGGGCAGGTTCGCGTCGACCTGCAGGGTGCCGCATTGCCAGTTGCGCCCGATGGCGTCGGTCAGGGTGAACTCGAGCTTCGGGCCGTAGAAGGCGCCTTCGCCCTCGAGCACCTCGAAGTCATAGCCCGCGGCCTTGCAGGCATCGCCAAGCGCCTGTTCCATATGGTCCCATGTCTCGTCCGAGCCGATCCGCTTTTCGGGGCGGGTGGAGAGTTTGATGATCCAGTTATGGAAGCCGAGGTCGGCATAGACTTTGGACAGGAAGGCAATGAATTTCGCGGTTTCCGAGGTGATCTGATCCTCGGCGCAGAAGATATGGCCGTCGTCTTGGGTAAAGCCGCGCACCCGCATGATGCCGTGCAACGCGCCCGAAGGCTCGTAGCGCGCGCAAGAGCCGAACTCGGCCATGCGCAGCGGCAGGTCGCGGTAGGATTTGAGACCTTGGTTGAAGACCTGAACGTGGCAGGGGCAGTTCATCGGCTTGAGCGCATTCACCGCCTTTTCGCGGGCATGGTCCTCGTCGACTTCGACGATGAACATGTTCTCTTGATACTTGTCCCAGTGGCCGGATTTTTCCCACAGCTTGCGGTCCACGACCTGCGGGGTGTTCACCTCGACATAGCCGTCGCGGTCCTGCATCCGCCGCATGTAATCTTGCAGGGTGGTGTAGATGCGCCAGCCGTTGGGGTGCCAGAAGACCTGACCGGGTGCCTCTTCCTGCATGTGGAACAGGCCCATCTCCTTGCCCAGCTTGCGGTGGTCGCGTTTGGCGGCCTCCTCCAGCATGTTGAGGTGGGCGCGCAGTTTCTCCTTGCCGGTGAAGGCCACGCCGTAGATGCGCTGCAACATGGCGCGGCTGCTGTCCCCGCGCCAATAGGCGCCGGCGATGGACATCAGCTTGAAGGCGTCGCCCGGCACTTGCCCGGTGTGCTGTAGGTGCGGGCCGCGGCAGAGGTCCTGCCAATCGCCGTGCCAATACATCCGCAGCGGCTCGTCGCCGGGGATCGCCTCGATCAGCTCGACTTTATAGGGCTCGTTCAGGTCCTCGTAATGTTTGATCGCGCGGGCGCGGTCCCAAACCTCGGTGCGGACGGGGTCGCGCTTGTTAATGATCTCCTTCATCTTTTTCTCGATGAGGCCGAGATCCTCGGGGGTGAAAGGCTCTTTGCGGTCAAAGTCGTAATACCAGCCATCCTTGATCACCGGACCGATGGTGACCTTGGTGTCGGGCCAGATTTCCTGCACGGCGCGGGCCATGATGTGCGCAAGGTCGTGGCGCACCAGCTCGTTGGCCTGTTCCTCGTCGGCCATGGTGTGGATTGCGATGCTGGCGTCGGTTTCGATCGGCCAAGCCAGATCGTAATGCGCGCCGTTCACGGTGGCACTGATGGCCTTTTTGCCGAGCGATTTAGAGATATCGGCAGCCACTTCACCAGCGGTGATCCCGGCGTCGTACTGCCGGCTGTTGCCATCGGGAAGGGTGAGGGAGATTTGGGCCATCTTGGGCGCTCCTCGTCGGTTTGGCGCCTACGAGACGCCCGGTTGCGGGTTATGTGTCGGGCCTATGTGGCGGCGCGGGCGCGGCTTGTCAATGCAAGTGAGACCGTTTCGGGAAAGTTGCGGCAGGGCGATGGCGCGCTATGTCAGGCGGGCAACAATGAGGATCGGTCAGATGCAAGACGACACGGCGCAGCGCGCATTCGAGACGATTTCGGGGGCGGACGACCCGGCACCGGGGTTGGACGACAAGGCGCAGCGGGCCGAGGCGCGCAACGGCCTGCGCCATATCGTGTCGCTGTCGATGACCAAGGTGGCCGATGGTCTGATCGATCCGAAACTGGTCTTGGCTTGGCTGTTGAGCGCTCTTGGCGCGCCTGCGGTTTTCGCGGGCGCCTTGGTGCCGATCCGCGAGGCAGGCTCGCTTTTGCCGCAGATCGCGTTGGCGGGCGTGGTGCAGCGCATGGCACGGCGCAAATGGGCTTGGGTCTGGGGCTCGGTCGGGCAGGGGGTCGCGGCGGGGCTGATCGCCCTTGCTGCGCTGAGCCTTGAGGGGGCCATGGCGGGCTATGCGGTCTGCGCCGCGCTGGCGCTGCTCGCCGTTTGCCGCGCGGCCTGTTCGGTGTCGTTCAAGGAAATTCTGGGCAAGACCGTGGGCAAGACCCGGCGCGGATCGGTGACCGGACTGGCGGGGTCTGTCTCCTCGGTCGGCGTGGTGATCTTTGCAGGGCTCCTGATGTCGGGGCTGTTTCAAAGCCGGGGCGTCGTGGTGGCGGCCATCGCGCTGGCGGCGGGGCTTTGGATCGCGGCGGCACTGTTGTTCTCAACGATCATGGAAACGCCGAGCGAGACCGAAGAGGCCGATGGCGTGGATTTCAAACTCCTGCGCGGCAACCGCGATCTGTGGCTTTTCATTCTGGTGCGCGGTCTTTTGGTCTCTACCGCGCTGGCGCCGCCCTATTTGGTGGTGCTTGCCGGTTCGTCAGAGAGCGGGCAGTTGGGCCAATTGGGCGCCTTGGTGCTGGCCTCGGCGCTGGCGTCTTTGGTCAGCTCCTACGTCTGGGGGCGGCTGTCGGATATGTCGAGCCGCCGGGTGCTGATGTTGACCGGGATCGTGGGCGCGGTGGCGATGGCGCTGGCGGTGGGGCTGTGGTTCCTTGGTCTGGCGCAGGCGGTCTGGGCGATGCCCGCCGTGCTCTTCATCCTGATGATCGCCTATCACGGCGTGCGGCAGGGGCGGTCGACCTATCTGGTCGACATGGCCCCGAAAGACCAGCGCGCCGCCTATGCGGCGGTGAGCAATACAGTGATCGGGCTGCTCTTGCTGCTGGCGGGCGTGCTGGGCGGCGGGGCTGCGCTGATCGGGGCGCAAGCAACGCTGATGCTTTTTGCCGTCATGGCGCTGGCCGCCGCCGTGTTGGCCCATTGGCTGCCGGAGGTTGAGCATCTATCCGAGGACTGACTTGCTCTCAACCGCCGCGATGCTCATGATTGGACCAAAGACGGAGGCAGCATGGCAGACAGCAAATTCATCGACACGCCGCAGGGGCGGCGCATCGCCTATCACAAGACCGAAGGGGCGGGGCCCTGCGTGGTGTTTCTGGGCGGGCTGAAGTCCGACATGATGGGGACCAAGGCGGTCTATCTCGAAGACTGGGCCCGGACTGAGGGGCGCGCCTTTCTGCGGTTCGATTATTCCGGCCATGGGGAATCGTCGGGCCTATTCACCGAAGGGTGCATCGGCGATTGGCACGAAGACACGCTGGCTGCAGTCGCGGCGCTGACCGAGGGGCCGCTGATCGTCGTCGGCTCCTCGATGGGCGGCTGGCAGGCGCTGCTCTTGGCGCGGCATCTGCCCGAGCGGGTCGCCGGGCTGGTCGGCATCGCCGCGGCCCCCGATTTCACCGAAGATGGCTATTGGGCGAATTTCACCGAGGCGCAGAAACAGACCTTGGAAGAGGTCGGGCAGGTCGAATTGCCGTCGGACTATATGGAGCCCTATGTCATCACCCGGCGGATGATCGAGGACGGGCGCAAGCGGTTGGTGCTGCGCGATCCGCTGAACCTGCCGTTCCCGGTGCGCCTGTTGCAGGGCACGGCGGACACCGCCGTCAGCACGGCCACGGCGGTGCGGCTGTTGGAGCATGCGCAAAGCCTTGACATGCAACTGACGCTGGTCAAGGATGCCGATCACCGTTTCTCGGACGCGCGCTGTCTGGCGATGATCGTGGAGGCGATCAACGCGGTCTCCGGCGACGCGGGGTGACCAAGGGCGCGGGCATGGAACCGCCGACGCGCCTGCGCCCCGCTGTCCCCCCGAAACCGCCCATGCTAAGAGACTGCCAAACCCAAGGGGGACGGCATGAAACCACGTCATTTCAACCGCATACCGCACCGGAGCCTGGCCAATGGCTGAGCCGATCGTTCTGCTGCCCGGCATGATGTGCGACGCGCGTGTCTTCACGCCGCAGATTCAAGCGCTCTCGCCGCGCGGGACCGTGGTGCTGGCCCCGATCACCCAAGGCGAACGGATCGAGGAGATCGCCTCGGGCCTGTTGGATCAACTGCCGCCGCGTTTCGCGCTGGTGGGGCAGGGCATGGGCGGTGTGGTGGCGCTGGAACTGCTGCGCCGCGCGCCCGACCGGATCAGCCGCATTGCCCTCTTGGCCACCCACATGCTGGCCGAATTGCCCGCCATTGCCGCGGACCGTGAACCGCAGATCATCATGGCGCAGTCGGGCAAGCTGGGGGAGGCGATGCAGGCGCGGATGGCCAATGGTTTCCTCGCCCCCGGCAAGGGGCGGGGCGAGGTGCTGACCCGCGCGATGGAGATGGCCGAGACGCTGGGCGGCGATGTCTTCGTCCGCCAATCCCGCGCCCTGCAACGGCGGCGCGATCAACAGCCGGTGCTGCGCAAATGCAAGGTGCCCGCGCTGGTGCTCTGCGGGGAACATGACGCGCTCTGCCCGGTCAAACGCCATGCCTTCATGGCCGAGATGATCCCCTATGCCAAGCTGACGGTGCTCGAAGACGCTGGCCATCTGCCCAGCCTAGAGCAGCCAGAGGCGACCACCGCCGCGCTGCGCGACTGGCTGCATCAACCTCTGGTGCTGCAATAGGTCAGCGGGTCAGGCCGCTGCGGGTTTATCGCTCTTCTTGGCCTCGGGTTTCTGAGACGCGGGCTTTTGCGGCCCGGGCGTTTGGGGCGCAGGGCTCTGCGGCTCAGGCGTGCCGTTGTTCGCGTCGATAAAGTCGAGCACCAAGGGCCGGATGTTATTGCGCCAGCTTTTGCCCGCGAAGATCCCGTAATGGCCCGCGCCCTGCTCAAGATGGCTGGCCTTCTTGGCATCTGGCAGCCCGGTCAACAGATCAAGAGCGGCGATGCACTGGCCGGGGGCGGAAATGTCGTCCTTGCTGCCCTCGACCGTCTTGACGGCGACGGTCGTGATCTTGCCGATGTCGACCTGACGGCCCGCCACGGTAAAGACATTCCGCGCAATCTCGCGCTCTTTGAAAATGCGTTGCACGGTCGACAGGTAGAACTCCGCCGGCATGTCCATCACCGCGAGGTATTCGTCGTAGAACTTGTTGTGCTTGTCATGCTCATGCGCCGTCTTTTGCGCCACGCGGGTGATCTGATTGGCAAAGGCATCGCGGTGGGTGTCATTGTTCATCGAAATGAAGGAGGTGAGCTGCAACAGCCCCGGATAGACCTTGCGCCCCACGCCCGCGTATTTGAAGCCGACCTGCTGGATCATCATCTGCTCAAGCTGGCCCATGGTCACGCTATGCCCGAAATCGGTCACATCCGTGGGCGCGGCATCCGGATCAATCGGCCCGCCGATCAGCGTCAATGTGCGCGGCTGCGCTTCGGGCGCTTCCTCGGCCAGATAGGCGGTGGCGGCCAGCGTCAGCGGCGCAGGCTGGCAGACCGCGATCACATGGGTGTCCGGCCCGAGGTGATGCATGAAATCAACGAGGTAGAGCGTATAATCCTCGATGTCGAACTTGCCCGCACTAACTGGAATATCACGCGCGTTGTGCCAGTCCGTCACATAGACGTCGCAATCAGGCAGCAGGGAGATCACAGTGGAACGGAGCAGCGTGGCGTAATGACCCGACATCGGCGCGACCAAAAGAACCTTGCGGCCCGTCTCTTCGCGGCCTTGGACCGAGAATTTCAGCAAATCGCCAAAGGGCCGTTCCATCACAGGCTCGATGCTGACCAGACAGTCCTGCCCCTTGGGGCCGACCACCGGGGGGATGTCCCAATCGGGTTTCACGACCATGCGGGCAAAGGTCCGTTCCGTCACCTCACCCCAAGCGGCGAGCCATTCCATCGCAGGGTTTGGAAACAGAGAGAAAGCCGGGTAGGATGCCATAGCAAGCGCAGACGCGCCGAGCCATTGATTGGTGTTCCGGATGGACTCCATCATGTCGTAGGTGGCCATATAGCGCATGTGGGGGCTCCTTTATGCTGCACCTGCGAAGATAGGAGGTAAGGGTTAAGATGACAACAGAATCCGAGAATCCCGAGATTGCCGAGCCTCAAGCCCTGTCTCGTATGGCGCAAAACTTGAAAAAGGTTGAAGAATTAAGCCAGCGCCTGACCCGTGTGATGGCGCAGCGCGAGGGCCATCAGCCCGCGCTCGATGGTCCGAACCAACAGCTTTTCGCCAAGGCGGCACAGTCTTACTGGGCCGAGGCGATGACCAATCCGGCCCGTTTGATGGAGCATCAGATGGGCTATTGGACCAAATCGGTCGCCCATTTCGTCGAGGCGCAACAGGCGCTGGCCAAGGGCGGTTTGGCCCCGGTTGAAGAGGACGCGCCGACCGACAAACGTTTCGCCAATCCGCTGTGGCAGACGCATCCCTATTTCAACTTCATCAAACAGCAGTATCTGATCAACGCCGAGGCGCTGCGCCAAGCGGTCGAAGATGCCCAAGACATGGACCCGGCCGAGAAAAAGCGGCTGGTCTATTTCAGCCAGCAGATCATCGCGATGATGTCGCCGACCAATTTCCTCGCCACCAATCCCGACGTGCTGGAACGCGCGGTTGAGACCGAGGGCGAGAGCCTCGTGAAAGGTCTGGAGAACCTGATCGCGGATCTGGAGGCCAACAACGGCGAGCTGGTCGTGAAACTGGCGGATGACAGCGCCTTTGAGCTGGGCCGCAACATCGCCACCACGCCGGGCAAGGTGGTGTTTCGCAACCGCATGTTCGAGTTGATCCAATACACCCCCAGCACCGAAGAAGTCCATAAAACACCGCTGCTGATCTTCCCGCCGTGGATCAACAAGTTCTACATTCTCGACCTCAAGGCGCAGAACAGCCTCGTCAAATGGCTGGTCGATCAGGGGCACACGCTGTTCATCGTCTCATGGGTGAACCCCGATGCCAGCTATGCCCAGATCGGCATGGAGGATTATGTCGAAGAGGGCTACCTCGCCGCGATTGAAGAGGTGAAGGCGATCACTCAGGAGAAACGCCTTAACGTGGTGGGCTATTGCATCGCCGGCACCACACTGGCGCTGACCCTGTCGCTGTTGAAAAAATGTGGCGATAGCTCGATCAAATCCGCCACCTTCTTCACCGCGCTCACCGATTTCTCGGATCAAGGAGAGTTTCAGCCCTTCCTCACCAATGACTTCATCGACGGGATCGAGGCCGAGACGGCGGATAAGGGCATTCTTCCCTCGGTCGTCATGGCGCGCACCTTTTCATTCCTGCGGTCCAACGATCTGGTCTATGGTCCCGCCGTGCGCAGCTACATGATGGGCGAGACGCCCCCGGCCTTTGACCTGCTCTATTGGAACGGCGACGGGGCCAATCTGCCGGGGCAGATGGCAATGCAATACCTGCGCGGTCTCTGCCAGCGAAACGAATTGGCCGAGGGCGGTTTCAAACTGCTCGGAGAGCGGCTGACGCTGGATGATATCGAGGTGCCGCTCTGCGCCGTGGCCTGCGAGACGGATCACATCGCGCCGTGGAAAGACTGCTACCGCGGGGTGCAGCAGATGGGGTCGAAGGACAAGACCTTCATCATGGCGCAATCGGGCCATATCGCGGGCATCGTCAATCCACCCAATCGGAAGAAATACGGCCACTATGTGAACGGCGATCTCACGCAGGACTACGCCGCATGGCGCGAGGCCGCCGCCTTTCACGAAGGGTCTTGGTGGCCGCGGTGGGGCAAGTGGCTCACCAAACGGGCAGGGCCGATGATTCCCGCACGGTTTCCCGGCGACGATGGCCGGGATATTCTCGCCGATGCCCCGGGCAGCTATGTGACCCGCAAGGCAAACGACTGATTACCTTGGGTAATCCAAACACCCTTCGGGCTCATGCTGCAATGCAGAAAAAACCTTGAAATGCTGCGCTGCGGCATCTATGTTGTGGTCAGACGCGAAACGGACGGGTCTCCCCGCTCCCTTGCCACAGTAGCATTAAAAGGATTGAGACATGACCAAGACACCTGACATGACCGCGATGTTCAAAGACGTTCTGGGCGCTTTCCCGGTGGATAACGCCGCCATGCAAGACGCATTCAAAAACACCGCCACCCTGAACGAGAAACTCTCCGGCGTTGCCTTCGACGCGGCTGAAAAATCCGCCGACATTTCCACTGCGTGGACGAAAGAGACACTGGCCCGCCTGACCGAGATGACCAAGGTCAAAGCCGAGCCCACAGACTACGCCAAAGCGATGACCGATTTCGCTTCCGCTTCCGCCGAATCCGCGGCCGAGCATATGGCCGCCTTCGCCGAGATCGCGAAAAAGGTTCAGATGGACACCGTCGAGCTGATGATGTCGGCTGGTAAAGACCTGCAAAGCGACGCCAAAGCCGCCACCACCGAAGGCGTGGCCACCGCACAGGCTGCCGCCAAAAAAGCGACTGTGAAGTAAATCTGACGCTGGGCTTTCCAGCGCCAGGGAATGCTTAAAGAAAGGGCAGGTCCAGACGGGCCTGCCCTTTTGTCATGCGCTCTTTCTATTTGCCGATCCCTGTCCTAAGCTGCGATGCAGCACCATTGGTCGGGAGTAACATCATGGCGGACAAACCGAAGCCCTTGCTGATAAAACGCTACGCCAGCCGCAGGCTCTACAACACCGAAACAAGCGATTACGTCACGCTGGAAGATATCGCCGGTTTCATCCGCGATGGCCGCGAGGTTCAGATCGTCGATCTGAAATCTGGCGACGATCTGACACGGCAATATCTGTTGCAAATCATCGCCGAACATGAAAGCCGGGGCGAGGCCGTCTTGCCGGTCGATGTGCTGACCGATCTGGTGCGCAGCTATATGTCAGGCAACGTCTCGGTGGTGCCGCAGTTCTTGCAAGCCTCCTTCGACATGCTGCGCGATGGCCAGTCCAAGGCGATCGAAAACATGAGCGCGATGAACCCGATGGCCAAGATGCCGGGCATGGAAGCGATGCAGGCGCAGCAAGAAGCCTTCATGAAGGCGATGACCGGCGGCTGGGCCAAATCAACCACGCCAGAGCCGCCCAAACAGCAGGCCGAACAGGGCGACGATCTGGACGCGATCAAAAAGCAGTTGGCAGAGTTGCAGGATAAACTGTCAAAGCTGAACTAACCCCAGAAGAAGCGGGCGTCGCGCGCCCGCCTCAGGCCGCCTGCGCCTCGGCCACATCCCTCAGCGCGCCCAAAATCACATCCGCCACGGCGTCGATCTCCTCCAGCGTCAATTGTACCGGCAGCCGCACGTCGCAGGCCCGCATCAGCATGGCGCGGGTGCGCGGCAGCTCGGGCAGGTCTGCAATAAATTGCCAGTTCCAAAAGGCGCGGGCGTTGTCGGTGCTTTGGCCAAAGACCTGCACCTTCACCCCCACCGCCTCCGCCGCTGCCGCGAAAGCGCGGATGCTGGCGTCAGAGAGGCCCACCAGATTGAACTGGATCGAATCCGGCGCGCGGGTCTCACCGGGCAGGGGGCTTGGCACCTCGATCAAGGGGGAGGCCGCCAGCCGCGCCGCCATGTGATCGTGATTGCGCAGTCCATCGGCCACCCGGCGCGGCAAATGCGGCAATTGCGGCCGGATGATCGCAGCCGAAAGGTTGGACATGCGCAGATTGTACAGCGGCAGCCGGTTCTGCCATTTGGCAAAGCTGTCTTGCAGGGCCGCGTGTTTCTTCCAATTATGCTCATAAGCGCCCGACATGATGATCGCCCGCGCCACCAGATCGGCGTCATCGGTGATCAGGATGCCGCCTTCGCCTGCGTTTATCATCTTGTAGGACTGGAAGGAAAAACAGCCGATCTTGCCAATCGTCCCGAGTTTCCGCCCCCGCCAAAGCGTGCCCAGCGAATGGGCCGCGTCTTCGATCACCGGCACGCCAGCAGCCTCGCAAAGCCCCATGATCGCATCCATATCCGAAGTATGCCCCCGCATATGGCTGATGATCACCGCCCGAACGCCCGGCAGTTTGGCGGCGAAATCCTCCAAATCCACACGGTAATTCTCGCCCACCTCACAAAGCACCGGCTTGCAGCCTGCGTGGATCACTGCAGAAGGCACGGCAGCAAAGGTGAAACCCGGGATCAACACCGGCGCCCCAACCGGCAAGTCCAAAGCAAGCAAGGACAGAAACAGCGCGGCCGAGCAGGAGGACACGGCCAGCGCATATTCACTGCCCATCATCTGCGCAAATTCGACCTCCAACAGGGAAACAGGCGCGTCCTTGGCCGCAGTATAGCGAAAAAGATCGCCACTTTGCAAAAGCTCCGCAATGGCGGCCTCCGCTTCGGCAGGGATCGGTTCGGCACGGTGCATGTCGGGCAAAGCCATATTTCAAAATCCTGAATAATGATTTCCAGAATAGTAAAACAAACGCCTACGCAAACCAAGGGGGGATGCCCCCACAACAGGCCACCCCCTCTTCCCCTTCATCCTTTCTCAAATACCCTCGGGGGAATCGCGCCAAAGGCGCGATGGGGGCAGAGCCCCCGCACTCCACCACCAGCCAAACCCGCGCGACCGCTCAGAGCGAAGTCAAAGCCCCAACCGATCCCGCGTCGCATACCAAAGCATCGCAAGCACCAAAAGCGGGCTCCGCAGAGAGGCCCCGCCGGGGAAAGCCTGCGTCGGGATCGCGGCCATCGTGTCGAAACCCGCGGCATCGCCTTTGATCGCCTTGGCCATCAGATAGCCCGCATGGGTCGCGGTCCCAACCCCGTGACCGGAATAGCCCGAGGCCGAGAGGATGTTCGGCGCGAGCCGGGCCACATAGGGCAGGCGCTTCATCGTGATGCCAAGAGTGCCGCCCCAAGCGTAGTCGATCTCAACGTCCTTCAACTGCGGAAAGACCTGCGACATCGGTTTGCGCACCTTGGCGGCGATGTCCTGCGGGAAGCGATAGCCATAGCTCTCGCCGCCGCCAAACAGCAGCCGTCCGTCGTGCGACAGTCGGAAATAGTTTACCACAAAGCGGCTGTCGGCCACGGCCACGTCGCGGGGCAGCACGTCTTTCACGCGCGCGCCCAAGGGTTCGGTCGCGGCGATGAAATTGTTGATCGGCATGACCTTGGCGGCCACGTCGCCGTTGAGCTTGCCTAGATAGCCGTTGCAGGCCAGCACCACATGATCGGCGCTCACGCTGCCCGTGGCGGTTTGCACCAGCGCCTTGCTGCCCTCGACGATGTTCTCGGCGGGGCTTGTCTCATGAATGCGCACGCCTGCGGCGGCAGCGGCGCGGGCAAGGCCGAGGGCGTAGTTCAAGGGATGCAGATGCGCGGCCCCCATGTCGAGCACGCCACCCTTGTAGTCGGGCGAGGGGCAGACCGATTGCAGCGCGGCGTGATCCAACACTTCGATCTCATCATAGCCATAGCGCTTTTGCAGATGCTCGGCATAATCGTGCAGATGCCGCACGTCAGATGTGGTGGAACCGGTCCAGGCCACGCCGGGCTTCAGGTGGCAATCGATCTCATGTTTCGCGATGAGGGATTTGACCAGTTCCTTGGCCTCTTCGCCCATCTGCCACAGCTTGACGGCATGGTCTTCGCCCAGCATCTTTTCGAGCCCGTCCTGCTCGACCCGTTGGCCCGAGCCCAATTGCCCGCCATTGCGACCCGAGGCGCCGAAGCCGACGCGCTGCGCGTCCAAAAGCACCACGTCGTAACCTGCTTCGGCCAGATGCAGCGCGGCGGAAAGCCCGGTGTAGCCGCCGCCAACGACACAGACATCGGCCTTGGTATCGCCCTGAAGCGGCGGGTAGGCCGCGTGTTTCGTGGCGGTGGCGGCGTACCAGCTGGTGGGGTACTGGCCGGGCGTGTCATTGGCGTAGAGCAGGTTCATCGGGCCTCCGGGCGTTAGACGTTCATCAGCAGATGTTCACGTTCCCAAGGTGAGATGACCTGTAGGAACTCCTCATATTCCGCCCGTTTCACGATGGAATAGACGCGGGCGAAATCCGGGCCCAAAGCCTCATGCAGCTCTGTCGCCTCCTCGAAAAGGTCGAGCGCTTGGCCCAGAACTTGCGGAATATCCCCTTCGCCGACATAGGCATCGCCCTTGAATTCGGGCAGTGGGTCTTTTTGCTGGATCAGCCCCAGATAGCCGCAGGCGAGGCTGGCGGCGATGCCGAGGTAGGGGTTGCAGTCCATCCCAGCGAGACGGTTTTCCACCCGGCGCGACTTGGGCCCCGAGAGCGGCACGCGAATGCCCGTGGTGCGGTTGTCGCGGCCCCATTCAAGGTTGATCGGCGCGGCGTGATCCTTGACGTAGCGGCGGTAGGAATTGACGTAGGGTGCGATCACCGCGAGCGCGCTTGGCATGTGGTTTTGCAAACCGGCGATGAAATGGCGGAAGGGGGCGGTCTCTTCCCCTTCGGCATCGACAAAGATGTTTCCGCCGGTTTCCACGTCCAGCACCGAATGATGGATATGCATGGCGCTGCCCGGCTCATCGGCGATGGGTTTGGCCATGAAGGTGGCGTAGCACTCATGCCGCATCGCGGCTTCGCGGATCAGCCGTTTGAAATAGAACACCTCATCGGCCAGCCGCACCGGATCACCATGTTGCAGGTTGATCTCAAGCTGCCCTGCGCCACCCTCTTGGGTGATGCCGTCGATCTCGAAACCCTGCGCCTCGGCAAAGTCGTAGATGTCGTCGATCACGGGGCCGAATTCATCCACCGCGGTCATCGAATAGGCCTGCCGCGCCGCTGCCGGGCGGCCCGAGCGGCCCATCATCGGCAGGATTTCCTTGGCCGGGTCGATGTTGCGGGCCACGAGGAAAAATTCCATCTCGGGGGCGACAACCGGCTCCCACCCCTTGTCGCGGTAAAGCTGCACCACGCGTTTGAGCACATTGCGCGGCGAATAGGCCACCGGCTTGTCGTCGCGGTCATAGGCGTCGTGGATGACCTGAAGCGTCCAGTCCCCGGTCCAAGGTGCGGCGGTGGCCGTGTCCATATCCGGGCGCAGGATCATGTCTTTTTCGATGAAACCGTCATCGCCCGCCGCTTCGCCCCATTCGCCGGTGATGGTCTGGTAGAAGATGCTGTCGGGCAGGTGGAAATACTCTTGCCGCGCGAATTTCGACGCCGGGACGGCCTTGCCCCGGGCGATGCCGGGCAGGTCGGGGATGATACATTCCACTTCGTCCAGACGCCGGCCCTCAAGATAGGCGCGCGCCGCTTCGGGTAGTGCTTCTGTCCAATCCTCGGCCATCAGGCCCTCTCTTTCCTGTTGTCTTTAAAGAATGCGGCCATTTGGTCCGCGATTTTTTGGTTGTCGATGGGGCCGCCCAAGGCGGCAGTCGCCTGTTCCAGCAGATGCTCGGGCACCACGCCCTTGCCGCGGGTTTTGATCAAGCCGTCGATGAAGTCATGGCCGAACTCAGGGTGCGGCTGCACCGTCCAGATGCGGTCGTCATAGGCCAGCGCCGCATAGGCGCAAAAGTCAGATGAGGCGACGACGCGCGCCCCTTCGGGTAGGTCCACGATCTGATCCTGATGCCATGCGTTCAGCGCCAGTTTCTCACCATCCATGTCGTATTCGGTGCGGCCAATGGACCAGCCGTTGGTAAACTTCTCGACCTTGCCGCCAAGCGCTTGGGCGATGATCTGATGCCCGAAACAAACGCCGATCATGGGGCGGCCATCGGCATAGGTCTGGCGGATGAACTCCTCAAGCGGCGGGATCCAATCGTGATCTTCATAGGCGCCGTGTTTCGATCCGGTAATAAGCCAGCCGTCGGCCTCTGTCACGCTGTCGGGCAAGACACCATCGACGACCGACCAGATTTGAAAGTCAAACCCGTGGCCGTCCAGCAGTTTGGTGAACATCTCGCCGTAGTCGCCCAGCTGTTCGCGAAAGTCGTCGGGGGAATGGCCGGTTTGCAGAATGCCGATTTTCATGTGTCACCTGTTACACAGTGTCGAGATAGATCTCGACCTGTTCCTCTGGGGTCAATTCCTGCATGTAATGCAATTCCTGACGCTTCGTCAGCACGAAGTTGCGGATCATCTCGGGCGCGAAAATCCGCGCGACATGGGGGCAGCTTTCAAACAGGTCGATGGCGGTTTTCCAATCGCTCGGCATGCGCGGCAATTCGGCGGCATAGGCGTTGCCGGTGATCGGGGCGGGCGGCTCAAGCGCGTCTTCGATCCCGTTGAGCGCGGCACCCAACACGGCGGCGAGCATCAGATAGGGGTTCACATCCCCGCCCGAGACGCGGTGTTCGATGCGCCGCGCCTTGTGGCTGCCCGAGGGGATGCGGATCGCGGCGGTGCGGTTCTCATAGGCCCAGCAAACCCCGGTGGGCGCATGGGATTCCGGCACCATCCGGTCAAAGCTATTGGCATGCGGGCAAAAGACCAGCGCCGAGCCCTGCATCGCGTTCATGCAGCCCGCCACAGCGTGGCGCAGCGTGTCGGTCCCCTTCGGCCCGCCATCGTCAAAGATGTTGTCGCCCTTCTCATCCAATACCGAGAAATGGGTGTGCAGGCCGGAGCCGGAGTAATCCTCGTAAGGTTTCGCCATAAAGCTTGCGGCAAAGCCGTGCCGCCGGGCCAGTCCCTTGACCAGCATCTTGAACAGCCATGCGTCATCGGCGGCGCGCAGGGCGTCGTCGCAATGCATGAGGTTGATCTCGAACTGACCCAGACCCGCCTCGGAAATGGCGGTGTCGGCGGGGATGTCCATCTCTTCGCAGGCGTCATAAAGATCGGTGAAGAACAGATCGAACTGGTCAAGCGCGCGGATCGACATGGTCTCGGCCGCCTTGCGCCGCTTGCCCGACCGGGGCGACACAGGCACCTGAAGGTTGCGGCCCGAATCGTCGATCAGGAAGAATTCCAGCTCAACGGCGCAGACCGGCGTCAGCCCGCGCGCCTTGTAGCGGTCCAGGACCGCGCGCAGCGCATGGCGCGGATCGCCGGGGTAGGGGCGGCCATCTTCGCGGAACATCCAGATGGGCAGCAGGGCCGAGGGCGCGTCGAGCCATGGCATCGGCATGAAGCCCCGTTCGGTCGGTTTCAGTACGCCATCCGCATCGCCCGTTTCAAACACCAGCGGGCTGTCGTCGATATCCTCGCCCCAGATGTCGAGGTTCAACACCGAGACGGGAAAGCGGGTGCCCTCGGTCGTGACCTTATCGGCAAAGCGCGAGGGGATGCGCTTGCCCCGGGCTTGGCCATTGAGGTCTGCGGCGGCCACACGAATGGTGCGGACCTGAGGATTTTTGCGAAGCCAGTTGTTCATACATCACCTGAAAGGGCGGTGGGCATGTCACAAAGCGGTTCGCCCGGGGGCAAAAGCGGTTGGCGCCCACGCGCCGCGTAATTTGATCAAATAATGGATACTACCGGATCAAATTAGGACGCAAGCGAATTTTACGGCGTTGCGCTTGGGGCAGGTGGCGGTTGAGGCGGGAATTGATCAAACCAAAGACGCCGATGATGCAGAGCGTCAGAAGGATGAAATACCCGGCAAGAATGGGATAGGGGACGAAGGGGTTGAAGGTCTTATCCGCGAAATAGCTGGCGTAGTAGAGCGCGTCGCCACGCTGCTGCCATGCCGGGAAACCGCTGAAAAACACCAGCGTCGTGGCGTGAAACAGGAAAATCGCCTCATTCGTATAGGCGGGCCAAGCGAGCCGCAGCGAGGTGGGCCAGATCACCCGGCGAAAGCGTGACCAACCCGACAGACCATAGGCATCCGCGGCCTCTACGTCCCCCTTAGGGATGGATTGCAGCGCGCCGTAAAAAATTTCGCCCGAATATGCGGCAGTGTTAAGAAAGAGCACGATCAACGCGCCCAGCCATGCCGCCGTGAAGGGGGCGAAGAAGGCGTATTGCGATTTCAGTGACAGAAACAGGAAGTAGCCGAAAAAGAACTGGATGAAGAGCGGCGAGCCACGGAAGATGAAGATGAACCACTCCGCCGGTTTGCGGAACCACGGGTTCGCGCTGGCCTTGCCGACGCCAAGCGCCGTGGCAAAGAAAAAGCCGGTCAACAAAGCGACGACGCCGAAATAGACGTTCCAGATCATGCCCGAACCGATCAGCGTGAACTGCTCGCAAAGCGTGAAACCGTCGCGCGGCAGCAGCCGCTCGCCATAGCCCAAGGACCGCAGACCGTAGTCCTGAATCGTTTGCAGACAGCTCATGCGCCGGCCCTCCGCTGGGCTTCGCCGCCGGTGGTGGCTTGGCCGCGTGTCAGTCGTTTCATCAGACGGTCCAACGTGATCTCGGAAATGCGGGTGAAGAGCAGGTAGAACACCAGCAGCGCGAGGAAGTACCACATGCGCCAGTCCGGGTGCGGGTAGTCGGTAAAGCGCGGCGTTTTGGTGCCGCCCAGTTCACGCGCCCAATAGACGATGTCTTCGACACCCAGCAAAAACAGCAGCGGCGTGGCCTTGATCAGCACCATCCACAGGTTGCTGAGGCCGGGCAGGGCATAGACCCACATCTGCGGCACCAGCACCCGCCAGAAGGTCTGGCGATGGGTCATGCCATAGGCTTCGGCGGTTTCGAGTTGCGGGTGCGGCACGGCGCGCATGGCCCCGAAAAGCACATTGGCCGCGAAAGCCCCGAAAACGATGGCAAAGGTAAAGACCGCAAGGCCGAAGCCATAGGTCTCATGCACCCATTGGGCGGCATTGCCCAGGGGCATCTTGGCTTCCTGGCAGACGACGAAGTCGCTGCCTTGGCGGATCGGCATATCCCAATCGGGGCAGAGCACCTTGTGGCGCAGATACTCGATGCCCTGATCGAGCGCGATCACGAAAAACAGGAAGAAGGCGATATCCGGCACACCGCGCACCAGCGCGATATAGCCCTTGCCGACCCAACTGAGCGGCGCGAAACGCGCGCGTGCCATCATGGCCCCGCCAAAGCCGAAGGCCAGTGCCACGGGGGCGGTAACCGCCAAAAGCAGCAAGACCTTCAGGAAGGACAGGTAGAAGGACATATGGACGCCGGTGGTCAGGTAACAGGCGGTCCAGAGCCAGTCATTCAGGGTCGACGGATCGGTGCAGAAAGAGAACATGGGCCCCCGTGGGCTGATCTGCGCGCGGGGCCCGCGCAGGCGTGGTCAGGCGCGCCGCGAAGGCGCGCCTGAGGTGGGATCACTCGTAGGTGGTGGTGTCTTCGCCGAACCATTTCTTGAGCATCTCGTTGAGCGTACCGTCTTCCTTCATCTCGGTGATGACGGCGTCAAAGGTGTCGCGCAGCTCGGTGTCGGACTGGCGCAGGCCCATGCCGATGCCACCGCCGAGCGGCACATCGTCGCCCACGAACACCAGCTCACCGCCGGATTCCTCGACGATTGGCACGAGGTAGTCCTTGTCAGCGAAGACCGCGTCGGCCTCACCGTTGCGCACGGCGGCGACGGTCTCTTCCGGGGTCGCGAATTCGATCAGCGTGGCGCCGCTTTCGGCAACATAGCCCGCCTGAATGGTCGCGGTCTGACCGGCGACAACGCCGCCTTCGAGGTCCGCGTCCTCAGAAGCCGCGACATAGGCCGAGGCGGTGGGCGGATAGTAGTTCTGCGTGAAGGCGATGACTTCCTTACGCTCGTCGGTAATGCTCATGCCCGCCATGATGGTGTCGTAGTTGCCCGACACGAGGTTGGGGATGATGCTGTCCCAGTCGTTCTTGACCCATTCGCAGGTCAGTTCGGCGCGCTTGCACAGCTCGTCGCCCAGCTCACGCTCGAAACCGTCGACTTCGCCGGCGTCGTTGATGAAGTTGTAGGGGGGGTAGGCGCCCTCGGTGCCCATGCGGATGGTTTTGCCATGGGCTTC
Source organism: Sulfitobacter sp. 1A13368 (assembly GCF_043557275.1). Lineage (NCBI taxonomy): Bacteria > Pseudomonadati > Pseudomonadota > Alphaproteobacteria > Rhodobacterales > Roseobacteraceae > Sulfitobacter > Sulfitobacter sp. 1A13368. The sequence continues at coordinate 263,486 of NZ_JBIFFR010000001.1, read as the reverse complement.
GGCCATCGCGAAGCCAGCGGTCATGCTGAGCGCGACGCTTGCCAGTAGGATCTTTTTCATTTGGTAACTCCCTTTGGTTCTTGTTTACGCAGGCTGGGTTGCCGAAAGGAACCCACGCAGACGTTCCGATTTGGGCGCGCCGAAGACCTCTTCGGGCGTCCCTTGTTCTTCGATCAGACCTTGGTGCAAAAAGACGACATGATCGCTGACATCGGCGGCCAGTTTCATGTCGTGGGTCACGATCACCATCGTGCGCCCCTCTGCGGCCAGATCCTTGATAACCTTGACGACTTCCTGTTCCAGCTCGGGGTCGAGCGCGCTGGTCGGCTCATCAAAGAGCAGCGCCTCGGGCTCCATGCAGAGCGCGCGGGCGATGGCGGCGCGCTGTTGCTGCCCGCCGGAGAGTTGGGCGGGATAGACATCGCATTTGTCGCCGATGCCGACCTTTTCCAGATAACCGCGCGCGGCGCGCTCCACTTCGGCCCGGTCGCGGCCCAACACGGTCAGCGGCGCTTCCATCACGTTTTGCAGGATCGACATATGCGCCCAGAGATTGAACTGCTGGAAGACCATCGACAGGTTGGTGCGGATGCGCAGCACCTGTTTGGCGTCCGCCGGACAGCGCTGGTGGCCGTCGCCCTTCCAACGCACCGGTTCGCCCTTAAAGATCACCTCGCCCTGTTGGCTGTCTTCGAGCAGGTTGCAGCAGCGCAGAAGCGTCGATTTGCCCGAGCCCGACGACCCGATGAGCGAGATCACATGGCCACGCGGGGCGGTCAGATCGACCCCTTTGAGAACCTCCAGCGCGCCATAGGCCTTGTGGAGGTTCTTGATCTGGATAACCGGGGTGTCTGTGGTCACGGAAACTGTCGCCAATCTGTCATTTCAGTGCGCTATAAAGCGACGAATCGACGGAAATTGCAACGCAGAGTTTGCCCCGCGCTGCATCACAGTCCCGGTGCTGACGCTAGGTCAGTTTTCTTTGGCAACACGCTGGCGCGCCATGGCGCTGTCGGTATCGGTGACGCCCAATAGGTTCGACACCAGCCGCAGCAGCGCGTCTTCTTCGTCGGAACGGCTGCCGTCGGCCAGAACCACCTGCCAAAGCGCCTCGATGACCTCCAGCCGGTGCTCATAAGGCACCGCATCCTTGATCGCGCGGGTAAAGCGCACGGTGTCGGGGGCTTGGGCCTCCAGCGCCTCGGCCTCTTTACGCAGGGCGGTGGCGTCGGCCTCGTTCAGGCCGTAGCGCTCGGCGGCGATCCGGTCGATCAGACGCCGTTCGCTCATCGCGTAGTCATTGTCGGACCGGGCGATGCGCACCAAAAGCGCGGTCAGCGCGAGGCGGGCGTCATTATCGGCCAATGGATCGGGTTCGGGCTGGGTAAGCCGTTTGAGAAAGTCACCAAACATATATGCGTCATCATCCTGCTGCGGGAAAAGGGAATGTCATAGCTCGTTCAAAGCGTTGGCGCGGGCCGCGGCCATATCCTCATCCGACAGGCCAAGCGCGGTTTCGATGGCGACAAGCTGGATCTCCTCGTCATCATTGCGCGCCCCGTCCGAAAGGGCCACCTGCCACATCGCTTCGCCCAATGCCTTGCGGTCGGCATAGTCGACCTCTTCGCGCAGGATGCGGGTGAACTCCGGCGTGCCGGGGGCGTCGCGCTCAAGCGCTTCGCAAGTGGCACGCAGTTTCGCCGCCTCGATGGGTTTGAGGCCAAAGGTCTGCGCCAGAATGCGGTCGATCTGGCCAATCTCAGAGGCGCGATAGTTGCGATCGGCAAAGGCCACACGCACCAAAAGCGCGCCCAGTGCCAGTTGGGCATTGGGCTGCGGCAAAGGTTTCGGCTGTGCCTTGCGGCGGGGGAAAAGTCGGTTCAGCATGGGGCTCACTTATCGCAGGAAACAGGGTCGCCATAGAGGAAACTGCGCACCGGGGGCGCGGGTTCCTGCAGGGGGCCGCATCGGCTTAGCCGTCATAGCCTTCGACGATCACCAAAGACCCGTCCGCCACGTTCAGGCGAATGTCTTTCGCCCGCTGGTAGCCGGGGCTTTCGTAACAAGCGACCGCATCGGCGTAGCTGTCGAATTCCAAAACAACGGTGCGGGCGCGCATCTGCCCTTCGCGGATCTGCTGGGTGCCGCCGCGAACAAGGAAGCGTGCGCCGTAATCCGCAAAGGGTTTGGCATTGGCAGCACGGTATTTGTCGTAAATCGCAGTGTCGTGGATATCCATGGTGGCGATCCAATAGCCCTTTGGCATCTGTTATCTCTCCTGTTGGGTCAAGGTGGCGAAACGGGCGGTGAGGTTCTTTGCCTCATTGTCGAGCCCGTAGGGGGGATTGATCACGAACATGCCCGAGCCGACCATACCATGCCCGGGCCGCGCGGGGGGAAAGCGCACTTCGTGGCGCAGCGCATCGGGGTGGTTGGCGGTGAGCTTGTCGAGCATCGGCTCATGCGCGCGATTGGTCAGGATCGGATACCACAGCGCGATGATGCCCACGTTCCAAGCGCGGTTGAGTTTGGCGATCTGGCGCGGAATGGTCTCGTAATCGGTTTTGATCTCGTAAGAGGGGTCGATCAGCAGCATCCCCCGGCGCGGTGTTGGCGGGGTGAGGGCAAAGGCCATCTCGAACCCGTCGCTGAGGTGGCATTTCGCGGGGTAGGGCGACATCGCTAGATCAAGGGCGCTGTGTTCTTGCGGGTGCAACTCGGCCAGATGGATGCGGTCATCGGGGCGCAGCAGTTTCGCGGCCAGCAGGGGAGAGCCGGGGTAGGCGCGCGGGCCGTGGGCCTCGCGCAGCGCTTCCAGAACCTGCCTGTAAGGGTGATCTGGGGCGAACCAATCGCGCACCTTGTCGATGCCCTGCCGCGCCTCGCCGGTCTTTTCCGCCGCCGCATCCGACAGGTCATAGAGCGCCCGGCCTGCATGGGTTTCCAGATAGGTGAGCGGTTTGTCCTTGCGGGTAAGATAGGACAGCATACACGCCAAAAGCGCGTGTTTCTGCACGTCTGCAAGGTTTCCGGCGTGGTAAATGTGTTGATAGCTCAGCATGGCCTAGCTGTAGCGGAGTGGTTGGCGGGTGCAACGTGAAAGAGGGGGGAGGGCCAGCGCCTGTCCGCGGGTGGGCGAACCAAACCGCGATCCATGCCACTTTATGGTGCTACCGTGATGTGTTCTCGCAGAAGTACGCGCCCGTCGCGAAATCGCCTACCCGACGCACCGCAGGTGCGCCGAATGAATGATGGCACGCCTACGGCGTGGCGGGCGGGCAGGCGATGGCCCGGCGCCTGCGGCTTGATTCCGGGCCTTTTAGTGGTTGCCCGGCAGAAAAAAGGCCCGGCGCAAAACGCACGGGCCTCAAAAGCTTATACCAACCGCGACACATCCTTGGCGGCGCGCACGAAATCCTTGAACAGGGGGTGCGGGTCGAAGGGCTTGGACTTCAGCTCGGGGTGGAACTGAACGCCGATGAACCACGGGTGATCCGACCATTCGACGATCTCAGGCAGCTTGCCGTCGGGCGACATGCCCGAGAACTTCAGCCCGGCCTTTTCAAGCTGATCCTTATAGGCGATGTCGACCTCGTAGCGGTGGCGGTGACGCTCGTCGATGGTGGTGGTGCCATAGGCTTCGGCCACGCGCGACCCTTCGACCAGCGTCGCGTCATAGGCGCCCAAACGCATGGTGCCGCCTTTGTCGTCATCGACTTTGCGCGCCACCTTGTGGTTGCCCTGAACCCATTCCTTGAGGTGATAAACCACCGGCTCGAAACGCTTTTTCCCGGCTTCATGGTCGAATTCTTCCGAGCCTGCCGTTTTCAGGCCCGCCACATTCCGCGCCGCTTCGATCACGGCCATCTGCATGCCAAGGCAGATGCCCAGATAGGGCACCTTATGCTCGCGGGCATATTGCGCGGCCTTGATCTTGCCCTCGGTCCCGCGCTCACCAAAGCCGCCGGGGACGAGGATCGCATGGAACCCTTCGAGATGCGGACCGGGGTCTTCGCTGTCAAAAATCTCGGCGTCGACCCATTCAACTTTGACCTTGACCCGGTTCGCCATGCCGCCATGGGTCAGCGCCTCGGCGATGGACTTATAGGCGTCTTCAAGCTGGGTGTATTTGCCGACGATGGCGACTTTGACTTCGCCCTCGGGGTTGTAAATGCGGTCGGCCACATCTTCCCAACGCGACAGGTTCGGCTTGGGCGCGGGGGTGATCTGGAAGGCATCCAGAACCGCCTGATCCAGCCCCTCGCGGTGATAGGCGAGCGGGGCTTCGTAGATCGATTTCAAATCCTGCGCGGCGATCACCGAATCCGGGCGCACGTTGCAGAAGAGCGCCAGCTTCTCACGCTCCTTGGCGGGGATCGGCCCTTCGGAGCGGCAAACCAGAATGTCGGGCGCGATGCCGATGGAGCGGAGTTCTTTGACCGAGTGCTGCGTCGGCTTGGTCTTCAATTCGCCGCTGGCCTTGACGTAGGGCAGCAGCGTGAGGTGCATGAATATACACTGGCCGCGCGGCTTGTCTTGGCTGAACTGGCGGATCGCCTCGAAGAAGGGCAGCCCTTCGATATCGCCCACGGTGCCGCCGATTTCGCAAAGCATGAAGTCGACCTCATCATCGCCAATGTCGATGAAGTCTTTGATTTCGTTGGTAACGTGAGGGATCACCTGAATGGTCTTGCCCAGATAATCGCCGCGGCGCTCTTTCTCTAGCACGGTGGAGTAAACCCGGCCCGAGCTGATGCTGTCGGTCTTGCGCGCAGCAACACCGGTGAAACGCTCGTAATGCCCAAGGTCGAGGTCGGTCTCTGCGCCATCATCGGTGACGAAGACTTCGCCATGCTCGAAAGGCGACATCGTGCCGGGATCGACGTTCAGATAGGGGTCCAGCTTGCGCAGACGCACCGAAAAACCGCGTGCCTGAAGCAAGGCACCCAAAGCCGCCGAGGCCAGACCCTTGCCCAGCGACGAGACCACACCGCCTGTGATGAAGATATAGCGTGCCATGTGATCGGAGACCCCCGTGAATTCAAAGTTTGTTGCAGGCAAAAACCAGCCAAACGCGCTGCGGAAAACCGCAACACCACGGGATTTAAGCCTTACAGGATTCGTGCGTTTGAGGCAAGGTCCGCCGCAACATACAGTTGCGGAACCGGGCCGTGCCTCAAGGTTTTGTGTTCGTTAGCTTAATCGGCCGCAGGGACCAGCGGTGTGTTGCCATCCGCGGAAGGCGGCAGCAGATCGTCGCCCGCGGGCAGAGCCGGGCTGCCATCTTGGCTCTGGGCGGGCGGTGTCGCGCTCAGCCGGTCGATGACAGACGAGCCTGCGGATTTTTCCGCCGCGATGATGGTCAGCGTGATCGATGTGGCGATAAAACCGGCGGCGAGCGCCCATGTCACCTTGCCCAGTGCCGTGGCCGCCGCACGGCCCGAAACGGCACCGCCGCCACCACCGCCCATGCCAAGGCCGCCGCCCTCGGACCGTTGCAGAAGTACCACGGCGATCAGGCCAAGAGCCAGAATCAGGTGAATGATCAGAACGACATTTTCCATGGGTGCGACAGCTTTCGGTTTTGGTTGGCGGGTATCTATTCGTCTTTGCCCATGGGGGCAAGGGTGGATTGCCGCCGGGTGATGATCGGATCAGGAGGGGGAGGCCTAAGGGATCAAAGGCACGCGCAAAGACCGCCGCATGGGGGCGACGGTCTTTTGAAGCAGTACTCAACCACAATATGTAAGAGGGCTATCCTGGAATTAAGGTGGTGCAGACTCGCTTCGTACATTCACTATAGCATGAAATGCGGGCAAATTCGCCCATATTCTTTGCAGAGAAATGAAGGGATTGCCTGTGATCGGCGATGGACAGCCGAGTGCCGCTGGGGCAGTCTGCCGCCATGCCACATGATCATTCGGACCACGACCACCCCCATGCCCTGCTGCCGCCCGAGCCTGCGCTCAGGGTCAAGGCGTTGGAGACACTGCTGACGGCCAAGGGGCTTATCGACCCCGCCGCCTTGGATGAGATCATCGACACCTATGAAAACCGCATCGGCCCGCGCAACGGGGCCGAGGTCGTTGCCCGCGCTTGGAGCGATCCTGATTTCCGCGCGGCCCTGCTTGAGGATGCGATCGCAGTGGTGGCCGAGATGGGGTTCTTCGGGCGGCAGGGCGAGCATATGGTCGCGGTCGAGAATACGGATGAGGTGCATAATATCGTCGTTTGCACCCTGTGCTCTTGCTACCCTTGGCCGCTTTTAGGCATCCCGCCGGGCTGGTATAAATCCGATGCCTACCGTGCCCGCGTGGTCCGCGAGCCGCGCAAAGTGCTGGCTGAATTTGGCATCGACCTGCCCGAAGAGACCGCCGTGCGCGTTTGGGATTCGACGGCTGAGGTGCGCTATCTGGTGATCCCGCAACGCCCGGCGGGGAGCGACGGCATGGATGTCGCCGCGCTGGCTGATCTTGTCACCCGCGACAGTATGATCGGCACCGGATTGGCCAAAGCGCCATGACCCGCGTGCATGACATGGGCGGGCGTTTCGGCGATGGCGCTGTAGTGCCCGAGGGCGAAGATGTGGTCTTTCATGCCGATTGGCACCGCCGCGCGCTGGCGCTGACCTTGGCCACGGGGACGTTGGGCAAATGGAACATCGACGTGTCGCGCCATGCCCGCGAATGTCTTGCCCCGACCGATTACATGCGGTTCAGCTATTACGAGAAATGGATCGCCGGGGTGGCCGATATGCTGGTCGCCCGCGGGGTGGTCAGCCGCGAGGAACTCTCGGGCGAAGCCGCGCCCACGCTCAGCCCGCTGGCGGAAAAGGCGCTGAAAGCGCCGCAGGTGGCCGGGGTGCTGGCCCGTGGTGGTCCGGCGGATCGCCCCTCGGGCGTCACGCCGCTCTTTGCGCCGGGCGACAGGGTCGTCACCCGCAAGCAGCCGGAAAACAGCATCGTTCCGGGCGGGCACACCCGGCTGCCCGCCTATGCCGCGGGCGCTTCAGGGCGGGTGCTGCGGTTGCATGGCACCCATGTTCTGCCTGATAGCAACGCCCATGATCTGGGCGAGGCGCCGGAGCCGCTTTACGCGGTGGCCTTCCCGGCCTCTGAACTTTGGGCGCATCCCGAACATCCCCGCGATGAGGTCGTGCTCGACCTCTGGCAAAGCTATCTGGCGGCCCCATGAGCGCCCCGGAACCCGTGTTCGAGGCGCCATGGCACGCGCAGCTTTTCGCGCTGACGGTGCATTTGAACGAAAGCGGTCTTTTCGACTGGCCCTTCTGGGCCGACCGCTTTGGCGCAACCTTGGCGCGCCACGGACTGACGCGGGCGTTGAACGGCGGGGAGGACTATTTCAACGCTTGGCTCGAAACCCTCGAAACCCTGCTGATCGACGCGGGCCATGCCCGCCCCGGTGACCTGCGCGCCCTGCGTGACGGGTGGGAGGCCGCCTATCTCAGCACCCCGCATGGCGAGCCGGTGCATCTGAAGGCGGGGCAAAGCGTCTAAATCCGCTCCCGCGTTTTTTCGAGTTTCACACGCCTGCCACTGTCGCTATACGGGCGCGGGACATCGCAAAGGAATATATCATGGCCAATGTCGTCGTTGTCGGCGCCCAATGGGGTGACGAGGGAAAAGGCAAGATCGTTGACTGGCTCAGCGAACGCGCCGATGTGATCGCACGCTTCCAAGGCGGGCATAACGCGGGCCACACTCTGGTCATCGACGGCAAGGTCTACAAGCTGCATGCGCTGCCTTCGGGCGTGGTGCGCGGCGGCAAGCTGTCTGTCATCGGCAATGGCGTGGTGCTGGACCCGTGGCACCTGCTGAAAGAGATCGAGACGATCGAAGGGCAGGGGGTTAAGATCAACCCCGAGAACCTGATGATCGCGGAAAACACGCCGCTGATCCTGCCGTTCCACGGCGAGCTTGACCGCGCCCGCGAAGAGGCGGCGAGCAAGGGCACCAAGATCGGCACCACCGGGCGCGGCATCGGGCCGTGCTATGAGGACAAGGTTGGCCGCCGCGCCATCCGCGTGGCCGATCTGGCCGACGCCGCGACATTGGAGGCCCGCGTCGACCGCGCGCTGCAGCACCACGACCCGCTGCGCAAGGGGCTGGGCGTCGAGGCCATCGACCGCGACGCGCTGATCGCGCAACTGCAAGAAATCGCACCGAAAATCCTGCGTTTCGCCGCCCCCGTCTGGAAGGTGCTGGCCGAGAAGCGCAAGGCGGGCAAGCGCATCCTTTTCGAAGGGGCACAGGGCGCGCTTTTGGATATCGACTTTGGCACCTATCCCTTCGTCACCTCCTCAAACGTGATCGCGGGGCAAGCGGCGACCGGTGTGGGCCTTGGCCCCACCGCCATCGACTATGTGTTGGGCATCGTGAAGGCTTACACCACCCGCGTCGGCGAAGGCCCCTTCCCGACCGAGCTTGAAGATGCGGATGGTCAACGTCTGGGCGAGCGCGGCCATGAGTTCGGCACCACCACCGGGCGCAAGCGTCGCTGTGGTTGGTTCGACGCGGCGCTGCTGCGCCAGACCTGCGCCACCTCCGGCATCACTGGCATCTGTCTGACCAAGCTTGACGTGCTTGACGGCTTCGAGACGCTGAAGGTATGCGTGGGCTATGAGTTGGACGGCGAACGGCTGGACTACCTGCCCACCGCCGCCGAGCAGCAAGCCCGGTGCACGCCGATCTACGAAGAGCTGCCAGGCTGGTCCGAATCGACCGAAGGCGCGCGCAGCTGGGCCGATCTTCCGGCCAATGCGATCAAATATGTGCGCCGGGTCGAAGAGTTGATCCAATGCCCCGTGGCCCTCGTCTCGACCTCGCCGGAGCGGGAGGACACCATTCTGGTGACCGACCCTTTCGCGGACTGATCTGATGGCGCTGAGCTACAAGGCGCGCCGCCGTTGGGCGCTGGTGATCCTGCTGATCGGGCTGCCGAGTTATATCGCTGTGGCGGTCTGGACGGTGGCCCAGTTCGACCGCCCGCCGGTGCTGCTTGAGCTTGGCATCTATGTCGCCCTTGGCATCGTCTGGGCGCTGCCGTTCAAATTTGTCTTTCGGGGCATCGGACAGGCCGACCCCGATGCGGAAGACGATCGTTAAAACCCAATAAAAAAGCGCCCCGCGGGGCGCTTTTTCGTATCTGGCGGAGGGCCGTGGTTTAACCCACAGCGCGGTGATCGGGGCGGTAGCCGATCTCATCCGAGACGGTGAAACGCCCGCCTTTGATCTTTTCGATCTTACCTGCGCGCAGCAGTTGACCGAAGGAGCGCAACCCGTCTTCGCGGGTGAAATCCGGCAGGCCGATCGAGCGGACCTTGCCCATCAACTGCGGGCGAGAGAATTGGTCACGCCCCTCGACGAAAGACATGTATGATGCCGCCGCCTCAAGCAGTTCGGGCAGTTTGGTGGCACCCATGTCGGCGGCGAAATCGGCAAAGCTTTCGGCATCGGGGTTGGTTTTGACCGGCTCGACCACGGCGGCCACTCGGCGCGGACGCACGGGGCCCGCGCTGCGCAGCTTGTCGACATCGATGCGCTGTTCGGCCACCAGTTTCAGCGGCGCGGAGCGGGCATCGGCCTTGGGCCGCTCGGTCCGGGCCGGGCGGGTGACGGGGCGGCGCGGGCGGACCACATCGGCCAAGTCTTCGCGGTAGGCGTCATCCGAGGTCGCGGTGGTGGCGCGGCCCCCCATTGCTTCGTCGGCTTTCTTGGCGGCCACGGCGGCGCGCAGGTGGGCAAAGGCATCGCGGCGCGTGGTGCTTTCGGCCTCGTCCATCTTGCTGTCGGTTTCCGCCATCAGGCGCGACATGTCGGGGCCGGTCTCATCGTCGATGGTGGGCAGGCTGTGACGGGCCGCTTGCGCAGGCTCGGGCTGCTCTTCGACTGGCTCCGCTGTGGCTTCGACCTCTTCGGGCTCTTCCTGAGCAGGCGCCGCTTCCGGCTCGGCCATTTCAACCGCAGGCGCAGGCGTCTCTTCAGCCTCTTCCGGGGCGGCGGCACCGAGTTCGGCTTCCAAAGCGGCCAATTCGCGGGCCAGCTCGTCTTCATCCTCGGGCGACAGGGAAGAGCTGCGCTTTTCATCTGTCTTCGCGGCAGGCGCCTCTTGCGGTGCCGGGTCCGAGACCTCTTCGAGATCGCCCCGCGCCACGGCGGCTTCGAGATGCGCGCGCTTGACCTTGATCACGCGCCCTTTGCGCGGCAGGTCGGCGGCGTCGATTTCCGGTGCGGCTTCGGCTTGGGCTTCGGCCTCAGGCTGCTCATCGGCCTCGGCGTCGAACAGGCTCTCGTCGGTCTCGGCGCTTTCGGCCTCATCTTCCTCTTCGGCCTCAAGCCGGTTGAGGATATCGGCGAGATCGTCGTCCTCATCCTCCGCAGCCTCCTGCGCCATTTCGGTCGCTTCATCGGCCTCCAGCGCGTCTTCGATGTCACGGCGGGCGGCGGCGATGGCGGCTTGGCTCTCTTCCGGCGCTGCTTGCGTTTCGGCGGTGGCGCGGGCCACGGGCGCGGCTTCTTCTTCGTCATAGCCAGCCGCTTCGTCTTCGTCCTGCTGGGCGACGACGGCGCGGATGCGCTGCAATTTCGCGGCGATGCTGTCGGCAGGAGCGGCACTCGCGGCGGGCAGCTCTTCGACGCTGGCTTCCTGCGCTTCGTCCTCGAACTGAGTCTGCGGCTGCGGGCTGGCGGCAAAGAAGGCTTCGGCTTCGCTGGTGTCCTCGGCCTCGGCAGCCGGTGCAGGCTCTTCGGCAGGCGCGGGCTCTTCAGCGGTCTCTGCGATCTGGGGTTCCGGCGTGGCGGGCGCTTCCACTGCGGCGGTGTCGGCGATCTCGGCCTTGAGGGGGGCGGGGGCCTCTTCCTCTACCGGCGCAGGCTGTGCTGCGACGGGGGCTTGCGGCGCTGCGGCCTCGGCCTGAGCCGCCGCGGGGGGCGCTTGGGCCGGAGCTTCGGCGCTCTGGTTCTCCAGCGCACTCAGTACGATCTTGCCTTCTTGCTCGCGGGCTTGCACCCGGCGGGATACTTCGCGCTGCGCGATCCGGGCGAGCATCTCGGCATCGGGTTGCGGTGGTTCGGCACCGAAGTAGCGGTCATCCGAGGCCAAATCGCGGAAATACTCGGCAATGGCCTTCATCGTGCCGAAGGAATCGTCGAAGCCTTCCAGCGTGCACGAAAAAGTGCCATAGGAGACCGTCAAGATTTTGTTGCTGTTCATCATCGGATGCTCGTCCTCTGCGGTGTTGCAGGTATCGTTTACCACGATGTCCAAGACCAAAGCGGCTCGAATCTGTGCCATTCAACGTATGATTTCAAGGCAAGATTAAGGCAGATTTCCAAAAGGGGCATTAATTGACCACTTCAGAGCATATCGTAAGGGAGGAGGGGCCAGTCACGCTGCTCGGCGGCGGAGAGGTCTTTGCAGGGGACATTGAAGCGGCGCTGGCGCTGGCCCCGACCTGCGTGGCGGCAGACAGCGGGGCTGCGGTGGGCGTGGCGGCGGGGGTGGAACTGGCCGCGGTCATCGGCGATCTTGATTCCGCCCCGGCAGAGGTCTTGGCCCAAATCCCGGCCGCGCGGCGCCACCGCATCGCCGAGCAAGAGAGCACCGATTTTGACAAGGCGCTGACGCGGATCGACGCGCCGTTGGTGCTCGGGGTCGGCTTTACCGGGGCGCGGTTGGATCATCAGCTTGCGGCTTTCAACACGCTCGCGACCCATCCGCATCGGTCCTGCATCTTGTTGGGCGCACATGAGATCGTGCTGCTGGCACCGCCGCGGATCACGCTGCCGACGGCGGCGGGGGATGTCGTCTCACTCATGCCTCTGGCCCCGGTGACGGGGCGCAGCCAAGGGTTGGAATGGCCAATCGACGGGCTGGATTTCGCGCCCGGTGGCCGGATCGGCACGTCGAACCGCGCCTTGGGGCCGGTCACGCTTGAGATCGATGGCCCGGATATGCTGCTGATTCTGCCGCGTCGTCTTATGGCGCCACTGGCGGCGCAACTGCTGCGGCCAGTGCACGCGCCGTGGCCCGCTCGCGCATGACGATGTAGAGCCCCGCGCCGACGGTAATCAGAATGCCAACGCCCGCCAATGGGTTGGGCAGGTCGGAAAAGATCAGCAGCCCAAGCAGCGTGGCAAATGGAATTTCCAGATATTGCATCGGCGCCAAAGTGGCCGAGGGGGCAAAGCGCAGCGACCAGGTCATCAAAAGATGCGCCACCGTGCCGAGCACCCCGATCCCGAGCAGGAGGGTCCAGTCGAGCGCATCGGGCTGGATGAGCCGAAGCGGCGCAATCTGTGTCATGGTGCCAAGCGCAAGGAGAGGCAGGATCATCAGCACCGCCATGACCCCGCTGACGGCCTGCAGGCTGATCGGATCGGTCTCTTTCGCGATCTGGCGCGTCACCAGCATGAAGAAAGAAAAGACGACCGCCACGACGACGGGCAGCAGCGCGGGCCAGCCGACATTGGCAAAGCTCGGCTGTACGATCAAAAGCGTGCCGAGAAATCCCACGATGCTCGCGCCCAAACGTCTGGGGCCGACCTCTTCGTTCAGGATGAATTTGCCGAGCAGCAGCATGAAGAAAGGCATGACAAATGCGATGGCGACCGCATCGGCGAGGGGCAGGTATTTCAGCGCGGTGAACATCGCCGCGATGCCCGCCATATGCAAAAGGGTGCGTAGAAAGGTGAGCCGTAACACCCGGCCCCGCATCCGCCAGATGCGCCCGGAGTACCAGACGATGGGGATCAGGATCAGCGCCTGAATGGCAAAGCGGAGCAGCACCACCTGCCCCAAGGGGACCGAAGCGCCCAGCAATTTTGCCATCGCATCGCCCACGGGGGCGACGATGCAGAAGCCCATCATGAGGGCTATTCCGATGAGGGGCCGATCCTGTTGCATTGCGTTACGCTAAGGAAGCTTTGTTGCAAATGCAATCTTTGGTTGAAGTTTGATTGCTGTTGTCTCGTGCTTTTTCTCAGAGGCAGAGGCAGAGGCAGAGGCAGAGGCAGAGGCAGAGGCAGAGGCAGAGGCAGAGGCAGAGGCAGAGGCAGAGGTCCGATCAGCCCCCCCCCGCTCATGAAGGCAGTCAATGTAGCCCGCCGTCCAGCGGCAACGCGCCCCGCCTGTCCGAACCTCAGGCCGCGGGGCGGCTCAGGTTCACCCGGTTCCGGCCATGGGTTTTTGCCGTGTAAAGCGCCCGATCCGCCCGCGCCATCAAGGCTTCGGCTGACAGCGGGTGGCCTTCCTCTTCCACTGGGCCGACGGAAAGACCGATGCTGATGGTCACATGGATCGGCTGGGGCGTGCCGGGGACGACAAAGCCGCGGTTGCCGATATCGGCACAGATGGCTGCCGCCGTCTTCTCTGCATCCGCAAGGCCGGTGCCGGGCACGACGATCAGAAATTCCTCCCCCCCGATCCGGGCCACAAGGTCCATGCCGCGTAGGTTGTTGCGCAGCCGTTCCGCCGTTTGCACCAGAACGGAATCCCCCGCGGCATGGCCGTAACGGTCATTGATGCCCTTGAAGTGATCCAGATCGGCGACCATTACCGAAAAGGGGCGGGCAGTCGCAACGGCATGTTCCGCGATATGGTCCAGATGGGGCAGGGCATAGCGGCGGTTGTGCAGCCCTGTCAGCGGGTCGAAAACGGCGGCCTTCAGCCCCGTGCGCACCGTGTCGCGCAGTTGGTCTGTCATCCGCTTGCGGCGCAAGATCGCATGCAAGCGTAGCGCCATTTCTGCCGGGTTGAAACCTTCGGTCATCAAATCATCCGCCCCTAGGTCAAGGGCGGTGGCGGCAAGCGCCGCATCCGGGGCCAGCTGCACCACCAGCAAGCCGGTATGGCGGGTCTGGGCGTTGGCCCGCAGGGTCGAGATCAGACGCAAGGCTGCCGTGGCGGGCACAGGGTCTTTTGGCAGAACCAAAACAAAAGCGTCGGGCGGTCCATTGGAGGCGGCGGCGCGAATGGCCTCCTCCGGATTGGCGAGGGTGAGGCGCGCGCGCAACTGAGGGCGGAGTTGCTTCGCCCAATTCACGCTTATCGCGCTGTCGGAATGGATGATCACACAGTGGCTGCGGGCGGTGAATTCCGCCGCAGGCTCCGCCAGCCCGAGCGCGCGGGTCGTATCCTCACGCATTTCCCATTCGTCCGCCGCGTTGCGGGCGCGGATAAGGCTGCGGGTCCGGCCCAACAGCAGCGTGCAATCGAGCGGTTTCAGCAGCACATCGCTCACCCCCGCTTCGAGCGCGGTAAAGCGATCCACGGCCTGATCGCTATTCCCGATGGCCAAAACCGGGAGCTGCGCGGTATCGGGAGTGGCTTTGAGCACGCGACAGAGGTCCGCCGCTCCGCCACCCGGCAATGTCAGCGCGCAGATCACCAGATCCGGCGGGTTTTCCCGCAGGCAGGCCAAAGCCTCTTCCATGTCTTCGGCCTGAACGACGTGATAGTATGCCGCACAAAGCTTGACCTTGAGGGCGATGCGATTGGTCGCGATCGCATCTGCAATAAGGATGGTACCTTGCACGACAACTCCTTCACCGTACAAATCAGTTTGATGCGAGAGTCTTTGCCCCCTAATGGTTAACAAAGGGTTTCCAACCTTCAGCAAAAGACGGTTTTCCAATGTCCTATACCCAAGACACCGCTGAGACTTTGGCGCTTCAGGCGCTGGGCTGGCTGGCGGCGAATGATGATCTGTTGCCGGTGTTTCTGGGCAGCACCGGTGCCTCCGAAGCGGACCTCAAAACACAGGCCAGTGACCCTATTTTTCTGGGCGCTGTGCTGGATTTCCTGATGATGGACGACGCGTGGGTGATCGGGTTTTGCGACCATCTGGCGATCCCCTATGAGCGGATCATGCAAGCCCGCGCGGCGCTGCCCGGGGGGGAGCAGGTGCATTGGACTTAAGAAATGTTAAAGCGCTGCTGTTCGACAAGGATGGCACGCTTTTCGATTTCGCCGCGACTTGGGAGCCTTGGGCCGAGGCCTTGTTGCTGCGGGTCTGCGAGGGGGATCGCGGGCTGGCCGCACGGGTGGGCGCGGACATCGGCTTTGACCTCGCCACGCGCCGTTTCGCACCGGACAGTATCGCCATCGCCGGCACGCCGCAGGAGGTGGTCGATGCCTTGGTCCCGCATTTCCCAGACCGGCTGCCAGCGGATCTGTTGGACATCATCAACGCCGAAGCCAGCGCCGCGCCACAGCGGGAGGCGGTGCCGCTAAGACCGTTTCTGCAAGGGCTCCGCGACCGGGGCCTGCGCCTTGGCGTGGCGACGAACGATGCCGAACACCCCGCGCGGGCCCATCTGCTGGCGGCGGGGGTGGTCGATATGTTCGACTTTATCGCAGGATTTGATAGCGGGCATGGGGGCAAACCTTCGCCGGGGCAGTTGCACGCCTTTGCCGCCCATGTGAACCTTCCCGCCGCCTCTGTCGCGATGATCGGGGACAGCGTTCACGATCTGGAGGCCGCGCGGGAGGCGGGGATGCTGCGGGTCGCGGTGCTGACCGGTCCCGCCACGGCGGAAGATCTCGCCCCCTACGCCGATCTGGTCTTGCCGGATATCGGCCATTTGGCGCAGCGCTTGGCCTGAGGGCGCTTTATTTTTCGACCATGCGCGCGCCTTCGAGCAGGCCCTCTTCAAGGGTATCGCCATGCAGGACCGAGATATCGCCCGTGGTCTCCAACACCACGGCGCGCACATCAGAGAAGCGCAGGGCATTGGCCTCTCGCAACTTGGCGATCAGATCGGCGCGCGCGACGCGGGTCTCGTTGAGGGCGGCATCGAAAATCTCACCCTCCCGCATCAGGATCACGGGTTCGTTCTGCACGGCCTGCTCAAAGCTGTCGGAAGCCTGCCGTATCTTCGCGATGACGAATTGCGCGCCGAGCAGGGCGGAGATGGCCAAGGTCGGCTGCGCAAACTCCGGCCAAGTGGTGGCCTGACAGGCGCCGGCGAGCAGCGAGCCGGTAGCGACCGTGGCGACAAAGTCAAAAGCGGTCATCTTTGAGAAGGTGCGCAGCCCGATCACCCGGACCACGATGATCACCCAAGTCAGCGCAATGGCCGAAAGCAGCAGCGCGCGGGCGAGGATATCCAGCGGGACGTGATCAAAGAACATCAGCCATGCCCCCCGTTCAAAGCTCGGCCCCGTTGGATAAAGAACCGCCCCAGAAGCACCACCATCGCCATGGCAATCAGGCCCAGATAACGCTCATAGACGCCATCGATCCCGGTGGGCAGAAAGAAAAAGGGCGGGGCCGAGACCAGCCAGAGGAGCGAGATCACTTTGAGCGATTTGGCAAGGAAGCTTGATATATCGGCGAAGCCTCTCGACAGCAGCCAAGGCACGGTGAGCATGATCAGGCCGAGCGCGTAGACCAGATAGATATGGATCACCACGCCATCGGAATCGCGGTCTCCGTATTCGTTGCGCGCGCCCACTAGAAAGACGATGAGACCCAGCAGGGCGAGCCCGATGGTGGCGATGCTCCACCAGCGGTCGCCGAAATGCACATGGGCGCAAAGCAGGGCGCAGGCGATGAGCGCGGCAGAGAAGGCATAGATGCCGATGTCGACGATGAACTCATACCGTCCCGCGCCCAGATCGCTGATCGTGTCGGCGATCCAATCGTGATCCGGCACCACGAAATCCGCGATCAGGATCGATACGGCGAATATCACACAGCCAAGGATGGCCACCCAGCCCAGACAGACCATAAACCCCGGCGCGCTGTGCTGCCGGGGTGCTGTGACGTCATTGTTCATGTTGCGTAACCCTTCTTGGCCGCCTTGGTCGGTCAAAGGTCCGACCCCGTGGTCGGACCCAATGCATCAATTCGAAAGCCGCGAGCGTTCTTCGGCGTTGGGGCTGCCGGCGGGGGCTTCGTCCAATGTGGCCTCGGGGCGGTGCAGGTCTTCTTGAGGTTTCTTGGGCGGCGTCTTGTTCTCGTCCTTGGGGTGTTTGGGATCATCGCTCATGAAAAGTCTCCTCAGGCTGGGGAGAGACGGGGCATCGCCTCTTCTTCCTTTACCGAACGCGCAGCATATAGCGGCGGTTCCGCGCGCGGCGCGGGCCGGGACCAAGGCAATTTCCCGACAACTGTATTCATCAGGTCAATCTTAACCACTGCCCCCGCAATCTGGGGTTGGGAAAATGGGAATGAGGCAATCATGCACGGGCTTATCAACCGCAGCATTCAAAACTACTTTTGCGCGAACTACGGGCAGAGGCTCTGGGCCGATGTGGCCGCGCGGGCCGGGTTGGATTTCACCGAATTCGAGGCGATGCTGACCTATCCGGATCACGTCACCCCGGCGGTGCTCGAAGCGGTTTGTGCCGTGCTGGACCGGCCCCTGGCCGAAGTGATGGAGGATGTCGGCACCTTCCTCGTGGCGCAGCCGGGCTATGAGGCCGTGCGGCGCTTGCTGCGGTTCGGCGGGGTCAGCTTCAGCGATTTTCTGCAATCGCTCGACGATCTGCCGGACCGGACCCGCCTTGCCCTATCGGAACTGCATCTGCCCCCGGTCGAACTGCGCGAAGACCCTGATGGTCAATATTCCCTGATCTGTGAGGCGCCGCTCGTGGGATACGGCTATCTGATGATGGGGGTTCTGCGTGCTATGGCCGACGACTATGGCGCGCTGGTGCTGTTGGAGCATTGCGGGCGATCCGAAGGCGTCGAAGCGTTGAAAATCATTCTGGTCGAGGCCGAATTCTCCGAAGGGCGTCGGTTTGAGCTTGGGGCGCGGGCATGAGTGGCGCAGGCCACGATCCGGCGGTTCTGGACAAGCTTTGCCCGATGCATCTGCTGCTCTCAGCCAGCGGCAGAATCCGCCACGCTGGGCCCACGATCCAGAAGCTGCGCCCGCGATCGCCGCTGGCGGGGCGGCGGTTTCTGGATACGGTCACCGTCAAACGGCCCCGTGGCATAGCGGGGATGGAGGACCTGCGCCGGGCGGCAGGGGTCAAGCTGCACCTCGCTTTTCGTGACGCCCCCCGGACCGAGTTGAAGGGCCTGCTGGTGCCGCTGGGGGATCGGCGTTTGATCGTGAACCTCTCTTTCGGGATTTCGATTTTCGACGGGGTGCAGGACTATGCGCTGACCAATGCGGATTTCGCCGCCACCGATCTGGCGATCGAGATGTTGTACCTGATGGAAGCGAAATCCGCCGCGATGGAAGCCTCGCGCCGTTTGAACCTGCGTCTGCAAGAGGCGCGGATCGCGGCGGAGGAACAAGCCTTTACCGATACGCTGACGGGGCTGAAAAACCGGCGCGCATTGAACGCGGTGCTGGAGCGGTTGATCACCGCCGGTGAGGGGTTTGCCGTGATGCATGTCGATCTCGACTATTTCAAAGCGGTGAATGACCGATTGGGCCATGCGGCGGGCGATCATGTGCTGCAAGTCGTCGCCCACATCATGCAGCAAGAGACGCGCAGCTCTGATATGGTGGTGCGTTTGGGCGGGGATGAGTTCACCGTGGTTCTGCCCGATGTGCGCAGCGAGGGCATCCTGCGCGGGATCGGCCAGCGGATCATCGACCGGCTGGAAGAGCCCATTCATTTTAAGGGCGAGGTCTGCAAGGTCTCGGCCAGCATCGGCACGGTCTGGATTCAGCGGGGGGACCGGCGATCGCGCGACGTGGTTTTGGCCAATGCCGATGCTGCGCTCTATGCCTCGAAACACGCAGGCCGGGCGCGGCATACATTCTTTGACCCCACCCTGCGCGCGGGGGCCGGGATGGTTGCCGCGCCTGCAGAAAAGGGCGGCGGCTAATCGCTCGGGAGCGCTGCGGGGCAGGGCGGGAGGGCACGGGGGCAGTGGACCGCGTAGATCGGCTGGCGTATCAGAAGGGCATGAAATCGCCCCTGCATCTGCTCCGCCGCCTGCGCCAACGCCTGCACAACGCCCGCCGCCGCGCGCGCTTTGCTACCTCCTTACAGCATCTGCATGGGCCGAGCAAACTCGACACCGCCCCGGGCGAGGTGGTGCTGATCGCCTTGGTGCGCGACGGCAGCTATTACCTCGACGCTTTCTTTCGCCATTACCGCGCGATGGGGGTGCAGCATTTCGTCTTTATCGACAACGGCTCACGCAATGATACCATCGCCCGGATCAAGGCGCAGAAGGGCACGGTGATCGACCGTTGCACTCTGCCGTTGGCCGAATACGAAGACCTGATCCGCCAGTACCCCGCGCAGACCTATGGCAAGGACCGCTGGTGTCTCTATGTCGATATGGACGAGATTTTCGATTTCGAAGGGCGCAGCCAGATCGGCATCAGGGGGCTGACCACCTATCTCGACCGGCAAGGCTATACCGCCTTGGCCGCGCAGATGCTTGAGATGTTTCCCAAAACCAGCCTCGCGGCGGCGGCGGGGATGCCCTACAAACAGGCGCTGCAATCCTTCCTGTATTACGACATCAGCGCGGTGCGCAAAATCGATTACCACAGCCCGGAGATTCCGTTCTCCGCCCTGCTGGCCGACAATGCGCTATCCAACAAGGCGGTGAAATTCGCCTTCGGCGGCGTGCGTGGCAAGGTCTTTGGCGAAGACTGCTGCCTGACGAAACATCCGCTGATTTTCAATGGGCCAGAGGTCACGCCCGCGCCGCATCCGCATCTCTCTTCGGGGGTGCGGGTGGCGGATATGACGGCGGTGATCAAACACTATAAATTCGCCAATGACGCCGCCGCGCGGGATGCCGAGACGCTGGGCGCGGGCAACCTGTCTCATGGCGAAGACGCGCGGCGCATGGCGGTGATCGGGCAGAACCCTGATGTCTCGCTCTTCTCGCTGGATGCGCGACGCTGGAACCGGGTCGAACTTCTCTATCGCGCGGGCTTTCTGGTGCCGTCGGAGGCCTATAGCGCCCATGTCGCCGCTTGGCGTGAAGAGCATGCCGCATGAGCATCGGTGCCGTCGTCATCGGCCGGAATGAGGGCGCGCGGTTGGAGCGGTCCTTGCAAGGACTGGCAGGGCAGGTGGCGCAGATCGTCTATGTCGACAGCGGCTCGACCGATGGCTCCGTCGCCATGGCGCGGGGACTAGGGGCCGAGGTGGTCGAGCTTGACATGCAGCAGCCCTTCACCGCCGCGCGGGCGCGCAATGCGGGCATGGCGGCATTGGGTGAGGGGATCACGCTGGTGCAGTTCCTCGACGGGGATTGCATCCTGCGAGACGGTTGGCTGGCGGTGGCGGAAGCCCATCTGAGCGCTCATCCGCAGGTCGCCGTGGTCTGCGGCAGGCGGCGTGAGGAAAACCCCGAGGCCTCTGTCTACAACAGGCTGATCGACCGCGAGTGGGATACGCCCGTGGGCGAGGCGCTTGCTTGTGGCGGTGACGCGCTGATGCGCTTGGACGCGCTGCGCGCCGTGGGCGGCTACCGGGCCGAGATGATCGCCGGGGAAGAGCCGGAGCTTTGCCAAAGGCTGCGCCGCGCGGGCTGGCAGATATGGCGGCTCGACGCCGAGATGACATGGCATGACGCGCAGATCACTAAGGTCGGTCAGTGGTGGCGGCGCAGCCTGCGGGCGGGCCATGCCTTTGCCGAAGGGGCCGCGCTGCATGGCCGCGGGCCGGACCGGCATTGGGTGGCCGAAACGCGCCGCGCGCTGCTCTGGGGGGCGCTTCTGCCCGCCGTGATCCTGCTCTTGGCGCTGATGCTCCCTTGGGTTGGGCTTGGGCTGGCTCTGATCTATCCGCTGCAACTGTTGCGGTTGATGCGGCGGGGCGGGGCGGCTTGGGGCTTCTTCACCCTGCTGGGCAAATTTCCCGAAGCCTTGGGCGTGCTCAAATACCACATGCGCCGCGACGGGCGGATCATCGAATACCGCTGAGGGCTAGCGCGCGCGCCATGCCGCCAGCGTCAATCGCGGCAGGATCGCGAAACAACGGGCATAGCGCGGCACCATCCGCGCCGGGCTTTGCATAGCCCGCCAAAGCCACTCCAAAGCCAGCATCCGCATCCATTTCGGCGCGCGGCGCTGCCGCCCGGCGAGGAAGTCCAACCCCGCCCCGATCGAGGCAAAGCCCACCCCCGGCGCGATGTCGCGCCCGCGTGCGGCAAGGATCTCTTGCTTAGGCGCGCCAAGGGCTAGAAAACAAAGGCGTGCGCCGCTTTGGGCGATCTCCCGCAGGGCGGTATCCGCCTCGGCACTTTCGGGGTCAAAGCCCATGGGCGGGGCGGCGATATGGCATATCTCCAACCCCGGCAGACGGGTCCGCAGGGCCGCTGCGGCCCCCTGCAGCGCGCCCTCATCGCTGCCGAAAAAGGCGACAGGCAGCGAGTGTGCGGCGGCCAATTCGCAAAGCGGCAGGATCAGATCGGAGCCGGGCATCAGCTCGACCGGCTGGTTGGCGAGTTGCGAAAGCCAGACCACGGGGCGGCCATCGGCCACGATGAAATCCTGCGCGCGATAGGCGGCGGCGAAGCCCGCATCGCGGGGCAATTTGGTCAGATGGTCGAGGTTGAGCGTAGCAAGGGCGAATCCCTGACCCGTGGCAAAGCGGGCGCGCAGGGCCTGAAACAATGCGGCCCGCGTCGACACATTGACCTCCACGGCGGCAGTGCCCGTGCCATACTTCATGCCGCGCCTTCCGCTGTCGCACCGACGCTGGCAGGCAAAGAAGCATAAGCTTCGCACTCTATCCCATTGATTTCATGTGCCATCTATCAAACACGCCCGCGCCAAAGTGAACCTGCCGCAAAACTAGCGGGATGACAGGGCTGGGGCCAGATGGTATTTTCGCCCGGCCCCATCCTGCCGCGCCCCGACGCGGCTTTCGCGAAGGACGTCATGCCAAATCCCGTCGCCTATCTGATGTTGCTGATCTGGCCCTTCGTCTGTCTGGCCCTGTTTCGCAACCTGCCGCTCCAGCGGGCGCTGATCTGGTCGATCCTCGGCGGCTATCTGTTCCTGCCCCCGCTGGCGGAGTTCAACCTGCCGCTGGTGCCGGGGCTCGACAAAGTGTCGATCCCGAACCTGAGCGTCTTGCTGATCATCTGGCTGGGCACGCAGGAGAAATTGCAGCTTTGGCCCACTTCGCGTCTGGCGGGGCTTTTGGTGCTGGGGCTGGTCTTTTCGGCGGTGCCCACGGTGCTGACCAACGGCGATCCGATCCTGTTTCAGTCGATCCGCGGCTTTGAGCCGATCCTTTTCCCCGTCGACACGCTGCCGGGGCTTTCGATCCGTGACATCGGCTCGGTGCTGATCGGGCAGGTGCTGATGCTGGTGCCCTTCCTGCTGGCGCGGCAGTTCCTTGCGGATGAAAACGGGCTGCGGGAATTGCTCTTGGCCTTCATGGTTGGCGGGGTGATCTACTCCGTGCCTTCGCTGTTCGAGATCCGGTTCTCACCGCAGCTCAACACATGGATCTACGGGTTCTTCCAGCACTCCTTTGAACAGATGATGCGCAATGGGGGCTTTCGCCCCATCGTGTTCCTGCCCCATGCGCTGTGGCTGGCGTTGTTTATGTGTATCGCGCTGCTGTCGGCGGTGGCGCTGGCGCGGCAGACCCCAGTGATCGACCGCTGGAAGATGCTCTTGCTGGCGGGCTATCTCGCCGTGGTTCTGCTGCTGTGCAAAAGCCTTGCCTCGCTGGCCTATGCGCTTCTTTTGGTGCCGATGGTGCTGCTGACCCCGGCGCGGTGGCAGATCCGTCTGGCGGTGGTCTTTGCCATCGTGGCGGTGATCTATCCGATGCTGCGCAATGCCGGTCTGGTGCCGCTCGATGCGATCCTTGCACAGGCCGAGGCGATCAGCGCGGACCGGGCGCAATCGCTTGGCTACCGCTTTATGAACGAAGAGCAACTGCTGGCGCGGGCCGCCGAGAAACCGTGGTTCGGCTGGGGCGGATGGGGGCGCAACCTGATCCGCGATGCGACGAACGGCAATATCCTGTCGATCCCCGATGGCCGCTGGATCATCGTTTTCGGCACTTTCGGCTGGCTGGGCTACCTATGTGAGATGGGCCTTCTGGCGCTGCCGATCATCCTCGTGGGGCTGCACCTCTACCGGAGGGGCGATGCGGCCCTATCCCCATGGCTCGCACCGCTGCTTTTGATCCTTGGCATTACCATGATGGACATGTTGCTTAATGCCACGCTGACCCCGCTTACTTGGCTCACGGCTGGGGCGATCCTTGGCCATGCGGAAGGGTTGGCGGCGGCGCGCAAGGGGCGGAACAGGATGGACGCCCCCGCGTTGAACGCAAAGCGGACGGTTTTCTAAACCGCGGCCCATTCACGGCGCTGTGAAGTGATTTTGGCCGAAAGTGACCCTAGGGCACGTTATCGGCTCATTTTCGCCAGATTTGCCTGTTGTATGCTTCACCCGAAGCTTAAATGGAACCTCAAGGGTGCCGCACTCTGGCCAAGCGGGCGGTGGGACATGTGTCGCAATGAATAGCACGGACAACACTCTTTCGCGCGGTGACATCGCGATCGTCGGCATGTCGGTGACGGTGCCGGGCGCCGAAGGGATAGACGCCTATTGGGCGAACCTGCGCGACGGGGTGAGCGCTCTCAAGCGCCGCGACGCGGCAGAACTGCGCGCCGCCGGAGAGAGCGCCGAGCGGATGGCCCGGCCAAACTATGTGCCCGTCACCGCCGATATGCCCGGCTATGACATGTTCGATGCGGAGTTCTTTGGCTTTTCGCCAAAAGACGCCGCCATCCTCGATCCGCAGCACCGCAAGTTTCTTGAGATCGCATGGGAGGCGATGGAGCAGGCGGGGCATATGCCCGAAAGCCTTTCCGGCCCGGTGGGTGTCTATGCCGGCTGCGGCATGGGGAGCTATTTCTATTTCAACATCTGCTCGAACCCAGACCTCGTCGACGATGTGGGCATGTTCCTGCTGCGCCATACCGGGAACGACAAGGATTTCCTCTCGACCCGGGTGAGCCATGTGCTTGACCTCAAAGGCCCGTCGATCAACCTGCAAACCGCCTGTTCGACTTCACTGGTGGCAATCCATTACGCGGCTCAAGCGCTGCGTGCGGGTGAGATCGACATGGCGCTGGCAGGCGGGGTGACGATCGAACTGCCGCAGGGGCGCGGCTATGAGTTCAAGGAAAACGAGATCCTTTCGCCCGATGGCGAATGCCATGCTTTCGACCACCGCGCGCAGGGCACCGTCTTTGGCTCCGGCGCGGGCGCCGTGGCGCTGCGGCGGTTGGAGGATGCTGTCGCGGATGGTGACCACATCTGGGCGGTCATCAAAGGTTCGGCGGTGAACAACGACGGGGCGGCCAAGGCGGGCTATCTGGCACCTTCGGTGGACGGGCAGACCGCCGCCATTGCCCGCGCGCTGGATGATGCGGGCGTGGCGGCGCAGAGCATCGGCATGGTCGAATGCCACGGCACCGGCACCTATTTGGGCGACCCGATCGAGGTGGCCGCGCTGACCCAAGCCTACCGCGCCGAGACGCCGGCCGAAGACTTCTGCTGCATCGGATCGGTCAAGACCAACATCGGCCATCTCGACACCGCGGCGGGGGTGGCGGGGCTGGCCAAGGCGGCGCTGTCGCTGCACCACCAGCAGATCCCGCCTTCGCTGGGCTATGAGGCGCCGAACCCGGCGATCCCTTTTAAGGGCTCGCCCTTCCGCGTCAATGACCGGCTCTATGACTGGCCCGGCCAAAGCACCCCGCGCCGCGCCGCGGTCAATGCGCTTGGCGTGGGCGGCACCAATGCGCATATGATCTTGGAAGAGGCACCGACCCGCGCGGCCTCCGAAGACAGCGATTTCCCTTTCCATGTGCTCTGCCTCTCGGGGCGCAGCAAAGCGGCCTTGGACGCCAATAGCGCCGCGCTCGCAGCACATCTGCGCGCCCATCCCGAACAGCCCTTGGCCGATGTGGCCTTCACCCTGAAAGAGGGCCGTCGCGGTTTTGACAAACGCCGCGTCTTGGTGGCCGAAAGCCATGCGGAAGCCGCGGCCCTGCTGGAGGCGGGCGACAGCCGCCGCGTCTTTACCCATGACCACCTCGGCCCTGATCCCGAAGTCGTTTTCATGTTCCCCGGCGGCGGCGCGCAATATGCCGATATGGCGCGCGATCTTTACGAGACCGAGCCGGTCTTTGCCGAATGGATGGACCGGGGGCTGGCCCATCTGGCCCCGCAACTCGACTACGACATTCGCGCGATCTGGCTGCCGGAGGCTGAGGGCCGCGCAGCAGCCGAGGCCAAGCTGAAACGCCCCTCGGTGCAACTGCCGCTGATCATGATCGTTGAATATGCGCTGGCGCAGCTTTGGCTGTCTTGGGGCGTGAAACCCGCCGCGATGGTGGGGCATTCCATGGGCGAGAATGTCGCCGCCTGTCTTGCCGGGGTGATGCGTTTTGAAGACTGTATCGACCTTGTGCTGCTGCGCGGGCGGTTGTTTGACGAGGTGCCATCGGGCGGGATGATTAGTATCGCCGCGCCGCTGGAGCGGATCACGCCGCTTCTGGGCGAGGCCCTTGATATCGCCAGCGTAAACGGCCCGGAACTGATCGCCGTTTCCGGCCCCGAAGACGCGCTGGAGGCGCTGCAAGAGCGGCTCGACGCCGCCGGTCTTGACCATCAGCGCATCGCCATCGACATCGCCGCGCACTCGCGGATGTTGGACCCGATCCTCGACCGATACCGCGCCTTCCTCGCCACGCTTGACCTGCGCGCGCCGCAGATGACCTTCCTGTCGAACCGCAGCGGCGAGGTGATCACGGCGCAGATGGCGACGGACCCCGATTATTGGGTCGAACAGCTCCGTCACACGGTGAATTTCGCGAATTGCATCAACACTCTGAGCCGCGATGCACCGCGGGTTTTCCTTGAGGTCGGGCCGGGCAAGGCGCTTTCCGCTTTGGCGCAGATGCACACCAATGTGGCCCCGGGGCAGGTGATGTCTTCACTGCGCCACCCCGAGCAAGAGATCGCGGATGATGCCTATTTCCTCGGGGTGATCGGGCGGCTCTGGGCCTGCGGGGTCGAGGCCGATTGGGCGCAGATTTGGGGCGAGGCACGGCGCAACCGTGTGGTGCTGCCGACCTATCAATTTCAACGCGCGCGCTATTTCATCGCGCCGGGTGAGGCGGCGGCGCGCCCTGCCGAGCAACCGCTGCAACGGCTGGAGGATATCGGCGACTGGGGCGCGCTGCCGCATTGGCAACCGCGCTATGCCGAACGGGATTTGGACCTCTCCGGCCCGCTGAATTGGCTCGTCTTTTCCGACACGGCGGGGCTGGGGGCCGAGGCCGCGGCACGGTTGCGGGCCGAGGGGCACCGGGTGGCAGAGGTCACGGCGGGGGATGCCTTTGACCGCGTCAGCGCCGATCATTTCACGCTTGCCGCCGAACAGGGGCGGTCGGGCTATGACCAGTTGATCGCAGCGCTTGAGGCCGATGGGCGGAGGCCCGACCGGATCGCGCATTTCTGGCTGACCGATGATCAGGCCGCCCCGCGCCCCGGCTCCAGCCGGTTTGACCGCAATGTCGAACAGGGGTTCTGGAGCCTGACGTGGCTCGCGCAGTCCTTGGCCGAGGCCGAGAACCCCGGGCCGCTGCACCTCAGCGTCTTCACCACCGGCGCGGCGCAGGTGGCCGAGGAGGGGTTGGCCTATCCCGAAAAAGCGCTCATTTCCGGCCCCGTCGGGGTCATGGCGCGCGAGGTACCGGGGCTGACGGCGGCCCAGATCGACCTGCCCGAGGCCGCCCCTGTGGCGCCTTCGAGATGGTTCGCGAAACCGGTGGCGCCCGCGCCGGTGATTGACCCCTCGGACTTGATCGAAGAGCTTTTGGCGACCCCCGCCAACCTCCAAGTCGCCCACCGTGCTGGCCGGCGCTATGAGCTGGGCTACCGCGCCGCCGCGCTGCCCGAGGCTGATCTGCCAGGCTGGAAGACTCAGGGAAGCTACCTCATCACCGGCGGTTTCGGGGGCATCGGCATGACCCTCGCGGCGGATATTCTGGAGACGCCCGGCACCCGCGTGATCCTGCTGAGCCGCGCGGCCCTCCCGATGCGCCATGAATGGGACAGCTACCTTGCCAGCCACGGCCCGGCGGATGCCACGGCGCGGCGTCTGCGGGCAGTCCTGCGGCTTGAGGCCAAGGCGGCGCAATCCGGCGGCGCGGTCGAAGTGGCCCGGGCCGACGTCGCCAACCTTGCGCAGATGCGCCGGGTGATCGAGGACCTGACCGCGCGCCACGGCGGGCTGACGGGGGTGATTCATGCCGCGGGGGTGCTGGACGACGCGCCGCTTTTGGCCAAGACGGATGCGGATATCGACGCCGTGCTTGCGCCCAAGGTACAGGGGCTGCGGGTCTTGGATCAATTGCTGCCCGATGGCGCGCTCGATCTCATGGTGCTCTTTTCCTCGACCTCTACCGCGACCCGCGCGGCGGGGCAGGTGGATTATGTGGCGGCCAATGCCTGGCTCAACGCCTTTGCGCAATCGCGGCGCGCGGCGCAGACCCGCGTGGTGGCGGTGAACTGGGGCGTTTGGGCCGATGTCGGCATGGCGGCAGAGAGCCTTGGCGGCGGCGGTGCCGTGGCGCTGCCCGCCCGCCCGATCAAGGCGGCGCTGCTGGAAACCGCCGGGTCGGGTGAGAGCGGCGCGCCCGAATTCACGATCGAGGTTGCAACCTCGCATTGGCTGCTCGACCAACACCGCACTTTGGATGGCCGCGCGATCATGCCCGGCACGGGCTATATCGAGCTGTTGGCCGAAGCGGCGGCGGCCCAAGGGCTAGACGGCTTCACTCTGCAAGACCTTTACTTCCTGCGCCCCCTGCCGCTGGCCGAAGGGGCGCAGCGCCGGATCAAGATCACCCTGACGCCTGAGGGCGCGGGCTTTGCCGCCGAGTTGCGCAGCGCCTGTGTGGTCAACGGCAAGCCTGCGTGGCAGTTGCATGTCCAAGCGCGGATGTCTCCGGCGGACGGCAGGGCCGAACCGCTTGACCTCGCGGCCATCGCCGCCCGGTGCGAGGATGTGGCCGAGGCCGCACCCGGGCGCCATCTGCCCGCTGTTCAAGAGGCACATTTGAAGTTCGGCCCGCGCTGGCATGTATTGCAGCGCATGGCCCTCGGGCAAGGTGAGGGCATCGCCACGTTGCACCTGCCTGAGGCAGCACAGGGTGATCTGACCGATGGCTACCTGATGCACCCCGGTCTGATGGATATCGCCACCGGCTGGGCCATGGCGCTGATCCCCGGCTATGCCGCGCGCCACCTCTGGGTGCCGCTGTCCTATGGGGAAATCACGCTCCACGCCCCGCTGCCTGCCGAAGTCCGCTCGCATGTCCGGCTGGCCGAAGGCACGGGGGCCGAGGGTTTGGCCCGTTTCGACGTGACGATCACCGATCTGCAGGGCATTGTTCTGATCGAGGTCCGCGATTTCGCGATGAAGCGGCTCGAAGGGGCCTTTGCCGATGTGTCCCCGCCTGACGCCCGCGAAGTGATCTTTGAGGATGCCGACAGCAGCGAAAGCCTCAGCCCCGCCGAGGAGCGTCTGGCCCGTCTGGTGCGCCAAGGCATCCGCGCGCAGGAGGGGCCAGAGGCGCTGCGCCGCGCGCTGGCGCTGGAGGCGCCGCAGGTCATGGTCTCTTCGCTGCCCTTGCAGGGGCTGATCGCGCAGGCCGATGCGCCGCTGACCGATGCGGCCGCCCAAGGGCAGAGCTTCGAGCGGCCCGATCTCGACGGCTCCTTCGTGGCGCCGCGCAATGGGATCGAAGAGAGATTGGCCGAGATCTGGTCGAACCTATTGGGCGTCAGCCCCGTGGGGGTCGAGGACAGTTTCTTTGACCTCGGCGGCCATTCCCTGATGGCGGTGCGCCTCTTCGCGGCGGTCAAACGGGAGTTCAAGGTGGAGTTCCCGATCTCCGTCCTTTTCGAAGCGCCGACCATCGCCAAATGCGCAGCGCTGATCGCGGCGGAGCGCGGGGATTTGGCGCAGGCGGAGGCGGTCGAGACGCAGGCGGCGGGCTCGCAACAGCGCTTTGACTACCTCGTGCCGCTCAACCAGTCCTCGCAGAACGCGACGCCGCTGTTCGTGGTCGCCGGGATGTTCGGCAATGTGCTGAACCTGCGCCATCTTGCCCTGCCGTTTAGCAATGAGCGCCCGGTCTATGGGGTGCAGGCCCGTGGGCTGATCGGAGACGCGGCCCCCCATGAAGAGGTGCAGACCGCCGCGGCGGATTACATCGCCGAAATACGCGCCTTGCAGACCCAAGGGCCTTATTTGCTAGCCGGATACTCTGGCGGCGGGATCACGGCCTATGAGATGGCGCAGCAGTTGAAAGCCGCGGGGCAGGAGGTGGCCGTTCTTGCGATGCTCGACACGCCGTTGCCCGTACGCCCGTCGCTCAGCAAAATCGACAAGGCGCATATCAAACTGGCCGAACTGAAGCGCAAAGGCCCGGCCTATCTGCTGGAATGGGCGCGCAACCGCTGGGCGTGGGAGCGTGAGCGGCGCCGGGCGCCGCAAGAGACGAGCGGCGAGGGCGAGGGGGTTTCCTTTAACAGCCTGCGCATTCAGGCGGCGTTCCTCCGCGCGGTGGGACGGTATGAAACCCCGCAGTGGGACGGGCCGATGACCCTGTTCCGCCCGCCGCTGGATCGCCATTGGGCGGTCTCTGCCGGGCAGTATGTCACGGCGGAAAAGGAATATGTCTATGAAGACAACCAGTGGCGGCAATACGCGCCGCGCTTGCAGGTGATCGAAGTGCCGGGCGATCACGTCAGCATGGTGCTGGCCCCGAATGTGACCGTGCTGGCCCAAGAGCTGGCCGAGGTGATTGCGGCAGCCCTGTCCGAAGGCGCAGGCCAAGACCACACCCAAGCCACGGCGGCGGAATGATGGAGCAACCGCCCCGCCTTCTGGTCGTCATCCTCAATTACCGCACCGCAGAGATGACCCTGCGCGCAGCTGAGGCCGCATTGGCCGATATGCCCGATGCGGGTGCTGAATTGGTGATCGTCGACAATGACAGCGGCGATGGCTCTGCCGCGCTTCTGGCGCAGGAGATCGCCGCGCGGGGCTGGGGCGCGGGCAACCGGGTGCGGCTGATCGCTTCGCCCCGCAATGGCGGCTTTGGCGCGGGCAACAACTTGGCCATGCGGGCGGGAATGTCGGACGGGTCCGCGCCGGATTTCGTGCATGTGGTGAACTCGGATGCCTTCCTCGATCGCGGCTGTATCGGGGCGCTCTTGGACCACCTGCAAAACCACCCCCGCGCCGGATTGGCCGGAAGCCATGTGCGCGGGGAGGATGATCTGCCCCATGCCACGGCCTTTCGTTTCCCCTCTGCCGCCGGAGAGTTGGAGGCCGCTGCGCGCTTTGGCCCGCTGACACGGCTGCTCTCTGCCTCGGTCGTGGCGCCGCCCCTGCCTGAAAAAGCGGCGCAGGTCGATTGGGTGGCCGGGGCCAGCGTCATGATGCGGTGGGAGATGTTGGCCAAGATCGGCCTCTTCGACGAAGCCTATTTCCTCTATTATGAGGAAACCGACCTTTGCTTGCGGGCCGCGCGGGCGGGTTGGGACTGCTGGTATGTCCCGCAGGCGCGCTGCGTGCATGTCGGCTCGGTCTCCACCGGGATGAAGGAATGGCGGCGCATGCCGCGCTATTGGTTCGACAGCCGCCACCGCTATTTCGCCAAGAACCATGGCCGCGCCTATGCCGCACTGGCCACGCTCGCGCGGCTTGCCGGGGGCGGGTTGCACCATCTGCGCTGCCTGCTCACCGGGCGCCGCCCCGAAGACGCGCCGGGTTTCTATCGCGACCTTGCGGCCCATGCGCTCACCGCGCGGCGCGCGGCCCCCGCCGTTCAAGACCCAAGCCGTAGCCCCGCCACGGAGGACCGTTGATGACCGTCAGCTTCAAGACAGACCCGTTCACCGCCTTCCTGATGGGCGACGAATCCCTCACCATCGCCTGCGGCGACATGCTGCTGGCGGGCGGGCACCGGATCGCTGCCGTGATCACCCGCGACGACGCGGTGCGCGCTTGGGCCGAAGGACATGGGCTGGCGCTTTGCCGCGATGCCGAGGAACTCTTGCTGATGGGGCTGGCCGCCGACTGGCTGTTGAGCATCGCCAACCTGCGGTTGATCCCCGAGACGGTTCTGGCGCTGCCCAAACGCGGGGCGGTCAACTTTCACGATGGTCCGCTGCCGCGCTATGCCGGGCTTAACACACCCGCTTGGGCGATCATCAATGGCGAGGCGCGGCATGGGGTCAGTTGGCATCTGATCGAGACCGGCGTCGATACCGGCGACCTGCTGGCGCAGCGCGAGGTTGATATCGCAGCCGATGAGACGGCCTTCAGCCTCAATTCCAAATGCTACGCCGCCGGGATGGAAAGCTTTGGCGAGGTTCTGGCCCAGTTGGAAAGCGGCAGCCTGCAAGCCACCGCCCAAGACCTGAGCCAGCGCAGCTATTTTGTGAAGGACAAACGGCCCGAGAACGGCGGGCTGATCGATTTTACCAAGACGCCGGAGGAGATCAATGCGCTGGTCCGCGGCCTTGATTTCGGCAGCTATTGGAACCCGCTGACCACGGCGAAAATTCTGGGCACGGGTGGCGCGGTGCTCTCCGTGCCCCGCGTGGAACGCGCGCAGGGGCAGGGCGGCACGCCCGGCGAGGTTGTTGAGGTCGACGAGGCGCGGGTGATCGTGGCGGCGCAAGACCGGCATATCGCCCTCCATGACCTGCGCGATATGGCGGGCGAAAGCGTTGCACTGGCGCAGTTTTTCGCCCCGGGGGATATGTTGCCCCAGACGGCAGGCCCGGTTCCGGCTCCGGCTGATGAGGCATATTGGCGGCGCGCTCTGACCAGCTTCGACGCGCTGCCGGTCCCCTTGGCCACCGCAACCGAAACGCCGGAGACAGGGGCGGCGCGGGAGATCACCTTGCCACAGGGAAGCGACCCGTTGCACCAAGTCGCCGCCGCCGCCCTCGTCGCGCTGCGCAGCGCCGGGGCCACCGAAGGCGGCATCGCTTTGCGGCGTGAAGGCGCGCCAGCACCGCTCATCGCCGATTGGCTGCCGATCACCATCACGGCAGAGGCGGAGACACCGGTGGCGGAGTTACTGGCTCAGTTGGACCCGCAACTCACCCGCGCGAAGGATGCCGCGGGTTTTGCCCGCGACCTGCCGCTGCGCGATCCGGCAATTGATATGGCTGCCGCCCCGGAGTTCGCGATCTCCTTTAGCGATGAGCCGCTTGCGGGGGCGGCGCTGACCCTCTGCCTCACCCCACAGGGCGCGCGGCTCCATGCCGATAACGCGCGGCTGTCCGGCGCCGCGGTCGACCTCCTCGCAGCGCGCCTTGAGGCGGCATTTGCCAAGATCATCGAGGCCTCGGACTGCGGCACCGTCTGGGCGCTTCCAGAGACCGAGGCGCAGACCTTGGCCCGCGTCAACGCGACGACGCGCGCCTGTGACCCCCACACCATCCACGCCGCTTTCGAGGCGCAGGTGGAGCGCACCCCCGACGCGCCCGCGCTGGTCTTTGAAGGTGAGACGCTGAGCTACGCCGCATTGAACACCCGCGCCAACCAATTGGCGCATCTGCTGCGCGATAGGGGGGCGGGACCGGGGATGCCGGTGGCGCTTTGCGTCGCACGAGGGGTGGACCTGCTGGTTGGCACGCTTGGCATTTTGAAAGCCGGGGCCGCCTATGTGCCGCTTGATCCAGCCTATCCGGCGGACCGTCTGGCGCACTACCTCTCAGACAGCGGCGCATCTATTGTGGTGACGCAATCGGCCCTCATCGCCAGCCTGCCGTCGCATGAAGCGCAGGTGGTTGAGATCGACCGCGACCCGCGCCTTGCCACGGCACCGAGGGCGAACCCCGCCGCCAGCGCCGGGCCGGATGACCTCGCCTATCTGATCTACACCTCCGGCTCGACCGGGACGCCCAAGGGGGTGATGGTCAGCCATGGCAATGTGGCGAATTTCTTTGCCGGGATGGACGACCGGATCGACCATGAGGCGGGGGCGGTCTGGCTCGCCGTGACAAGTCTCAGCTTCGACATTTCGGTCTTGGAGCTTTTCTGGACCCTTGCGCGGGGGTTTAAGCTGGTGCTGGCGGGCGATGACAGCCGGGCGCTGATGTCGAACGGCCCAATTGCCACGAGCGACCGCAGGATCGACTTTAACCTGTTCTATTGGGGCAATGACGATGGCGTCGGCCCCAAGAAATACGAGTTGCTTCTCGAAGGGGCGAAATTCGCCGACGCCCACGGCTTCAACGCGGTCTGGACGCCCGAGCGGCACTTCCATGCCTTCGGCGGCCCTTACCCCAACCCCTCCGTCACCGGCGCGGCTGTGGCGGCGGTGACGCAGAACCTCGACGTGCGGGCAGGGTCTTGCGTGGCGCCGCTGCACCACCCCGCACGGATTGCCGAGGAATGGGCGGTGATCGACAATCTGACCAATGGGCGCGTCGGTCTCGCCATTGCCAGCGGTTGGCAGCCCGACGATTTCGTGCTGCGCCCCGAGAACACGCCGCCCGAAAACAAGCCCGCGATGTATGACGCCATTGACCAGTTGCGCAGGCTCTGGGCCGGGGAGCCGGTAGAGTTTCCCCGCGCCGATGGCACACCCCACGCGGTGGTGACCCAGCCGCGCCCCGTCTCTGACAAACTGCCGATCTGGGTGACCACGGCGGGCAATCCGCAGACTTGGAAGGAAGCGGGGGAGATTGGGGCCAATGTGCTGACCCACCTACTGGGCCAGTCCGTGGAAGAGGTTGCCGATAAGATCGAGATTTACCACGACGCCCTGCGCGCGGCAGGCCATGATCCGGCGGACCACAAGGTCACCGTCATGCTGCACAGCTATCTCGCCGAGACCCGCGCCGAGGCCGAAGAGACCGCGCGCGGGCCGATGAAGGACTACCTGCGCTCGGCGGCGGGGCTGATCAAACAATACGCTTGGGCCTTCCCGGCCTTCAAGAAACCAGCGGGCACGACGAATCCGTTTGAGATCGACCTCGAAGGTCTCTCGCCCGAGGAAATGGACGCGATCCTAGAGTTCGCCTTTCAACGCTATTTCAACGACAGCGGCATGTTCGGCACCGTGGCCGATGGTCTGGCGCGGGCCGAGCAGCTCAAGCGGATCGGCGTGGATGAAATTGCCTGTCTGATCGACTATGGCATTCCGACCGACAAGGTGATGGCGGGGCTTGCGCCCTTGGCCGAGGTGTTGCGCCGCGCCAATGCGGGCGGGCAACCGGCGGCGGATGACCACTCCATCGCCGCGCAGATCATCCGCCACGGGGTGACCCACCTGCAATGCACGCCTTCGATGGCGCAGATGATGGTGATGAACGACGAGGCGCGCGGCGCTTTGGCGCGGATCAAATCGCTGATGATCGGGGGGGAGGCGCTGCCCTGCACTCTGCTGCGCACCCTGCGCGGTGCGACCCCGGCGCAGATCCAGAACATGTATGGCCCGACCGAGACGACGATCTGGTCCACGACCCATATGCTCGACAGTGCCGAGGCCACCACCGCGCCCATCGGCAGGCCAATCGCCAATACGCAGGTCCATATCCTCGACCCCGCGCGGCAGCCGCTGCCCATCGGTGCACCGGGGGAGCTATGGATCGGGGGCGATGGCGTCACGCAGGGCTATTGGCAACGGGCCGAGATGACAGCGGCGCGTTTCATCGACGATTCTTTCACCGGCAGGGGCCACCTTTACGGCACGGGCGATCTGGTGCGGATGGACGCCGAGGGCGTGCTGCATTTCGAGGGGCGCGCGGATGCGCAGGTTAAGATACGTGGCCATCGGATTGAGCTGGGCGAGGTTGAGGCGCGTCTTGCCGAGTTGCCGGGGGTGCGCCAAGCCGTGGCGGTGCTGCGCGAGGATGCCGGGCAGGGTGGCGCGCAGTTGATCGGCTATGTGGTCGCGGAAAAGACGGTGGATAGCGACGCCGCGCGGCGGCGATTGGTCGCGCATCTCCCTGATATCATGGTGCCGCAGGCCATCGTCACCCTCTCTGCCATGCCACTGACGCCGAATAAGAAAATCGACCGCAAGGCGCTGCCCGCCCCGACCCGACAAAGCGCGCCGACCCCTGCCGCGCCGCAGGCCGAGACGCCCGCAGGCGGCAGCCAAGCGGCGATCGCGCAGGTCTGGAGCGCGCTTTTGGGGATAAGGGACATTCGCGGCGAGGATAACTTCTTTGCCCTCGGCGGCCACTCGCTGCTGGCGGTACAGGCGCAGCGCGACATTAAGGCGGCTTTGGATGTCAGCGCCCTGTCGATCACCGATATCTTCCGTTTCCCTACCCTTGCCGGACTGGCGGCACATATCGACGGGCTGGGGGGCAAGACCACCGCACCGGCCAAGACGCCTTCTGCCGCCGAGCCCTCCGCGCGGTCCGAGACCATGTCGAAACGTCGCCTCATGCGGGCCGCGCGTGGCCGCGGGCGGGGTTGAAGTGACGGCGGAAGCCGAGATCAGGACTGCCGTTCAGGCTCTTTTCGATCTCCCGGTCGCTGTTGCCGTGACCCGACCCGACGGAGCCTATCCGCCGTTGCTGGGGGACGAGGCGACCCTCATCGCACGGGCACGACCCAAGCGTGCAGCCGAATTCACCGCCGGACGCCACGCGGCACGCGAGGCGATGCGCGCACTCGGTCATCCGCCCGCGCCGGTGCTGGCCAGCGCCGACCGCGCGCCGATTTGGCCACCCGCCCTGACCGGCTCAATCAGCCACTGTGACGACTGGTGCATCGCGGTTCTGGCGCGCAGGGCAGAGGTGGAGACCCTCGGCGTCGATATTGAAGACGACAGCCCGCTGCCCGCAGACCTGCTCACCGAAATCTGCCTTCCGGCGGAAATCACCCGCCTCGGCGGCGCGGACCTAGCGGCTGCGAAACGCGT
The DNA here is from genome assembly GCF_043557275.1 of Sulfitobacter sp. 1A13368. Lineage (NCBI taxonomy): Bacteria > Pseudomonadati > Pseudomonadota > Alphaproteobacteria > Rhodobacterales > Roseobacteraceae > Sulfitobacter > Sulfitobacter sp. 1A13368. The sequence goes on along the minus strand of NZ_JBIFFR010000001.1, from coordinate 227,575 downwards.
CTTTTGCGCCAAGGAGGCGGCCTATAAGGCGCAGTACCCAGCGACCAAGGCGCTTTTTGGCTTTGATCGGCTTGAGGTCACCCTATCTGGCGATAATACCACCTTCGACGCGCGATTTACCCAAGACACAGAGGGCTTTAGCCGCGGCGATAAGCTGCGGGGGCGGATCGCGTCGGTGGCGGGCCACCTTGTCAGCGGGGTGGCGATTGGGCAGATTGATCGCAAAGGAGCTTGATCTCATGGTCGCACTCTCACGCCGTCTCTTTCTGGGGGGCGCCGCGCTTGCCAGCCTCGGCGGCGGGTCTTGGGTCTTTCGCCGGGCGCAGTTGCAGGACCGGGCGGAGGAACTCTATGCCACGCCGCTGAGCGCGCCTTCGGGACCGCTGCAGGTCTATCATCTGGGGCATTCTCTGGTGGGCCGCGACATGCCCGCGATGTTGGCGCAAATGGCAGGGGCGGGGCATAGCTATCACAGCCAGACCGGGTGGGGCAGTTCGCTGCGCGACCATTGGGAGCCGGATGTGCCTGTGAACGGGTTCGAGCGGTCCAACGATCACGCGCAGCACCAGCCCGCCCGGGCGGCCATCGGCTCGGGCGATTACGACGCGGTGGTGCTGACCGAAATGGTCGAGATCGCCGATGCCATCCGCTATCACGACAGCCCCGACTACCTTGCCCATTGGGCGCGGCTGGCCCATGCCGCCCGGCCCGACACCCGCGTCTACCTCTATGAGACTTGGCACCATACGGATGACGGCCAAGGCTGGCTGAAGCGCATCGACCGGGACTTGGATAAATACTGGCGGCGGCAGGTGATCTACCCCGCCTTGCAGGAAGCGGAGGTGCCCATTCATCTGATCCCCGCGGGGCAGGTCATGGCGGCCTTTGTCCGCGCGGTCGATGCCGCCGGTGGGGTGGGCGGTATCATCAGCCTGCATGACCTCTTTTCGCGCGATGAGAATGGCCGCCCCGATACGATCCACTTTAACGATCAGGGGGCTTACCTCGTGGCGCTGACCCATTACGCGACCCTCTATCACCGCGACCCGGCAGGGCTGCCGCACGAATTGCTGCGCGCCGACGGCACCCCGGCGCAGGCCCCAAGCGCGGAGGCCGCGCGGCTGATGCAGCGGGTGGTCTGGGACGTGGTCCGCGCCCATCCCGACAGTGGGGTCGCGGCATGAGCGGTCTGGGCGGGCTGTTCTCGGTCCTGATGGTGGGTCACAGTCTTTTTGGGGCCGATGGGCCGGATATGCTGCAAGAGGCGCTGCGCGCCGGGGTGGGCCAAGGCGAAGTGCGCGCGCAGATCATCAACGGCGCGCCCCTGCGCTACAATTGGGACGAATCGGACCGGGCCGAGGGGGTCGATGCCCGTGCGCTGCTGCCCGAGGGGGACATCACCCATCTCATCTTGACCGAGGCGATCCCGCTGGCCAATCACACCCGCTGGTCGGACACCGAAGTCTATGCGCAGGCCTTCTTTGATCTTGCGGCGGCGGCCAATCCGGAAGTGAAAGTCTATCTGCAAGAGACATGGCATTCGCTGAAAAGCGGCAGCGGGGAGGCGGTGGCCTATGACGATCACGCCCATATCCCGTGGCGCGAGAGGTTGGAGAGCGATCTGCCCGCGTGGGAGGGGATCGCATCGGCTATGCGTGCGGGGCGCAGTTCGGAGAACGCGACGATCGAGGTGATCCCAGCCGGGCAAGCGATGGCCCATCTTTATGACGAAATCGCCGCCGAAAACCTTTCTGGGCTGACCGGGATCGACGCGCTCTTCGCGGATGACATCCATTTGAACGACCTCGGCCACTACTTCGTCGCCATGGTGCAATATGCCAGGCTGACGGGCAAAGACCCCCTGGGGCTGCCGACGGATTTTAACGATCGCTGGGGCAAGGCTTTCGACACGCCCCAGCCTGATCTTGCCCGCGCCCTGCAGCGGGTGGCCTGGGAGGCGGTGCAGGACTATCAGGGCGGTGCCGTGATGCCGGCGCCCCTCGCGACGCGGCCCGTGGCCGAGGACAACGCCCAGACCGCGCCGATTACCCCGACCGGCCCGCCCGCGCCCAGCCCGGCCAGCGATGCGACCGAGGCGGCGAAGCCCCTCGATCCGCCGACCCCATTCGAGATCACGGCCTCGGAAGAGGCCGTCGCGGGCACCCGTGACATGGGCATCGGCCTTGCCGCCATCGCGGATTGGAGCGTGCAGACCCCCTTTCTTGACCTGATGAAAACCGCCCGCCCGTGGCTTGGCCATGTGGCCGGGCGCTTTGGCGGGATGGAATATGCGCAGCTGGTCCAAGGCGGCTATCTCAATGCCGAGGGCTGGCCGGTGAAAATGCCGCGCGAACTTGGCAGCATTGGCACGCTGATCCTCACCGACATGCCGGCGCAGGCGACGACGCTGAAGGGCCGCTATCTGCTCCGCTTCAAAGGGCAGGGCGTGATCGAGGTCACGGGCCGGGCCGAGAATGTGCGCTATGGCAAGAACGAAGTGCGGTTTGACTATGCGCCGGGGCCGGGCAGTGTCGACATTCGCATTCAACGCATGCACCGCAGCGACCCGCCGCGCGAGATCACCGTGGTCCGCGAAGACCGCGTCGCCGATTACGACGCCGGGGCGCGCTTCAACCCCGATTGGACGCGGCATCTGACGGGGATGAAAGTGCTGCGCTTCATGGATTGGATGGGCACCAATGACAGCCAAATATCCACTTGGGAGGAGCGCCCGCGCCCCGAGGATGTGACCTATGCCCTGCGCGGCGTCCCGGTGGAGGTGATGGTCGCATTGGCCAATGAGCTGGGGATCGACCCGTGGTTCAACATGCCGCATCTGGCGTATGATGGCTATGTGACCGCCTTTGCGACCTATGTCGAAGAGGCGTTGGAGGGCGAGCGCAAAGCCTATGTGGAGTTCTCGAACGAGGTGTGGAACTGGCAATTCGCCCAGACCCAATGGGCCGATGAGATGGCGCAGGCCCGCTGGGATGAGGCCGAGAAGGGGATGCAGTTCTATGGTCTGCGGGCCGCCGAAGTGGCGCGCATCTGGACGGATGTTTTCGGCGGAGAGGCCAAGGCGCGGTTGCGCAATGTGATCGCGAGCCAAACCGGGTGGCTGGGGCTTGAGCGCGAAGCCTTGGACGCGCCGCTTTACGTGGCCGAGCAGGCGGGCAACAGCGCCCCCGCCACGGCCTTCGATGCCTATGCGATCACCGGGTATTTCGGCGGCGTGCTGGGGTTGGAGGAGAATGCCGAATTGGTCAGCGGCTGGCTGGCCGATAGCCTTGCCAAGGCCCGCGCCGAGGGGGAGGCGCAGGGGCTGAGCGGCGCGGCTTTGGCCGATTATATCGCGGCCCACCGCTTCGATGCGGCAACAGCCCTTGCGGCGCAGGACCTGCGCAACGGGGGCACCAGCGGCTTGGAGACTGACACGCTGGCCGATCTCATTGGCCGGGTTTGGCCCCATCACGCTGCCGTGGCGCGGGCGCATGACCTCGATCTGGTGATGTACGAAGGCGGCAGCCATGTGGTCGGCCTCGGCGCGCAGGTGAATGACGAAGGGCTGACCGCGTTCTTTCACCATCTGAACTACGCCCCCGAGATGGGCGCGCTCTATACTGATCTGATGGCGGGCTGGCGGGCTGTTGGCGGGCAGCTTTTCACCCATTACTCCGACGTCTACGCCCCGACGAAATGGGGCTCTTGGGGGGCGCTGCGCTATCTGGCGGACGACAATCCGCGTTGGCACGCTTTGACCGCATGGAAGTGACCAACGCGTTCCACGGGGTGAGCGTGTTGATCCCCGCCCATGATGAAGCTGACTGGCTGCCCGCCTGCCTCGATGCCCTTCGCGCTTCGGAACCGGTCGCGGGGCCGGTCGAGGTCATCGTCGTGGCAAATGGCTGCTCGGACAACACCGCCGAACTGGCCCGCGCGGAGGTCCCGTCGTTTAAGGCGCGGGGCTGGGTGTTGCGGGTGCTGGAACTGGCCGAAGGTGGCAAGCTTGGCGCGTGGAACGCAGGCGAGGCGGCGGCGCGGGGGGCGGTGCTGGTCTATCTCGACGCCGATGTGCTGGTCTCACCGCCCCTGCTGAGCCAGTTGCAAGAGGCGCTGGCCGGGGACGCACCGCGCTATGGCAGCGGGGTGCCGCGGGTGACGACCTCAGGCGATTGGGTGACGCGCCATTACACGCGGTTCTGGCGGACGACCGGTTTCATGACCCATGGCGTGCCGGGCTTTGGCGTCTTTGCGATGAATCGCGACGGGCGGGCGCGGTGGGGGGCGTGGCCCGATATCATCTCGGACGACACTTTCGCGCGGCTGAACTTTCGCCCCGAGGAGCGTATCACCGTGCCCGCCCGCTATGACTGGCCCATGATCGAAGGTTTCGCGCCGCTGGTGCGGGTGCGTCGGCGGCAGGACGCGGGCGTGGCCGAGGTGGCGCGGCTGTTCCCCGAATTGATGCGCAATGACGATCCCCATGACCGACTGCGCCCCTTTTGGCGGCGGGCGCTGGCCGATCCCTTGGGCGCGCTGGTCTTTGTCGCCGTGCGGCTCACGATCCATGCGCCGGTTCTGCGCAGCGCCAACCGTTGGGTGCGGGGGCGCTAGCGGGCGGCCTCTTGCATGTGCTGGGCGAGTTTCGCCGCCTCATGGGCGACATCATGGCGTGCAAAGACCCGCCTGCGGGCTTTCGTGCCCATTTCCTCTAACGCGGGGAGGGGGACGTCGTGCAGGGCGGCCATCGCCTCGGCCAAGGCTGCCACATCGCCTGCGGGCACCAGCCATCCGGTCTCGCCCGGCTGCACCAATTCCGGCGTGCCTGCGATATAGGTGGCGATCACGGGGCGGGCGGCGGCCATCGCCTCCATCACCACCATGGGCAGTCCTTCGGCGAAACTGGGCATCACAAGCGCATGGGCGGCGCCGAGTTCCGCCGTCACGCGGGCCTCATCGACCCAGCCGGTCAGGGTGACGTGCTCTTGCAGGCCGTGGTGGGCGATCTCGGCTTCGATCACGCCGCGCAGGGGGCCGTCGCCGATCAGGGTCAGATGCAGATCGGGGTGGCTGTCACGCAGCCGTGTCATGGCGTCGATCAGGGCAAGCTGGCCTTTCTGCTCTACAAACCGTCCGATGGAGACGAGACGGCGCGGGCCATCGGGCAGGGGGGCGGGGGCCGCGAATTTGGCGAACTCAATGCCGCAATGCACGACCTTGATGCGCGGCCAATCCGCCGGGTCGGCCCAACGGCACAGCTGGCTGCGCCCGAACTGGCTGATCGCCACGGCAAAGGCCGCGTGGTGGATTTTCGCGCCGAGCGAGAGGGCGCGCGGGCTGTCAAATTCCTCAGGCCCGTGGGTGGTGAAACTATAGCGCGGCCCGCCCAGCCTGTGGCAAAGCATCGCGACCATCGCGGCGTTGGTGCCAAAATGGGCGTGCAGATGTTGGGTGTCGCTGCCCTCAAGCCGGGCGCGCAGATAACAGGCCTCGGCCAGATAGATCAGATGGCGGGCCAGCCCCGTCTCGGCCCGGCGGGCGGCCTGCCAGACATCGCGCAGCGCTTGGCCGAACCGCCGGGGCGCGCGCAGCATTATGCCCAGACTGGCACGGGCGAGGGCGCTGCCACCGGCGGCCAGCACATAATGGGTCGCTGCCGCCTCGGCCTTGTCCTGCGGATCGACCAAAGGGACATCGGGGCCGCGCATGGCGAAACGGTCCACCTCATGGCCCGCCGCCTCTAGCGCCGCAATCTCGCGCCGGATGAAGGAATGCGAGGGCTGCGGATAGGTGTTGAGGATATAGGCGATCTTCACGGGCGGTGCGGCCTTGGCTTGGGGCTGATAAACCTTGTTACCCGCCCGCTTGCCACTGGCACAAGGGCGGGCAAGGCTTTAGGCTTTCGCAGAGAACTGGCAGAGGCGCAGCAACGGGTGTTTTCCAAGCTTTCCCAAGCGGTAACGGGCAATCGCCTGATGGCACGGGCACTGCGCTCGACCTCTTGGATCGTCTTGGGGTACGGCGGGTCGCAGGCGATCCGGCTGGCGTCGAACCTGATCCTGACGCGGCTGCTCTTTCCCGAAGCCTTTGGCCTGATGGCGCTGATACAGGTGGTGATTGTCGGGCTGACGCTGTTCTCGGACGTGGGCATCGCCCCCTCCATCGCGCAGAGCAAGCGTGGCGATGATCCGGATTTCCTGAACACCGCTTGGACAATCCAAGCGATCCGAGGGGCGTGTCTGTGGCTGGCCGCCTCTGCTTTGGCATGGCCGGTGGCGGCGTTTTACGACGAGCCGCTCCTGCTGACCTATCTCCCCATCGCGGCGCTGAGCCTTGTGGTCGCCGGGTTCAATCCCACGCGGATCGAGACGGCGCACCGGCACCTGCAAATGGGGCGGCTGACGCTGCTGGACCTGACATCGCAGGTAATGGGCATCGCGGTGATGATCTTGGGCGCGGCGCTCTATCAATCGGTGGCGGCGTTGGTGATCGGCGGCGTGGTGGGGGCCGTGGCGAAACTGGCGCTGACCCATGCCTTCCTGCCGGGGCCGGGCAACCGCTTTCGCTGGGAGCGTCCGGCGGTGCGCGAATTGGTGCATTTCGGCAAATGGATTTTCCTGTCGACCATGTTTTGGTTCTTTGCCAGCCAAGGGGACAAGGCGATCTTGGGCAAGTTCCTCTCACTCGAAGGGTTGGGCATCTACAACATCGGTTATTTTCTGGCGAGTTTCCCGCTGCTGCTGGGGCAGAATGTCACCGGGCGGGTGATGATCCCGATCTACCGAGAGGCGGGGGGCGGCGATCATCCCAAGCTCAAGCGGATGCGCTATGGGCTAAGCGGCGGGTTACTGGCGCTTTTGGTGGGCATGGCGCTGGCGGGGCCGTGGTTGGTCTCGGTCCTCTATGACCCGCGCTACCTGCAAAGCGGCGCGATTCTGGTGATGTTGGCGCTGGCGCTGATGCCGCAGGTGATCGGGATGACCTATGATCAAGCGGCTTTGGCCGCCGGGGATTCACGGCGGTTCTTCATCTCTTCGGCCTCAAGGGCCAGCCTGCAAGTGGGGCTACTGCTGGCGGGGGTGGTCACCGCCGGTCTGCCGGGGGCGCTGATCGGGTTGGGTGCCGCGATGGTGCTGTCGCATCTGGTGTTGATCTGGCTCGCAAGGGCGCATGGCGTCTGGGACGCGCGGCATGATCTGTTTTTTACCCTCTTAGGGCTGGCGCTTGGCGCGCTGTCGCTTTGGCTGCATTGGGATCGGGTGCTGGGGCTGAGCGCCACGGTCTGAGCGGTTCACCCCTTTTGCTTGCGGGCCATCCGCGCGGCGCGGCCCTCTTTCCCGGCCTTCAAGCGCTCCTGCCAGACTTTGCCCAAGGTCCGGCGCTTTTCGCGCGGGCTGAGGTCGGGGATCGAGACAACGGGGATCAACCCCGTCTCGCGCGTCATCTGCCGGGCCGAGCGGATCACCGGGCGGCGCAGTTCCAGCAGGAAGGCCACGATCAGCGCCAGCGCCAAGCTGGCCATCCCGCCCACCGCCGCGCGTTTCTTGCGGCTGAGCGATACGGGGTAATCAGGCAGTTCGGCCTGCTCCAACGTGATCAGCTTCTCGCCCCGCTGATCGGATTCGAGAGAGAATCCCACCTCCGCCTCATTCCGGCGGGCGGTGATCACCTCCAACTGGTCTTGCAACTGGGTCAGGCGGCGCTCAAAACGGGCCAGCTCGCGCTCGACCTCGGGCGAGGTTTGCAGGCTGGCGGTCAGGGTTTCGCGCTGTTCTTGCAGCAGGTCGCGCTGCGTGGTCAGGCTTTCGAGCGTGGCATTCAACTCGGCCTGTTCGCGGGCGATGGTGGCGGCGCGGGCATCGGGGTTGACCCGATCGCGCGCCAGCCGCGTGGCGATGATTTCACGGTCAAGTTCAAGAATGGCGTCATTGAGGCTGCTGATCTCGCCGCGGCGAAACTCAAGACTGCCTTCGAGCGACAGGTCGTTTTCGGTCCGGTAATCCGCCAATTCGGCCTCAAGCTCAGAAATGTCGCGGATCAGGTTCTGCTCTTGGCGCTGGAAAAACTCCAAGGTTTCTTGGGTCTGGCTCTGGCGTCGGGCGGCGGACATCTGGCGCGTGCGGTCGGCGAATTCGCGGGCCACGGCCTGCGCATCGGCGGGGTTGTCCATCTCGGCGGTGAAGGTCATGACCGAGATGGTGCCGTCATCCGCATAGCCTTCGCGCGGCGCAGCGACGCCGGTGATGGTGACCGAACGGCGCAGCAGATCGACTTTCTCGGACATGCGCAGCGCAGTCAGATCGTCATAAAGATCAAAGCGTTGAATGATATCGATCAAGGTGCCGCGCGCCATCAACTGCTGTTCGATCAATTGCAAACGGCGGGCCGAAGACCCTTCGACCGTAGAGGGGGCCAGATCATTGGCGATCTTGGGCTGCTCGATCTGGATGACTTCGGAGGATTGGTAGACATGCGGGGTCGCAAGCGCCCAGTAGACCGAGGCGATACAGCCCAGAAGCGTGATCAAAATGATCACGCCCGCGCGGCGGCGGATCATGTCGATGAAGTCATCGAATGTATAGATCGGTCCCATGTGCCTCTTTCCAACCTGCCCAAAGCCCCCGACCGTTGCCCGGCGGAGTTTCCCTGCCTAGATCAGATGACTTGGGCGATAATAGGGCGCAAGCAAGGACGGCGACAGGGGGTCTTAGGCATATTTCGGCAGGCTAGAGGCCCGCGCCCGGTTCAGCACGATGCCCAAGAGCGGCACCTGACCTTCGAGCATCCGTTCGCATTCGCGCAGGTGACGCGCCATGGTCTGGCTGCCGTCCGAGATCAGCAAAACACCGTCCAATTGCGGCAAGAAGGCCGAAAGATCATCATGTTCCAGCATCGGCGGCATGTCGTAGAGGACGATTTCAGGCTGGAGCGAGGCCCGCAGACGCAGCAGGGTTTCCGCCGTAGCGCTGTCTTGCAAGATTTCGGCGGCGTTCACTTCGGCCCGGTCGTTCAGCCCAAGGGCAAGCGTATCGCTCACCCGCAGCATCCCCTTGCCGAGGTCGGCGCGGCCACTGAGCAGATCGCTCATCGCGCCAGGGGCCTGCATGTCAAAGGCACGGGCCAGACCGGGGCTGCGCATGTTCATGTCCATCAACACGGTGCGCGATCCCGGCACCCGCGACAGGCTCAGCGCCAGATTGGTCGCCGAAAAGCTGTTGCCGCAGCCAGAGGTGGGGGCGGTGATGGCGATATTGACCCAGCGATGCTCTAACGTTGTCTGACGCAGGCGTGTGCGCAGCAGGTCAAAGGCCCGCGCGGCGGCGCTGTTGCGATGATCGTCGACCAGCGGCATGTCGCCGCCGGGGCCAGGGGTGGCGATGGGCAGATCTTGCCAGCGCGGCGCGCGGTCGTCACCGATGTAGCGGGAAACGGCAGGGGCGGCGGGTAGGCTGTCTTCAAAGGTCAGGTCGCCTTCGGAGAAATCGCCGTCGAACTCATCTTCATGGTCGATCCCGGTGCGGCGCGGGCGGATGCTGTGGCGCATCCCCGGGCCGCCGAACTGCGCCGTCACATCGCTGTTATCCGCGCCGAGGGCATCGGATGCGTAGAGGTCCCTCATCGTCTTCCCTTTCGATTTCTTGAACATAAGGCGCTGGATTTCTCGTTATTGCCGGGCGCGGCGAGCATCGCTTAGCACCCGGTTCGGCGCAAGACGACGCCGACGGTTTTCAGCAGAATGGTCAGGTCCATCGGCAGCGACAGATTGCGGCGATAGGCGGCGTCGACCTCATTGCGGTAGGTGAAACGGCTGTTGTTACGGGCCGAGACCTGCCACAGCCCGGTGATGCCGGGGCGCAGCGCGAAATAGGCTTTCGCATCGCCATACATCTCAAGCTGGTCGGGCATCATGGGGCGCGGGCCGATCAGGCTCATGTCACCTTTGAACACGTTCCAAAGCTGCGGCAGCTCATCCAGCGAGGTGGCCCGCAGGAAAGCGCCGACCCGCGTGATGCGCGGATCGTCCTTCAGCTTTTGCATCTCATCCCATTCCGCCCGCATCGCCGGGTTAGCGGCAAGGTAGCTCTCCAGCACCGCGTCGGCATCGCGCACCATGGTGCGCAGCTTCAGGATTGAGAAGCCTTTGCCGCCCCGCCCAAGGCGTTTTTGCGTATAGAAGGGCTGACCGCTTTCGATCCACAGCGCCAGCGCGCAAAGCGCGATGATCGGCAGGGCGATGGGCAGGGACGCGAGGATCAGCAGCCGGTCGAGAAGCGGTTTCGCGTAGCGGCCATAAAGGCCGGTCGGACGCAGACGAAGGGCCGCCAGCGCGCGCGGCGCGGGCAGCACCGCAGTCCCCGCCATGGCAGGCTGCGCACGGCCCAGCACCGGACCGGCGATCACTTCCATCGAGCCATAGACATGGTTGTGTGCGTCAAAGTACTTCATTCCAAACCCCCCAGGGTTCAATCGCATTCATTCGGACCGTTTCGGCCCACGGCGCCTTCGCACCGCTCCGTCTCAACGACCTATCCGGCCTATACGTTCAGGTAGGATATGTATCATTTGTTACCACCTTTTCGCCTTATTCGATCCTTTTTCTCAGAAACAGACTGTTTCGCGGGGCGGCGGGCAGGTGGGAATTTAGGAGTGAGTTGAGGGCCTTATGGGAGCGCCATGGGGTGCAGATGTGTGGCGTTCGATGGTGGAGGGGAGGGCGTGCGCAGGCGTAGATGAGATATTAAGTCGTTGATAAATATGAGACTTATAGGGTTCTGAAGTTCCGGGTAATCATCTGTCTTAGGTGTCGGCCACTAAGCTTATGTGCCTTCGGATAGCGAGGTTGCAGAGGCACAAGCCACCAGCCATCGCGCAATTCTCACAATAATGTCAGGGCGATAAATGGGCGACAGTTGGGCGCAGGGGGCAGGTGGGTAAACGCCAAAAACCGCGGATCGGCTGCGCGATTCCGAGGGGATTCTTTAGTGTCTCTAGAGGCTTGTCTTTGAATTTTAGAGAAGAAAAGTGGCAGCCCGTAGGGGAATCGAACCCCTCTTTCCAGGTTGAAAACCTGGCGTCCTAACCGATAGACGAACGGGCCACTCTTTTGTCTGGCAGGTCAGTGCAGCGTTTAGTGTGTGCTGCTCTGTCTGTGAGCGGACGTTTAAGTAATACTGCGGGGGGCTGCAAGCGGAAAAATGAAGTTTCTTCAGAAAAAGTTTTCAGGCCCGTGCGGCGTCCTCCAAACGCAGTTGAACGGTGCGCCGACCGCGGAAATTGTTAATGTCGAGACGGCCCGCGAGGTGGAAACGTGCGCCGCCGTGGTTCTCCAGCGCGGGGCCGAGGGGGCCGTCGTAGGCGCCAAAGGAAATCGCCTCTAGATTCGCGCCGAGGCCGTCGCCAAAGCTCACTTTCAGGTGGTTCTCGCCCACGCGTTTGGCAAAGCGGATTTGCATGTCCGCAAAGGCATAGCGCGGGGCAGGGGCGCCGGCGCCGAAGGGGCCGGCTTGGTCGACCATCTCGGCCAGCTCCACGGTGGCTGCGCCGGGCATCATCATGCCGCAGAGGTTGAGGTCGGCGGGGCCTGCCAAATGCGCGCCCTGTTTGGTGAGCAATTCGCCTAAGCGCGCCATCGCCGCGTCGATCTTGTCTTCCGCCACGGTCAGGCCTGCGGCCATCTTGTGCCCGCCGCCCTTGATCAGCAGCCCTTCGGCGGCCAGACGCTGGATCGGCGCGCCGAGGTCGATGCCGCTGATCGAGCGGCCCGAGCCCTTGCCGATGCCGTTTTCGATGCCGATGACGATAGAGGGGCGGTTGGCGGCTTCTTTCAGGCGTGAGGCAACGATGCCCACCACGCCGGGATGCCAGCCGGGGCCAGCGGCCCATGCCAGCGGTCCGTCAAAGCCGCGGTCTTCGGCCTGTGCCATGGCACTGGCGCGCACAGCGGCCTCAACCTCGCGGCGGTCGGTATTGAGCTGGTCCAGCCGTTCGGCGAGGGCCGCGGCCTCATGCGGGTCGGCGGTGGCCAAGAGACGCGCACCAAGGTCTGCTTGCCCGATGCGCCCGCCCGCGTTGATGCGGGGGCCGAGCAGAAAGCCGAGGTGATAGGCCGTGGGGGCGGTGTCCATCCGCGCCACATCCGACAGGGCGGCAAGGCCGGGGCGCGCGCGCCGGGCCATGACCTTGAGCCCCTGACGCACGAAGGCGCGGTTGACGCCGGTGAGCGGGGCCACATCGGCGACGGTGGCCAGCGCCACCAAATCAAGCATCGCCATCAGGTCTGGCCCCTTGCGCCCCGCTTCGCGCAGTTGGCGCCCCACTTCGACGAGCATCAAGAACACGACTGCAGCGGCGCAGAGATGCGCCAGCGTGCCATCTTCGTCCTGTCTGTTGGGGTTCACCACGGCCAGCGCATCGGGCAGCGTTTCGCCGCCAAGGTGGTGGTCCAACACGATGACATCCGCGCCCTTGGCGGCGGCGATGGGGCCATGGGACAGCGTGCCGCAGTCGACGCAGACGATCAGGTCATGCTCAGCGGCGAGGGAGGCCATCGCCTCGTCATTGGGGCCATAGCCCTCGTCGATACGGTCAGGGATATAGAGCGTCGCACGGTGGCCCATGTCGCGCAGCCAGACCAGCAGCAGCGCGGCGGAAGAGCCGCCGTCCACGTCGTAGTCCGCGAAAATTGCGATGCGCTCACGGTTTCGCAGGGCCGAAAGAAACCGCGTCGCCGCGGCCTCCATATCGCGCAGGGAGCGGGGATCGGGCAGCAGGTCGCGCAGGGCGGGGGCCAGAAAGCCCGCCGCTTGGGTATCGACCACGCCGCGGCGCGCCAGCACTTGGCACACCGGGTCGGGCAGGCCCGCGCGCTGCACCAGCAGTTCCGCCGCGCGGGTCAGTTCCACGTCAGGACCGATCCAGCGCCGCCCGGTCAAAGATGTTTCGACACCGAGAAAGCTCATGCGGACCTCATTTGGCCGTTATGGAATAGGGTGGGAAGGGCCAGTCTGGCCCTCACTCCGCCGGGGTGCGGTAGTTGATGCGACGGACCGAGCCGGTGCGCGAGCGCATGATCAGCGTCTCGGTGGTCAGCCAGCCCGGCTCGCGTTTCACGCCCGGCAGAATGTTGCCGCCGGTGACGCCTGTCGCGGCAAAGATCACGTCTTGGGTGACCATCTCGTCGCGCGAATAGATGCGGTCAAATTCGGTGATCCCGGCTTTGGCAGCGCGGCCCTTTTCGTCGTCGTTGCGGAACAACAGGCGGCCATACATCTGCCCGCCCATGCATTTCAGGGCGGCAGCGGCCAGCACGCCTTCGGGCGCGCCACCTTGGCCCATATACATGTCGATGCCGGTTTCAGGGTCGGCGCAATGCATCACGCCAGCCACGTCACCATCGGTGATCAGACGGATGGCGGCACCGGTGGCGCGGACTTCGGCGATCATGTCGGCGTGGCGCGGACGCTCAAGGATGCAAACGGTGATGTCGGACGCCGCGCAGCCCTTGGCGCGGGCCAGCGCTTCGACACGTTCACCGGGGCTCATGTCGAGGGTGACGACATCGGTCTCGAAGCCTGGGCCGATGGCGAGCTTGTCCATATAGGTGTCCGGCGCGTGCAGCATGGAGCCGCGCGGGCCCATGGCGATCACGGTCAGCGCGTTGGGCATGTCCTTGGCGGTCAGCGTGGTGCCTTCGAGCGGGTCGAGCGCGATGTCTACGCCGGGGCCCTTGCCGGTGCCGACTTCCTCGCCGATGTAGAGCATCGGGGCCTCGTCCCGCTCACCTTCGCCGATGACCACGACGCCCGCGATGTCAAGCATGTTAAGCTGTTCGCGCATGGCGTTCACGGCGGCTTGGTCGGCGGCTTTCTCGTCACCCTTGCCGATCAGCTTGGCCGAGGCCAGCGCGGCGGCTTCGGAAACGCGGGCGAGGCCCAGAGAGAGCATGCGGTCTTGGAATTCGGCGGAAGCGGTCATGGAGTGTCCTTGGGTGCAATGTGTTTTCTGTCCTGTACCCTTGCGCGGGCCTCGGGGCAAGTTTTGGGTTGGGGGAGCGGCTGCCACTTCGGCCGAAACTGCGACCCCGGCCCGGAAACAAGCCGTAGGCGCCGGGCCATCGCCTGCCCGCCTCGTCACGCCGAAGGCGGGTGGGTCTATCTAGGCGCAGCTTTGGTGCGACAGGGTAGGCGATTTGGTGGGGCTGGGTGCGACCCCGCGGGCGCGCACCATGGTTGAGCCATAATGTGGGACGAAGCACCGCTCATCGCCCGCCCGTCCGCGGGCAGGCGTTGGCCCTCAGTCTCAGACCTCTTCGATCCGCAGCGCTACCGGTTCACCGGCCAGCACGCCCGTCTTGTCCATATTCGCCAGCGCTTCCAGCAGCGCGTCGCGGCTTGTCTTATGAGTCACGATCAGCACGGGGGCCGAGACATCCGCATGTTCATACTGGCGCATCCGGTAGATGCTCACACCCGCTTCGCCCAGCACCGTGGCGATTTTCGCCAAAGCGCCGGGTTTGTCGACCAGCGCCATGCGCAGGTAGTAGGGGGCAGGGCGCTGACTGCTGGCGGGGGTGGTTTGCTCAAGCGTTCCGGCAGGCTGGCCAAAGACCGGCCCGCGCAACCCGCGCGCGATGTCGCAGACATCGGCCATCACGGCGCTGGCCGTTGGCCCTTCACCCGCACCGGCACCGCGCAACACGATCTGGCCCACGGCATCGCCTTCGATCACCACCATATTGGTGCCGCCATCAAGCTGCCCCAAAGGCGATGTTTGCGGCACGAGGCAGGGCATCATCCGCTGCTCCAGCCCGCGGCCGGTTTTCTGGGTCACGCCCAGCAGTTTGATCTTATAACCCATGTCGGCGGCGGCGCGGATGTCTTCGATGGCGACTCGCTCGATCCCCTCAAGCTGGATGCCGTCAAAGTCGATCTTGGTGCCGAATGCGATCGATGACAGGATCGCCAGCTTATGCGCCGCGTCGATGCCGCCCACATCCAATTGCGGATCGGCTTCGAGATAGCCCAGCCCATCGGCCTCGGCGAAAATCTTTTGATAGGTTTTGCCTGAGTCCTCCATCCGGGTGAGGATGTAATTGCACGAGCCGTTCATCACCCCCATGATCCGGGTGATCTCATTCCCGGCAAGCCCCTCCATCAGCGTCTTGATGACCGGGATGCCGCCCGCCACAGCCGCCTCATAGCGCAGGGCCACGCCCGCGCCCTCG
The DNA here is from genome assembly GCF_043557275.1 of Sulfitobacter sp. 1A13368. NCBI lineage: Bacteria > Pseudomonadati > Pseudomonadota > Alphaproteobacteria > Rhodobacterales > Roseobacteraceae > Sulfitobacter > Sulfitobacter sp. 1A13368. The sequence continues at coordinate 212,352 of NZ_JBIFFR010000001.1, read as the reverse complement.
GCCTGTTCGGCCAGCGCTTGGCCATGGATCGCCAGCATCGCCTTGTTCGCGGTGACCACATGTTTGCCCGCCGCCAGCGCGGCCTCGGTCGCGGCCTTGGCGGGGCCATCCGCGCCGCCCATAAGCTCCACGAAAACATCCACGTCATCGCGGGTGGCCAATTTGACGGGGTCATCCTCCCAATCATAGGAAGAGAGTGACAGCCCGCGATCCTTGTTGCGCGTGCGGGCCGAAACCGCCGAGACCGTCATCGCGCAGCCGGTGCGGGCCTCTAACAGGGCGGCCTGCTGGCGCAGAATGCGCAGCACACCCACGCCCACGGTTCCCAATCCGGCAATCCCGAGGCGAAGCGGCTTAGACATGGCGGTGGTCCTTCTGGTCTGATCCGAAAGGCCCGGCAGGCGGGGCCGGGCATAGCCGCGATGTAGCGGGTTCGGCGCCTGCGTGCAACGCGCATACGCATCACGGGGATGCCCGTTTATTCAGCGCTTTCGTTGCCCTCGGCGGCTTGGCGGGCGCGCCGGAGTTCGGCAGCACGCGCCCTGAGCCGCGCCACCCGCGCGGCACTGGCGGATTGGGCGCTTGTGCGGCTGACGCGCGCCGCGCGGGCTTCAAGATTGGCCGCACGCCCCGTGAGCGCCGCTTCGGTCCGCGCCGGGTCGATCCGCCCGGCGGTGGCCTTGGCCAAGAGCGGGTCGATCGGGACCAGATCGGGGTAGGGGGCGGCCTCCAACGCGGGCGTGATGGTGCGGTCGAGTTCGGGAAACTGCGTGCAGCCCGCGAGCAGCGAGACGCCCAGAAACAGGGCGATGGTCGAGAGGGGGCGGGGCGGGCGCGCTTGGGTCATGCCTCGTTCTGCCCCAGCCGTGATCTTCGCGCAAGCGGGGTTTGCTTTTGAACGCTTGTTCATTAAATTGCTGCCATGGCAAGAACCACAGGCTCCCACTCCGATATCACCGGCCCGCGTGTCCGGGCAGCCGCGCTGCGGCTTTTCGCACGGGGTGGCTATGCCGCCGTGTCCATGCGCGCCATCGCCGCCGAAGTCGGTGTGCAGGCCGGGGCGCTCTATAACTACACGCCCGACAAGCAGAGCCTGCTGTTCGACCTGATGCAGGCGCATATGACCGACCTGCTGGCCGAAACACCCCATGACCCCAACCGCTCCGCCATGCAGCAGTTGCAGGATTTCGTGGCCTTCCATATCCGTTTTCACGCGGATCGGCCCGATGAGGTTTTCATCGCCTATATGGAGTTGCGCAATCTGACGGAGCAGAATTTCGCCGTGATCGAGCGCCTGCGCCGCGACTATGAGGACCGGTTGGAGACGATCCTGCGTGCCGGGGTGGCGAGCGGCGATTTCGCCGTCGCCGATACCAAGATCGTGACACTGGCGATTATCGCCATGCTGACCGGGGTGAACACTTGGTACCGCGCGGGCGGACGGCTGTCGCTGGACGAGGTCGTGGCGCAATATTGGGATATGGTGCGCAAGGCCGTGACCGTCTGAGCGGCCACGGCCCTTTGGGTCAATGGGCGGGGCGGATGAAGGTCCCGTTGTTCAGATCCCGCATCGCCTGCTGTATCTGGGCGCGGGTGTTCATCACGATCGGCCCGTGCCACGCCACCGGCTCTTCAATCGGCGCGCCCGAGATCAGCAGGAAGCGTACGCCGTCCTCACCGGCCTGAACCGTCACCTCATCGCCGGTGCCAAAGCGGATGAGCGTGCGGTCCCCGGACATGTCGCGGATGTTGACCTCCTCGCCGGCGACCTCCTTCTCCAGCAGCACGCCCGAAGGGGCGGAGGCATCGGCGAAAGCGCCCGCGCCTTGGAAGACATAGGCAAAGGCCCGGCGGTAGGTGTCGATCGGAAAGGTCTTTTTCACGCCCGCAGGCACGAAGATATCCAGATACTGCGGATCGGCGGCGATGCCGTCGACGGGGCCGCGTTTGCCCCAGAACTCGCCCGTGATAATCTTGACCCTTGTGCCGTCATCATCGGTCACCACCGGGATCTCGGCGGATTTCATATCCTGATAGCGCGGCGCGGTCATCTTCTGCGCCGAGGGCAGATTGCCCCATAGCTGGAAGCCATGCATCTGCCCCTTGGCATTTCCGCGCGGCATTTCTTGGTGCAGGATGCCCGATCCGGCGGTCATCCACTGCACGTCGCCCGCGTTCAGATCACCGGTATTGCCGAGCGAATCCGCATGGGCCACGGTGCCTTCGAGCACATAGGTAATCGTCTCGATCCCGCGGTGCGGGTGCCAAGGGAAGCCTTTCTCGAAGTCGCGCGGATGCTCGTTGCGGAAGTCGTCGAACAACAGAAAGGGGTCAAGCTCCGACGGGTCGTGGAAGCCGAAAGCGCGGTGCAGTTTCACCCCGGCGCCTTCCATCGTGGGCGTGGCGCGGCGGGTTTCCAATGTGGGTCTGAGGGACATGATGCTCTCCTTTGCGGTTGCTTAGAAGATAGGCGGTGGCGGTCACCTCAACAATTGGCCCTGCCGAACGGGGCCTGTGCAAATTTGCGCAGCTTCAGCAATTCGGCACATTCACCGCCAATCCGCCGAGGGAGGTTTCCTTATACTTCTCGCTCATGTCCGCGCCGGTCTGGCGCATGGTCTCGATACAGGCATCGAGCGGCACGAGATGCGTGCCGTCGCCGCGCAGTGCCAGAGATGCCGCCGAGACCGCCTTGATCGCGCCCAAGCCGTTGCGCTCGATACAAGGCACCTGCACCAGCCCTTTGACGGGGTCGCAGGTCATGCCGAGGTGATGCTCCAGCGCGATTTCGGCGGCGTTTTCGATCTGCTGCGGGGTGCCGCCCATCACAGCGCATAGCCCGGCGGCGGACATGGCGGCGGCGCTGCCGACTTCGGCCTGACAGCCCGCCTCGGCCCCCGAAATGGAGGCGTTGTATTTCACCAGCCCGCCAATCGCGGCGGCGGTGAGTAGGAAGTCTTCGATATGCGCCTCAGACGCGCCGGGGACATGGTCGAGGTAATAGCGCACGGTGGCGGGCATCACACCTGCGGCCCCGTTGGTCGGCGCGGTCACGACCTGCCCGCCTGCGGCGTTCTCCTCGTTCACCGCCATGGCATAGACGCTCATCCAATCGTTGATCGTATGCGGGGCGGATTGGTTCTGTCCGCGCTCCGCCATCAGCGCGTCGTAGATGCCCTTGGCGCGGCGTTTTACCTGCAACCCACCGGGCAGGGTGCCTTCGGAGGTTAGCCCCCGGTCGATGCAGTCGCGCATGACCTGCCACAGCCGTTTCGACCCGGCGCGCAGGTTCTCGGCCCCGCCACGCGCCTCTTCATTGGCGCGTTTCATACCCGCGATGGTTTTGCCAGATTTGGCCGACATCTCAAGCATTTCCGCGGCGGACTTGAAGGGGAAGGGCACCGGCGCGCCCTCATCCGTGTCCTTGCCTGCGGCCAGTTCCTTTTCGGTCATCACGAAGCCGCCGCCGATGGAATAATAGGTCTCGCGTAAGGTCACGTCGCCTTGGGCATCGGTGGCCATCAGCATCATGCCGTTGGCATGGCCCGCAAGCTTGGTGTCGTAGTCAAAGATCATGTCGCGCTCAGGGTCGAAACGCAGTTCGGGCAGACCGTCGACGTTGATGCGGCGGGTCTGTTTGATCTCTTCCAACACCTTTTCGGCGGCATCGGCGTCATAGTCCTCGGGCGTGAACCCGGCGAGGCCGAGGATCGTGGCGCGGTCGGTCGCATGGCCGACGCCGGTAAAGGCGAGGCTGCCGTGGAGCGAGGCGCGCAGACCGGCGAATTGGAAGGGCGATGCGCGCATCTGGTCAAGGAAACGCCCCGCCGCCACCATCGGCCCCATGGTATGCGAAGACGAGGGGCCGATGCCCACTTTGAACATGTCGAAGACCGAAAGAAACATCAGATGGCGGACCCTTTTATGGTTGCGGGTGGCGGGCGCGGTGGGACGGGTATCGCCCAGACCTCTGGCGCATTGCAAGCGACCTAGGCCCGATCCAACCATTTCCCGCCACCCCGCGGCGCGCCGAAAGCGACAGGCCGTGCGCTCTGCCCGTCCTGTCGCCACGCGGCACCGCCAAAAACCGCCGACTTGCCCCTCGCACCCTATGCCAATTCGCCCTATAACGCGGCAAACGCCTGCAAGGGAGCACCCGATGTCCGGAGACCTATCACCGATCGACAAGGCCAAATTCGTGGCCGCGAAACGGTCGTGCGAATTCGTGGAAGACGGGATGCGCGTGGGGCTTGGCACCGGATCGACGGCGGCGTGGCTGGTGCGCTGTCTGGGCGAGATGGTGCGCGACGATGGGCTGCGGATCAAAGGCGTGCCGACCTCCTCGCGCACCGCGCAACTGGCGCGGGATGTGGGGATCGAGGTGATCTCGCTCGATGAGGCGAAATGGCTTGATCTGACGATTGACGGGGCAGATGAATTTGACGGCGACCTGAACCTCATCAAGGGCGGCGGCGGGGCCTTGCTGCAAGAAAAGATCGTGGCGACGGCCAGCGACCAGATGGTGGTGATCGCCGATATCGGCAAAGAGGTGCATCATCTGGGTGCATTCCCCCTGCCGATCGAGGTGATTCCCTTTGGCTGGCAGACCACGCAGGCGCTGGTCGAAGAGACGCTGATCTCGATGGATGTGCTTGGCCAAAGCTCGACCCTGCGGATGAATGGCGAGGTGCCTTTTATCACCGACGAGGGGAACTATATCCTAGACCTGCGGCTGGGGCGCATCGGCAACGCACGGCAATTGGCGCTGGTGCTGAACCAGATGCCCGGCGTGGTGGAAAACGGCCTGTTCATAGATATCTGTGACGCGGTTGTGATCGGTTACGGGGATGGCAGGGTAGAGGTGCGCGACATAAATGAAGGCACCGTGGCGACCGACCGTTTGGAATTCGTCGAGACCGACAACCTGTTTTCCGACCTGAGCGATTAACGCCGACACAGCGAGACACGCGCGACCCCGCGCAACACCGAAATATGCGCGATCCCGCGCAAGACCCAAAACGACTAAGAGAGGCGCCAAATGGCCAAGAATGAATTCGACTACGACCTGTTTGTCATCGGTGGCGGCTCGGGCGGTGTGCGCGCGGCGCGTGTCGCGGCGGGCGAACATGACGCCAAGGTCGGTCTGGCCGAGGAAGACCGCTATGGCGGCACCTGCGTGATCCGGGGCTGCGTGCCCAAAAAGCTGATGGTCTTTGCCTCGGGCTATGCCGATGTGGTGGATGAGGCGAAGTGCTTTGGCTGGGATCTCAAGGCTGGGCCGTTTGACTGGCATGACTTCAAGGGCCGTCTGAACACTGAGTTGGACCGTCTCGAAGGTGTCTATCGCAAGCTTCTGAAGAACTCCGGCGTTGACACATTCGACGCCCGCGCGCGGATCAAGGACCCCCATACCGTCGCGCTCTCCGACGGGACCGAGAAGACCGCGAAACACATCCTCATCGCCAGCGGCGGTCGCCCCGTGCGCCCCGAGATCGAGAATGCGGAACTGGGGCTGGTCTCTGACGATCTGTTCCACCTTGAAAAGCTGCCCAAGTCGATCCTGATCATCGGCGGCGGCTATATCGCCTGTGAATTCGCCTGTATCCTCAATGGTTTGGGTGTCGAAGTGACGCAATACTACCGCGGCGCGCAGATCCTGCGCGGCTTTGACGACGAAGCCCGAGGCATGGTGGCCGAGATGATGCAGGAAAAGGGGATCGACCTGCATCTTGGCACCAACATTCTGGAGATGACGCCCAGCCACGAAGACGGCAGCGGCCCGATGAAGGTCAAGCCGACCAACGGCACCGAAAAGATGTTCGACCAAGTGCTCTTTGCCACGGGCCGTCGCCCCAATAGCGATGACATGGGGCTGGAAGACCTGGGCGTGAAACTGGGCCGCAGCGGTGAGATCGAGGTGGATGAATACAGCCAGACGGCGGTGCCTTCCGTCTATGCCATCGGCGACGTGACCAACCGCATCAACCTCACCCCCGTGGCGATCCGCGAGGGCATGGCTTTTGTCGAGACCGTCTTTGGCGGCAACCCGACGCCGGTGGATCATGATCTGGTGCCTTCGGCGATCTTCACCCAACCCGAGATGGGCACCGTGGGGCTGAGCGAGGAGGCCGCGCGGGAGGCGGGGCCGATTGAGGTCTATGCGACCTCTTTCAAACCGATGCAGGGCGCCTTTGCGGGCAAGGCCGACCGGGTGCTGATGAAGCTCATCGTCTGCGCCGACACGCGGGTGGTGCTGGGCTGTCATATCGTCGCACCCAACGCGGGCGAATTGATCCAGATGGTTGGCATCGCGGTCAAGATGGGCGCCACGAAAGAGCAGTTCGACGCCACATGCGCGGTGCACCCGACCATGTCCGAAGAACTGGTGACCATGCGTAATCCGACTCGCACGGCTTGAATATCACGCGAAAGCGTACAATTTTTGGAACGATAGGCCGCATGGGCGGCCCAGAGGGGAACATATCAATGGCAGGAAATTCGCAAGGCCCCTGGGGGGGCGGCGGAGGCGGCAACCGGGGCAACGGCGGAGACCGGGGCAACGGGGGTCGCAACGACGGGCCGCAGGGTCCACGCGGGCAGGGCGGTGACCGCCCCCAGATGCCCGAGATCGACGATCTGGTGCGCAAGGGGCAAGAGCAACTGCGCGTCTTGATGGGGGGGCGCGGCGACGACCGGGGCAATGGCACCGGCGGCGGCGGTCGCGGCTCTGGTGGGCCGGGCGTGACACGTTCAACCCTTGGCATCGCGCTTTTGGCGGGTGTGGCGCTTTGGGGCTTTGCCAGCTTCTACACCGTGCGGCCCGAACAGCAGTCGATCGAACTGTTCTTGGGCGAATTTTCCGGCATCGGCACCGAGGGTTTGAACTTTGCCCCATGGCCGCTGGTCACGGCGGAGGTATTCGACGTCACCACCAACCGCACCGAGGAGTTGGGCGTGCGGCGCGGCGGCGGCGGCAACGAAGGCTTGATGCTGACCACGGACGAGAACATCGTCGACATCGACTTCCAAGTGGTCTGGAACATCAAGAACGCGCGCGACTTCAAATTTTCGCTGCGCGATCCCGAAGCCTCGGTCAGGGCGATCTCGGAATCCGCCATGCGTGAAGTCATCGCGCAGTCCGAACTGGCGCCGATCCTCAACCGGGATCGTGGTGCGGTGGCGGATCGGGTGAAGGAGTTGATCCAGAACACCCTCGACAACCGCAACACCGGCATCAACGTGCTGCGTGTCAACGTGAACAAGGTCGACCCGCCCAGCCAGACCGTGCAGGTCACCGATGCCAATGGCAACACCACCACGCAGTCTGTCGTCGATGCTTTCCGCGACGTGCAAGCCGCCGAGCAGGAGCGTGACCGGGTGGAACGTCAGGCTGACGCCTATGCCAACCGGCGCACTGCCGAGGCACGCGGTGAATCCGCGCAGCTTCTGGAAGCAGCCGAAGGTTACCGCGCCCGCGTCGTGAACGACGCTGTGGGTGAGGCCAGCCGCTTTGAAGCCGTGTTGGAAGAATACCGCAACGCCCCCGATGTGACGCGCAAACGTCTATATCTTGAGACCATGGAAAAGGTGCTGGGCGACGTGGATAAAATCATCCTCGAAAACGGCAGCGGCCAAGGTGGGCAGGGCGTCGTTCCCTATCTGCCACTCAATGAATTGCGGCGCGGCGGAGGGTCGAACTGATGCGGAAAACAAGTCTTATCATTCCCATCTTGGTGATCGCCATCGTGGGTGTCCTTTCGGCTGTCTTTGTCGTGGACGAGCGTGAAAAAGCGCTGGTGCTGCGTTTCGGCCAGATCAAACAGGTCCGCAACGAGCCGGGCATTGGGTTCAAAGTCCCGCTTTTGGATGAGGTCGTGCGCTACGAAGACCGCATCCTGTCGCTGGAAACCCCGGTGATCGAAGTCACCCCCGCCGATGACCGGCGCCTTGAGATCGACGCCTTCGTGCTCTACCGCATCGACGATATGGTGCAGTACCGGCAAGCTCTGGGTGCGGGCGGTGAACGTCAGGCCGAAAGCGAGATGGGCGGCATCATGGAAAGCCAAATCCGTGCCGTGCTTGGTTCGCAGGGCGTGACATCCAACACCATCCTGTCGCCCGAACGGGCCGACCTGATGGAGCAGATCCGTGTTCGCGCCGATGCACGCGCGCAGGCGCTTGGCCTCAAGGTGGTGGATGTGCGTCTGCGTCAGACAAACCTGCCCGAGCAGAACTTCGACGCGACCCTGCAACGGATGATCGCCGAGCGTGAGCGTGAAGCGACCGACGAACGCGCCCGTGGCCGCGAAGCCGCGCAGCGTGTCATCGCCCTTGCCGATCGTACCTACGAAGAGATCCTCTCGGAGGCCCGCCGTGACGCGCGGATCATCGAAGGTGAGGCGGACGCGCAGCGGAACAACATCTTCGCGCAGGCCTATGGCAAGGATCAGGAATTCTTTGAATTCTACCGCTCGCTCAGCGCCTATGAGCAGGCTTTGCAGGGGCAGAACTCCACCATGGTGATGTCGCCGGATAGTGAGTTCTTTAACTACCTGCGGTCGGATCGCAGCGCCACGACCTCGGTCGATGCGGTTGCACCACCGCAGACCCCTGCCGCTGATGCGCCCGCGGCTGAGCCTGCGCCGGAGGCAGATAACGCCGCCGCGGTAGAGGATACGCAGGAGGAGGCCGCCCCCGCGGCCCCCGCCACGCCAGCCCCCGCCGCACCGGAGGCTGAGACAGATCTGCCAGCGGCGCTGGAAGAATGACGCTGGTTCTACTGGCTCTAGGGTCGGTTCTGATTTTCGAGGGGCTGGTGTACGCACTGGCCCCTTCGTTTTTGGAACAGATGCTCGAAATGCTCCGCCGCATCCCAGAGGCCGCGCTGCGCCAGCTTGGCGCGCTGGCGGTGGTGGCCGGGTTGATCTTGGTTTGGCTCTCCTTTCAACTGGGGTTGTGACGCCGCGCAGGCGGGGTGAAACGGCGTCCGTTTTGCCCACGACCTCGCAGGCCGGGGTCGCAAATCGTCACACTCCCACCCGTTGAAATGCCCGTGATCGGCCCCATCTTTGCTGTTGCAGCCCGTCCTTTCGGAATGCACTCTGCCCACGTTGGCAACAACAGGAACAATCAGGAGACGATGAATGCAGGCCAAGGCGGTTTCCCTGTCCACAACAGCACAACACACCCAATGGATGCGAGCGATGGCGATGGGGGTGATGGCGCTGACCCTCCTGATCCTGCAAGCCAGCATGGCGCTGGCCAAACCCGAAAGCCTCGCCCCGCTGGCCGAAAAAATTAGCCCCTCGGTGGTCAATATCACCACCTCTACCACGGTTGAGGGCCGCACCGGGCCGCAGGGCATCGTGCCCGAAGGCTCGCCCTTCGAAGACTTCTTTCGCGAGTTTCAGGACCGCAACAATGGTGAGGGCAACCGGCCCCGCCGTTCCTCGGCCCTTGGCTCGGGTTTCGTGATCTCCGAAGACGGCTATGTTGTGACCAACAACCACGTGATCGAAAGCGCGGATGAGATCACCATCGAATTCTTCTCGGGCGAGGAATTGATTGCCGAGGTCATCGGCACCGACCCTAAGACCGACATCGCGCTTTTGAAGGTCGAAGCGGACGCGCCGCTGCCCTTCGTCTCTTTCGGTGACAGCAACGCCGCGCGGGTGGGGGACTGGGTGATTGCCATGGGCAACCCGCTCGGACAGGGCTTCTCGGTCTCAGCTGGCATCGTGTCAGCGCGCAACCGGGCGCTGTCGGGCACCTATGACGATTACATTCAGACCGATGCCGCGATCAACCGGGGCAACTCCGGCGGTCCGCTGTTCAACATGGATGGCGAGGTGATCGGGGTGAACACCGCGATCCTGTCGCCCAACGGCGGCTCGATCGGGATCGGTTTCTCGATGGCATCGAACGTGGTCACCCGCGTGATCGACCAGTTGCAGGAATACGGCGAAACCCGCCGCGGCTGGCTGGGCGTGCGCATTCAGGACGTGACCGATGACGTGGCCGATGCCATGGGCCTCAAGAAAGCCGTCGGCGCCCTGATCACCGATGTGCCCGAGGGGCCTGCGCGTGAGGCGGGGCTCAAGACCGGTGACGTGATCAAATCCTTCGACGGTGTCGAAGTGGTCGATACCCGTGGTCTTGTCCGTCAGGTGGGCAACAGCCCCGTGGGCGCGACGGTGCGCGTGACCGTGCTGCGTGACGGCAAGACCCAAACCATAAAGGTTGTACTTGGCCGCCGCGAAGAGGCCGATGGCGCGGTTCCCGCCGGTATGGACGAGAACGCCGATGAGGGGGCCGAGGCCGAGCCGCAGTCGACCATGCTGATGGGCCTGACCCTGATGCCGCTTACGGATGATCTGCGCGCCGAACTGGGGGCCGATGACGGTATGACCGGCCTTGCCGTGACGGATGTGGATCAGACGTCGGAGGCCTTTGAGAAGGGTCTGCGCATGGGCGACATCATCACCGAAGCGGGGCAGGAGCAGGTGTCGAGCATCGCCGACCTCGAAGCCCGGATCGAGGCGGCAAAAGAGGCGGGCCGCCGGTCTCTGCTGCTGTTGGTCCGCCGCGGAGGCGACCCGCGTTTTGTGGCACTCTCACTGGCCGAGTGACCTAGCATCAAGGTTTGGGGAAGGGCGCCTGCGGGGCGCCCTTTTTCGTTTCTGAGGTCAGCCGCCCTGTCGCGGCACCGTCACAAGCCCAAGCGCGCGGGCGGTATTGAGCGACAGCACCTCGCTGTTCGGCCCTTGCCGCGCCTGATAGCGCCGCACCGCTTGCCGCGTGGCCGCGTCCATTTCACCCGTGATCGGCCCTGCGTAGAACCCGCGCGCCTCTAGCGCCCGTTGCAGGCTGCTGTTGAACTCGGGCGTCAGCACATCGGGGCAGGGGGTTTCGAACCAATTGTCGACCCGTGCGCGCACGATCTCTTGCCGGGTCTCGGTCTTGTAGACGGGCGGTTTGGCGATGCTGCCATCGGGGTTCATCTTGGCCGGGGTCACTTCGACCTGTTCGGTCACCGTCTCGATCACCGCAGGGCTGACCGTGCGGCCCCAGCAGCTTCCCTCCGGCGCGCCTGCGGGGCCGTTGCGGGTGGCCTCCAACACTCCCGGCTCGGGGCGGGGCGTGGCCGGTGCCCCTGTCTCGCAACCCGCCAAGGCCGCGACGGTCAGCAGCAAAGCGGCGCAGCGCCGCGCGGTTCTGAGGGGGAGGGGCTGTATCATGCCGGTCTCTCGGGCTCGCCTGTTGTTCGCGGGCAGACTAGCCGGATGCGTGGGCCTTGCCCACCGCAATGTCGGGCGCGCCGTGACCTTGCGAAAAGGGGGCTGGAACCGGCTGCCATAGCCCGCTAAACAAGGCCGAACTTTTAGGACGAAAGGGCATCATCATGGCCAAAATCACCTATGTCGAACACTCCGGCACCGAACATGTGGTCGAGGTGGCCAATGGTCTCACCGTCATGGAAGGCGCGCGGGACAATAACATTCCCGGCATCGAAGCCGACTGTGGCGGGGCCTGCGCCTGCTCCACCTGCCATGTCTATGTCGATCCGGCCTGGGCCGAGAAACTGCCGCCGATGGACGACATGGAAGAAGACATGCTCGACTTCGCCTTCGAGCCCGATCCCGCGCGCTCGCGTCTGACCTGCCAGATCAAGGTCACCGATGCGCTGGACGGTCTGCGCGTGCAGATGCCAGAAAAGCAAATCTGATGCGGGCGATCGGCGCGGCATTGCTGGCGCTGATTGCAACAGATGCGGCGGCGGAGACGATCACCGCCGCGCATTACATCGCGCCCACGGGGCGCTATGCCCATGGCATTCTTGGCGACGCGCTGGAATGGGGCGGCTTGCAGGTCTCTCTGACAGATGGCGGTGCGCGGCGCTTCCATCTGCCGCGCGACCATGTTTTCGAAGATATCGCCCCCCGGCTCGTGGATGTGACCGGCGATGGCGCGCCCGAGGTTCTGGTGGTCGAGACGGACGTCAATCGTGGCGCGGCGCTGGCGATCTATGGCCCCGAGGGCAAGATCACCGAGACCTCGCATATCGGCCAGAGCAACCGGTGGCTCGCCCCCATAGGTGCCGCCGATCTGGATGGCGATGGCGCTGTCGAGATCGCCTATGTCGACCGGCCGCATCTGGCGCGGGTGCTGCGGGTCTGGCGCTTTGCCGATGGGCGGCTCAGCGAAGTCGCGCAAATGACGGGGCTGACCAATCATCGCATCGGAGAGCGGCATATCTCAGGCGGTCTGCGCGATTGCGGTGCGGGGCCGGAAATGGTGCTGGCGGATGCCGACTGGCAGCATGTGGTGGGGGTGCGCCTGACAGGCGGACAGCTGACGCGGCGCGATATTGGCCCCTTCGCGGGGGCCGAGAGCTTTGCCAAGGCGCTGGCCTGTGAATGAGAGGCGGCTGCGGCTCTGGTAGAGCCGCCACCCGTCAGCTCAGCGCGCGCCAGCCGATGTCGCGGCGGCAGAACCCTTCGGGCCAATCGATCCCATCGACCATCGCATAGGCACGCTCTTGCGCCTCGGCCAGCGTGGCCCCGCGTGCGGTGACGTTCAGCACGCGCCCGCCATTGGCCAAGATCGCCCCGTCCTGCGCCTTGGTGCCTGCGTGGAACACCATATTCGCGCTGTCCTCTGGGAGGGCGGAGAGGCCCTTGATCTCACTGCCCTTTTCATAGTCACCGGGGTAGCCTTTGGCGGCCATCACCACGGTCAGCGCGTGATCTTCGGCCCAGTTCACCTGCATATCGGCAAGCGCCCCCTTGGCCGTGGCCTGCATCAGGTCGAACGCTTGCGCGCCGAGGCGCATCATCAGCACTTGGCATTCCGGATCACCGAAACGGACATTGTATTCCACGAGACGCGGCTGGCCGTCTTTGATCATCAAACCGGCATAGAGCACGCCCTGATAGGGCATCCCGCGTTTCGCCATCTCGGCCATACAGGGGCGGATGATCTCATTCAGCGCGCGTTCGGCGATCTCGTCGCTCAGCACCGGGGCGGGGGAATAGGCGCCCATGCCGCCGGTGTTAGGGCCGCTGTCGCCTTCGCCGACGCGCTTGTGGTCTTGGGCCGTGCCGATGGGCAGCACCGTCTCCCCGTCGCAGAGCACGAAGAAAGACGCCTCTTCGCCTTCCATGAACTCTTCGATCACGACCTCGGCGCCTGCCTCGCCAAAGGCGCCGTCAAACATCTCATCCACGGCGGCGAGGGCTTCGGCGTCACTCATGGCGATGATGACACCCTTGCCCGCCGCCAGACCGTCGGCCTTGATCACAATCGGCGCGCCTTGCTTTTCGACATAGGCGCGGGCGCTGGCGGCATCGGTGAAATGGCCATAGCCCGCCGTGGGTGCATTGCAGGCGTCGCAGATTTCCTTGGTGAAGGCTTTGGAAGCTTCCAGCGCCGCTGCCGCTTTGGAGGGGCCAAAGACATCGAAACCCGCCGCGCGCAGATCGTCGCCCACACCCGCGGCGAGGGGCGCTTCGGGGCCGATGATGACGAAATCGATGTTATTTCCCTCGCAGAAGGCCACAACCGCCGCGCCATCCATGATGTCGAGCTTGGCGCATTGCGCGATGGCGGCGATGCCCGCGTTGCCCGGTGCCACGATCAGCTTGTCGCATTTGGGGTTCTGCATAACCGCCCAAGCAAGTGAATGTTCGCGGCCACCGCTGCCGAGGATCAGGATATTCATGCCGCGCACTCCCTTGGACTTCGTTGCTCCGCGTTCTAAGCTGGGGGGCCCACAGACACAAGGTGCCCAGATGGATCTGTTCGACGACCCCGCCCCCGGTGGCAACAGCCCCGAATTCACGGTGACCGAGCTTTCGGGCGCGATCAAACGGGTGATCGAGGGGGAGTTCGGCCATGTGCGGATTCGCGGTGAAGTGGGCCGCGTCAGCCGCCCGCGCTCGGGGCATGTCTATCTCGACCTCAAGGATGACCGCTCGGTCATCTCGGGCGTGATCTGGAAAGGCGTGACCGCGCGGCTTGAGACTCAGCCCGAAGAGGGGATGGAGGTCATTGCCACCGGGCGCATCACCACCTTTGGCGGTCAGTCGAAATATCAGATCGTCATTGAGGACATTAAACCGGCGGGCATGGGCGCGCTGATGGCGCTGTTGGAGAAACGAAAGGCGGCGCTGGCGGCGGAGGGGCTGTTCGCCCCCGAACGCAAACGCCCGCTGCCCTATCTGCCTGAGATCATCGGCGTTGTGACCTCGCCCTCGGGGGCGGTGATCCGTGACATTCTGCACCGGCTGCGGGATCGTTTCCCGCGCAAGGTGTTGGTCTGGCCGGTCGCCGTTCAGGGCGCGCAATGCGCGCCCGAGGTGGTGCGCGCCATCCAAGGGTTCAACCGGCTCACCCCCGGTGGCGCATTGCCCCGGCCCGAGTTGATCATCGTGGCCCGTGGCGGTGGCTCGGTCGAAGACCTCTGGGGCTTTAACGAGGAAAGCGTCGCGCGCGCGGCGGCGGCGTCGGACATCCCGCTGATCTCTGCCGTGGGGCATGAGACCGACACGACGCTGATCGACTTCGTCTCGGACAAGCGCGCGCCCACGCCCACGGCAGCGGCAGAGCTTGCCGTGCCGGTGCGGCATGAGCTGGCAGCGTGGCTGGAGGGGCAGGGCGCGAGGATGCGGCAGGCGCTGAGCCAAGGGTTGACCCGCCGGGGCCAGCGGATGCGGGATCTGGCGCGGGCCTTGCCCCGGGCCGACACGCTGCTGGAGGGGCCGCGCCAGCGACTTGATCGCGGGGGGGAGAAACTGGCCCCTGCGCTGATCGCAGGCGTCCAAGGGCGCCGCGTCAAGCTGGCCGATATGTCTGGCGCTCTGCGCCCCGGCACCCTGCGCCGCCAGTTAGAGGCGGATCGCCAACGTCTGGCGCAGCTCTCGGCGCGGCTCGACCCCGCGTGGCAACGCAATCTGGCCGGACAGCGCGAGCGGCTGGCCGCGCGGATTGACCGGTTCCACCCCGAGGTGCTGCACCGTCAGATCCTCCGCCGCCGGGAGCGGCTTTTGGACCGCACGCAAACCTTCCGCCCCGAGGTTCTGCGCCGCGACCTCTCGCGCCAAGACCAACGGTTGAAAGAGGTGCTGGCCCGGCTGGCGCGCGCAGGCCGCGCCGATCAGGACCGCCGCCGCCGCCAGATCGCCGCGATGGGCCGCACGCTCGGCACGCTCGGCTATCGCGAAACGCTGGCCCGTGGTTTCGCCGTGGTGCGGGGCGACGGTGATGTGGTGACCAGCGCGGAGGCTGCCAAGAAGGCGGCGCATTTGGAGATCGAATTCGCCGACGGTCGGCTGCCGGTCAAAGGCGAGGGCTGAACCCGCTTAGACCCCGACTTCCGGCCCGAGGCAGAGCAGCGGATCGGTCCTCTCTCGTGCCTCGTAAAGCTCGGTCTGGGCCGGATCATTCTCGAACCGCGCCACCAGTCCGGTCGGGCTTTCGGTAAAGCTCCAGCATTGCGGGGTGGGGTCGTCTTCGTAGACAAAGCAGATCAGCCCATCGGCCTCATACCAGCGCCCCTCTTTGCAGTGGCCATCGAGAAAGGACCACTGTACGCGCCGGTCCTCGTGGTAGATTTCCGCCCCATAAGGCGCGCCGGATTGGCCGAAGTAGAGGGTTTTGCCCTCAGTATAGTCTTCGAACTCCGCCGCCGCCATCTCGGCCAAGGCAGGCAGGGGAAGGAGAGTGCAGATCAGGGCAAAGGCATGTCTCATGCCACGAGCCTGCCAGAAGCGCGCGCCCCGCGCCAGTGGGGTCAGCGCTGATGCCACCGCGCCACGCGCCGGTCCATCACCCGCCGCCACAGCGGGGGGACGAGGGCGATCACCGCCATCACGGGCAGGGAATAGGGCAGTTTCGGCATCTCTGGCGTCACCTCCAGCGCCGGGAAGGCGCGGGCGGGGCGCATGTGGTGGTCCGAATGGCGCGGGGCGTTCAGCATCATCGCGGCGGAGTACCATTTCGGCGCGTTCCAACTGTGCAGCGGGCCCATCGGCTCGAACCGGCCATCGGGGCGCTGCTCTCGCCGGAGCCCATAGTGCTGCACATAGTCCGACAGCAGCAGTTGCATCTGTGCATAGGCTGCCAGCCCGATATAGGCGAGCAGCCCGGCGACCCCGCCCAGCAGCAGCGCCGTGAGCAGCGCCAGCGCCGCGCCAGTGAGGTAGAGCGTGTAAGGGTGCAGCCCCTGCGGCCCCGTCGTGCGCGCCCGCTGCGCACTGTCGGCCTGCCACCCGGCGCGAAACTCCCCCCAGCTTGCGCTCAGCAGAAACCGCCAGAACCCCATGCCCTTGGGGGCGGAGTTGGGATCAGCCGGGGTGGCGGCGGCGGGATGATGCACCCGCAGATGGGCAGAGACGTGATGCCCGTGCAGCAGCGAGATATAGATCGCCGTGCCGATCCGCCGGGGCAGGCGGCGGCTGGCGTGGATCAACTCATGGGCGTTGGAATTGCTGATCTGGCCCAGAAACAGGCCAAGGGCGGCAAAGATCAGGGCGCGGTCCAACGCCTCAAGATGCGGGGCTGCGCCAATTGCCCAGACCCCGAGCGGCAGCAGCAGGAAATGCGTGGCGGCCAAGGTCAGCGTCAGGGCGCGGCCTGAGCTGTCGGAAAGGCGCAGGGCGCGGCCCAACCGGTCCATGAAGGCCACATGCACCGTGATCGACAACAGTGCCAGCACGGGCCAGACCCCGCCCCAGAGGGCGGCGGCGGCGATCAACACCGCCGGTGTCAGACTTGCGATCACATACCACAGCATGCGTTTTCCCCTGCGACCCCGGCCAATCGGCTCGGCCCCCGTATTCTGCCCGCCGCAGGGGCCGCGCACAACGCAAACACCCGCGCGATTGTCGCTTTTTGATCGCGCCTAGGGCTTTGGATTTGTTACCAAGGCGGAAAGCAAGGCGGGGGAAAGACATGGCGCTGGACGATCACGGCAAGGCTGCGGCGGGGGAGCCGCGAAAGGGCGTTTGGAAATCCGGCAAGGGCAAGGGGCGGCATCACCCCAAGGGGCGGCAGTTGCAGGATACGGCGTGGGATGAGGTCCGCGCGCTGTTGGGCGACCGCCCGCGCGCCCGCGATCTGCTGATCGAGTTTCTGCATCTGATCCAAGACCGCTTTGGCCACCTGTCGGCCGCGCATCTGCGCGCCTTGGCCGAAGAGATGCGCCTGTCGATGGCCGAGGTCTATGAGGTCGCCAGTTTCTACGCTCATTTCGACGTGGTGAAAGAGGGCGAGACCCCGCCGCCCGCGCTGACCATCCGTGTCTGCGATTCGCTGTCTTGTGAGTTGGCCGGGGCGCAGGCCTTGAAAACCGCGTTGGAGGAGGGTTTGGACCCGACCGAAGTGCGCGTCTTGCGCGCGCCCTGCATGGGGCGCTGCGACACGGCGCCGGTGCTGGAACTGGGGCATAACCATATCGACCACGCGACGCCCGAGAAAGTGCTGGCGGCAATTGGTGCCGGAGATACCCATGCCCAGCTGCCTGACTATGAGGCTTACGAAACCTACGCGGCATCAGGGGGTTACGACGCGCTGTTGAACCTGCGTCAGGGGGGCGATTGGGAAGAGGTGCAGGAGCAATTGTTAGAGGCCGGGCTGCGCGGTCTTGGCGGGGCTGGTTTCCCCTCGGGCAAGAAATGGGGCTTCGTGCGCGGCAACCCCGGCCCGCGTTATCTGGCGGTAAATGGCGATGAGGGCGAGCCGGGCACCTTCAAGGATCGCTGGTATCTTGAACGTAGGCCGCATCTCTTCCTCGAAGGCATGTTGATCGCCGCTTGGGCGGTGGAGGCGGAGAAGGTCTTTCTCTACATGCGCGACGAATACCCGGCGGTGCTGGAGATCCTGCGCCGTGAGATCGCCGCTCTGGAAGGCGCGGGCCTCATCGCGCCCGGCTATGTCGATCTGCGGCGTGGGGCGGGGGCCTATATCTGTGGCGAGGAAAGCGCCATGATCGAAAGCATCGAAGGCAAGCGTGGGTTGCCGCGCCACCGCCCGCCCTATGTGGCGCAAGTGGGTGTCTTTGGCCGCCCGACCTTGGTGCATAACGTCGAGACTCTGCATTGGATCGCCCGCATCTGCCGCGAGGGGCCGCAGGTGTTGAACGGGGTCGAAAAGAATGGCCGCAAAGGGCTGCGCAGCTATTCCGTATCGGGCCGTGTGGCGCGCCCGGGGATGTATCTGCTGCCCGCAGGCTCGACCATCACCGATATCATCGCGGCGGCGGGGGGCATGGCAGAGGGCCATCTGTTCAAAGCCTATCAACCGGGTGGGCCGTCCTCGGGGCTTTTGCCCGCGTCGATGGCGGATCTGCCGCTGGACTTTGACACGTTGCAGCCGCATGGGTCTTTCATCGGCTCGGCGGCGGTGGTTGTCCTGTCGGAACACGACAGCGCGCGGGCCGCCGCCCTCAACATGTTGCGGTTTTTCGAGGATGAAAGCTGTGGCCAATGCACGCCCTGCCGGGTCGGCTGTGAAAAGGCGGTGAAGCTGATGCAGGAGGACCGCTGGGACCAAGACCTGCTGGAGGCGTTGTCGACCGCCATGGTCGATGCCTCGATCTGCGGGCTGGGGCAGGCGGCGCCGAACCCGATCCGGCTGGTGATGCAGCATTTCCCCGATGAAATCTGACCCCGCCCCCTCCCGGCGGGCTTGATCTGCCCGGGCGCCCTTCCATCTGCGCGGGCAAGCCTATAGATCAAGACGAAACTGCATGGGAGACGCCGATGGCCTTCTTCACGAAGCTCAAGGACCGCTTGTTCAAATCCTCGTCCAAACTCGACGAGGGGTTGGAGGCAATCGTCAGCGATGGCGGAGAGGCGGAGGCCGAAGCCGCCCCCGTGGATGCGGTGATGGACCAGCCCGGCGCGGCCTCTGACGTGATGCCCGACGGGCAGGAGGACAGCGGCCCGATGTTGGCGGCAGAGCGGGAGGCGGTGGAAGAGCCGACCCCCGCGCCTGAACCCGTCCCGGAACCCGAGACGCTCCCAGAGCCCGAGCCGCAGCCTGCGCCTGAACCGCAGCCCGAACCGGCTGAGCCCCAGCCGGACCGCACGCCCGCGCAGGAACCGCCCGCCGCTGACCCCGAGCCTGCACCGACCCCGGAGGAAGTTCCCGCGGCGACCGACCTGCGCCAAGCGATGACCCCCGTCGCCCCGGCGCTGGACGAATCCCCGGGAGAGGCCGCCCCCGCCAAACCGGGCATTCTGGGCCGCCTCATGGGCCGCAGTGCCGCACAGCCCGTGGTGCGCCGGACGCTCGATGACGAGATGCTCGAACAGCTCGAAGAGTTGTTGATCAGCGCGGACATGGGCGTCGACACGGCGCTGCGGGTCACCGCGAATATGGCCGAAGGGCGCTTTGGCAAAAAACTCTCGGTGGCTGAGATCAAACAGCTGCTCGCCAGCGAAGTCAGCCGCATCATGGAGCCTGTGGCTCGGCCCCTGCCGCTCTATGCCAAGACCCCGCAGGTGGTGCTGGTGGTCGGCGTGAACGGCTCGGGCAAGACCACGACCATCGGCAAATTGGCCTCGCAATTCCGTGCGGCGGGCAAGAAGGTCGTGATCGCCGCCGGTGACACGTTCCGCGCCGCCGCGGTGGAGCAATTGCAGGTCTGGGGCGAACGCGCAGGCGTGCCCGTGCTGACCGCGCCCGAGGGCAGCGACCCCGCGAGCCTTGCGTTTGACGCCATGGGCCGCGCGCAGGAAGAGGGGGCCGATCTGCTGTTGATCGACACGGCAGGCCGTTTGCAAAACCGGGGCGACCTGATGGAGGAACTGGCCAAGATCGTGCGCGTCATCCGCAAGAAGGATGAGACCGCGCCGCATAACACCCTATTGGTGCTGGATGCGACGACAGGGCAGAACGCGGTCAATCAGGTGAAGGTTTTCCAAGAGATCTCCGATGTCAGCGGTCTGGTGATGACCAAGCTTGACGGCACCGCCAAGGGCGGCGTGCTGGTGGCGCTGGCGGATCGCTTTGGCCTGCCCATTCATGCCGTGGGTGTTGGTGAGCAGATTGACGATCTGTCGCCCTTTGACCCGGATGAATTCGCCGCCGCTTTGGTGGGCACGGATGGCTGAGAGTACACTGGCCGCCGAAAGTGGCGGCCCTGTTCAGTCATG
This sequence comes from Sulfitobacter sp. 1A13368, assembly GCF_043557275.1. NCBI lineage: Bacteria > Pseudomonadati > Pseudomonadota > Alphaproteobacteria > Rhodobacterales > Roseobacteraceae > Sulfitobacter > Sulfitobacter sp. 1A13368. The sequence goes on along the minus strand of NZ_JBIFFR010000001.1, from coordinate 192,196 downwards.
GGTGCCAAGCTTCCGCTCGATCCAGCGCAGAACGGTGAGAACCAGCACCACGACCCCTGCGGTCAAACAGGCCAGCAGGATTTGCCCCGCGCCGCAGGACAGGCCGATGGCCCCGGCCAGCCACATCGACGCGCCGGTGGTGATGTTGCGCACCTCGCCGTTCGAGGTGAAGATGATCCCCGCCGCGAGGAAGGCGACACCTGCGGTCACCGCCTCAATGAGGCGCAATGGATCGAAGCGCATTTGGTCGCCATCGCCAAACTCCAGACTGCCAAGCTCTTGCCCAATGATGATGAAGAGACAGGCGGCGATGGCCACCATGATATGGGTCCGCAGCCCCGCAGGCTTGTCGCGCCGCTCGCGCTCATACCCGACGATACCCGCCAAAAAGGCCGCCATGACCAGCCGCGCCGCGGCCACGGTAACCGGCACTTTCGAAAAACTGTGGGTGAGATCCGCGATCAGGCTTTCAAACATGGAATTTCCGTTGGTTATAAAGGCTTTGAAGTATAAACCTCTCGCCGCGGTGGTGGTTCCGCGATGACCGATTGGATCCTGTCGATCGAAGGCACCCCCGCGGGCCATACCGCGGCCCTGTGGCTAGCGCTTTCCGCAGCCTTCCTGCACGCGGTTTTCGGCGCCCTGCAAAAGGGGCGACATGATCCTTGGCTCACGCGCGGGGCGATTGATGTCTCCTATGGCGTGATGGCCGCGCCCTTTGCGCTGTTCGTCGTGCCTTGGCCCGAACCGCATATGTGGGTGATCTTCCTCGGCGCTTTCGTGATCCATGTGATCTACAAGCTGTTGCAGGCATGGGCCTATACCAAGGGCGCCTATACGGTGGTCTACCCGGTGGTGCGCGGCACGGGGCCGCTCTTTGCCGTGGTCGGCGCCTATTTGATCTTTGGTGAGCGGTTCAACGCGGTGCAGTGGCTTGGGGTGGCGGTGCTGCTAAGCGGTATCTTCGGCCTTGCCCTCTATAATCTGCGCAATCTGGTCGCCGCGCGCGATACGCTGCACGCAGCGCTCGGGCTGGCGGTGCTGACGGGCTTGTTCGTGGCGCTTTACACCACATATGACGCATACGGCATCCGCGCCACGGCGGATCCTTTCACCTTCCTCGCATGGTTTTTCATGATCGACGGGTTGGTGATGCCGGTGATCGCATGGCGGCGCTGGCACGCGATGGAGAACCCGCCCGAGGTGGCGCCGCTGATGCTGCGCGGCTTTATCGGCGGGATCATCGCTTTTGCGAGTTTCGGGTCGGTCATGCTGGCCACGCGGCTCGACAAGGTGGGCGAGGCGGCGGTGCTGCGCGAGACCTCGACCGTCTTTGCCGCGCTGATCGGGGTGCTGGTGCTGAAAGAAACCGTCGGCCCGCGCCGCATCGCGCTGATGGCGCTGATCGCAGCCGGGGCGGTGATTGTTGAAATGGGCGGCTGAAGGAACAGGCATGTCAGAACCAAGAGAGATCAACCCAATGCTGCGGGCAGGCTTGGAATACGGGCCGGTCTTGGCCTTCCTCGTGGCCTATCTGTGGCTCAAGGATAACACCTACACTTTCGGCGGGACGGAGTATGACGGCTTTATCGTCGTCACCGCGATGTTCGTGCCGCTGCTGGTACTCTCGACCGGCGCGCTTTGGGCGCTGACGGGCAAGCTCAGCCGGATGCAGGTCGCCACCGTGGTGCTGGTGGTGATCTTTGGCGGGTTGTCGGTCTGGCTGAACGATGACCGCTTCTTCAAGATGAAGCCGACGCTGATCTATGTGCTCTTCGGCGGCCTTTTGGCGGTCGGCCTGCTGCGCGGGCAATCCTATCTGAAATACGTCATGGAAGAGATGATGCCCCTGCGCGATGAGGGCTGGATGCTGCTGACCAAACGGCTGACGTATTTCTTCTTTGGTCTGGCGCTGGCGAATGAGGTGATTTGGCGGTTCTTCTCGACCGACACATGGGTCTACTTCAAGACCTTCGGCCTGACGGCGGCGATTTTCGTTTTCTTCATGGCGCAGGGCAAGCTGTTCGAAGCCTACGGCGAGAAGAAAGACCAAGGCTGATCCGCTCAAATTTAACGAAGGCCCTACGCGAAACTGTTGACCTGTAGCGCCGCGCGGCGTAATCCACCCCGCGTGGCGATTTGTTACCGGATTGTGGGCCACGTTAAACATGCCGCTAAAAGGTCAGGATGAAAGACCCCTTTCGCTTGGCCGCGTCTGGGGTTTTTTTATGCCCGCGAGGTCGGGCCGGAAGGATGAGATTGATGAGCAACGACCGTCACGCGCGCACCCAAGCGATCCACGCAGGCACCCGCCGCAGCCAATATGGCGAGGTGAGCGAAGCGATCTACCTGACCCAAGGTTTCGTCTATGACAGCGCCGAACAGGCCGAGGCGCGTTTCGAAGAGATCGGCCCGGATGAGTTCATCTATGCCCGCTATGGCAACCCCACGGTCGCCATGTTCGAGGACCGCATCGCCACTTTGGAAGGGGCCGAAGATGCCTTTGCCACCGCCAGCGGCATGGCGGCGGTCTCGGGCGCGCTGATCTCGATGCTGAAGGCGGGCGATCATGTCGTCTCGGCCCGGGCGCTATTCGGCTCTTGTATCTATGTGCTGGAAGAGATCCTTGGCCGCTACGGGGTGGAGGTTACTTTCGTCGACGGCAGCGACCTCTCCGCTTGGGAGGCCGCGATCCGCGAGGACACCCGCGCGGTGTTTTTTGAATCCGTGGCCAACCCCACGCTTGAGGTGATCGACATCGAGGCCGTGGCCAAGCTTGCCCATGCCAAGGGCGCGCTGGTGGTGGTCGACAATGTCTTTGCCACGCCGGTCTTTTCGCGCGCGATCTCGCAGGGCGCGGATGTGGTGGTCTATTCCGCGACCAAACATATCGACGGGCAGGGTCGTGCGCTCGGCGGTGTTGTGCTGGGCAGCCGCGAGTTCATCCGCGGCACGCTTGAGCCTTACATGAAACATACCGGCGGCTCGATGAGCCCCTTCACGGCTTGGATCATGCTCAAAGGGTTGGAGACCATCGACCTGCGGGTGCGGGCGCAGGCGGCCAGCGCACAGGAATTGGCCGAGGCGCTGGAAGGTCACGCGGCACTGGCGCGGGTGCTTTACCCGGGCCTTGCGGGCCATGCGCAGAACGCACTGGCGATGCGCCAGATGGGGGCAGGGGGCACGGTGCTGTCCATCGACCTCAAGGGCGGCAAGGCGGCGGCTTTCGCTTTCCTGAATGCGTTGCAGGTGGGGGTGATCTCAAACAACCTTGGCGACGCCAAGACCATCGTCACCCATCCGGCCACCACCACCCACCAGCGTCTGCCGCAGGACACCAAAGACCTCTTGGGCATCACGCCGGGGCTGGTGCGGATCAGCGTAGGGCTGGAATATAGCGGCGATCTCAAGGCGGATCTGCTGCAAGCCTTGGACGCGGCGGCGCAAGCCTGACCTGATGTGTCGTGGGCGCGGTGGCATTTTGGCCCCGCGCATCATACATTGAGAGCGACAGACCGGAGGGCCGCGCAATGAACATCGTGACTGAGATGTCCGAGACACCGGACCGGGAGGCGGCGCAATCCGCGCTCGCCACGCTGCGCGCTTGGGCCGAAACGGCCACCCCGGCCGAGATTGCGGCGCTGGACCCGGCCATGGCCCGGATGCTGGCCCCCGCCGAATATCCCGCCCTTAGCCGCGCCTATCCCGAAGATTTCACCGCGGGCGACAACTACCGCGCCAGCCTGCCGGACCTGCAAAACGGCCCCTCCAGCCTGATCCGCGGCGCGCAGCAGTTGATCCAGCATGTCGGCATCTCGAACTTTCGCCTGCCGATCCGCTATCGCAGCCGCGAGGGCGGGGATCTGCGGCTTGAGACCTCGGTCACCGGCACGGTCTCGCTCGATGCGGAGAAGAAGGGCATCAACATGTCCCGCATCATGCGCAGTTTCTACCGCCATGCCGAGGCCACTTTCAGCTTCGAGGTGATCGAAGCGGCGCTGGACGACTACAAAGCCGATCTTGAGAGCTTGGACGCGCGAATTCAGATGCGCTTTTCCTTCCCGATGAAGATCGGCAGCCTGCGCTCGGGCCTCACCGGCTATCAGTATTACGACATCGCGCTGGAGTTGGTTGAACAGAACGGCGAGCGCAAGAAGATCGTGCATCTCGACTATGTCTATTCCAGCACCTGCCCCTGTTCGCTGGAACTGAGCGAACACGCGCGCCAGACCCGCGGGCAACTGGCGACACCGCATTCGCAACGCTCCGTCGCGCGGATATCGGTCGAGACGCGGGACGAGGGCGATTGCCTCTGGTTCGAAGACCTGATCGAGATTTGCCGCCGCGCCGTGCCGACCGAGACGCAGGTCATGGTCAAACGCGAAGACGAACAGGCGTTCGCCGAGCTTAACGCCGCCAATCCGATCTTTGTCGAGGATGCCGCGCGGCTGTTTTGCGAACAGCTTTTGGCCGATGGTCGGGTGGGCGATTTCCGCATCGTCGCCAGCCATCAAGAAAGCCTGCACAGCCACGATGCGATCAGCGTGCTGACCCAAGGTGAGACCTTTGCCGCGCAGAGCATCGACCCCAAGCTTTTCAACACGCTCTTCCACGTCGGCTGACCCCGGACGGCGCGGCAATCGCGCATTGGTTGTTCGCAGCCCGCGCCGCGCCCCTTTGCGGGGCATTCCGCCTGTCTTAGCGCGGAAATGGTGAATGTCGCCCTGTCAGCCCTGCAAGTCCCGACCAGCGGCTATGCGAAAACGTCGGTTCTGCTGCGGCGCAGCATTGCCTATCTAACGGTCATCGAAATACTGGAAATTGCAAAGGCAATCAGATGACCTACCAGAGCACTGCTCACCCCGCCCACTCCGTCTCTCCCCTCGAAGGGCTGCGGCGCGCCGGCGCCGGTCTGCGCCGCTTTTTCGCGGGGATCGGCCATGGCATCATGATGGGCTCCACCGCCCAACGCCGTTTTGAGCAGGTCCAAGGCCTGCAAGCGAAAAGCGACGAAGAACTGGCCGCCATGGGCATCAAGCGTGACGACATCGTTCACCACGTTTTCAAAGACCTCTACTACATCTAAGACGACACGGACCGGGGCCAAATCGCGCCCCGGTCCCGTCTCGGCTTGACAGCGACGAGCGGCCAAGCCAACGCTGCGCGCATGTTGGATATACGACCTGTCGGATATGTCGTGGGCCTTTTGGTGGCCGTGCTCGGCCTTGCCATGATCATCCCGATCTTGGTCGATCTGGCCGAAGGCCGGGGCCAGTGGTGGGTCTTCGTCGAAAGCGCGCTGATCACGACGCTGGGTGGCGGTATGATCGCCCTCGCCAGCGCCAATGGAGTCCGTGAAGGGCTCACCATTCAACAGACATTCATGCTGACCACCGGCGTCTGGCTGATGCTGCCGCTCTTCGGGGCCTTGCCTTTCGTGCTTGGCGCGACCGAGGCCAGCGTGACCGATGCCATGTTCGAGGCGATGTCGGGTCTGACGACCACCGGCGCGACGGTGCTGACGGGGTTGGAAGACCTGCCCAAAGGGCTGCTGATCTGGCGCGGTATCCTGCAATGGCTAGGCGGCATCGGTATCGTTGTCGTCGCCATGGTGTTTCTGCCCGAGTTGCGGGTCGGTGGTATGCAGATCTTCAAATCCGAGTCCTTTGACACATTCGGGAAAATCCTGCCCCGCGCGGGGCAAATCGCGACGCAGATTTCGGTGATCTATCTCTGGCTCACGCTGGCCTGTATGCTGAGCTATCTGGCCCTCGGGATGACCACATTCGACGCCACCGTGCATGCGCTCACCACCGTCTCGACGGGTGGTTTTTCCAACTACGACGCCTCCTTCAGCACCTTTTCCGGCCCCGCCGAATATGTCGCCGTGATTTTCATGATCCTCGCCGCGCTGCCCTTCGTACGCTATGTGCAACTAATTAACGGCAACCCCGTGGCCCTGCACCGCGACCCGCAGGTGCGCGGCTTTTTCATGACGATGACCTTTCTGGTGGTGATCGTCTTTTTCGTTCTGCGCAGCGGCACGACCTATGAATCCGAGCGGGTCTTGCGCGAAGCGCTGTTCAACATCACCTCGATCATTTCGGGCACCGGCTATGCCTCGGCGGACTATATGCAATGGGGCAGCTTTGCCGTGGCGCTGTTCTTTTTTATCGGCCTGATCGGCGGCTGCGCGGGCTCGACTACCTGTTCGATCAAAATCTTCCGCTATCAACTGCTCTTTGCGTCGATCCGCGCGCAGCTGCGGCGGATCCGTTCGCCCCACGGTGTCTTTACCCCGCGCTACGATGGTCGCCCGGTGGGGGCGGACGTGCTGAGCTCGGTGATGTCCTTCTTCATGTTCTTCGTCGTATCGCTCGGCCTGATCTCGGTCGCGCTGAGCCTGACGGGGTTGGATTTCGTCACCTCGGTTTCGGGGGCCGCGGCGGCGCTGGCGAACATCGGCCCGGGCTTGGGAGAGATCATCGGCCCGGCGGGGAATTTCAGCAGCCTTAATGACACGGCGAAGTGGATATTGATCATCGCCATGTGGATCGGGCGACTGGAGCTCATGGCGGTCTACGTCATGTTCACCGCCAAATTCTGGCGCGCTTGAAACGCGAAAGGGCGGCGCCGATGGCACCGCCCTTTGTCTTTGTCGCTTGGGGCTGAGCCCGCCGCGTTATTCCCAGCAGCTGACCAAGACGGTCATGCCCTGCGCGCGCAGCGTCAGGTCGCGCGGCGCAATCGGGCCTGTGGCGCCTTGTGCCTGCTTGCTGCCCAGCCCGGCCTCCTGCACTGCCTTGAGGATCACATCACCATCGAGGGCAAAGCTCACGTCTTCGGGCAGTTTGCGGTCCGCTTCCGTCTGGGGCAGCAACATCCCCACGACATGGCCATTCTCGTCGAATACCGGACCCCCGGCATCGCCGGGCTGGGCCTTGACCGACAGGCGCTTGAGGGTCTCATCTCCGTTCAGCCCCTTGAGGTCCGACAGCGCGCCAAAGGTCAGGGTCGCGGCGCTCAGCACGCCCTCGTAGGAGTAGCCCGCGACGGATATTTCCGATTGCAGGCGCGGGGCCGCGTTGCTGAACTGGGCCACGGCCAGCGGGGCGAGGCGGCTTTCGGGTTTGAGCAGTGCAAGGCCGCGCGCCTCATCGGTGGCGACCACCGTGGCATCGGTATCGGCGTCCAGCGTCACCCGCCCGCAAGAGGCGACGACTTCGCTGGTGGTCACGACCGCGCCGTTGTCATCGACGAAAAAGCCGCTGCGGGCGATCTTGGGCTGGCGGATCTGCAAACCGGCGACCAGATCAATCGCCTGCGCATCGCTATTGCCTGCGGCGGCGTCGAGCACGCCGGGCAGGCGGGTCAGGCTTTTGGACATTTCGGCCACCACGCGGCGGCGGCGGTCTTCGTCCCCGGCGGGCCAGATCAGGGTGAAGCCCTTGATCTGACCGTTCTCCAGCGAGACCTGCGTCTGGCTGATGATGCTGCCGTTCTCGCCGATCAACTCAAAGGAATTGCGCTTGCGCTCGCGCGGGCCATCCAAGGGGACGATCTCAAGCGTTTGCATGATGTCGTACAGGCCATAGAGCGTATCTTGATTGCCCGGCTGGCTGATCAACAAGACCCGCGCGCCGATGTTGCCACTGCTGTCGTAATGGGCAAAGGGCGGCTCGTAGCGGGCGAAGTCGACCTCGGCGGTAGGCATCATGATCTCGATCCCGGCCTTCTCGTCGCGCACCAGTTGCAAGCCCAGCCCGTCGAGCACGGCGTTATACTGCGCCATCAGAGCCGCCCGCTGGCGCGTGGTCAGCACACCGGTCGGCTCATAGCTGTTGGCGCCCTGCCACGCGCGCATGGAGGCCCGGGTGCCACGGCCAAAGGCACCGTCAATCGCGGCATCATAAAAGCCCGCCCATTGCAGGGCGATTTGCAGGTCCTTGCGCTCTTGCGCCGAGAGGGCGCGTTCCGAGCGGCGCGCTTCTGCAGCGGTCTCATCTGGTTCGGGCGGGGTGGGGGCCGGGGCGGTCTCGGCCTCTGCGGCTTCGGTTTCACCCTCCGTCCCTGCGGGATCAAGCGGGGTTGTCGTGACATCGGGGGTGCTGCTGCCCGCGGCGGCTTCCTCTGGCGCAATGCCATCCACGCCCACGGGGGCGTCGATCACGCCGGTTTCCAGAACGTTGTCACCAACGGGCCAGAACTGCTGCTGGAAACGGTTGGATTGCTGGATGAAGCTGTCGCGCGGCACCAGACCGTCGCGCACATAGCTGCGCAGCACCAGTTCCGCATCCTCGCGCCGGTAGGGGCCCACGGCGATGCCGTACCAGCCACCGCCCAAGGCAAAGCCATTCACGTCATCCAACAGGGTCTCATAGGCGCGCGCCCGGTCCGTGGCCTCGGCCAAGGACGGTTGCGCCTCGATCTGAACCCAAACGACATCCTCTGCCGATTGCGCCCGCGCAAGGCCCGCCCAAGTCAGGCTCAGGGCCAAGAAGATCGCCACGGGGGCAGGTAGAATTCGCTTCATCGTCACTCAACTCTCGCAAAACCAAATCCGAGCCAGATTACGCCGGAAAGCAGCGCGAATGCCATGCAAAAGGGGGCGAAATTCTGATAAAGCTGTGATTGACCCCCATGGCTTGCAGACGTAGGAAAGGCGCGCATCATTAAGGGGCAATCACCATGTCTGACGCAGCGCAGAAACCACGCTCTTTCCAAGAGATCATCCTTGCTTTGCAGAGCTATTGGGCGCGGCAGGGCTGCGCGGTGCTGCAACCCTACGACATGGAAGTGGGCGCGGGCACCTTTCACCCGGCCACCACGCTGCGCAGCCTTGGCACGCAGCCTTGGGCTGCGGCCTATGTTCAGCCCTCGCGCCGCCCCACGGATGGGCGCTATGGTGAGAACCCGAACCGTTTGCAGCATTACTACCAGTATCAGGTGCTGATCAAACCGAGCCCGCCCAATCTGCAAGAGCTCTACCTCGGCTCGTTGGAGGCCATCGGCATCGACATGGCGCTGCATGACATTCGTTTTGTCGAAGATGACTGGGAAAGCCCGACGCTCGGCGCTTGGGGGCTGGGCTGGGAGGTCTGGTGCGACGGCATGGAAGTGTCGCAGTTTACCTATTTCCAGCAGGTCGGTGGCCATGACTGTCACCCCGTCTCGGGCGAGCTGACCTACGGGCTGGAACGTCTGGCGATGTATGTGCTGGGCGTCGACCACGTCATGGACATGCCCTTCAACAGCCCCGACGCGCCGATCCCGCTGACCTATGGCGATGTGTTCAAACAGACCGAAGAAGAATTCGCGCGCTGGAACTTTGACACGGCCAATACCGAAGTGCTGCTGGACCAGTTCAACGAAGCCGAGGCACACTGCCAGTTCATCCTTGAGCAACCCGCCGAAGACCCCAAGACCGGGAAACGCATCGTTATGGCGCATCCGGCCTATGATCAATGCATCAAGGCGAGCCATATCTTTAACCTGCTCGACGCGCGCGGCGTGATCTCGGTCACCGAGCGGCAGGCCTATATCGGGCGGGTGCGGGCGCTGGCCAAGCAATGCGCGGATGCCTTCGTGCAGACCCGCGCCGGCGGCTGGACGCCCGAGGCGGACAGCGCGGCATGAGCGGCAAGATTGTTGGCATCGTGATCCTTCTTTCAGCAGCGATCGCCGGTGCGGCGCTCTATTACCTCCAGATCTACGGCTTTTATCACGATGTGCCCGAGGCCAAGGTTGAACTTGTCTCTCTGACAACGCAGGAGGCGGAGGAGATCGCCGCGAACAACCTACAGGCCATCGACGCCGACAGTTCCCCGATCCGGTTTCGCGCCTGTTTCGAGCATGACATCAGCCTCGCCATGGCGACCGAGACCTATGAGATGACCGACCACACCGATCCGCGCAACGCGCCGGGCTGGTTCGATTGTTTCGACGCCCCCGCCATCGCGGCCGAGATCGCGGCGGGCAGCGCGCTGACCTTTCTCGGCGGCAAAAACGTGCACTACGGCGTCGACCGGATCGTGGCGCTGACCGACGACGGGCGCGGCTATATCTGGCATGAGCTGAACGACTGTGGTGAGAAGTCCTATGACGGCACCGTGGTGGGCGAGGCCTGCCCGGAACGCCCCGCCGACTGATCTTATCCCCGCGCGCGGACCCTTTCGGCGGAACCTTTTGGCACCGCCGAACGCTTGTCCCCACATAGAACGGGGGCAAGAATGTCAGAGAAAACACATGAGGGGCTGAAATGGGTGATGCGCGCAGGCTATGGCGCGCGCGGGGTGATCTATACGATCATCGGGGGGCTGGCGCTTTTGGCCGCTCTGAAACGCACCCAAGCCTCGGGGACGAAAGACGCCCTCGCGGCGCTGCGGGATGAGCCCTATGGCATCCCCGCGCTATTTGCCATCGGCATCGGGCTGCTTGCCTATCTGGTATGGCGTGTGGCCGCGGGTGTGAAGGATGTCGAAGACCACGGCACTGATGCCAAGGGGCTGATCGCGCGGCTGGGGCAGATCACGACCGGGCTGATCCACGGCGGTATCGGCGTCTCGGTTCTCGCTCTGGCGCTGAGCGGCAAGAACTCCGGCGGCAGTTCCGCGCAGGACTGGACGCAAAAGCTGATGGCCATGCCCGCCGGGCGCTATATCGTGGCCGCGGGGGCGCTGATCCTGCTGGGCGCGGGGATTTACTACGCCTACAAAGGGCTGAGCGGGAAGTATAAGGGCCATCTGGCCCGCACCCATTTCACCGAAAGCATCGACCCTATCGTGAAGATTGGCCTTGTCATCTATGGCGGCATTCTCGCGCTCGTCGCCTTTTCGCTGGGCTATGCGGCGCTGACCGCCAATCCCGAACAGGCGGGCGGTCTGGGCGAGGCGTTGCAAGACCTGCGCGGCATGGCCTTTGGGCGCTTCCTTCTGGGCGGGGCCGGGCTGGGGTTGATCGGTTTTGCGGTCTATAACTTCGTCGAAGCGGGCTATCGCGTGGTGCCGAAATTCTCCGACCCGGATATCCGCACCTTGTTGGATTAAACGCGGGGCGGGGGGCTAGACCCTCCGCCTAGCACTCGTTATCCAAGCCCCCGATGAGACGCCGCCGTCGCGGCAAGAATTGGGGGCCGCCCGTGCCAGATCTGCTGATTGAACTTTTTTCCGAAGAAATTCCCGCGCGGATGCAGAAACGCGCGGGCGAAGACCTGCAAAAGCTGGTGACCAACGGTCTGGTCGAGGCCGGTTTGACCTATGGCTCCGCCGCCGTCTTCACCACCCCGCGCCGGTTGACGCTGGCGCTTGGCGACATGCTCGCCGCCAGCCCCCGACAGGTGGAAGAGCGCAAGGGTCCCAAGGCCGACGCGCCCGAGAAAGCCGTCGAAGGCTTTTTGCGCGGCGCGGGTCTGACCCGCGACCAGCTTGAGGAGCGCGACACGCCCAAGGGCAAGGTGCTTTTTGCCAAGATCGAGAAACCGGGCCGCCCCGCCGCCGAGATCGTGGCCGAGGTGCTGGAGCAGACCATCCGCAACTTCCCCTGGCCCAAGTCCATGCGGTGGGGCAGCGGCAGCCTGAAATGGGTCCGCCCGCTGCATTCCATCCTCTGCGTGATCAGCGATGAGGCCGGGGCCGAGGTGGTGCCGCTGACCATCGACGGGATTACCGCGGGCAATACCACGCGGGGGCATCGCTTCCTCGCCCCCGCCGAGATCGAAGTCTCGGGCTTCGAGGATTATCAGGACAAGCTCAGCCGTGCCTTCGTTGTGCTCGACCCCGCCGCGCGGGCTGATACGATCTGGCATGACGCCACCAACATGGCCTTCGCCGCCGGGCTGGAAGTGGTTGAGGACGCAGGGCTTCTGGCCGAAGTCGCGGGCCTCGTGGAATACCCCGTCGTGCTGATGGGCCGCATCGGCGAGGACTTCCTCGGCCTACCGCCCGAGGTGCTGCAAACCTCTATGAAAGAGCATCAGAAGTTCTTCTCAGTCCGCAATCCGAAGTCGGGGCAGATCGAGCGGTTCATCACCGTCGCCAACCGCACCACCGCCGACGATGGCGCCACGATCCTTGCCGGGAATGAGAAGGTGTTGGGCGCGCGGCTGTCGGATGCCAAATTCTTCTGGGACAACGACCTGCGCACAGTCACCACCGGCGCGGGCATGGAGACTTGGGTCAAGGCGCTGGAAAACGTGACCTTCCACAACAAGCTCGGCACGCAGGCCGAGTTGATCGACCGCATGGCGACCCTCTCGCGCGCATTGGCGCCGCTGGTTGGCGCCGATGCGGAGGAGGCCGAGAAGGCCGCGCGGGTCGCCAAGGCCGATCTCAGCTCCGAGATGGTCTACGAATTCCCCGAGTTGCAGGGCCTGATGGGCAGCTACTACGCGCGCAAGGCGGGGATGTCGGATGCCGTCGCAGACGCCGCCAAAGACCACTACGCGCCGTTGGGGCCGTCCGACGACGTGCCGACCGCGCCGGTTTCCATTGCCGTGGCTTTGGCCGAGAAGATCGACAAGCTGACCGGGTTCTGGGCGATTGACGAGAAGCCGACCGGGAGCAAGGATCCCTTCGCGCTGCGCCGTGCGGCTTTGGGCGTGATCCGGATTCTGGTGGAGAATGATGTGAGCGTACACCTTGAGAGAGTATTGGCAGTCAAAAGCGCTAAGCACCTAGGGGCCATCCGCGGAGGAGCGCAGTCAGTTTGGGCTGCCTCTGCGCGTGATAGTTTGGGTGAAATCGGTCAAGAAGAGCTTGGGCAAAAATTGTATAAGGAGTCCTGGGAAAATGCCCTTGTCCAGCCGGGTAGCCCAGAAGCGGTTGCGCTTGTGAATGAGGTGCATACTTTAACGATCAGCCTCCTCTCCTTCATCCACGACCGCCTGAAAGTCTACCTGCGCGACCAAGGCATCCGCCACGACGTCATCGACGCCTGCATCGCCATGGACGGCAGCGACGACCTAACCCTTTTGGTCAAACGCGCGCGCGCCCTGTCGGACGTGCTCAAAACCGACGATGGCGAAAACCTGATCCAAGGCTTCAAACGCGCCAACAACATCCTCAGCCAAGCCGAAGAGGCCGATGGCGTGGAATACTCCTTTGGCGCCGACCCGAAGTTTGCCGAGACGGAGGCCGAGAAAGACCTCTTCGCCGCACTCGACAAGGCAGAGGCCAAGATCACCCCTGCAATGGCGGCGCAGGATTTCTCGACCGCGATGGCGGCCATGGCGGAATTGCGCGGGCCGATCGATGCCTTCTTTGAGGCGGTACAGGTCAACGCCGAGAACCCCACGGTGCGGCGCAACCGGCTTAATCTGCTGAGCCGCATCCGCACGATCTGTAGCGCCGTGGCGGATTTGACCAAACTGGACGGCTGACCCCAGAGGGGGCGAGATCCCTTGCCCCTTCAGCCTCAACCCCTATGCTGCACCGGAACGATTAAGGTGCCGCAGTGCAGAACGATCCCCATACCACGCTGGTGACCCCCACCGCGCCGATTGCCAATACCACCCACGGCGGGCGGGCCAAATGTTTGCAACGTCTCGTGCGGCTCGACCTGCCGGTGCCGCGCACCATTGCGCTGTCCTTTGACGCTGTGCAGCAGATCGCGCGCGGGCAGATGCCCGACGTGCAGGCGGTGGTCGATCAGTTTCCAAAGGGTGCGCTGCTTTGCGTGCGGCCCTCCAGCCAAGACCCCGATTGGGGCGGGCCGGGGGCGGTGTTGAACATCGGGATTAACGACGCACTCTTCGAAAGCTACGCGGGCACCATTGGCGAAGGGCCAGCGGCGGCGCTTTATTCGCGTTTCGTGCAGTCCTACGCGGTCAATGTGGCCCGTCTCGACCCGGATATGTTCGACGATGTGAACGGCGATGGCCGCGCGGCGCTGATGGAATCCCTGCGCGCCTATGAGGCCGAGACCGAAGAGCGTTTCCCCCAAGACCCGGCAACGCAACTGGCCGCCGTGCTGCGGTCAATGGCGCGGGCGTGGAACGGCACCTCGGCGCGGCTGTTGCGACAGGCGAAAGGCGCGCCTGCGGATGCGGGGTTGGGGCTGGTGGTGCAGGAAATGGCCTTTGGCGTGGGGCAGGGGCAATGCGGCTCGGGCGTGTTGCAACTGGTCGACAGCGACACCGGCCTGCCGCAGATCACCGGGCGCTATCTGAGCCAGAGCCAAGGCCGCGATGCGCTCGAAGGCGATGCGGCGGCGATGTATCTCACCCGTGATCCGCGCGGGCCATCGCTTGAAGAATTGGTGCCCGAAGCCTTTGCCGAGTTGAAGGATCACGCGGCGCTGATGCGCAAGAGGCTGCGCGCCGAGATGCAGGTCGAATTCGTGATCGATCAGGGCAAGCTGCATATCTTGGACGGTGTGAAGGTCGCGCGGTCCTCCCGTGCGGCGGTGCGGATCGCCGTGGCGCTGGCGGATGAGGGGATCATCAGCCGCGAGGAAGCACTCATGCGGGTGCAGCCGCGCACGCTGTCGGAACTGCTGCACCGCCAAGTCGATCCAAGCGCCAAGCGGGACGTGATCGGGCGCGGCATCGCAGCCAGCCCCGGCGCGGCCACGGGGCGGATCGTCTTTTCCGCCAGCGACGCGCAGGCCAGCGCCGCGCGGGGGGAGCCTTGCATCCTCGTCCGGCGTGAGACGTCGCCCGAGGATATTCGCGGCATGCATGCCGCCGCCGCCGTGCTGACTGAACGCGGCGGCATCACCAGCCATGCGGCGGTGATCGGGCGCGGCATGGGGCTGCCTTGCGTGGTTGGTGCCTCGAACATGCGCTTCGTGGTGACCCAACGGCAGATCATCGCCCCCGACGGGCGGGTCTTTGTCGAAGGGGATCAGGTCACCGTCGATGGCTCCACCGGGCAGGTATTGGCCGGGGCTGCCAAGATGCAGGAGGCCGCGCTTGACGATACCTTCAACCGCCTGATGGGCTGGGCCGAGGATGTGGCCGATATCGGCATTCGCGCCAATGCTGATACGCCGACCGACGCGCAAACCGCGCGCAACTTCAACGCCCATGGCATCGGCCTGTGCCGGACCGAGCATATGTTCTTCGAGCCGGGCCGCCTCACCGTGATGCGCGAGATGATCTTTGCCGAAAGCGGCGAGGACCGTCGCGCCGTGCTGGAACGTCTGTTGCCCATGCAGCGCGAGGATTTCACCCAGCTGTTCCGCATCATGCAGGGGCAGCCGGTCTGCATCCGCCTGTTCGACCCGCCGTTGCACGAATTCCTGCCCTCCGACAAAGCCGGGCAGCGCGAATTGGCCGAGGCGCTTGGCCTGCAAATGTCCGACGTGACGCGCCGCGTGGCGGCGATGACGGAATATAACCCGATGCTGGGCCTGCGCGGCGTGCGTTTGGGGGTCACGGTGCCCGAGATCTATGAGATGCAGGCACGCGCCATTTTCGAGGCCACTATTGAGGCCAGCCGCGATGGCGAGCCGGTGGTGCCCGAGATCATGATCCCGCTGGTCAGCGCCCGGCGCGAGGTGGAACTGGTGAAAGCCAGCGTTGATGCCGTGGCCGCCGCTGTGCGCAGCGAGCGTGACGCGAGCTTTACCTACCGCCTTGGCGTCATGGTGGAGACCCCGCGCGCCTGTCTGCGCGCCGATGATATCGCGCCGCATTGCGCCTTCCTCAGCTTCGGGACCAACGACCTGACGCAGATGACCTACGGTCTCTCGCGCGACGACGCGGGCCGCTTCATGTCGAACTACGTCCAGCAGGGGGTCTATCCAGAGGATCCCTTCCATGTGCTCGACACCGATGGGGTCGGCGAATTGCTGCAACTCGGGGCAGAAAGAGGACGCAAGGCGCAGCCTGGAATCACCCTTTCCATCTGTGGGGAGCATGGCGGTAACCCCGAATCCATCGCGTTTTGCCGCGAATCGGGGTTCGATTATGTTTCCTGTTCGCCATTTCGCGTACCAGTTGCACGTCTGGCCGCCGCCCAACTCGCCATTGCCCACAAGATCGGGTAGGGGCGGCGGGCTCCAGCCCAATTTATACCATAATTCGGCGAGTTTCTGCACATAACGTCTGGTTGGGTTTACCGCCGGGAACCTTTTGGCTATCCGCCCCGCAGCCCTAACAATGATGCGAGGCGCATAATGCGTTTTATCCGGTCGATCTCTTTTGCTCTTTCCATGGCGCTGTGCAGCAGCCCGCTGGCGGTTCAGGCCAGCTCTGAAAGTGCGAGCGATCTTGCGCAGATTGAAATTCAAGGTCTGAAGTCCGCCGGTGCGGCGCGGCTTCAGGAGATGGTCGCACAGCCCGTGTCGGCCAGCGAGACAGATGTGAAATTCTCCACGGCTTGGATCGACAGCCAGCCCAAGGCCGAAGGCAACGCCGAGTTGCAGTGCCTTGCCGAAGCGCTCTATTTTGAGGCGCGCGGTGAGACGGTCAAAGGCCAGTTCGCCGTGGCCGAAGTGATCATGAACCGGGTGAAATCCGCCCGTTTCCCCGGCACGCTCTGTGGCGTGATCAATCAAGGGACGGGGCGCAAGTATCAGTGCCAGTTCACCTACACCTGCGACGGCCACAAAGAGGTCATCAACGAGCCGCGTGCCTTTGCCCGTGTTTCAAAAGTCGCGCGTGCGATCATCGACGGCAGCGCGCCCAAGCTGACCAACGGCGCGACGCACTACCACACCACCGCAGTGAACCCCAACTGGGCGCGGGTCTATACCAAGACCGCGCGGATCGGGCAGCATCTTTTCTATCGCCACACATGGAAGACCGCCTCGAACTGAGGGGCGGGATGTGCCTTCGGGTGCTGGCCTGCCGCCGGTGGGCCTGCTAAATGTGCATCGAAGCGCCCCCGGTGGGGCCATTACCCTGATCCGATAGGCGCTGCCGATGTCCGACGACGAAATTCGACTTGCCTTTGCCCACCCTTCCGAGCGGGCAGAGACGATGGCCGGCCCCGAGCCGCGTGATCGTATCTCGCTCCGCGATCACATCGTCGAGGTCGAGATCGGCGCTTTTCAGGCCGAGCGGGACGTCACCCAGCGGGTCTGTTTCAACGTGGTGGTCGAGGTGGCCCCCCTGACGGGGGTGGTCGACGATGATGTGGACCGCATCCTTTCCTACGACCGCGTGACCGAGGCTATCGCTGCCGAGCTTGCCGCCGAACGGCTCAACCTCTTGGAGACACTGGCCGAACGGGTGGCCGACCGTATCTTGATTGAGCCGCAGGCGATGCGGGTCTTCGTGCGGATCGAAAAGCTCGACCGTGGCCCCGGTGCGCTTGGGGTCGAGATCGTCCGCGCGCGGGAGGAGGCGGCAGCGCATGACGCGGCCCAAAAGGCCCCGCAGCCGCGCGTGGTATACCTCTCCAATGCGGCGATTGCCTCGACGCGTTTGCCGAGATGGTTGGATCAATTGGAAGCGGCGGCGGAGCCGGTGATCCTTTGCGTTGGCCCCCCGGACATTGCCGTGCCACAGGCCGAGGATGAGAAAGCGCAGCGCCACATCGACCTCTTGGCGATCGAACAGAACGCTTGGTTGCTTTCAACCCGCGATCCGCGGGGCGCGGTGGTCGGCAGCCGGACGGAGTTAGACTGGGCGATGAAGAACGGCCAGATCAGCATCTGGGCGCCTGCGCGAATCGTGCTCGACGCAGTGGACGGCCCCGCCGCCCCGCCAAGCGCGGCACCCGCCCTAGCCGCATGGTTCGCGGAGAGTTCATCGGCCTGCGAATTGGTCTTGATCGGCGCGGAGCGGTCCGAGGGCGCGAAACTGCCGCTACGTCTGCTTGACGTCGACAGCGCGGAGATCGTTTGATGGCCGAGTACCATCGCCCCTTGGTTCAGATCGGCCCCGCACGGCCCGAAGGCGCGCTAACCCTCGCGAGCGGTTGGGGCTGGTTCACCCATGTTGAGCTCTTGTCGCGGGGGCAGACGCCGCGCGTGATCCCGGCAGATGCGCTCTCCACCGCCGCGCGCGATGCCCTCACCACGCCGCGCCCGGCCATCGCGGGGTTAAGTTTCGACCGCCCCCGCGTGATGGGCATCCTCAATGCCACGCCTGACAGTTTCTCCGACGGGGGCCGCCATGTAGACCCGCAGGTCGCGGTCGCCGCGGGGGTGGCGATGCGGGCGGCGGGAGTTGATATGCTCGACATCGGCGGGGAATCCACCCGCCCGGGTGCGGAGACCGTGCCGGAGGAGGAAGAAATCGCGCGTGTTCGACCGGTGATCGAAGGGCTGCGGGCGGCCGGGGAAGGGGCGATCAGCATCGACACCCGCAAAGCTGCTGTGGCCGAAGCCGCCGTGGCGGCGGGGGCGGATCTGGTCAATGACGTGGCGGGGCTGACCTTTGACCCGGCGCTTGCGCCCTTCTGCGCGGCGCGGGGGCTGCCGGTCTGTGTGATGCACGCCCAAGGCGGCCCGGCCACGATGCAGCGCGACCCGCGCTATGATGACGTGCTGCTCGACGTCTATGACTATCTGGCCGAGCGGATCGCGGCGCTTGAGGCGCAGGGCATACCGCGCGAAAATATCATCGCCGATCCGGGCATTGGCTTTGGCAAGACGCTGGAACACAACCTTGCGCTGCTTGCGCGGCTGAGCCTGTTCCACAGCCTCGGGGTGCCGATCTTGCTCGGTGCGTCGCGCAAACGTTTCATCGGCACGATCGGCGGCGGCGCGGCGGGGGAAGATCGCGCGCCCGGCTCTATCGCGGTGGCCCTGGCGGCACTGAACCACGGGGTCCAAGTCTTACGCGTTCACGATGTGGCGCAAACCATTCAATCCATTTTACTTTATCGTTCGGCACTGGCAGGAAAATAGATATGACAAAGCTTTTTGGTACAGACGGCGTGCGGGGCACCGCCAATATTCACCCCATGACCGCCGACATGGCGCTGCGTATCGGTGCCGCCGTCGGGCGCTATTTCCGGCGTGAGAAAAGCGGCGTGCACCGTGTGGTCATCGGCAAAGACACGCGCCTGTCAGGCTATATGTTCGAAAACGCGCTGACTGCGGGCCTCACCAGCACCGGCATGAACGTGTTGCTGCTGGGGCCGGTGCCGACACCGGCGGTGGGGCTTTTGACGCGCTCCATGCGGGCCGATCTGGGGGTGATGATCTCTGCCAGCCACAACCCGGCCAGCGACAATGGCATCAAGTTCTTCGGCCCGGATGGGTTCAAACTCTCCGATCAGGTCGAGCAGGAAATCGAAGCGTTGGTCGCCGAGGGGGTCGAGCCATCGGCGCCGGATCAGATTGGCCGGGCCAAGCGGATCGACGACAGCCGATTTCGCTATATCGAACGGGTCAAATCCTCCTTCCCGCGGCAGATGCGTCTCGATGGGCTCAAGGTGGTGATCGACTGCGCCCATGGCGCGGCCTACCATGTGGCGCCGATGGCGCTGTGGGAATTGGGCGCGAATGTGATCCCCGTGGGCGTGGACCCGAACGGGTTCAACATCAACGATGGCTGCGGTTCCACCCAGCCGCAATCGGCGGCGGAGGCCGTGGTGGCCAATGGCGCCGATGTGGGCATCTGCCTTGATGGCGACGCTGACCGGGTGATCCTGATCGATCAGAATGGCCGCATCGGCGACGGCGATCAGTTCATGGCGCTGATGGCCGCGCGTTGGGCCGAAGAGGAGCGTCTTGCGGGCAAGGCGCTCGTCGCTACGGTGATGAGCAATCTGGGGCTGGAGCGTTTTCTGAATGACCGCGGTGTGCGGCTGGAGCGGACCGGCGTCGGCGACCGCTATGTGGTGGAGCGGATGCGCGATGGGGGCTTCAACCTCGGGGGGGAGCAGTCGGGCCATATCGTGATGACCGACTATGCGACCACGGGCGACGGGCTGATGGCTGGGATGCAGTTTCTGGCCGAGATGGTACGCTCGGGCAAACCTGCCTCGGAACTGCTCTACCAATTCGACCCGGTCCCGCAGCTGCTGAAAAACGTGCGCTTCTCCGCCGGGCAGGCCCCGCTGGAAGACGCGCAGGTCAAAGCCGCCATCGCGCAGGCAGAGGCCGATCTGGCGCAGGGTGGGCGGCTGTTGATCCGCAAATCGGGCACGGAACCCTTGGTGCGCGTCATGGCCGAACATGAGGACGCGGCGCTGATGGAGCGTGCCGTCGACAGCGTGGTCGAGGCGGTGGGTAGGGTGGTCGCTACAATTTAAGGTTGATCGGCATTGGTCGGCGTGCATAGTTTGATGGTTTAACTTTATAGGATTTCCACAATGCGCTTTTCGCTGACTTTCTGCGCCACCCTGTTTCTCGCCGTCCCTGCATTTGCCGATATGAAGGCGCAAGTTCTCGCGCCGTGGAATGGCAAGACTGTCCCCGCCGGACAGCAATGCACCCTGTTCGGCGGTAAGGGGATGACACCGCCCTTTCAGGTCACCGGTCTTCCCACCGGGACCGCGATGGTCGTGGTCGAGTTCAATGACCGTAGTTATGGCCCTCTGTCCTCCGGCGGTGGGCATGGGACAATCGGCTATAACGTAAAGGGCAGTAGCGCCAAATTGCCCGCGGTTCCGGGGCTGACCGCGAAAATGCCGCGTGGCGTGCGGGTCATCAAAGCGGCAAGGGGGACGGGCGACTACCGCTCTGCCGGTTATCTGCCACCCTGTTCAGGGGGAAAGGGCAACAGTTATGAGGCCGTGGTGAAGGCCGTCAATGGTGCCGGAAAAGTTACTGCAAAGACCAAGATGGCCTTAGGACGCTACTGATCCGACGGGTTCGCGGGCGCGTTCGTCGGCCGCGAGCCTACCTCAGCTTCCCCGGAACAACCGTTTCAGCGCGCCGTATTGGCTGAGCCCGACCCCCGCAAGGATCAGCGCCATCGCGTAAAGCAACGACATTGGCAGCGGCTCTGACAGCACCAGCGCGCCCAGCAGGACCGACCAGACCGGCACTTGGTAATTCACCAAGGACATGAAGACCGGCCCCGCGGTGCGCACCACATAGACCCGAAGGAAGGCCGCGCCCGCGGTTGGGATTAGGCCGAGAAAGGCCAAAACGGCGAGTATTTTAGGCGCGGGCAGGGATGGCGCGCCCTCGCTGAGGAAGGCTGCGGGCAGCATCACCGCGGCGCCGATCAGCATCAGCACCGTCCCGAGCCCGATCGGATCAACCGAAGGCAGCCGCCGCATGAGGATTGAGCTTACCGCATAACAAGAGGCCGCGGCGACGCAGGCCATACGCCCTGCCGTCTCCATCGCAGCGCCGGTGCTTTCAAAGGCTTGCCCGCCGATCAACACGACGACGCCGATGAAACCGATGACAAAGCCGCCGACCTTGCGCGGGGTCATGCGCTCCCCCGGCAGCAGGAAATGGGCCATGGGTAGGACGATCAGTGCGACAGAAGCCATGGTCACCCCGGCAAAGCCCGAGGTCACATATTGCTGCCCCCATGCGAGCAGCGAAAAGGGCAGGGCCGAGCTGATGATGCCGATGGTCACCAGCACGAGGATGTCGGAGGCAGAGGGGCGCGCGGTGAAAAGCGCGAACCCCCGCAGGGCCCAGAGCGCCAGCATCACCACCGCCGCCAACCCGATCCGCGAGGCGGCGAGCCAGAAGGGCGTGATCCCGGTGAGCGCCACTTCGGTAAAAAGAAAGGTGCCCCCCCAAACAAACCCCAAAAGGGCGATCAGCAGCCAGCTTGTCAGCGTGATTTGAGGCGTGGTGTTCATCGGGGCTCCGGCGTAAAGGCAAAGACCCCGGCGCGAGGCCGGGGTCGATGTCGTCTTATCTTTGGGGAGATTTGGCTCAGTTCTTGGCCTTGTCCACCATCTTGCCTGCGGAAATCCACGGCATCATCTCACGCAGCTTCTCGCCGACCTGTTCGATGCGGTGCTCGTCGTTGATGCGACGGGTCGCTTTGAACGAAGGCTGGCCAACAGCGTTTTCTTGCATGAAGTCACGCACGAATTTGCCGTTCTGGATGTCGGTCAGCACGTCTTTCATGCGCTTCTTGGTCTCGTCGTAGGGCAGAATGCGGGGGCCGGAGACATATTCGCCGTATTCCGCGGTGTTCGAGATCGAGTAGTTCATGTTGGCGATGCCGCCTTCATAGATCAGGTCGACGATCAGCTTCACTTCGTGCAGACATTCGAAATAGGCCATCTCAGGGGCGTAGCCGGCTTCGACCAGCGTCTCGAAGCCCATGCGGATCAGTTCAACCAGACCGCCGCAGAGCACGGCCTGCTCGCCGAAGAGGTCGGTTTCACATTCCTCGCGGAAGTTGGTCTCGATGATGCCAGAGCGGCCACCGCCGATGGCGGAGCAGTAGGAGAGGCCGATTTCCAGCGCCTTGCCGGAGGCGTCTTTGTCGACGGCCACGAGGCAGGGCACGCCGCCGCCTTTGGTGTATTCGCCGCGCACGGTGTGGCCGGGGCCTTTGGGGGCCATCATGATCACGTCGACGCCTTCTTTCGGCTCGATCAGGCCGAAGTGGACGTTCAGACCGTGGGCGAAGGCAATGGCGGCACCCTCGCGGATGTTGTCATGCACGTATTTCTTGTAAGTTTCAGCCTGAAGTTCATCGGGCATGGTGAACATGATCAGGTCGGCCCAAGCGGCGGCTTCGGCGATGCCCATGACCTTGAGGCCTTCGCCCTCGGCCTTGGCGGCGGAAGCGGAGCCTTCGCGCAGGGCGACGACGAGGTTCTTGGCACCGGAATCGCGCAGGTTCAGCGCGTGGGCGTGGCCTTGGGAGCCATAGCCGAGGATCGCCACCTTCTTGTCCTTGATGAGGTTCACGTCGCAGTCGCGGTCGTAGTAAACGCGCATGATCTTGTCCTTTGGTTTGTCTCGTTCTGGGTCTCACCATAGCGAAGTCGCGCGCAGTAGCCATTGTCATCGCAGAGGTATTTGTGAAAGGATGAAGATAGTTATTCGTGGTATCGCTCTAAAACGGAAAAATCATGCTTGATGATCTGGATCGCCGTATTCTACGGTATTGGCAGGCGGAGCCGAGTCTCAGCCCCGGGGAATTGGCGGAGCGGTGCAATATCACCTCCGGCAAAGCGGCGCGGCGGATTGCGCGGCTGCAAGATCAGGGGATCGTGCAGGGCAGCGGGGTGGTGATCGATTGGGCGGCGCTTGGCTATGCTTTGGAAGTGTCCTTGCGGGTGACCTTGGACAAAACGCAGGCGAATGCTTTTGATGTCTTCATGGCACAGGCGCGCCAGGTGCCTGAGGTGATCGAGTTGCAGACCTTTTTGGGGCGGGTCGATCTGCGGCTGTCGATCATTGCGCGGGACATGGGGCATTATCAGCAGATTTACCGCAGTCGCATCCTGACCCTGCCGCATATCGCTGAGATCGAGGCGTTGATGCATGTGGCGCGGATCAAGACGCAGGAGGGGCTGCCGCTTTGATCGAGCTTGATGACATTGACCGCGCCTTGCTGCAGGCGCTGGCGCGGGACGCCAATCAAAGTGCCAGTGCCTTGGGGCGGCGGTTTGGTCTGTCGCAGCCTGCGACATGGCGGCGGATCAAACGGCTGGAGGAGGGCGGCGCGATTGCCGGGCGGCGGTTGCGCTTGAATGCAGAGGCTTTGGGCTTTGGTGTCACGGTGTTTCTGGGCATCAAGCTGGCCACGCGCGGGCGGGTCAGTTTGGAGGATTTCGAGCGGGCGGTTTCGGCCATTCCCGAGGTGCAGACGGTGGAACATGTTTTGGGACTGTTCGACTATCGTCTGCGGGTCGTGGCGCGGGACCTGCCGGATTTCGAACGTGTTCTCAGGCGGCGGATCATGACCCTGCCCGGCGCGGGGGAGGTGGAGGCGAATGTGCTGTTAAGCGAAGAGCGCCTGCCGGGGCCGCTTTAGCCGCATTTGCCTTTTGCCGTGGCGGGCCATATGCCTTTGCTTCGAATGATGGAGGAAGAACGATGGCATTGCTCGACACGGTAGACCCTTCGGGGCTTGACGAATTCAGCGTGGTCTTTACCGACCGGTCGCTCAACCACATGTCGGCGGAGTTTCAGCAGGTCATGCGCGACCTCTCGCACTGGCTGGGTGAGGTGTATAACGCCGATGCCGTGTTGCTGGTGCCCGGTGGCGGCACCTACGCGATGGAGGCCGTGGCGCGGCAGTTCGCGCGGGGGCAGGATGTGCTGGTGGTGCGCAACGGCTGGTTCTCTTACCGCTGGAGCCAGATCATCGAGAGTGCCGATCTGACCAATAGCGCCGAGGTGATGAAGGCGCGGATGCAGGGCAATGCCAGCCCCGCGCCCTTTGCGCCCGCCCCGATCGACGAGGTCACCGCCGCGATCCGCACGCAGAAGCCGCAGGTGGTGTTCGCCCCGCATGTGGAGACAAGCTCGGGCATGATCCTGCCGGATGACTATATCAAGGAAATGGCCACGGCGGCCCATGAGGTGGGCGCGCTGATGGTGCTGGATTGCATCGCCTCGGGCTGTGTCTGGGTGGATATGAAGGCGCTTGGGGTAGATGTGCTGATCTCGGCCCCGCAGAAGGGGTGGAGTGCCTCTCCCTCGGCCGGTTTGGTGATGATGTCGGCGCGGGCCGAGGCGCGGCTGAATGAGACCACGTCGGACAGTTTTGCCATCGATCTGCGCAAATGGCGCGACATCATGAAGGCTTATGAGGCGGGCGGCCATGCCTATCACGCCACCATGCCGACGGACGCACTGCGCGTGTTCCGCGATACGGTGCAAGAGACGCGGGACTATGGGTTTGACCGACTGAAAGAGGCGCAGTGGCGGTTGGGCGAAGCGGTGCGTCAGGTCTTGGCCGACCGCGGTGTAACCTCAGTCGCCGGAGAGGGGGTCGCCGCGCCGGGGGTGGTCGTGTGCTATACTGCTGATCCCGATGTGCAAAACGGCAAGGCTTTCGCCGCCCATGGCATGCAGATCGCCGCCGGGGTGCCGTTGCAGGTGGGGGAGCCGGATGATTTCCGCACCTTCCGTCTGGGGCTGTTCGGATTGGATAAGCTTTATGATGTCGACGCGACCGTGGCGCGGCTGACGGCGGTGTTGGATGAGGTTCTGTAAGACCCTCTGCGCCGCAGTTCAGCGGCGCAGGCCCAGCCCCATTTGCATCAGCATTTTTCGCACCGGGGGCAGGGCGTAGAGCGCGTTGAGCCCTGCCGCCCGCGCGCCTCGGGCAAGCGGGCTGCTGGCTTGGCTGGCGCGGTTCAACAGGTCGATGCCCCGGACCCTGAGCGCGATATCGGCGTGGCGGGCCTTGTGATAGGCCTCCAGCATCTCGGCATCGCCGAGGCGTTCTGGTGCGGCGCGGGCGAGTTCCAGCAGGGTCGCCATATCGGTCAGCGACATGTTCAACCCCTGTGCCCCGATGGGGGGCAGCACATGGGCGGCTTCCGCCACGAGGGCCAGCCGTTCGGCAGAAAGACGTTTGGCCTCTCGGCTGATGATGGGCCAGAGGGCACGGGGGCTGGCGAGGGTGAGCGGGCCGAAGAGATTGGCCGACCGGGCGGTCGCCTCGGCCTCAAAAGCGGCGGGGTCGCGCGTGGCGCGGGCCTGGGTTGCGGGGCCATCGTCCATCCAGACCACGGCAGAACAGGGCATGCCGTCGCGGTCGGGCAGGGGCACGAGGGTGAAAGGACCGCCGGAGCGGTGCACCTCGGTCGAGACGTTTTCATGGGGGATCGGATGGGTCACGCAGAAGGCCAGTGCCTTTTGCCCGTAGCGCCGGGTGGTGACCTCGATCCCGGCGGCTTCGCGCATGGGGCTGTTGCGCCCGTCGGCGGCGATGACGAGCCGGGTTCTGATCCGGCTGCCATCGCTCAGCCCCACGCGCGCTTCACTTTGGCGGGTGAAAAGCGTGGTGGTGCCGGTGCCGGGGCGGAAATCCACGTTCGGCAATTCGTTAAGCCGGGTCAGGATTTCGCGCCGCAGCAGCCAATTGGGAAAGTTCCAGCCGAAGGGTGCGTCAGAGATATCGGCGGCGTCGAACTCGCGGGTCACCCGCGGCGTCGGGTCTTCGCCGCCCGCATCGACGATCCGCATGATTTGCAGGGCGGCGGCATGGGGGGCAAGACAGTCCCAAAGACCCGCGTCCTCCAACAGGCGCCGCGCCGGTTGCAGCAGCGCGGTGGAGCGCATGTCGGCCCCCTTGGCGGCGCCATCGGTGACGGGCGGGGTGGGGTCGACGCAGATCACATTGAAGCCCGCCGCGCCAAAGGCCGCCGCCGCGGTCAACCCGGCGATGCCGCCGCCGGAAATCAGGATATCGCAATCGAAGGTCATCAGCCCGCCACCCGTGTTAAGAATTCGCAAAGATCTTGCGTATGGTAGTGGATGTGATCGCCTTCGCCACGTTCCGGGGCCACATGCACCGTGCGCATCCCCAGAGCGTGGGGCGCGGCGAGGTTGCGTGGATCATCCTCGAACATGGCGGCGGAGGCGGTCTGGAACCCGTCGATGCCAAAGACCTTGTCATAGGCGGCGGCTTCGGGTTTGGGCAGGAAATCAGCGTGTTCGACACCATAGACCGCGTCGAAAAGCCCCGAAAGGCCGCGGGCCTCAAGCGCCCGTTCGGCGTAGGGCGCGCAGCCGTTGGTGTAGACGATCCGCCGCCCCGGCAACACGCGAATGGCCTGAGCGAGCAGGGGATCGGGGGTGAGCCGGTCCATCGGGATGTCATGCACCTCGGTCAGGTAGGGGCCGGGGTCGACGCCGTGTTCGCGCATCAAGCCGGCCAGCGTGGTGCCGTATGTCTGCCAATAATGCTGGCGCAGGTGGTTGGCCTCGGCGCGGTCGACCTTGATCGCGCGCATCACCCAATCGACCATACGCGCTTCGATCAGGTCGAAAAGCCGCGCCTCGGGCGGATAGAGTGTCTGGTCAAGGTCGAAGACCCAAGTGGTGACATGAGAAAAAGCATCGCGCGGCATGGCGCAGAGGTAGGCCGAGACGCGCAGCCGCGCAAGCCCTGCCGGGTTGCGCAAATGGTCGCGGTGAGTAAGGTGGCGCAACTTTCAAGGACTGATAGCTGATGCCCGACCCCAAGACCGGCCCGACCGACGCCTATTCGATGATTCTGGAGGCCATCGACATTGGCACCTATCGCCCCGGTGACCGCTTGGTGGAGAGCGAATTGGCCGAGCGTTTCGGCGTCTCGCGAACGCCGATCCGCGAGGCATTACAACGGCTTGAGACGCAGTCTCTGCTCATGCGCGATGGGCGTAGCCTGATCGTGGCCTCGCTGGATCACAACCAGATGGCCGAGCTTTACGTCGTCCGGGGCGAGCTGGAGGGGCTGGCCGCGCGACTGGCCGCGCGCCATGCCACCGCCGAGGAGGTGCGCGTGCTGCGCGAGATGGTGGATGCCGACAACGCGCTGGCGGGCAATCCCAATGCGCTGGCACGGGCGAATAAACGGTTTCACAAGCAGATCCATCTGGCGTCGCACAACCGCTATTTGGTGCAGCAGCTCGACCTCGTGCACCGCTCTATGGCCTTGATGGCGACTTCATCTCTCGCGGTGGAAGGGCGGGGGGAGATTGCGCAGGCCGAACACAACCGCATCGTGGAGATGATCGAAGCCCGCGATGAGGATGGCGCGGATGAGGCGCTGCGCACGCATATCTCTGTCGCCTTCATGACGCGTTTGAAGCAGGAAGCGGCCCGGCGCGAGGATGATTTTTGAGCCTTTTGCGCGGTTTTACATAGCGCGGCAGGGTGTGGCCATGGGCGGTTTTGTCCCAGAAATGTGGGCTGCGATAGAGCTCAAACAGCGCTTTGGCGGCGGCCAAGGCGCCTAATGCGAAGTAGAGCGGGCAGGTGATGACCCAAGGCAGAAGATGCCGTTGACCCCGGTTTGAGACCGCGATGGTGGCGGCGCAGAAGTTCAGCAATTCCGATAGGATGAACAGCGCGAAGATCGCCGTCAGGACGGGTGGCGCAAGCCAGTCCGTGACCGGGTGATACAGCCCGAAAAAACTCAGCCACAGCGACCAGAGAAGGGGCGCGAGGGCGAATTGCGAAACCGTGGCGAGAAAGATCGCCTGCACGCCGGTGAACCGCAGGGGGCCGAGGTCATTCAGCAGGGCACGTGGCCTTTGCATATGGACCGCCCAAGTGATGAGATAGCCCTTCAGCCAACGGGATCTTTGCCGCACCCAAAGCCAGGGGCGGCAATTGGCCTCTTCATAGGTGGTGGTGCGCATCAGTTCGGTCACATAGCCGCGCCGCGCCAGCCGGAGGCCGAGATCGGCATCCTCGGTCACGTTATGGGCGTCCCAAGCGCCGATCCTTTCGAGGATGTCGCGCCGAAAAAACAGCGTGGTGCCGCCCAGCGGGACGACCAGCCCTAGCCGGGCCACGCCCGGTAGGATCATCCGCCACCATGTCGCATATTCGATCGAAAAACAGCGGGCCATCCAATTGCCGCGGCTGTTGTAGAAATCCAGAACCCCCTGCAAACAAGCGGTATTTTCGGGCGCATTATGAAAGCGGGTGACGATCTGTTCGATCTGATCCGGCTCCGGCGCATCCTCCGCATCCCAAACGCCGATAATGCTGCCGCGGCAGAAATCGAGCGCGTAATTCAGCGCGCGGGGCTTGGTTTTGAGCGCCCCGGCATCGGGCACTTCGATCACGCTGATCCATGGCGGCAAGGGCGTGCGGGCGATGGTCTCACGGGTGAGCTTGTCACTCGCTTCGAGGACCAGAACCACCTCCAGCAGCGATTTTGGGTAGGTGAGCCGCGAAAGCCGCGCGATCAGCGCCTGCGCGATCTCTTCCTCATGCAGCAAGGGCACGAGAACCGAGACACGGGGCAGGCGAAATCCCTTAATCTCTGCGGCATTTGGCGGCGACCGAGGGGGCTTGGGCCGGGTGAGAGAGGCCCAAAGGGCCGCGGCCTTGAGCCCGCTGGTCAGCAGCAGAGTGAGCGCGCCACAGAGGAGAGCGATCGTAAGGAGGGCGGAGGGGAAAAACAGCAGTAGCGCAAAAAGCGACAGCAGAATACCCCGCAGCGCAAACCGTCGTTTCCAGCTGCGCACCCCCCAGTTCCGACAGCTTTCCGCATCCGCGACGCGGGTGACGGCATGTTCCGCGAGTTCCGCGGCATAGAGCCTGCCGATCTGGCTGCGCACCTCCCGGGGGTCGGCGACGACCAACACCAAAGTTTTCCCCCGCTCCCCCAAAGCTTTGCAAAGTTGAGGAAAATCCGCGGGGCGACCGCTGGCCACGAAAAGCCGGTCCCCAAGTTCCAGCCATGGCACGGCACCGAATTGCAGACAGAGACGCGCGGGTATCCGAGCCGCAAGACGTTGATCGCAGGGGCTGCGGGTCAAGTCGACAGGTTGGGCGCCATATTGCCGGGCAAGCGCTTTGACGATGTCATCGGGGGCGACCAAGCCTTCGGTGGCCAGAACTTCGCCCAGAGGGGCGTCGATGCGGCGCTGTAGGTCAAGCCCGTGCAGCAGATCGCGCGGGCCGATGACCCCTGCGGCGATTAAATGTTGGCCCAACCGCATCCGGCGGGCGGGCGCGGTGGCCATCCGCGGCGCTGAGAGTTTCAGGCGAAGGTTGCTCATTCCGTGCCCCGTCGAGGTTCCGGAATGAGACTGGCAGGCGACCGTTAATCGAGAGTTAAAAGTCGCCTGTGCAATCAGTGCATGTAGAAAATTTTACGCGCTGCGCTCGGCCATCGCTTCGCTGAACCGTTCGAACAGGTAATAGCTGTCTTGCGGGCCGGGGCTGGCTTCGGGGTGGTGCTGGACGGACCAGATCGGGCGGCCATCGACGCGGATGCCACAGTTCGACCCATCAAAGAGCGAGACATGCGTCTCGTGCACGCCCTCGGGCAGGGACTGCCCGTCGACAGCGAAACCGTGGTTCATCGAGGTGATCTCGACCTTGCCGGTGTCGTAATCCTTGACCGGGTGGTTGGCGCCGTGATGGCCGTGGCTCATCTTAACGGTGGTCGCCCCAAGCGCTAGCGCAAGCATCTGGTGGCCAAGGCAAATGCCAAAGACCGGCAGATCGGTCTTGTCTAAAACCTCGCGGATCATCGGCACGGCATAGGCGCCCGTCGCCGCCGGATCGCCGGGACCGTTGGAGAGGAAGACGCCATCGGGCTCATGGGCCATGATGTCGTCATAGGTCGCGGTGGCGGGCAGCACGGTGACATCGCAGCCCGCAGAGGCGAGGCAGCGCAGGATGTTGCGTTTCGCGCCATAGTCCACGGCGACGACCTTGTGCTTGGCTTCTGTTTGCGGCGCGTAGCCGTCGGGCCATGCCCACCGCATCTCGTTCCAGCGATAGGTCTGGGCGCAGGTCACGTCCTTGGCCAGATCCATCCCTTCGAGCCCGGCAAAATCGCGCGCGGCGGCGACCAGCGCTTCGATGTCGAAGTTGCCATCTGGGTCGTGGGCGAGGGCGGCGTGCGGCGCACCTTGCTGGCGGATTGCGCGGGTCAGGCGGCGGGTGTCGACACCGCCGATGGCGATGCGTCCGCGCGACGCCAGCCAATCCGACAGCGGCTGAATGTTGCGCCAGCTGCTGGGCGTGGTGGGCATCCATTTGACGACCATGCCCGCGGCGACCGGATCGCCCGTCTCATCATCTTCGGGATTGGTGCCCACATTGCCGATATGCGGGAAGGTGAAGGTCACGATCTGGCCCGCATAGGAGGGGTCGGTCATGATCTCTTGGTAGCCGGTCATCGCGGTGTTGAAGCACAACTCCGCCACGGTCTGGCCGGTCGCGCCAAACCCCATGCCGTAGAAAATCGATCCATCCGCAAGGGCAAGGCAGGCGGTTGGGCGTGGGCGAGCGGGCGCGGACATGGGGCAGTCTCCGGGCAGAAAGGGTGCGGGTAAACGGGTGGCAACCTAATCCCGCGCGGGCGCGGGGTCAATAGGCGGAGGGAAATGAGATATCGTTTCAGATCAGTAGTTTACCTATGGTCGCCCCCCATTGCTCCGCAGCGAGAGAGCCGCTAAGCTGCGACCCTTGGATTTAGCGAAACACAGGAAACCACCATGTCATTGCGGATGCGCATCTCGGATGCTTTGAAACAGGCCATGAAAGACAAGGCGGCGGACCGGCTTTCGACGCTGCGGCTTATCAACGCCGCGATCAAGGACAAGGACATCGCCGCCCGGGCCAACGGCACGGATGAGGGCGTGTCGGATGCCGAAGTGCTGGGCATCCTCAGCAAGATGGCCAAACAGCGTCAGGAATCGGCGCGCGCCTATGAAGAGGGCGGGCGGCTGGACCTTGCGGAGCGCGAGCGCGAGGAGGTCGAGGTGATCGAAGAATTCCTGCCAAGGCAGCTCAGCGTCACCGAAACCGCCGCCGCCGTGGATAAGGCCGTGGCCGATGTCGGTGCGACCTCGATCCGCGACATGGGCAAGGTTATGGGGCTGCTGAAAGAGCGTTATACCGGCCAAATGGATTTCGGCGCAGTGGGCCCGGTTATCAAAGACCGCCTGAGCTGAGCCGCAATTGAGTTGAAAAACAGAGGGCTGGGCCGCAAGGTCTGGCCCTTTTTAGTGTCTGGCCCTTTTCAGTTCCGCAGATGCCGTGCCAGATCGTCGTAGAGCGCGATACGCTCTTCTTCGCTGAGGAAGGCACCGATCTCAACCTCGCGGCCCTCGCCGCGTAGGGTGACGTAATGCGGCACGGGGCCGTCATCGTCGTATTTCTTCACTTGGGTCCAGTAGCGGTTACAGTCCCAATCCTTGACCTCGCCCTTGGCGGTGGTGTGCACCAGCCGCGCCGTGGTGTCATCGAGGGTCAGCACCTCTTCGATCTGGCGGGCGCGGTGATTGTGTTGCAAGGCCCAGTAGACCGCCCCCAAGGCCAGAAGTACGAAGGGCAGCAGCCCCCAGAGCAGGGCGGTGCCGAGCATGGCGAAAAGCGGAATCATAGCCAGCGTAAAAGTGGCCAGCATAAAGGCCGCAAAACCGCGCGCGGGCAGGGATTGATGCGGCCAAAGGCGCATCTGCTGCGGAGTGGCGCGGGGCGGGGTGGTCCATTCGTAGGGCATGGGATCGCTCAGGCTCAGTCAAAAGCCAAAATAGCGATGGGCCGGGCAATGGCAATGCGGCGCGGAGCCGCGGGAGGGGTCAATCACCCAGCAAATCCCAACGGTTTCCGAAAGGATCGCGAAAAACGGCCACTTTGCCATAGGGCTCATGACGCGGTTCTTCTTCGAAGGTCACGCCCGCAGCGGTCAGACGGTCGAATTCCGCCGCGAAATCCTTAGCCTTCAAGAACAGCCAAACACGGCCCGCACCCTGATTGCCGATGGCGGCGCGCTGCGCCTCTCCGTCCGCCCGGGCCAGAACAAACCCCGTCTCAGCGCCGGGCGGGGTGACGCGGACCCAGCGTTTGCGGCCTTGGTCGACGTCCTCAGTCAGTTCGAACCCCATGACGCCGCAGTAAAAGGCGATGCCGGCGTCATAGTCGGGGACGATCAGGGTTATCGCAGAGAGATGCATCGGCTCGCTCCTTGTGGGGGCGCGGCAAGGGGCCGCGCCCGGGGGTGATTTACTCTAACTCGACAAGCAGGTCCTTCGCATCGATCTGGCCACCGGCCTGCACATGCACGGCCTTTACCACCGCATCGCGTTCTGCGTGGAGGCCCGTCTCCATCTTCATCGCTTCGATGGTCAAAATCAGGTCGCCCGCCTTGACCTGCTGGCCCGCCTTCACCCCGACGGAGGCCACGACCCCCGGCATCGGCGCGCCGATGTGATCGGGATTGCCCGCCTCGGCCTTGGGGCGCTGCACCGTGGCATCCTTGACCAGCCGGTTCGCCACGCGGATCACCCGCGGTTGGCCGTTGAGTTCAAAGAAGACCTTCACCTCGCCATCCTCTCCGGCCTCGGATTCGGCCTGAAGACGGATTTCCAAGGTTTTGCCGGGGTCGATCTCGGCCGAGATCTCCGCCCCCGGTTCCATGCCGTAGAAGAAGGTATGCGTGGGCAGGGTGCGCACCGGGCCATAGATGCGGTGGCGGCCCATGTAGTCGAGGAAAACCTTGGGATACATCAGGTAGCCGCAGAGGTCTTCGTCGTCGATCTGCATGCCGTCCAACTGCTCGGAAAGCTCCTTGCGCACGGCCTCAAGATCGACGGGCGCCAGATGTTTGCCGGGGCGTTCGGTGTTCGGCGTCTCGCCTTTCAGCACCTTGTTGACGATGCCCGCTGGGAAACCATTCGGCGGCTGGCCGAGGTTGCCGCGCATCATGTCGATCACGCTGTCGGGGAAGGAGACATCGACATTCGGGTCTTCGACCTGCGCCCGGGTCAGCCCTTGGGAGACCATCATTAGCGCCATGTCGCCCACCACTTTGGACGAGGGCGTGACCTTTACGATATCGCCGAACATCTGGTTCACATCCGCATAGGTGCGCGCCACCTCGGGCCAGCGGTCCTCCAGCCCCATGGAGGCGGCCTGCGCCTTGAGGTTGGTGAACTGGCCGCCGGGCATTTCATGCAGGTAAACCTCGGAGGAGGGCGCCTGCATCCCGGTCTCGAAGGCGGCATAGTGGCCGCGCACTTCTTCCCAGTAATCAGAGATTTCGCGCACGGCCTTCATGTCGATCCCGGTGTCGCGGTCGGTATGTTGCAGGGCCGAGACCACGGTGCCGAGCGTCGCCTGAGAGGTGTTGCCCGAAAGCGCATCCATCGCGCAGTCGACCGCATCGACACCCGCCTCGGAGGCCGCGAGGATGGTGGCCGTGGCACTGCCCGCCGTGTCATGGGTGTGGAAATGGATCGGCAGACCAACCTCGGATTTCAACGCCTTGACGAGCGCGCGGGCCTGAGCGGGTTTCAACAGGCCTGCCATGTCTTTCAGCCCCAACACATGCGCGCCGGCGGCTTTCAGTTCCTTGCCCATATTGACGTAATACTGAAGGTCGTATTTCGCGCGGTCCGGGTCAAAGATGTCGCCCGTGTAGCAGATCGTTCCCTCGCAAATCTTGCCGGATTCGACGACCGCATCCATCGCCACGCGCATGTTCTCAACCCAGTTGAGACTGTCGAACACGCGGAACACATCGACGCCGGTATTGGCCGCCGTGGCCACGAATTTCTGCACCACATTGTCGGGGTAGTTGGTATAGCCCACGCCGTTAGAGGCGCGCAGCAGCATCTGGGTCATCACATTGGGCAGGGCCGCGCGCAGATCGCGCAGGCGCTGCCACGGGCATTCCTGCAAGAAGCGATAGGCCACATCGAAAGTCGCCCCGCCCCAGCATTCGACCGAGAAGAGCTGCGGCAGATTGGCGGCATAGGCGGGGGCCACCTTGATCATATCAAGGCTGCGCATCCGCGTGGCCAAGAGCGACTGATGCGCATCGCGCATGGTGGTGTCGGTGATGAGCAGTTGCCGCTGTTGGCCCATCCACTCGGCCACGGCCTCGGGGCCCTTTTGTTCCAATAGGTTACGCGTGCCCATCTGCGGCTCGCCGCGCAGCACGGGCGGCTTGGGGTCGCGGACATGGGCGGCGGACAGGGCATGGCCCTTGGTCTCTGGATGGCCGTTGACGGTGATGTCGGCGATATAGGTCAGCACCTTGGTCGCACGGTCGCGGCGCTGCTCGAACTGGAACAGCTCGGGCGTCTCGTCGATGAATTTGGTGGTGTATTCGTTGCTCAGAAACGTCGGATGTTTCAGCAGGTTCTCGACGAAGGCGATGTTGGTGCTGACCCCGCGCACCCGGAATTCGCGCAGGGCGCGGTCCATGCGGGCGATGGCCATCTCGGGCGTCGGCGCCTTGGCGGTGACCTTGGTCAGCAGGCTGTCGTAATAGCGCGTGATGACCCCGCCCGCATAGGCCGTGCCGCCGTCGAGCCGGATGCCCATGCCGGTGGCCGAGCGGTAGGCGGTGATGCGGCCATAGTCGGGGATGAAATTGTTCTGCGGGTCTTCGGTTGTGACGCGGGTTTGCAGGGCGTGACCGGTGAGGGTGATGTCCTCTTGCCGCGCCTTGCCCGTCGCCTCGGCCAGCGGTTTGCCCTCGGCGATGAGGATCTGCGCGCGGACAATGTCGATGCCGGTGACTTCTTCGGTGACGGTATGTTCGACCTGCACGCGGGGGTTCACCTCGATGAAGTAGAAATTCCCGGTTTCCATATCCATCAGAAATTCGACGGTGCCCGCGCATTCATAGTTCACATGGGCGCAGATTTTGCGGCCCAATTCGCAGATTTCGGCGCGTTGCTCCTCGCTCAGGTAGGGGGCGGGAGCGCGTTCGACGACCTTTTGGTTGCGGCGCTGGACCGAGCAGTCGCGTTCGTACAGATGGTAAATGTCGCCCTGTTTGTCGCCGAGGATCTGCACTTCGACATGGCGGGCGCGCAGGATCATTTTCTCCAGATAGCCCTCGCCATTGCCGAAAGCGGCTTCGGCCTCGCGGCGCCCTTCGCGGACTTTCTCCTCCAGTTCCTTTTCGGACATGATCGGCCGCATCCCGCGCCCGCCGCCGCCCCAAGAAGCTTTGAGCATCAGCGGATAGCCGACCTCGGCCGCCTCGGCGCGGATCGCATCCATGTCTTCGCCCAGCACTTCGGTGGCGGGGATGACCGGCACGCCCGCCGCCATCGCGACGCGGCGGGCAGAGGCTTTGTCCCCCAAGGCGCGCATCGTCTCGGCCCGCGGGCCGATGAAGGTGATGCCGTTCTTCTCGCAGGCATCGACGAATTCCGGGTTTTCCGACAGCAGGCCATAGCCCGGATGGATGGCATCGGCACCCGCCGCCTTGGCCACGCGGATCATCTCGTCAATGCTGAGATAGGCCGCGACGGGGCCGAGACCTTCACCGATGCGATAGGCCTCATCCGCTTTGAAACGGTGCAGGCCCAGCTTGTCCTCTTCGGCGTAGACCGCGACCGTTTTCTTGCCCATCTCATTGGCGGCGCGCATGATGCGGATCGCGATCTCACCACGGTTCGC
Source organism: Sulfitobacter sp. 1A13368 (assembly GCF_043557275.1). Taxonomy (NCBI): domain Bacteria; kingdom Pseudomonadati; phylum Pseudomonadota; class Alphaproteobacteria; order Rhodobacterales; family Roseobacteraceae; genus Sulfitobacter; species Sulfitobacter sp. 1A13368. The sequence continues at coordinate 156,313 of NZ_JBIFFR010000001.1, read as the reverse complement.
GATCAGGATCTTTTTAAAATCGGTCACTGGCTGGTCTCCCCTGCTGGTTTTAAAGGCAGCTTAGGGATGCTGCGGTGCAGCGCAAGAGGGCTGTGGCCGTCTTTGTCACATTTCTGCAAGCTTTCCGATCAGAGCGGCGACAGATCAAAGGGGGGTGGAAGGTCGCGCAGGTTCTGCGCGCCCAGCTGTCCCATATTGGCGGTCAGGTCGCGGGCAAGCACATCAATCAGGTGATCGACCCCGCGCGGCCCAAGGGCGGCGAGGGCGAAGTGGAAGGCCCGGCCCAGCATGACAAAATCCGCGCCGAGCGCGAAGGCACGCAGGATATCAAGGCCCGATTCCACGCCGCTGTCAAAGATCACCGGCAGTTTCGTGGCGGCACGAATGGCGGGCAGCGCCTCGGCGCTGGCGGGGGCCGCGTCGAACTGACGGCCCGCGTGGTTCGAGACCCAGATCGCATCGGCCCCGGCCTTTTCCATTTTCGTGGCGTCTTCGGGGCGCAGCACGCCTTTGATCACCAGCGGACCCTGCCAGTGGTCGCGCAGCCAATGCAGATAATCCCAATCGGGCGCGGTGCGCAGCAGATAGCCCACATGCGCGGTCGGGGGCAGGTTCGCGGTGGCCGTGCCTTCGGTGTATTTGTCGAGCATTTTCATATGCGGCAGCCCCCGTCGGGCCATGCCCATTGCCCAAGTCGGGCGCATCGCGACCTGCGCCATCAGCCGCGGGGTCAGTTTGGGCGGGCTGGTCAGGCCAGAGCGGGTCTGCCGCTCACGGCGCGAGGCGACTGGTACGTCGACGGTCAGGACCAAAGTCGTGAAACCCGCAGCCTTGGCCCGCGCCAGCATATCGGTCCGAATTTCCGGGTCGCGCGGGGGGTAGAGCTGGAACCAACCATGCGCGCCAAGATGGGGCGCTACATCTTCCGGGCAAGTTGCGGCCACGGTGGACAGGCCGAAGGGGATGCCGGCGCGACCCGCCGCGCGGGCAAGATGGGCTTCGGCATCGGGCCAGATTAGGCCGGACATGCCCAAAGGGGACATGCCGAAGGGCAGGGGGAGCTTTTGCCCCATCAGATCGACGCTGAGGTCAGGGGTGAATTCGCCGTGCAACACCGAAGGCATCAGCCCAACGCGGTCTAGGGCCGCGCGGTTGCGGTGTTTGGTGGCCTCCGTCCCAGTGGCGGAATCAAGGTATTCCCAAACGAATTTCGGCAGGCGCGACTGCGCGCGGCTGCGAAGGTCCGAAAGGGCGGGGTAGGTTGCATGTAGGTCCATGGCGGCATTTGCGCCAAAGGGTTGCGGTTTGTCCAGATGGTGCGGCTGCGTCGGAAATCGGTTGAGAGTGCTGCCGTCTTGGTCGGGCGCCGGAGCCCTACTGACGGAACGCCGAGCGGGCGAGGGGGGCGGCCTCGCTTACCTTGCGGCCCGGCGGTGTCGGTAGGTTGTCGGCCATATCCACAAGCGCCGCGATGGCTGCTTCGATTTCGTCCCCTTCGCTGGCGGCGGCGCCTTCCATGTCGATCAGGTGAACGGTCGGATTGGCCTCAGCGTCCAGCCGTTCCTGCGCGATGGAGCGTAGCTCTTGCATGGTGCTGTCGATCGCGCGGCAGAGCCCGGCCAGCATCCCCGCCGATCCGGTAAGCTTCGCCGGATCGATCAGCCCCTTTTCGGCGGCATCCAGCACCGTCGAGATTTGTTCGAGTTTGAACGAAGATGTCGCCGCGAAATAGCGCACATCCTCGAAAGCGAGGGTATCGCGGTTGTCCCGTTGGACCCGCTCCACAACGATGGCGCTGCCCACCACCCGGTCAAGACCGCGGTAGGATTGTACATGATGCAACGTGGTGTCCCAAATGAGCGGCCCGCGTGGCATATGCAGCATCTCGCGATAGCGGATTTGCCCCGCGTTCGAGACGCAGCGCGCATAGCGTTCATTGACCGCCTCGGCCTCTTCATGGGGCATGAAACTGTGCAGGGGGCGGTTTATGACCTCGCTCATCACCATGCCGCTATGCGCCTCATGGGCGGTGTTGAGGGCCAAAAGTTCGAAATGCCCGCTGTCGGCGTTCAATTCCGCAATGAACATCGGCAGTTTGAACCGGTCAATCTCTCGGCGCAGTACCGAAGTATCATCGTTTCTGAACATGAGCGGTTCCTCTCGTTTATCGTTGTGTCAGCACATTGCCGCCAAAGCATTATCAACGGGTAAAGATTTCCCCCGCATTTTAAATTCACCCGGTTTTGCCCGCAGTGGCGCAAAATCGGGGCTTGAATATCTTTCGAAAGAACATTTGAGGAACGTCTCTTTATCTCGTACCCCGGACGCGCTAGATTGCGGGCATGAGTGATTTTGACGAAATTGACGCCTTTGAGGGCGCCTCCCTCTCCGCCCGCGCCATGGCCGCGCGTCCGCAGCCTTATCTGGAGGGGTTGAACCCCGCCCAACGGGCCGCGGTCGAGACGTTGGATGGCCCCGTGCTGATGCTCGCCGGGGCGGGCACTGGCAAAACGCGGGCGTTGACGGCGCGAATCGTGCATCTGCTCAACACCGGGCGCGCGCGCCCGCATGAGGTTCTGGCGGTCACCTTCACCAACAAGGCCGCGCGCGAGATGAAGACTCGCGTGGGCCAGATGCTGGGCCAGCAGGTTGAGGGGATGCCATGGCTCGGCACCTTTCACGCGATCTGCGTCAAGCTGCTACGGCGGCATGCGGAATTGGTGGGGCTGAAAAGCAATTTCACGATTCTCGATACGGATGACCAGCTGCGCCTGCTCAAACAATTGGTCGCTGCCCAAGGGATCGACGACAAGCGCTGGCCCGCGCGGATGCTGGCGGGGATCATCGACGGCTGGAAGAACCGCGCGCTGACCCCGGACAAGATTCCGAGCGCGGATGCCGGGGCATACAATCATCGCGGGCCTGAGATTTACGCGCAATATCAACGCCGTCTGATCGAATTGAACGCGACCGATTTCGGCGATTTGCTGCTCCATATGGTGACGATTTTCCAGGCGCACCCGGATGTGTTGGCGCAGTATCAGCGCTGGTTCAAATACATCCTCGTCGACGAATATCAGGATACCAACGTGGCCCAATATCTGTGGCTGCGGCTTTTGGCGCAGGGGCACAAGAACATCTGCTGCGTGGGTGACGACGACCAGTCGATCTATGGCTGGCGCGGGGCTGAAGTGGGCAACATCCTGCGGTTTGAAACGGATTTCCCCGGCGCCCATGTGGTCAAGCTTGAGCAGAATTACCGCTCGACCCCCCATATCCTCGCCGCCGCCTCGGGCGTGATTGCGGGCAATGAAGGGCGCTTGGGCAAGACACTCTGGACCGAAGAGACCGAGGGCGAAAAGGTCCGCCTGATCGGCCATTGGGACGGCGAGGAAGAGGCCCGTTGGATCGGGGATGAGATCGAATCCGCGCAGCGCGGCACAAGAGGGCTCGACCCATTCTCGCTTGACGATGTGGCGATTCTCGTCCGGGCGAGCCACCAGATGCGCGCTTTTGAGGACCGGTTTTTGACCATTGGCCTGCCTTATAAGGTGATTGGCGGCCCGCGATTCTATGAGCGTTTGGAAATCCGCGACGCCATGGCCTATTTCCGCGTGGTCACCAGCCCCGATGATGATCTGGCTTTCGAGCGGATCGTGAACACGCCCAAGCGGGGTTTGGGCGAAAAGGCGCAGCAGAAAATCCAGCGCACGGCGCGGGATCATGGGGTGAACCTTGTCGAAGGCGCGCGAATCCTTCTCGCCCATGGCGGGATCAGCGGCAAAGGGGCGGCGCAACTGCGGCTTTTGATCGACGGGATCGACCGTTGGTCATCCATGCTGCAAGGCCCGCGGATTGAGATCAGCGAGGGCGACTCGGTGCTGGACGATGGTGCCGCGCCGCTGCGGGTGGATTATGGCCCGCCTGAAGTGTCTCATGTCGAATTGGCCGAGATGATTCTCGACGAAAGCGGCTATACCGGCATGTGGCAGAATGACAAAACGCCCGAAGCGCCGGGGCGGCTGGAAAACCTTAAGGAACTCGTCAAAGCCTTGGAAGGCTTCGAGAACCTGCAAGGCTTCCTCGAACATGTCAGCCTGATCATGGATAATGAGCAGGAGGGCGATGGCGAGAAGGTCTCGATCATGACGTTGCACGCGGCCAAGGGTTTGGAATTCCCCATGGTTTTCCTGCCAGGCTGGGAAGATGGGCTGTTCCCCTCGCAGCGTTCGATGGATGAAAGCGGGATGAAGGGGCTCGAAGAGGAGCGGCGGCTGGCCTATGTCGGCATCACCCGGGCGGAGCGGATTTGCACCATCTCTTTTGCTGCCAATCGCCGGGTCTTTGGCCAATGGCAAAATGCGATGCCGTCGCGTTTCATTGATGAGCTGCCCGAAGAACATGTGGATGTGCTGACTCCGCCGGGGCTTTACGGCGGTGGTTTTGGCGCGGCTATGCCGCAATCGGATCTACATGACCGCGCGGCAAGCGCGAATGTCTATAATTCACCGGGTTGGAAACGCCTGCAATCACGCAGCGGGGCGCGGGGCACCAGCCAGCCGCGCGAAAGCCGCAATGTCACGATCGACATGCAAGCGGTCGCCGCTTTTGAGATGGGTGAGCGTGTTTTCCACGATAAATTCGGCTATGGCGAAGTGATTGGCATCGAAGGTGACAAGATGGAAGTCGCCTTTGAGAAGGCCGGGACCAAAAAGGTCGTCTCACGTTTCTTGACCGGCGGGAAAGACGTGCCCTTCTAAAAGCGTATCCTGGGGCGGGCTGCCAAAAGCCCGTCCAAACAGGGCCTTACAAACAAAAACGACGACACCTTGGGAGGAAGGTGCCGCCGTTTCTATGTCGGCCCGAAGCGTCGAGGGAGGGTCGGCTTCGGGTCTCCTTGCGGGGTCCGCCTCATTCAGGGAGGAGGAAAGTGACGCGCACCCCGGCTTTCAGACGGCAGAACAGGGAGGGGTTCTGACGTCCGATCTCTATCTCTACTTAGCCGCGGGAAGATTCCCATGCGACGCGGCGCAGTTCGGAACGGCTCAGACCAAGGTCGGCCAGTTCACGGTTGCTCAACGCGCTCAGACCGTCGAAAGTTTCGCGGTACAGACGGTGCTGCTTGTAGCGGGTTGCCAGTGCTTCGAATGCGCCGCCGATACGGGCGAAGACGGAAGTTGTGTTTGCGGTGGTTGTGTTCATGTAAGCCATTTCGGCGCCTCTTTTTTCATCTGTGGATCATCTCGTTGCCTGCTATTTACGCCCTTTCTGCATTTGCACAACGGGCATAAAGTCAATGCCGCTATGCAGAAAGCGCATAGGTTCTGAGTGGCGCAACTTGTTGATAAAAAACGGTTTTGCCCGCGCGGCAAAAGGGCGCAGGGTCATAAAACTGTCATATATGGGGGGGGAAAGGGGGCGACGACATCTGGGAGGAGGTAGATGTCGCCGCCAATAACAGACACATCCGGGAGGAGGATGGACGCGTCTGGTCTTTCCAAACTTGCCTGCATCCGGGAGGAGGAGTGGATGCATCCAAGTCTTGGTAAAATCAGACACATTCGGGAGGAGGAAGAATGTGTCCGGTCTTTCCGAAAGCGGGGCGCTTGGCCCTGCCTATGAACCTAAGTTAGCGCTAATTGCTGCGCGTGCACAATATTTCTTTTTGCAATGCTGCTATGCGGCAAAAACATGGTACCTCTGCGTAATCCTTGGGCATTGCGCCTCTTCCCTATGCAAAAAGGGCCGTCCCCTTGCGCTTGGCGCAGAACCTGCCATTTCAGAAGCCGTAATAGAGGAGAATTTGCGCATGTCTGTGACCAAAGCAGAAGTCGAAGCGGCGCTGGCGCGGGTGCAACTGCCCGACGGCAAGAGCCTGCTGTCCCATGATCTGGTCCGCGCGCTGGTGGTCGAAGGCGATAAGGTGCGATTCGTCATCGAAGCGCCCAATGCCGATGTGGCGCGGCAGATGGCACCGTTGCGCGACGCGGCAGAGCAGGTGGTCCGCGATCTGCCGGGGGTGGGTGATGTATCGGTCGCGCTGACCGCGCATGGCCCCGCGCCGAAAGCGCCTAGTCTCAAGGTCGGCGGGCATCCCAAACCGCAAGAGGGGCCGATGAAACCCAGCGGCGTGAAGCGCATCCTCGCCATCGGCTCGGGCAAGGGCGGTGTGGGTAAATCCACCGTCAGTTCCAACCTTGCCGTGGCGCTGGCGCGGGCCGGGCGCAAGGTGGGGCTTCTGGATGCCGATATCTATGGTCCCAGCCAGCCGCGCATGATGGGGGTCAACAAGCGCCCCGCCAGCCCCGACGGCAAGACGATCATTCCCTTGCAGGCCCATGGCGTCACCATGATGTCGATCGGCTTCATGTTGGAAGAGGGTAAGGCCGTCGTCTGGCGTGGGCCGATGCTGATGGGCGCGCTGCAGCAGATGCTCGGGCAAGTGGAATGGGGTGAGCTTGACGTGCTGCTCGTCGATCTGCCCCCCGGCACCGGCGATGTGCAACTGACGCTCTGCACCAAGTCCGAGCTTTCGGGCGCCATCGTGGTCAGCACTCCGCAAGACGTGGCCTTGATCGACGCGCGCAAGGCGCTCGACATGTTCGCCACATTGAAAACCCCGGTGCTGGGGCTGATCGAGAATATGTCGACATTCGTCTGCCCCGATTGTGGCTCTCAGCATGAGATCTTCGGCCAAGGCGGTGTGGCGGCGGAGGCCGAGAAGATGGGCGTGCCGCTTTTGGGCAGCCTGCCGATTGATCTCGATACCCGTTTGGCCGGGGATAGCGGTACGCCAGTCGCCGCGGGCGAGGGGCCGATGGCCGATGCCTATGCCCGGCTCGCAAAGGGCTTGATCGACGGTGGTATGGCTTGATGAGGGCGGCGCGGGCGGTTACCCCAGCTCGCGCCCTTCGATCAGGTGTCCATAAAGTGTGGTCAGCATCGAGACGAAAACCAGCCCCTCTATAAGATAGAGCAGGGAATCCAGCATCAGTCGCAGGCCGGGGTCGGCGGGCAGCAACATGCTGGCGATCACGCCGAGCAACGTATTCACCACCGCCAGCAATACGGCCAGCGCCCAAAGCGTGCCGGCCAAAGGCTCGGTCGCGCGCCAGCTGTCGCGGACCGACATGACGTGGCCAAGAGCGGCGGCGGGCAGCACGAGGCTGAGCCGCAGCGCCAGCCAAAGGAAGGCCACTCCTGCCACCAGCCCGATCAACAGCAGTGCCGCCGGGCTCGACCCGGTCAGCCCGCCCAAGAGTAGCATGGCGAGGCCGATGGGAATGGCCGCGAGAAACTGCACGAAGCCCAAAACGATGGCCCGCCAGACATAGGCCCAGAACAGCCCCATGCCCGGGCGCAGGGCGCTTCCCTCGTGATCAAGCAAGACATAGCGGTGCCAGAGGATGGCCATCAGCGCATAGCCAAGGATGCCCGCCAGCCCGCAGGCGATCAGGATCAGAAGTTGACCCGCAGGCGGCGGGGCGGCGTTCTCGATCACCTGATCCATGGCCCCAAGCGCATCCCCCGCCAGCAAGCCCGCGGCAGCGGCGGCCCCCATCACCCAAAGCACCGCAGGCAGGATCACCCGCAGCGTGGTTGAGGGCGCGTGAAAAAGCATGTTCAGCGCGTGGGTGAATAGAGCCGTGGCTTGGATCATGATGCACTCCCTCCGTTTCGCGCCATTACATGCCGTGCGTGGGCCGAAAGGACAAGATACCGCTGTCAGGAAGGGCTATGCGGCTGGGAAAGCATGGGCCGCTGGGAGGTCATGGGAAAAGTCGCGGGAATGCATGGGAAGTCTGGGAAATCATGGGCGCCCCTTGCGCCATTGGGGGTCTTGCCCGATTCGCAGCCACGGGAATTGGCGTGTAATTCGAACGCCCTCGACGCATTCTGCGGAACAGGCAACGAACACGTCCTGTGGATAACTATGTGAGCAAATTTTAGTGGGAAACTGTGGGATATTGTGCAGGTCGCAATTCGTTAACAAGATATAGTGTTTCAGACTTAAATAATCCCAAATTAAGCCACGCGGCACCCGAAAAGTTATACCAGATGTTGTTCTCACAGCCTGTGCAAAACAAAATATTGGGCAGAAATCCAAAAAATATCTAGACGCCCATCAATTCCCATGGCATCCCTAATGCATCGGATGAGAACGGGACACGGGGCAACAAACGACCCCAAAATAAATCAAAACCTAGCAGGTTTCATACAGGCACCTCGCTTTCATCAGACCAAAGAGATCCGGCGCGCGAGCGAGCAGACATCCCCCCAGGTGGCGCGCGCAGTCGGACTTCCCCCGCCAAGCTGCGGGACGTGGGCGGCGGGTTGATCAGTGGCAGCAGATCAACCCGCCGTTTCCATTTCCGGGGCAGGGGATTGAGGCGAATAACGAGTTTAAGCGCAAAGGCGCAAGAGGCAGGGACAACAAGTGAGCCGCAGGTTCAGAGGCGAAAGCCACCACAAGGTCGATACGAAGGGGCGGGTGTCTATCCCAGCCTCTTTTCGGCGTGTGTTGGAGGCTGGCGACCCGAACTGGAAGAACGGCGACAATCCCGAACTGGTCATCGTCTATGGCGACCACCGCCGCAACTACCTTGAATGCTATACCATGGAAGCCATCGAAGAGGTTGACGCCAAGATCGACCGCATGCCGCGTGGCTCCATGCAGCGCAAGGCGCTTCAGCGTCTGTTCCACGGCCAGTCTTTCCCCACGACGGTAGATGAGACAGGCCGTTTGGTGCTGCCCGCCAAGCTGCGCAACAAGATCGAACTCAACGGCGAGGCGTTCTTTATCGCCGCCGGTGACACCTTCCAAATCTGGAAGCCCGAAACCTACGAGACCGAGGAAGAGGCATGGCAGCAGGAACTGCCCGACGATGTCGATCCGCTCTCGTTCCTTGATGGTGATATGGAGATCTGAGGGAATGGTTGCTGCCTCTGACCCTTCCGCCCCTCACACCCCCGTTCTGCTGCGCCCGATCCTATCTGCCGTGGCGCCCGTAGAGGGGGTCTGGTTGGACGGCACCTTTGGGGCGGGCGGCTACACCCGTGGCTTGCTTGAGGCCGGAGCCGCGCGTGTGGTGGCTGTCGACCGCGATCCGCTGGCCTTTGAGATGGCGGCGGCATGGGCCGGTGACTATGGCGATCGGATCACCATGCAACAGGGCGTCTTTTCGCGCATGGATGAATATGCCCAAGACCTCGATGGTGTGGTGCTGGACCTCGGTGTCTCCTCCATGCAGCTCGATCAGGCGGAGCGTGGCTTTTCCTTCATGAAAGATGGCCCGCTCGACATGCGGATGAGCCAAGATGGCCCCTCGGCTGCCGATTTGGTCAACGAGGCCGAGGAAGAGGTGATCGCCAACATCCTCTTTCAATACGGTGAAGAGCGCGCCTCGCGCCGGATCGCCAAGGCGATTGTCCGTGCCCGCGAAGAAGCGCCGATCACCACCACGTTGGAATTGGCAAAGCTGGTCGAAGGCTGCCTGCCGCGCTCCAAGCCCGGCCAGAGCCATCCGGCAACCCGCAGTTTCCAAGCGCTGCGGATTGCGGTGAACAATGAATATGGCGAACTCTTTCAGGGGCTTATGGCCGCCGAGCGGGCGTTGAAGCCGGGCGGGAAGCTGGCGGTGGTGACCTTTCATTCGGTCGAGGACCGCATGGTGAAACGCTTCCTTACCGCACGCGCCGGGGCTGGGGGCAATGCCAACCGTTTCGCCCCCGCGCTGGAGCAGGCGCCGCCGCAGTTCACGCTGAAATCCCGCAAGGCGATTGGCCCCGACGCGCAGGAATTGGAAGAGAACCCGCGCAGCCGGTCGGCCAAGCTGCGGGTCGCCACGCGCACCGACGCGCCCAGTGGTGAGATTGACGCGAAAACCATCGGCATGCCGATGGTCAGGGGGATCTGAGTGATGCGCACGGTGATGTATATCCTCACCACCATTGCCGTGGTTGGATTGGCCTTCTGGGCCTACCGCGAGAATTACGCGACCCAGCAGGCGCTGAGCGATGCCGACAGGCTGCATGCCAATATCCGCGCGGCCCACGCTCGTCTGGCCGTGCTGCGCGCCGAATGGGCCTTTCAAAACCGCCCGGACCGGCTGCGCGATCTGGCGGATCTGAACTTTGACCGTCTGGGCCTGTTGCCGCTGCATCCCGGCCAGTTCGGTCAGGTCGATCAAGTCGCCTATCCGCCCCAGCCCTTGCTGCCGATCACCGATCCTGTGGATGTCTCGACGATGAATTACGAGGCGCTGAACGGTCTTTCCGAGGAGAAGGTTGAATGATCCGCACCCCGCTGCGCCCGCTGGCCCGCATCCTCGAGGCCCGCGAGAAGGGGGAAAACCCCGATGCGATCGAACGTGAGAACAAGCGCATCCGCCATGAGCAGATGCGTGACAAGGCGCGGATGCGCGCCGAAGGGCGGCTTCTGGTGCTGGGGGTCTGTTTCCTTTGTGCTTTCACCGTGATCGGCGGACGCATGGGGCTGCTGGCGATGTCGGAACCGTCCGAGCCGCGCGGCCATGCGCCGGGGGCCGTGATCTCGGCCTCGCGTGCGGATATTACGGACCGGAACGGCAACCTTCTGGCCACCAATTTCGAGACCCACGCGCTCTATGCGCAGCCGCGTCATATGATCGACCCGGAGATGGCCGCTAAAAAGCTGGTCAAAATCTTTCCCGATCTGAAAGAAGAGCGCCTGATCAAAGACTTCACAGGCAAGCGCAAGTTCCTGTGGATTAAGAAGAAAATCAGCCCCGAACAGATGCAGGCCGTGCATGATATCGGCGATCCGGGCCTTTTGTTCGCGCCGCGCGACATGCGTCTTTACCCCAACGGCTCGCTTGCAGCCCATGTGCTGGGCGGAGCGAGCTATGGCAAGGAAGGCGTCCATGCCGCCGAGGTGATCGGCGTGGCGGGGGCCGAGAAGTATTTCGACGACTATCTGCGCGACCCGGCCAATGGCAACAAACCGCTAGAGCTGTCGCTCGACCTCACCGTGCAGGCCGCGGCGGAGCGGGTGCTTTATGGCGGCATGAAGCTGATGAACGCCAAAGGGGCCACCAGCATTCTGATGGATGTGCACACGGGGGAGGTGATCTCGGTCGCCTCGCTGCCGGATTTCGACCCCAACAACCGGCCCCGGCCTTTGACCCAAGGGGATGCCTCCGACAGCCCGCTGTTCAACCGCGCGGTGCAGGGGGTCTATGAGCTCGGCTCCACCTTTAAGATTTTCGCCGCTGCACAGGCGGTGGAACTGGGGCTGTTCAACGCCGACACGATCATCGACACCTCCGGCCCGATGAAGGTCGGCGGCTTCCGCATCGGTGAATTCCGCAACAAGAACTATGGCAAGCTGAGCGTCGCCGACATCATCGTGCATTCCTCGAACCGGGGCACAGGTCGCATGGCGCTGGAAATCGGCATCGAACGGCAGCAGGAGTTCCTCAAAAGCCTCGGTTTCTTTGAGCCGACCCCCTTTGAGATCGTCGAAGCCTCGGGCGGCAAGCCGCTCTTGCCGAGCCGTTGGACTGAATTGTCCAGCGTGACGATCTCCTACGGCCACGGGCTGTCGAGCACGCCGATGCACCTTGCCGCGGGCTATGCCGCCATCGCCAATGGCGGGCGGGCGGTAAAGCCCACGCTGCTGAAGCAATCCGCCCCCCAACTCGGCCCCCGCGTCATGTCCGAAGAGACCGCCGCGCAGGCCCGGATGATGCTGCGCAAGGTGGTGACCGATGGCACGGCCAGCTTCGCCGAGGTGCCGGGCTATCAAATCGCGGGCAAGACCGGCACCGCCGACAAGCCCAAGCCCACGGGCGGCTATTACGACGACAAGGTGATCAACACTTTCGCCAGCATCTTTCCGGTCAACGATCCGAAATATGTGCTGATCGTCACGCTGGACGAACCGGTTGAGACCTCGGGCCCGAAACCGCGCCGCACGGCGGGGTGGACCGCCGTGCCCGTGGCCGCCGAGATGGTGCGCCGCATCGCACCTCTGCTGGGACTGCGCCCCGCTGTTGAACCGGTGAACGACGCTGTGCTAACGCTGACCAGCAGCAACTGAAAAGACATCTCTATGACCGACCGGGCCGTACCGCTTTCCTCTCTCGGGCTGACCGCGCGGGCGGGGGCCAACCCTATGATCACCGGCATCGCGGTCGACAGCCGTGAGGTGCGCGAGGGGACGCTTTTCGCGGCCCTCCCCGGCAGCCGTGTGCATGGGGCAGAATTCATTCAATACGCCCTGCGCATGGGCGCGGCGGCGGTGCTGACCGATGCGGCGGGCGCCAAACTCGCCGCCGAGGAATTGGCGGGCTCGGATGCTGCGCTGGTGGTCTCCGACCTCCCGCGGGAGGCGCTGGCGCGCACGGCGGCGCTTTGGTTCGGCGGCCAGCCCGCCACGATGATCGCGGTCACGGGCACAAATGGGAAAACCTCGGTCTCGACCTTCGTGCGCCAGATTTGGGTTGAGATGGGATTGCCTGCCGTGAACCTTGGCACCACCGGGGTCGAAGGCGCATGGGCCGCCCCCTTGGCCCATACCACGCCCGAGCCGATCACCCTGCACCGCACGCTGGCCGAGGCGGCGGCGAATGGCATCACCCATGCCGCGATGGAAGCGTCGAGCCATGGGCTCGACCAGCGGCGGCTGGATGGGGTGACGCTCAAGGCGGCGGGCTTTACCAACTTCACCCAAGACCATCTGGACTATCACGAGACATTCGAGGCCTATTTCGCCGCCAAAGCCGCGCTTTTCGCCCGTGTCCTTCCCGAAGATGGCACGGCGGTGGTCAATATCGACGATGAAAAAGGCGTCGATATCGCCGCCATCGCCCGTGCGCGGGGCTGTGAGGTGATCACCGTGGGCCGCGACGGGGGCGATCTGCATCTGCAAGGCCAGCGGTTCGATGCCACGGGCCAAGACCTGCGCTTTAGCTGGCGCGGCAAGACCTATCAAAAGCGGCTGAATCTGATCGGCGGTTTTCAGGGCGACAATGTATTGCTGGCCGCAGGGCTGGTCATCGCCTGTGGCGCCGACCCGCAAGAGGTCTTCGACACGCTGCCGCATCTCACCACCGTGCGGGGCCGGATGCAGCTTGCCGCCACCCGCGACAATGGCGCGGCGGTTTTCGTCGATTACGCCCATACGCCCGATGCAGTGGCCACCGCACTCGCCGCCATGCGCCCGCATGTGATGGGCCGGCTTGTCGCCATCGTCGGCGCGGGCGGTGATAGGGACCGGGCCAAGCGCCCCTTGATGGGGCAGGCGGCGGCGGAACATGCGGATATGGTCATTGTCACCGACGACAACCCGCGCAGCGAAGACCCCGCGAGCATCCGTGCCGCCGTGCTAGACGGCGCACCCGACGCGATGGAAGTCGGCGACCGCGCCGAAGCCATCCTGCGCGGTGTGGATGCGCTAGAGCCGGGCGACGCGCTGCTCATCGCGGGCAAGGGGCATGAGACCGGGCAGACCGTGGGCGACGACGTGCTGCCTTTCGACGATGTGGAACAGGCCAGCGTGGCCGTGGCGGCACTGGACGGGAGATTGGCATGAGCCTTTGGACAGCGAGCGAAGCGGCGGAGGCCACGGGCGGGACGGCGCAGGGCGATTGGGCTTGCAACGGTGTCTCCATCGACACACGGACCTTGCAGCCCGGCGATCTCTTCGTCGCACTCAAGGCCGCGCGGGACGGGCATGAATTTGTGGCCCAAGCGCTCGACAAAGGGGCCGCTGCCGCGCTCGTGACCCATATCCCTGAAGGCGTGGCCACGGATGCGCCGCTGCTGATCGTTGAGGATGTGCAACAGGCGCTCGAAGCGCTTGGCCGGGCAGGGCGCGCCCGCCTCGGCCCGCAGGCCAAGGTGGCGGCGGTGACCGGCAGCGTCGGCAAGACCTCGACCAAGGAGATGCTGCTGGCGATCTTTGGCGATCAGGGCCGCGCCCATGCCAGCGTCGACAGCTACAACAACCACTGGGGTGTGCCGCTGACCCTAGCGCGGATGCCGCGCGACACCGATTACGCGGTGATCGAGATCGGAATGAACCACCCCGGAGAGATTGCCCCCCTCGCCAAACAGGCGCGCCCCGACGCCGCGATGGTGACGAATGTCGCCGCCGTCCACCTCGAAGCCTTCAAGGATGTCGCCGCCATTGCGGTGGAAAAAGCCAGCATCTTCGACGGGATGGAGCCGGGCGGCGTGGCGGTGATCAACGCGGACCACGAGCACAGCGATATCGTCTTGAACAAAGCGCTGGAACGCGGCCTGCGCGAGACGACCTTTGGTCAGGCGGGCCATCACTACAAGCTGGGCGAGGTCAAGGTGCAGGGCGATGCCACCGTGGCCCAAGCCGAAGTCGAAGGTGCGCCGTTGATCTTCAAGATCGCCACGCCGGGGCGGCATTTCGCGATGAACGCCCTCGGTGCGCTGGCAGTGGCCGAGGCGCTTGGCGCGGATCGGGCGCTGGCCGTGCAATCGCTGGGCCGCTGGTCGCCCTATGCCGGGCGCGGGGTGCGCGAGCGTATTTTGCTGGATACTGTCGATACCCATTTGGCGCTGGAGCTGATCGACGACAGCTATAACGCCAACCCGACCTCCATGGCCGCCGCGCTTGAGGTGCTGGCCGCCTCGGAAGTCACCCATGACATCGGGCGCGTCAGCAAGGGGCGGCGGATTGCATTTGTCGGTGACATGAAAGAACTTGGTCCCGAGGCCGTGGCGCTGCACGCCGGTCTGGCCGATCTTGAGGCCACCCGCGCGCTCGACGTGGTGCACTGCGTCGGCCCATTGATGAAAGCCTTTTACGACAATCTACCCGAACATCAGCGCGGCGATTGGACGGAAACCGCCGAAGAGATGTTGCAAGGACTCCGCGCAAGGCTCGATTCCGGCGATGTCGTGCTGATCAAAGGGTCGCTTTCGATGAAGCTGGGCGGTATTGTTGACGCCATCCGCAAAATGGGCCATCCGGTCCCGACCGCCTGATCGGCGATTCACCCCACATGATGAGTTAGGACGCGATATATGCTCTATTGGTTGACGCTGCTGTCGGATGGCGGCGATTTTTTTAACCTGTTTCGCTATATCACCTTCCGCGCGGGCGGGGCGTTTCTGACGGCATTGGTGTTCGGCTTTATCTTCGGCAAACCGCTGATCGAAGTGCTGCGCAAACGGCAGGGCAAGGGCCAGCCGATCCGCGATGACGGCCCAGAGGGGCATTTCGCCAAGGCGGGCACGCCCACCATGGGCGGGCTGCTGATCGTGGGGGCCTTGCTGACCTCGACCCTGCTTTGGGCGCGGCTCGACAATCCTTTCGTCTGGCTGGTGCTTTTCGTCACCATGAGTTTCGCCGCCATCGGCTATGCCGACGACCACGCCAAGGTCAGCAAGCAAAACACCGATGGCGTTCCGGGTAAGCTGCGGCTTTTGCTGGGCTTTCTGATCGCGGGCATCGCGGGCTACTGGGCTGCGCAATACCATCCAGCAGAGTTGCAGTACCAGCTTGCGCTGCCGGTGTTCAAAGACACGCTGATTAACCTCGGGGTGCTCTTCGTCCCCTTCGCCATCATCGTGATCGTCGGCTCGGCCAATGCGGTGAACCTGACCGACGGGCTTGATGGCCTCGCCATCATGCCGGTGATGATCGCCGCCGGAGCGCTTGGCGTCATCGCCTATGCCGTGGGACGGGTCGACTTCACCGATTATCTTGACGTGCATTACGTTCCGGGCACGGGCGAGATCCTGATCTTTACCGCCGGTCTCTTCGGTGGCGGCCTCGGGTTCCTGTGGTACAACGCGCCGCCCGCCGCCGTCTTCATGGGCGACACTGGCTCGCTGGCGCTTGGCGGGGCCTTGGGCGCCATCGCCGTGGCCACCAAGCACGAATTGGTGCTGGCGGTGGTCGGCGGGCTCTTCGTGGTCGAAGCGCTCTCGGTCATCGTGCAGGTGCTCTACTTCAAACGCACCGGCAAGCGGGTGTTCCTGATGGCACCGATCCACCACCATTACGAGAAAAAGGGCTGGGCCGAGCCGCAGATCGTGATCCGTTTCTGGATCATCTCACTGATCCTCGCCCTGCTGGGTCTGGCGACGCTGAAGGTGCGCTAAGCCCTTAAAAGATCGACCAATCCATGTGACGCGCCAAAAGGGCCAGTGCTTCGGTGCCCTTTTGGCTGTTGCCATAGCGGTTGAGCCCCGGCGACCAGACCGCGATGCTGGCTCGCCCTGGCACGATGGCCAGGATGCCGCCGCCCACACCGGACTTGCCCGGCAGGCCCACGCGATAGGCGAAATCGCCCGAACCGTCGTAATGCCCGCAGGTCAGCATCAGCGCGTTGAGCCGTCGGATGCGGCTGGGGGCCACCAAGCGCGGCACGTCCGGCGCTTCGATCAAGAAACGGCCCGCCATGGCAAGCTGTTCCACCGTCATCTCCATCGCGCAATGGTGGAAATAGGTGCCGAGCGTGCGTTCCGGCGCGTTGATGAGGTTCCCGTAGCTCGCCAGAAAATGCGCCAGTGCAAAATTGCGGTGGCCAAAATCGGTCTCTGACGCGGCGACGGTGTCATTGATGTGGATGTCGTCCGTCCCCGCCGCTTCGCGCACGAAACGCAGAATCTCGGCCAGCGCCTCGCGCGGCTCGCGGTTGCCCAAGACTTCATCCGTGGTGACGATCGCACCTGCGTTGATGAAGGGATTGCGCGGCCGGCCCTGTTCCTGCTCCAACTGCACGATGGAGTTAAAAGCCCGGCCCGAAGGCTCCCGCCCCACGCGGTGCCACAGTTGGTCGCCCGAGCGGCCAAGCGCGATGGCCAGCGTGAAGACCTTGGTGATGGACTGAACTGAAAAGGGCACCTGCGTATCGCCCGCCACATGACATTTGCCATCCGCCGTCACCACGGCGATGCCGAACTGTGCCGGGTCCACCTTGGCCAGTTGCGGGATATAGGCCGCCACGTCACCCCAGTGGTCATCCTCGCGCATCATGGCATTGAGGCGCGGCAACACATCGTCAAGGTCAGGTTTGGCGGGGCTGGACATCTTCGGCGGCCTCTGGCTTGTGATGGGCGCATCATGCCCCCATTCTGGGGTCAACGGGTAGCAGGGGATTGCAGATGATTCCAGTACAGGGCTTGGAAGGCGCACGCGTGGCAGTGCTGGGATTGGGCCGCTCGGGCCTGAGTGCGGCGCGCGCGTTGCAAGCGGGCGGGGCCAAGGTCAGCTGCTGGGACGACAACCCCGCCGCACGGGCGCGGGCCGAGCGGGAAGGCTTCGCCTGTGTCGATCTCAACGCCCCCGGTGCCTTGGACAAGATCGCCCGGCTGATCGTGAGCCCCGGCATCCCGCATCTCTACCCCGCGCCGAACCCAGTGGTGGCGGCGGCGCTTTCCGCAGGGGTGCCGGTGGACAATGACATCGGCCTCTTTTTCCAAAGCTTCGCCACGCTGGCATGGGATCACTACGACGTGGCCCCGCGGGTGGTGGCGGTGACCGGGTCGAATGGGAAATCGACGACTTCGGCGCTCATTCACCACATCCTTGAGCATGTCGGGCGGCCTTGCCAACTGGCGGGCAACATCGGGCGCGGAGTGCTGGACCTCGATCCCGCCGTGGATGGGGAGGTCGTGGTGCTGGAGCTTAGCAGCTACCAGACCGAACTGGCGCGCGCGCTGACGCCCGATGTGGCGGTCTTCACCAACCTCAGCCCCGACCATCTGGACCGCCATGCGGGGATGGGGGGCTACTATGCCGCGAAGCGTCGCCTCTTTGCCGAAGGCGGCCCGGACCGCGCGGTGATCGGCGTGGATGAGGCCGAGGGCCGCTTCCTTGCCGGGCAACTCAGCGAGGGGCCAAGCGACGACCGTGTGATCCGCATCAGCGCCGAGACCAAGCTTTCCGGTCCCGGCTGGCATGTCTTTGCCCGAAAGGGTTTCTTGAGCGAATATCGGCGCGGCAAACAGGTCGGCGCGATCGACCTGCGCGGCATCCAAGGGCTGCCGGGCGCGCACAACCACCAGAACGCCTGCGCCGCCTATGCCGCCTGCCGCGCGCTCGGCCTTGCCCCGCGGGTGATCGAGGCGGCGTTTCACAGTTTCGGTGGCCTGCCGCACCGCAGCCAGACCGTGGCCGAGGCGCATGGCGTGCGCTACGTCAATGACAGCAAGGCCACCAATGTCGACAGCGCGGCCAAGGCGCTGGCGGCGTTCAAGAACATCCGCTGGATCTGCGGCGGGCTTGAGAAAGAGGGCGGTCTGAAAGGGCTGGCAGAGGTGCAAGGATCTGTCCGCAAAGCCTATGTGATCGGGCGCGAAGCCGCGCATTTCGCCATGCAACTCACCGCAGAGACCGAAGTCTGCGGCACGATGGAACAGGCCGTGGCGCGGGCGGCGGCAGAGGCCGAAGAGGGCGATGTCGTCCTGCTGGCCCCGGCGGCGGCGAGTTTCGATCAATACGACAGTTTCGAACGCCGCGGTGAGGATTTCGTGGCGCAGGTGCAGAAGGTGCTGGCGGAGTAGGGCGGTGCCTAGCCCGCAATCGCCCGTGCCGCCGCCATGCCCGAAGACCACGCCCACTGAAAGTTATACCCGCCGAGCCAACCGGTCACATCCACGGCCTCGCCGATGAAATAGAGCCCCGGCACCTCTTTCGCCGCCATGGTCTTGGAGGATAGCCCGTCGGTATCGACCCCGCCCAGTGTGACCTCTGCTGTGCGATAGCCTTCGGTGCCACCGGGGTGAAGCTGCCAGTTCTCGATGCCTTGAATGAATGCGGAAAGCCGCGCGTCGGACCAATCTGCCAGATTGCCCGACAGGTCGAAAGTCTGCCCCAGATGCTCCACCAGCCGCGCAGGCAGATGTTGGGCGAGCACGGTGGTGAAGTTCCGCCGCCCCGCGCGTTGCCGCTGGTCGCGGAGCGCGTCCAAGAGGGTGCCTTCGGGGGCAAGGTTCACGGTGATCGGCTCGCCTTCGCGCCAGTAGGAGGACGCCTGCAAGACGGCGGGGCCAGAGAGGCCGCGATGGGTGAAGAGCAGTGCCTCGTCAAACGCGGCCTCTCCGGCGGTGATACGCGCCGGGGTGGCCACACCGGCCAGCGGCGCGAAGCGGCCTTCGGCAAAGGTAAAGGGCACCAGCCCGGCCCGCGTATCGGTGACGCTCAGCCCAAACTGGCGCGCGATGTCATAGGCGACCCCGGTCGCGCCCATCTTGGGGATCGACTTGCCCCCGGTGGCGATCACGAGGTTGCGAGCCGTGACTTTCACTAACTTATCAGGTGTTTGCAGGTCGAAGCTGAACTGCCCATCGACCTTCGCGAAATTGCTGGCACTGCTCTTCAGTTGCAGATCGACCCCGGCCTGCTGCATCAACCCGCGCAGCATGGCGATGATCTCTTTCGCGCTGGTGTCGCAGAAAAGCTGGCCGAGGGTTTTCTCATGCCACGCGATGCCGTGACGGTCGACCAGTTCGATGAAATCCCACTGTGTGTAGCGGGCCAAAGCGGATTTGGCGAAATGCGGGTTCTGGCTCAGAAACGCCTGCGGCTCGCAATACATATTGGTGAAATTGCAGCGCCCGCCGCCAGAGATGCGGATTTTCTCGCCCGGGGCTTTGGCATGGTCCACCACCAGCACCCGCCCGCCCGCATGGGCGGCGCACATCATACCCGCGGCACCGGCTCCGATAATGGCTGTATCGACTTGCATGGGCGCGCTCTGCCTCAATGTGCCGCCCCGGTCAAGAAGACGTGAGACCGGTTGCCGCTTTGCCAAGGCGCCATAGCTGGGGTGCAACGCAACTGACGAAAGGAGCAGAGAATGACCAAACTGACCGCAGAACAGGATTTTCCGAAGATGGACGTGAGCAAGCTCGGCGGCGGCACGCTGACCTTGGGCCAGCCACAAGAGGGGCGCGATTGGCAGTTGGTGGTGGTTTACCGCGGCCTGCACTGCCCGATTTGCAAAAAGTATCTCGCGCAATTGGAAAAGCTGCAAAGCCAGTTCCATGAGATAGGCGTCGATGTGATCGCCGTTTCCGGCGACCCCGAAGAGAAGGCCAAGGCCATGGCCGAGGAAGACAGCCTGACCCTGCCCATCGGCTATGACCTCAGCCTCGACCAGATGGCGGAACTGGGGCTCTACATTTCTGACCCGCGCAGCCCGCAGGAGACCGATCGGCCCTTCGCCGAACCTGCGACCTTCGTTATCAACGATAAGGGCAAGGTGCAGATCATCGACATTTCCAACGCGCCCTTCGCGCGGCCTGAGTTGGAAGGTCTGCTGAACGGCCTCAAATTCGTCCGCGACAAGGGCTACCCGGTGCGCGGCACCCATAAGGCCGCCTGATCGCGCGCGTTGAAGGGGCGACCTGATCGCCCGTCAGCGGGGCTTGGCAAAGCCCCGCTGACCCCGCCCGCCTTAGCGGGGTGAAATGCACTAGCTTCATATGACAATTCGGGCTATTCTGCCCGGATGAGACCCCGCAAAGGGGCCGTTGAGGCAGTTAAGGCAGATACCCATGACAGAGATGGTCTATGGCGCGGTCCCGGTGCGGGATGGTGAACCGATCCTTCCAAAATGGTGGCGCACGGTCGACCGTTGGGCTTTGTCCTGCGTGTTGATCCTCTTTGCCGTCGGCATGCTTTTGGGGCTGGCCGCATCCCCGCCCTTGGCCGCGAAAAACGGCTTTGATGCTTTCCACTATGTGCAGCGACAGGCGTTCTTCGGCGGATTGGCGCTGATCGCGATGTTGCTGACCTCGATGATGTCCCCGGTGCTGGTGCGGCGTCTGGCGGTGCTGGGCTTTGTGGTCGCCTTCGTGGCGCTGGCGCTGTTGCCTTTCTTCGGCACCGATTTCGGCAAGGGTGCGACGCGCTGGTATTCGCTGGGCTTCGCCTCGTTCCAACCTTCCGAATTTCTGAAACCCGGTTTCATGGTCGCCGCCGCATGGATGATGGCTGCTGCGACCGAGATTAATGGCCCTCCGGGCAAATCTTGGTCCTTCGCGCTGTGTATCTCCATCGTGCTGATGCTGGCGATGCAGCCCGACTTCGGGCAGGCCTGCCTTGTGCTGTTCGGCTGGGGCGTGATGTATTTCGTCGCAGGCGCGCCGATGGTGCTGCTGGTCGGCATGGCGGGGCTGGTGGTTCTGGCGGGCACATTCGCCTATTCCAATTCCGAACACTTCGCGCGGCGGATTGATGGCTTTCTTAGCGTCGATGTCGATCCGACCACCCAGCTTGGCTATGCCACCAACGCCATCCGCGAGGGCGGGCTTTTCGGCGTAGGCGTCGGCGAGGGCGAGGTGAAATGGTCGCTGCCTGACGCGCACACCGACTTCATCATCGCCGTCGCCGCCGAGGAATATGGCCTGATCATGGTCGTCTGCATTATCGCCCTATATACTGTCGTGGTCGTCCGGTCGCTGCTGCGTCTGGTGCGCGAGCGTGACCCCTTCATCCGGCTGGCCGGAACCGGGCTGGCCTGCACATTCGGAGTACAGGCAATGATCAACATGGGTGTGGCAGTGCGGCTTTTGCCCGCCAAGGGCATGACCCTGCCTTTCGTGAGCTACGGCGGCTCTTCGGTGATCGCCAGCGGCATCGCCGTGGGCATGCTGTTGGCCTTTACCCGAACCCGCCCGCAGGGTGAGATCAGCGATATTCTGGGCCGGGGCCGCCGCTGATGGCTGCCCCACTGTTGATCATCGCCGCCGGGGGGACCGGTGGGCATATGTTTCCTGCGCAGGCCTTGGCCGAGGTGATGTTGAAGCGCGGCTGGCGGGTGAAGCTCAGCACCGATGCGCGCGGCGCGCGCTATACCGGCGGCTTTCCCGAAGCGGTCGAGATCACCCAGATCAGCAGCGCCACATTTGCCCGCGGCGGGGTGGTGGCCAAGGCGCTGGTGCCCTTCCGCATCGCCGCCGGTGTGGTCCGCTCGGGCCTCAACATGCTGCGCGACCGGCCATCGGTCGTGGTGGGCTTTGGGGGCTATCCGTCGATCCCGGCGCTCGGTGCTGCTTGGGCGCTGCGCATGCCCCGGATGATCCACGAGCAGAATGGCATTTTGGGCCGCGTGAATGAGATTTTTGCCAAACGGGTTCACGCCGTGGCCTGCGGCATCTGGCCCACCAAGCTACCCGAGGGCGTGCAGGGCTGGCATGTGGGCAATCCGGTCCGCGCCGCCGTGTTGGACCGCGCCGGTGCCGCCTATATCCCGCCGGGTGACTACCCGATGGAGGTCTTGGTGATGGGCGGCAGCCAAGGCGCACGCATCCTCTCGGACGTGGTGCCCCCGGCGCTTGCGGCCCTGCCGATGAACATGATCCGCAATATCCGTGTCAGCCATCAGGCCCGCGACGAAGACGGCCAGCGGGTGGCGGACTACTACGCCGAATCCGGCATCAGCGCCGATGTGCGCCCCTTCTTTGACGATGTGCCCCGCCGCATGTCCGAGGCGCAGCTGGTGATCAGCCGCTCCGGTGCCTCCAGCGTGGCCGACCTGTCGGTCATCGGGCGTCCGTCGATCCTGATCCCCTTTGCCGCCGCGGCGGGGGATCACCAAAGCGCCAATGCCCGCGGCTTGGTCGAAGCCGGGGCCGCGATCATGGTGCCCGAACGCAAAGCCAATCCAGATATCATGACCGACCAGATCCTCGCTGTGCTTGAGATGCCCGAAGGGGCAATGCAGATGGCGCGCGCCGCGCTTTCGGTCGGCAAACCCGACGCGGCCGAGACATTGGCCGATATGGTTGAGCAGCTTGCCGCCCAAGGCACGCTCACCCCCGCAGAAGAGGAACACCCGCAATGAACGCCGCCGCCACAAAACTGCCGACCGATGTCGGCCCGATCCATTTCGTCGGCATCGGCGGCATCGGCATGTCCGGCATCGCCGAAGTGCTTTTGAACCACGGCTACAAGGTGCAGGGGTCGGACCTCAAAACCACCAAAATCACCGTGCGGCTGGCCGAATTGGGCGGGCGCATCTTCGAGGGGCAGGCGGCTGAGAATATCGAAGGCGCGGCGGTGGTCGTGATCTCTTCGGCGATCAAGCCGGGCAATGCCGAGTTGGACGAGGCTCGTCGCCGTGGCTTGCCCGTCGTCCGCCGGGCCGAGATGCTGGCCGAGCTGATGCGGCTCAAGTCCAACATCGCGGTGGCGGGGACCCATGGCAAGACGACGACCACCACGCTGGTCGCAGAACTGCTGGTCGCAGGCGGTATCGACCCCACGGTCGTCAACGGCGGAATCATCCATGCCTATGGCTCCAACGCGCGCATGGGGCAGGGCGACTGGATGGTGGTCGAGGCGGATGAGAGCGACGGCAGTTTCAACCGTTTGCCCGCCACCATCGCCGTCGTCACCAATATCGACCCCGAGCATATGGAGCATTGGGGCGACTTCGACACGCTGCGGCAGGGGTTTTTGAACTTCGTCTCGAACATCCCCTTCTACGGGCTGGCGGTCTGTTGCACCGATCACCCGGAGGTGCAGTCGCTTGTGGGCAAGCTCACCGACCGCCGCGTGATGACCTATGGGTTCAACGCGCAGGCCGATGTCCGCGCCGTGGGGCTGCATTACAAAGACGGCGTGGCGCATTTCGACGTGCATCTTCAGTCCGAAGACAAGGTGATCGAAAATTGCGCCCTGCCGATGCCCGGCGATCACAACGTCTCGAACGCGCTGGCGGCGGTGACCGTGGCGCGGCACCTTGGGATGAAGCTTGAGCAAATCCGCGACGCTTTGGGCAGCTTTGGCGGGGTGAACCGCCGCTTTACCCGCGTGGGCGAGGTGGACGGCGTGACCATCATCGACGACTACGGCCACCACCCGGTCGAGATCGCCGCCGTGCTGAAAGCTGCGCGGCAGGCCAGCGCGGGCCGCGTGATCGCCGTGCACCAGCCGCACCGTTACTCTCGACTGTCGCATCACTTTGACGAGTTCTGCGCCTGTTTCAACGATGCCGATGTGGTGGGCATTGCCGATGTCTATGCCGCGGGCGAAGAGCCCATTCCCGGCGCCGACCGGGACGGGCTGGTCGCGGGGCTAATCCAGCACGGCCATCGCCACGCCTATGCGGTCGAGGATGCCGAGGCGCTGACCCAACTGGTCCTGCGCGAGGCGCGCCCGGGCGATATGGTGGTCTGCCTTGGGGCGGGCACGATCAGTGGCTGGGCCAATGACCTGCCCGAGGCGCTGCGCGCGGCCAAGGGGGCGGCTGCGTGACCCTCGTCTGGCTGTCGATCCTCTGGGTCTTCGCCGCCGTGACCGTGGCCATGCTGCCGCTGCGCTCTCAATACCTGCCGGGGGTGGTTCTGCTGATTGCCGCGCCCTTGCTGATCATCGCCATCGGTGTGACCCAGTCTTGGGCCTATGCGCTTTTGGCGCTGCTGGCGTTCCTGTCGATGTTCCGCAACCCGTTGCGCTATCTCTTGGCGCGGCTGCGGGGCCAAAAGCCGGAGCTGCCGAAATGAGCCTCTCTCTCATCCTCGCCTGCTTCTGGTTCGTGATCGCGAACATCCTTGCCATGACGCCCAGCAAGGATTCCCATTGGCGCAGCGCTTATCTGCTGATCGCCGTGGGCATTCCCATCGTCGGTTTCGTCACTGCGCAGCACGGCCCGTGGGTGGGCTTACTGGTGCTGGCGGGGGGCTGTTCGGTGCTGCGTTGGCCCGTCGTCTACTTCGCGCGCTGGCTGCGCCGCGGGGCGGGGCGGGTCAAAGGCCCGGCAGAATGACCCTGACGCCGACCCTCGTGGCGCTGCTCTCGGTCTTTGCGGTCTGGATGATCGCCTGTATCTGGACCGGTTTTCGCGCCCGCCTACTGTGGTTCTTTTTTGTGCTGGCGACAGGCTTTGCGCTCAATGCCACATGGATGGTTTTCGGGCTGGATGCGCGGGTGTTCGAGCCGCATGCGCTTTTGGCGCAGCTTTCCGTCTTATTCTATGCGGTGGGCGGTTTCGGGCTGGGCTGGCTTGCGGGGCGGGTGGCCAAACGCTGGCGCGAGAGCCGCGTCGATCCGCCGTCTTCTTGATGGTTTGCCCCGCCTTATAAATGCGCTAAGTCCGGCGCCATGATTAAGCTGAACATTCCCGACCTGCGCGGCAGGCTGACCCCAAATCGCGCCCTGAGCGACCTGACATGGCTCCGCGTCGGCGGCCCTGCGGATTACCTGTTCCAACCCGCCGATGTGGAGGACCTGTGCCTTTTCATGCGGCGTTTGCCGCAAGGGGTCACGGTTTTCCCCATTGGGGTGGGCAGCAACCTCATCGTGCGCGATGGCGGGCTTCGGGCGGTGGTGATCCGGCTGGGCCGGGGTTTCAACGGGATCGAGGTCGACGGAGATCAGGTGACGGCGGGGGCCGCAGCGCTCGACGCCCATGTGGCACGCAAGGCGGCGGATGCGGGGCTGGATCTGACCTTTCTGCGCACCATTCCCGGCAGCATCGGCGGCGCGTTGCGCATGAATGCGGGTTGTTACGGCAGCTACACGGCGGATCACTTCGTCTCGGCTCAGGCTGTGACCCGCGCGGGCGAGGTGGTGACCCTTACGGCGGATGACCTCAACTTCCGCTACCGGCAGAGCGATCTGTCGCCCGGCGCGGTGCTGATCGGGGCGACCTTTGCGCCGCCCAAAGGCGAGCCGGAGGAACTGCACGCCCGGATGGAGCAGCAGCTTGCCAAACGGGATGAGAGCCAGCCCACGAAAGATCGCAGCGCCGGATCCACTTTCCGCAATCCGGCGGGCTTCTCTTCGACCGGGAAGGCGGATGATGTGCATGATCTGAAGGCGTGGAAAGTGATCGACGACGCCGGGATGCGCGGGGCCACCGTAGGCGGCGCGCAGATGAGCCCGAAACACTCAAACTTCCTGATCAACACCGGCGGCGCCACGGCCCATGATCTTGAGACATTGGGCGAAGAGGTGCGAAAAAAGGTTTACGCTTCAAGCGGTATAAGGCTAGAATGGGAAATTAAGCGCGTCGGTGAGAAATTGGGCGATCCGGCGCCGCAAAGCTAAGCCGCGGCGCAGCAGCTAAGCCACGGCAGAAGCAAAGAAAACAACGATAGGGGCCGCAAACGGTCCGAGGCGAAGAGGCACTTTGGTGGGTAAGTCGAGCGGACAGACCCCGACAGTGGCGGTATTGATGGGTGGCCCCTCGGCCGAGCGTGAGGTGTCCCTGTCCAGTGGGCGTGCATGCGCCGCTGCCTTGCGGGAACATGGCGGATATAACGTGATCGAGGTCGAAGCCGACCGCGATCTTCCAGCCGTTCTGGCCGATCTTAACCCCTATGCCGTTCTGAATTGCCTACATGGCCGTTGGGGCGAAGATGGCTGTGTGCAGGGGCTGCTGGAATGGCTCAAGCTGCCCTACACCCATTCCGGCGTGCTGGCCTCGGCGCTGGCGATGGACAAACAGCGCTCCAAAGATGTGTTCCGCCACGCGGGGCTGCCGGTGTTGGAAAGCGTGATCGCGCCCAAGGCCGATGTGATGGCCGCCCATGTCATGGCGCCGCCCTATGTGGTGAAGCCCAATAACGAAGGCTCTTCGGTCGGGGTCTACCTCGTGGCCGAGGAAAACAACGGCCCGCCGCAACTGTCCGAAGACATGCCCGCCGAGGTAATGGTCGAGACTTTCGCGCCGGGGCGTGAGCTGACCACCACCGTGATGGGCGACCGGGCGTTGGCGGTGACGGATATCATCACCACCGGCTGGTATGACTATGACGCGAAATACAAGCCCGGCGGCTCGCGCCATGTGGTGCCCGCCGATCTGCCGCAAGAGATCACCGATCTGTGTTTCGATTATGCCCGCCGCGCCCATGCGGCGCTTGGCTGCAAGGGCATCAGCCGCACCGATTTTCGCTGGGACGAGGCGCGCGGCCCCGAGGGGCTGATCCTGTTGGAGACCAACACCCAGCCCGGCATGACTGCCACTTCGCTCTCACCCGAGCAGGCCGCCGCCTGCGGCATTTCATTCCCTGAGCTATGCGCCTGGATGGTGGAGGACGCTACATGCGATCGCTGATCCGCCGCCGCCCGGAAACGGTCAAGGCCGACCCCGCCCCATCGCGGTGGTCATGGCGCATGCAGCGCCTGATGCTGACGCCGGGTTTCCGCTTTGCCCTGCGCGTGGGGCTGCCCTTCACGCTGAGCCTGCTGGCAGGCACGATCTATATGGCGGACGAGGAGCGGCGCGGCACCGTGGTGCAGGCCATCGCCGACGTGCGCGCCAGCATCGAAGAGCGGCCCGAGTTCATGGTCAAACTCATGGCCATCGACGGGGCGAGCGACATGCTCTCGACCGAAATCCGCACCGCGCTGCCGCTGGAATTCCCGCTGTCCTCCTTCGATCTCGATCTGCCGCAGATCCGCGAGAAGATCACCGACATCGACGGGGTAAAACAGGCCAATGTGCGCATCCGCCCCGGCGGCGTGCTGCAAATCGACGTAACGCCGCGCGTGCCTGTGGCCGTCTGGCGCAGTGAAACGGGGCTGGCTTTGGTGGACAATACCGGTGCCCATGTGGCACGGATCGAGGCGCGTCGCGATCATGCCGACCTGCCGCTGATCGCCGGGGCAGGGGCTGACAAAGCGGTGCCGGAGGCGCTCAGGCTGATCGGGGCCGCGAATGTCTTGGGCGACCGGCTGCGCGGTTTGGTCCGCGTTGGTCAGCGCCGCTGGGACGTGGTGCTGGACCGCGATCAAACGATCATGTTGCCCGAAGAAAACGCGCTGCAAGCGCTGGAACGGGTGATCGCGCTGGAAGGCGCACAAGAGGTTCTTACGCGGGACGTGGCGCGTGTGGACATGCGGTTGGCGGCAAGACCAACCCTTAGAATGAACGAAGATGCCACCCGCGAATGGTGGCACATCAGGCAGCTTTCCGGCCAGTAAGATGGCCATTGGAATCGGGACAGTAACGAAATGATGGACCTATACGACAGTCAGCGTTCGATGCGGCACATGCGCAAATTGGCGATCCAACGCGGGGTGGTTGCCATTTTGGATGTGGGCAGCTCCAAGATCGCCTGTCTGGTGCTGCGCTTTGACGGAGCGGGGCTTGATAGCGACAGCGGCGACATCGGGTCCTTGGCCGGGCAGTCGGGGTTCCGGGTCATCGGGGCGGCGACCACCCGCTCGCGCGGGGTCCGCTTTGGTGAGATTTGCGCCATGGGCGAGACCGAGCGCGCGATCCGCACTGCGCTTCAGGCCGCACAGAAAATGGCTGGTATCCGCGTCGATCACGTCATCGCCTGTTTCTCGGGCGGGGAGCCGCGCAGCTATGGGCTCGACGCCTCGGTCGAGTTGGAGGGGCAATCGGTCTCGGAGCAAGACGTGGCGCGGGTGCTGGCGGGCTGCGACGTGCCGGAATATGGCGAGGGCCGCGAGGTGCTGCACGCCCAGCCGGTGAACTTCGCGCTGGATCACCGCTCCGGTCTGGCCGACCCGCGCGGCCAGTTGGGCAACAGCCTCTCGGTGGACATGCATATGTTGACCGTCGACGCCGATACGGTGCAGCATCTGGCCCATTGCATCAAACGCTGTGATCTGGAACTGGCCGGGATCGCCTCATCCTCCTACGCCTCGGGCATCTCGGCGCTGGTCGAAGATGAGCAGGAGCTAGGTGCCGCCTGTATCGACTTTGGCGGTGGCACCACGGGCCTGTCGATCTTTATCAAGAAACATATGATCTATGCCGATACGGTGCGGATGGGCGGGGATCACGTCACTTCCGACATCTCCATGGGCCTGCAAGTGCCGATGGCCAATGCCGAGCGGATCAAGACCTTCTACGGCGGGGTGCATGCCACCGGCATGGACGACCGCGACATGATCGAGATCGGCGGCGAGACCGGTGATTACGAACACGACCGTCGCACCGCCAGCCGGGCGGAGTTGATCGGCATCATGCGCCCGCGTGTCGAAGAGATCCTCGAAGAGGTCCGCGTTCGGCTGGATGCCGCCGGTTTCGACCACTTGCCAAGCCAACAGATTGTGCTTACCGGGGCGGGCAGTCAGATACCGGGCCTTGACGGGCTGGCCAGCAAGATCCTTGGCCAGCAGGTTCGTCTGGGACGTCCGCTGCGCGTGCATGGGCTGCCGCAGGCCGCGACGGGGCCGGGCTTCGCCTCTGCCGTGGGGCTTGCGCTGTTCGCGGCGCATCCGCAGGACGAATGGTGGGATTTCGACATTCCCGCCGATCGCTACCCGTCCCGCTCGCTCAAACGCGCGGTGAAATGGTTTAGAGACAACTGGTGACCCCAATATCGGGTGAGAAGCCCGAGATAAGGCGGAAACTGGCAAGTTTCTGCCCATATTTAGCGTCAAAACGATGTTTTTTAGGTGACGATGCGGCCCTAGCCCGGTAGGGTCGGGTAAATTTGGTCGAAAAACTCCCGCAGAACGCGGATAACTGGACAGGCGGACAGCACATGACACTCAACCTTTCAATGCCAGGACATGATGATCTGAAACCCCGTATCACCGTCTTCGGTGTTGGCGGGGCAGGCGGCAACGCGGTCAATAACATGATCGAAAAGCAACTTGACGGTGTTGATTTCGTCGTGGCCAACACCGACGCACAGGCGCTGCAACAGGCGCAGGCCGAGAACCGCGTGCAACTGGGCATTAAAGTGACCGAAGGTTTGGGTGCGGGCGCCCGCGCCTCTGTCGGCGCTGCCGCTGCCGAAGAGAGCATCGAGCAGATCGTCGACCACCTTGCTGGCGCGCATATGTGCTTTATCACCGCAGGCATGGGCGGCGGCACCGGCACCGGGGCGGCCCCGATCATCGCGCAGGCCGCGCGTGAACTGGGCGTGCTGACCGTCGGCGTCGTGACCAAGCCCTTCCAATTCGAAGGCGCCAAGCGCATGCGTCAGGCCGAAGACGGCGTTGAGACGCTGCAAAAGGTCGTCGACACGCTGATCATCATTCCGAACCAGAACCTTTTCCGTCTGGCGAACGAAAAGACCACCTTCACCGAAGCCTTCTCGCTTGCCGATGACGTGCTGTACCAAGGTGTGAAGGGCGTGACCGACCTGATGGTCCGTCCGGGCCTCATCAACCTCGACTTCGCCGATGTCCGCGCCGTGATGGACGAGATGGGCAAGGCGATGATGGGAACAGGCGAGGCCGAGGGCGAAGATCGCGCCATCCAAGCCGCGGAGAAAGCCATCGCCAACCCGCTGCTGGACGAAATCAGCCTGCGCGGTGCCAAGGGCGTGCTCATCAACATCACCGGCGGTCAGGACCTTACCCTGTTCGAACTCGACGAAGCGGCCAACCGCATTCGCGAGGAAGTGGACCCCGAGGCGAACATAATCGTCGGCTCCACGCTGGACGAAAGCCTTGGTGGCCTGATGCGCGTCAGCGTTGTCGCCACTGGCATCGACGCCACCGATGTGAACACCGAAATCCCGGTCCCGCGCCGCTCCATGAGCCAGCCTTTGCGTCAGAACGTATCGGTCGACGATGTGGCGCAGGTGTCCGCTGCGCAGGCGCCAGTCGCTGCATCCGTGACTGCCGAAGCGCCGCAGGAAGTTGAACAGGCTGCCCTGTTCCAAGACCTCCAGCCGACACAGCGTGAGCAGGATCAGTACGAGGACGAGAACGTTGTCGAAGACGACGACGGTCTGCCCGCACCGGCCTACCAACCTGAGGTCGCCGCATTCGAGCCGCGTCAGGAAGAGAATATCGAAGCTGAGCCCGAAGCCTTCGTCGCACCGCGTGCGCCGACCCCCGGCACACCGTCCCCCGAAGCGCTGGCCCGTCTGCGCGCCGCCGCTCAGAAGGCCGCGCCCGAGCAGCACCGTCAGGCCCAGCAGCAGCAGGGTGAGCAGGGCGATAAGGGCCGTTTCGGCATCAACTCCCTGATCAACCGGATGACCGGCCACGGCGAAGGCGAGGCGCAAGCCCGCCCCGCGCGTCAGCAGCCGCCGGTGCAAACCCGTGCCTCTGCTGCCGCGCCGCAGCCGCAGGAAAACAACGATCCCGATCAAGAACGCATCGAAATCCCCGCGTTCCTGCGCCGTCAGGCCAACTGAACTGATCACGATAGATGACGAAAGGGCTGCTTTAGGGCGGCCCTTTTTCTTTTTAGAACAACGCCTTGCCTCCGGGTAAGCGCAGCCGCGCTCAAATGTTGCAGTGATGTTTCAGACCGTTGCAAAGATTGAGTTGAGCAAAACGAACCCGCCCCTTAATCCAGAGTTCAACACACAAGAAGATGTTCGAAGCTTGAGGATGACCCGGTGCAGACAACGATCGAATCAGCGGTAAGTTTTACTGGCACAGGCCTGCACTCCGGTCTGCCTGCGACGGTGACACTGCGCCCGGCGTCGGCCCATCACGGCATCTGGTTCTCGCGCAGCGATGTGGCGGTCGGTGACCGTCTGATCCCCGCCCGCTGGGACGCGGTGAACCGCTCGCCGCTCTGCACCAAGCTGGAAAACCCCACCGGCCTGTCGATCTCGACCGTCGAGCATCTGATGGCCGCCGTGGCGGGCTGCGGCATCCACAACCTTTTGATTGAGATCGACGGCCCCGAAGTGCCGATCCTCGATGGTTCCTCCGTGCCTTTCGTGCGCGGCATCATGCAGCGCGGTCTGCGCCAGCTTGCAGCCCCCGTGATGGCCTTCGAAGTGCTGAAAACCGTTACCGTGCAGGATGGCGACGCGGTCGCGACGATCTCGCCCGCCGATACGCTGCGCATCGACTTTGAAATCGACTTTGCCGATGCCGCCATCGGCCAGCAGCGCAAGTCGCTGGTGATGAACAATGGCTCTTTCGCGCGCGAACTCTGCGACAGCCGCACCTTCTGCCGTCAGGCGGATGTCGAGGCCATGCAGGCCAATGGTCTGGCGCTTGGTGGCGAAGCGGGTGAGAACGCGGTGGTTTTTGACGGCGATGCCGTCGTCAGCCCCGGCGGCCTGCGCCACGCGGATGAGCCTGTGCGGCACAAGATGCTCGATGCGCTCGGCGATCTGGCGCTGGCTGGGGCACCGCTTTTGGGCCATTACGACGGCAAACGCGCGGGCCATTCGCTGACCAACACGCTGCTGCGCGCGCTCTTTGCCACGCCGGACGCCGTGCGTCTGGTGGCCTGCGATGCGGCGCAAACGGCGCGGCTGCCCGGCTCCGGCCTGATCTGGGACGAAATCCCGCAGGTCGCCTGATCACGGGACAGGGGAGGAGCACCGCAAAGCGCAGGGCGCTTAGGCGGCGAAGTGCCATTGAACGCCCTGCCAATGCCTTGTATTCACTAAGCCGAAGTGACAAGCCTGACCCAGCGATGCGCCACCGCGCAGCCGCCTGCGGACGGGGGCGGAATGGGCGTTTTGCAACGCAGTTTATTGTGCTAGTCACATGCGCAAGAGGGTCAAAGACCATGGGTTGGACGATGCAAGGGGTGCGGGCATGACGGTAGCGGGATCGCGCAAGCGGACGATCAGTGCGGTGCTTCTGGTCGCGACATTGGCAGCCTGCGGCGGTGGTGACGGACGCTCTGACGGGAACTTCTTCAACCCGCAGGAAATCCCGCTTGAAACCTATTCGGCTGAGCAGATTTTCGAGCGCGGCGAATATGAGCTGACCAACAACAACCCCGGCGAAGCGGCATTCTATTTCGCCGAAATCGAGCGTCTCTATCCATATTCCGAATGGGCCAAACGCGCCCTGATCATGCAGGCTTTCGCCTATCACAAGGATCAGGACTATCCCAACAGCCGCTCCGCCGCGCAGCGCTTCATCGATTTCTATCCCGCCGATGACGACGCCGCCTATGCGCAGTACCTCTTGGCGCTGAGCTATTACGATCAGATCGACGAAGTGGGCCGCGACCAAGGGCTGACCTTCCAAGCGCTGCAATCCCTGCGCGCCGTGATCGAAGGCTACCCGGACAGCGAATATGCCCGCTCCGCGATCCTGAAATTCGACCTCGCCTTCGACCATCTGGCGGGCAAGGAGATGGAGATCGGCCGCTACTATCTGCGCCGCGATCACTATACCGCCGCGATCAATCGCTTCCGCGTCGTGGTCGAGGATTTCCAGACCACGACCCACACCGCCGAAGCGCTGCACCGTCTCGTGGAATCCTATCTGTCACTGGGCCTGAACCATGAGGCGCAGACGGCGGGGGCCATCCTTGGCCACAACTACCGGGGCTCCGAGTGGTATGAGGACAGCTACAAACTGCTGACCGGGCGCGGCCTTGAGCCTGCCTTCTACAAAGACAATTGGCTGGGTGCAGCCTATCGCCAGACCATCAAGGGCGAGTGGCTTTAAGGGGGGTGGGATCGCCCACCCGACGGTTCTAGATGCTGCGCGGACTTGATATTTCAGACATGCTGATCATCGACCGGCTGGAGCTTGGCTTCCAGCCGGGGCTGAACGTGCTGACCGGTGAGACGGGCGCGGGCAAGTCGATCCTATTGGATTCGCTCGGCTTCGTTCTGGGCTGGCGCGGGCGTGCCGATCTGGTGCGCCAAGGGGCAGAACAGGGTGAGGTGAGCGCGTGGTTCGATCTGCCGCCGGGCCACCCGGCCCATGCGGTGCTGGAAGAGGCGGGATTGCCTGCCGGAGACGAATTGATCCTGCGGCGGATTAACACTTCCGACGGGCGTAAGACCGCTTGGGTCAACGACCGCCGCTGTTCGGGTGAGGTGCTGCGCCGCCTGTCCGAAACATTGGTGGAACTGCACGGCCAACATGACGATCGCGGCCTGCTGAACCCACGCGGCCACCGTGCCATCCTCGACGACTACGCCGGAAATGCCGCTGCGATTGCCAAGGTTCGCGAGGCGTGGAGCGCGCTCGGGGCCGCCCGCAGAGCCGCTGCCGCCGCCGCTGCCGAACGCGAAGCCATCGCCGCCGAGGAAGAATTTCTGCGTCACGCGGTGGCCGAGTTGGACAAGCTCGACCCCGAAGCGGGAGAGGAGGCCACCCTCGACACCCGCCGCCGCCAGATGCAGGGGGCCGAGAAAATCCGCCGCGATGTGGTCAACGCTTACGAATTGATGGGTCAAGGCGGCGCAGAGACCGCCATGGGCGACGCGCTGCGCTGGCTCGATGGGGTGGCCGACAAGGCCGAAGGCGCGCTGGAGGGCCCGCTCGCCGCGCTCAACCGGGCCATGGTAGAACTGGACGAGGCGATGTCGGGCGTGGCCGATGCGATCGACGGCATGTCGTTCGACCCCTATGAGTTGGAAGCCTGCGAAGAGCGGCTCTTTGCGATCCGCGGCCTTGCACGCAAACATGACGTGCAGCCCGATGAACTGGCCGGTTTCGCCGACACGCTGCGTGCCAAGCTCGATGCGCTCGATGCGGGCGAAGCGGCGCAGGAGGGGCTGGAGAAAGCCGTCCGCGACGCGCAGGCGCTTTATGACGAACGTGCCACCGCGCTGACCGACAAGCGCCGCAAGGCCGCGGCCAAGCTCGACAAATCCGTGGCGGCAGAGCTTGCCCCGCTCAAGATGGAACGCGCAGTGTTCCAGACGCAATTGACCGAAGAACCCGCAGGCCCCGAGGGGCGCGATGCGGTCTCTTTCACCGTCGCCACAAACCCCGGCGCGCCTGCCGGGCCCTTGGGCAAGATCGCCTCGGGCGGGGAGTTGAGCCGGTTCCTCTTGGCGCTGAAGGTTTGCCTGACCCAGACCCAATCCGGTCTCACCCTGATCTTTGACGAGATCGACCGCGGGGTAGGGGGCGCGACCGCCGACGCCGTGGGCCGCCGCCTGAAGGCGCTGGCCGCCGAGGGGCAGGTCTTGGTCGTCACCCATTCGCCGCAGGTCGCAGCCCTTGGCGCGCATCACTGGCGTGTGGCGAAATCGGTGTCCAAAGGCATGACCACCTCGACCGTCACACCCCTCGGCCCCGAAGAGCGGGTGGACGAAGTTGCACGGATGCTCGCGGGCGATACCATCACCGATGCGGCCCGCGCGGCGGCTGAGGTGCTGCTGAACGGGCAACAGGGCGCGACGACGTCATAAATGACGGTTTTACCTAAGGTCAGCTTGTCTTAGACAGGAAGAGCCTAACTGGTTAAAGTCCCATGCCTCCGCAAGATAACGCATTCTTTTCCCAACAACTTCAGCAGGCGCTTGGCGGCTGCAAACAGGGCTGGACGGTGCTGCGCACCCGGGGGCCGGGGAAGGTCACATTCTGGTTCATCGCGCTGCTGGTGGGCATCGCCGCGGGCTTTGCCGCCCTGTTCTTTCGCAAGGGGATCAACTGGTTGCAGGCCACGCTTTACGGCACCGACGATGTGCAATTCCTGCACAGTTTTCTTGCCGGGCTGCCGTGGTATTGGGTGGTGCTGATCCCGACCTTAGGCGGGTTGCTTGTGGGGTTGATCTTGCACCGTTTCACCCGCGACGGGCGCGCGCGCAGCGTGGGCGATGTGATCCTCGGCGCCGCCATGCACGACGGTCGGGTTGAGACGCGCGCCGGGGTGGCCTCGGCGCTGGCCTCGCTCATCACCCTGTCGACAGGCGGCTCCTCGGGCCGCGAAGGGCCGGTGGTGCATCTGGCCGCCGTGATCTCGACCAAGGTCAGCCGCTTCATCAAGGCCGATGGGATCACCGGGCGGGATCTCTTGGGCTGCGCCGTGGCGGCGGCGGTCTCGGCCAGCTTCAACGCGCCCATCGCTGGCGCGCTCTTCGCCCTCGAAGTGGTGCTGCGCCACTTTGCAGTCCACGCCTTCGCCCCCATCGTCATCGCCTCCGCCGCAGGCACGGTGATCAACCGGCTGGAGTTCGGCGGGCTCACGGAATTCGTGCTGCCCGGCCTTGGCGACGTGCAATTCTACGTCGAACTGCCCGCCTTCCTGCTTTTGGGGCTGACCTGCGGTCTGGTGTCGGTCGTGCTGATGCGCGCGATCTTCTGGGCCGAGGATTTCGGCAACTACTTGCAAGCGCGCACCGGTCTTGCCCGCTGGCTGCGCCCGGCGGTGGCGGGGGCGATCCTTGGGGTCATCGCGCTCTGGTTTCCCCATATCATCGGCGTGGGCTATGAGACGACCTCCCGCGCGCTGGTCGGCGAACTGGTGCTGCATGAGGCGATCATCTTTGCCGTGCTCAAGGTCGCCGCCGTGGCGATCACGCTTGGCGGGCGGATGGGCGGCGGGGTGTTCTCGCCCTCGCTGATGCTGGGCGCTTTGACCGGGCTTGGCTTCGGGATCATCGCCACCGGTGTCTTCCCCGAGATTTCGGGCTCTTCCTCGCTCTATGCTCTGGCGGGGATGGGCGCGGTGGCCGCCGCCGTGCTGGGCGCGCCGATTTCGACCACACTCATCGTATTTGAGATGACGGGCGACTGGCAGACTGGTCTGGCGGTGATGGTCGCCGTCAGCATGTCGACCGCACTGGCCTCCCGTCTGGTCGACCGGTCCTTCTTCCTCACCCAGATGGAGCGGCGCGGCATCCATCTGGCCGCAGGTCCGCAGGCCTATCTGCTCTCGATGTTCATGGTGGGCCGCATCATGCGCCGCCCCGATGATGAAGACGCGGCCTCGGAAGACGCCTGTTGGGATTTGATCGACAAGGGTACCTATATCGACGGCAGCGCTACGCTAGAGGCCGCTTTGCCGCTGTTCGATCAGACCCATTCCAATTTCATCCCGGTGGTCACCCTCAGCGCGGATGCGCCGCCCGAATTGCTGGGCGCGCTGTTCCATGTCGATGCGCTGAAAGCCTATAACCGCGCCCTCGCCGCTACGGCGGCAGAGGAGCATTCCTGAGCCGCGCTCAGATCCGTTCGATGGCGATTTCTTCCATCGGCGTGAAGGCCAGATAGCCCTTGATCTCGGCCACATCGGCTTTCGGGTTTTCATAAGACCAGACGGCGTCTTGCAAGGTCCGGCTCTTGGTCACCACCGAGAAATAGGTCGCATCGCCCTTATGCGGGCAATGGCTGGTCTTGTCAGTGCCATCGAGGAACGCCATGGCGATGTCGCCACGCGGGAAATAGATCACCGGCGGATAGTCCCCCTCGCGCAGTTCCAGCGCGCCCGTGGACTCGCCCAATACGGCCCCGCCAGCGCGAACAACCCATGTGCCCTCAGCCGGAGTAATCTTGATATGGTCGGCCATGCCGTACCCCCCTTTACTTAAATCGGACGCTCACAGGGGCGCCGTTGCCGCATCCAACCACAGTTTTGTAACAGGTGATACCCGCGGCCCGATCTTTTCCGCCACGTCGCGGTGATAGGCGTTTAGCCAGTCCCGCGCCTCAGGGCTGAGCGCCGCCACATCAATCAAACGCCGATCAATCGGCACCAGCGTCAGCGTGCGCCAATCAAGCATCTTGCGATGCGCATCACCGCCGGGCAGGGCGGGGGCCTCTTGCACCACCAACAGGTTCTCGATCCGAATGCCAAAGGCCCCCTCGCGGTAATAGCCCGGCTCATTGCTAAGGATCATACCCGGTTGCAACGGCACATGGCTCATCCGGCTCAGCCGCTGCGGCCCCTCATGGACCGAGAGATAGGCGCCCACCCCATGGCCCAAACCGTGATCGAAATCCTGCCCCGCCATCCAAAGCGGCAAACGGCCCAGCATCTCGATATCTCGCCCCGCAAGCCCACGCGGCCAGCGCAGACGGCTCATGGCGATCATCCCTGAAAGCACCCGCGTGAAGGCCGCGCGCGCCTCTTGATCGGGGCTGCCGATGGCGATGGTGCGGGTAATATCGGTGGTGCCGTCCAGATATTGACCGCCGCTGTCGAGCACCAAAAGATGCCCCTCCTGCAAAACGGTATCGGTCTCTTCATTCACCCGGTAATGGATGATCGCCCCATTCGCCCCGGTGCCCGAGATCGTCTCGAAACTGATGTCGCGCAGCGCAGGGTCCCGGCGGCGCAGGCCTTCCAACTGCTCCACCACCTGCGTCTCGGTGACCGTGCCGTGCGCCTGCGCATCCAGCCAGGCGAGCAGCTCGACCATCGCGGCACCATCGCGCAAATGCGCCTCAGCCGCCCCGGCAATCTCGGCGTCATTCTTGCAGGCTTTGGGTAAAGCACAGGGGTCTTCACCGGCCTGCGCCCGATCCCCCAGCAAATCCGCGAACAACAGCGGGGCCGACTGCCGATCAAGCCGCACCGGCCCCTCGAGCGCGCGCAGGTAATCGGGCAGCCCCTCAGGATCCCGCTGCACCACCGCTGGCCCCAGATGCTCTTCCACATCTACCAGTTTCTCAGCGGCCATGAACAGATCGACCCGCGCATCGTCATGCAACACGGCAAAACCATGCGCCACCGGGTTGCGCGGAATGTCTTGCCCGCGAATGTTCAGCAACCAGTTGTGGCTGTCGGGCAGGGTGATCAATGCCGCCTTCTGCCCCGCCGCGCGCAAATCCGCGGTCAAACGCCGGCGCTTGGCCTCATGGCTTTCCCCTGCAAAACGCTCAGGATGCGCCGCCACCTGGCCCATCGGGGCATCGGGTTGGTCTTCCCAAATACGGTCGACCATATTCGAGACGCACCGCATCTCGATGCCAGACCCCGCCAAGGCCTCGAACAAAAGATCCATCTGCGCGGGCGTATGCAACATCGGATCGAAACCAACCACACCGCCCTCGGGCAATTGATCCTTCAACCAATCGGCCAAAGACACCTCGGGCCAAGGCACCGGGGTAAAGACATCCGCCACCTGCGCTTTGACCTGCGTCCGATAGCGCCCGTCGATGAAAACCCCCGCCACATCGCGCAGCGCCGCACAGAACCCGGCAGAGCCGGTGAACCCCGTCAGCCAAGCCAGCCGATCATCCCGCGGGGCAACATACTCACCCTGATGCGTATCGGCGCGGGGCACGAGAAACCCTTCCAAGCCCGCCGCCTGCAACTCCGCCCGCAGCGCCGCCAAACGCGGGGGACCCTGTTCCGGACGCGCGGTGACCTCGAAACTCTGGAACACGCGGCCCCTCCTTCATCCTTTTTCAAATACCGATCCGACGGTTCAGCCCACGCGGCGCATGCCCATGACACGCGCCCGTTTCCGCGGATCGCTGTCAAAGAGCGCTGCAAGCTGTTCTGTCATCGCCCCGGCAAGCTGATCCACATCCGTGATCGTGACGGCGCGGTCGTAATAACGCGTGACATCATGGCCAATCCCGATCGCCAAAAGCTCGACCGCGCGGCGTTTTTCGACCATGGCGATCACGTCGCGCAGGTGTTTTTCCAGATAGTTGGCTGGGTTTACCGACAGGGTGCTGTCATCCACCGGCGCGCCGTCGGAAATTACCATGAGGATCTTGCGCGCCTCATGCCGCGCCAGCATCCGCCGGTGCGCCCATTCCAGCGCCTCACCGTCAATGTTCTCTTTCAGCAGACCCTCTTTCATCATCAGACCCAAGTGGTCGCGCGTCCGGCGCCACGGGGCGTCGGCGCTTTTGTAGATGATGTGGCGCAGATCGTTCAGCCGACCGGGCTGCGCGGGGCGGCCATCGTTAAGCCACGCCTCGCGCGCCTGTCCGCCCTTCCAGGCGCGGGTGGTAAAGCCGAGGATCTCGACCTTGACGTTGCAGCGCTCCAGCGTGCGGGCGAGCACGTCGGCGCAGATCGCAGCGATGGAAATCGGGCGGCCTCGCATCGAGCCGGAGTTGTCCAAGAGCAGCGTCACCACGGTGTCACGGAACTCGGTGTCCTTTTCGATTTTGAAGCTAAGCGGCGTCGTGGGGTTGGCCACCACCCGCGCCAGACGGCCCGCGTCCAACGTGCCCTCTTCAAGGTCGAATTCCCACGAGCGGTTTTGCTGCGCTTGCAAGCGGCGTTGCAACTTATTCGCCAGACGGCCCACAGCGCCTTTCAGCGGCTCTAGCTGCTGATCCAAATAAGCGCGCAGGCGTTCCAATTCGATTGGCTCGGCCAGTTCCTCGGCCCCGATCACCTCGTCAT
Organism: Sulfitobacter sp. 1A13368; assembly: GCF_043557275.1. Taxonomy (NCBI): domain Bacteria; kingdom Pseudomonadati; phylum Pseudomonadota; class Alphaproteobacteria; order Rhodobacterales; family Roseobacteraceae; genus Sulfitobacter; species Sulfitobacter sp. 1A13368. The sequence continues at coordinate 116,417 of NZ_JBIFFR010000001.1, read as the reverse complement.
GCTCGCCCTGATAGACACGGTATTCCGGGTCGGCGTCCGAGACGGGCGGCGGCGGCGGCGGGTCCATGGGCGCGTCGCCCTCGGGCATCTCCGCCTCGTCGCCCAGCTCCTGATCGGCCTCGTCATCCATCGAGACCTGCGCCTGACTTTCGTCGTGCTGCTGCTCTTGGCTGTTCTCGGGGGTGCCTTCGGCCTCTTCCTCGTCCTGATCGTCTTGGCCGGTGCTGTCGGGATCCTGCTCCTCTTCGGTGCCCTCTTCGGCCTGATCCTCTTGATCCTCGTCTTGGCTGTCGGGATCGTCGCCCAACTGATCGCCATAGCCGAGGTCCGAGATCATCTTGCGGGCCAGCCGCGCGAAATCCGCCTGATCGGCAAGGCTGCCGTCGATCCCTTCGAGCGTGCCGCCCGCCTGATCTTCGATAAAGCCGCGCCAGAGTTCCATGGCGTTCTCGGCCCCTGCGGGCAGATCCCGCCCGGTGGCCAGATGCCGCACCATATAGCCCGCCGCGACCGAGAGCGGCACGTCGCTGGCCTGTTTGGCCTGATCGTAGCCGCGGCGCAGGGCTTCATGCTTGATCTTGACGTCGATGTTGCCAGCCGTGCCGGGCATGTCGCGCGCGCCCATCGCCTCACAGCGCGCGGTCTCCATCGCCTCGTAAAGCTCGCGCGCCATGTCGCCTTGGGGAGCATAGCGGGCGTGGGTCGCGGCATCATGGTAGCGGCGGTTCAGCGCCAGCGCATCGGCTGTGCCGCGCGCCAGCAGCACCTCTTCGCGGGTCATCCGGCGGCTCACTTGCGGCAGGCGCATCGCATCGCCCGAAAGCCCCGAAGGGTCGACCGAGTAGCTGACCGTCAGCTCGGCGTCATCGGCCATGACCTTGGTCGCCTCGGCCAGCGCCTTTTTGAACGCGTCAGCGGGGTTGTCGCTTTGTTTACTCATGCCGGTCCCCTTGTCTGTCAGGCAGGCGCGCGTCTGGGAAGGGCAGGGCGCCTTTGCGTGCCGAAACGCGTCCTGCAGGGCGGCGGGCGAACCCGCCGGGGCGGCTTAGCCCAAGCTCAGGCTGGCCGCGCTTTCGGGCAGTTCCTCGTCGAACAAACGCTGGTAGAACTCCGCCACGGTCTGACGCTCCAGCTCATCGCATTTGTTGAGGAAGGACAGCCGGAAGGCATAGCCCACATTGCGGAAGATCTCGGCGTTCTGCGCCCAAGCGATCACGGTGCGCGGGCTCATCACGGTCGACAGCTCGCCGTTCATGAAGGCGGTGCGGGTGAGGTCGGCCACGGTGACCATCTGCTTGAGGGTCTTGCGGCCCTTCTCGGTGTTGTAATGTGGGTTCTTGGCCAGCACGATGGCGGTCTCGGCGTCGATGCTGAGGTAGTTCAACGTGGCGACAAGGCTCCAACGGTCCATCTGCGCTTGGTTGATCTGCTGTGTGCCGTGGTAAAGCCCGGTGGTGTCGCCCAAGCCCACGGTGTTGGCCGTGGCGAAGAGGCGGAAATAGGGGTGCGGGGTGATGATCTCGTTCTGATCCATCAGCGTGAGCTTGCCGTCATGCTCCAGCACGCGCTGGATTACGAACATCACATCGGCGCGGCCCGCGTCGTATTCATCAAAGACAATCGCGGTCGGGTTGCGCAGGGCCCAAGGCAGGATGCCCTCGTGGAATTCGGTGACCTGTTTGCCGTCGCGCAGTTTGATCGCGTCTTTGCCGATGAGGTCGATCCGGCTGATGTGGCTGTCGAGGTTGACGCGCACGGTGGGCCAGTTCAGCAGGGCGGCGACCTGTTCGATATGGGTCGATTTGCCCGTGCCGTGGTAGCCTTGGATCATGACGCGGCGGTTGTGGCTAAAGCCTGCGAGGATCGCCAGCGTGGTGTCGGGGTCGAACTTATAGGTGCTGTCGATATCTGGCACGCGGCTGGTGCGCTGCGGGAAACCCTTGACGACCATATCGGTGTCGATGCCAAAGACATCGCGCACCGAGACCTCTTCGGTGGGTTTCATGTCATGTTCCAGTGCACCGTCGGCCATCGCTCGTCATCCTTTTCCTTAGGCGCGCGGTCGGGGCCGCGCGCGTATCTGGTGCAACATATCGTGCATATCCGCAAGGGGAAGGGGGCAACTGGCATTATCCGCAACCGGCCGCTGGTCCGGTCGCGGGATCAGTCCTTGAAGTTGCGGCTGCCCTTGATCTGGTCCCATGCCCAGACGACCAGTTGCAACTGCTCTTCCTGACTGCGGTCACCGCCGTTCATATCGGGGTGCAGCACCTTGATCAGCGCTTTGTAGGCTTTGCGGACCTCGGGCTTTGTCCAAGTGTCTTTGGCTTCGAGAATCTCGATCGCGCGGCGTTCGGTGGGCGGCAGGCGGCGGCCGGCTTGCTGGCCCTTGCCGGGGTTTTGGGTCGCGTTCTTGCCCAAGACCTGATGCGGATCTTCGATGCCAAGACGCGCCCATGCGCGCTGCTCGGGGTCGCCCAGTGGTTTGGTGGTGCGCTCCCAGACCTTGTCCTTGGACATCTGCGCGTTCATCTCGGCCTCGGTGGTGCCGTCAAAGAAGCTCCACTTCGCGTTATATTCGCGCACGTGTTTCTGGCAGAACCAGAAGTAGTCATCCAGCACATCGGGCGCTTTGGGCGCGCGGAACTTGCCCGGCTCGTCGCAGCCTTCGTGGTCGCAAATCCGGGTCGAGGTTTCCGACGCACCGGACATGCCGCGGCGGCCGCGGGGGTTTTTCTTTTTGGAGGACGACACGGACATGTCGAATCCGAAGGGATCAGGTTTTGGCATGTGGATAGACCTTTCCGACTCAGGCCGGTCACCATATACCCTGCGTCGCAGGATTGAAGGGGGCCGGGGGTAAAAACATGTCCACAACACAAGAGATTTCGGATCGGCTGGAAGCCGCTTTTGCGCCGCGTGAACTGGAGGTGGTGGATGACAGCGAAAGCCATCGCGGTCATGCCGGATTTCAGGAGGGGGGCGAAAGCCACTTTAACGTGCGCATCCGGTCAGAGCGTTTCAAGGGCCAGAACCGGCTGGCGCGGCACCGGGCGGTGCACAGCGCTTTGGGGCCGGACCTGATGGGGCGCATTCACGCGCTGGCGCTTGATCTGGACGAATAAGCGCCGCGTTCAGGGCTTTGTTTTATCGTCGTCTTCGTCGCTGCGCTGCGGCGAAGCTTCATCCGTTGAGGGGCCGGACAGAAACGCAGGCGGCGTCGCCGCTTTGGCGGGTTCCTCTTTCGCGGGCGCGTCATCCTCGGGCGTGATGGAGGCGGGCGCATCGGCCTGAAGCGCGGTGTCTTCGCCTTCGATCGTGGCGGCCAAGGCGGGCGTTGCGGCAGCAGTGGCGGGCGGCAGCAGATCGCCATCCTCCTGCGGACCCGCAGCAGTCGCCAAGCGGCGGAACACCAGCACATTGCGCCATTCCGTGGTGGTCGAGGTCAGGCCCGAACGCTCTTGCGAAGGCAAAGTCTCGGCCCGCTGGTATTCCCAGCCCTCGGCGGCCTGTTCGTTCAGGCATTCTTCCAAGGTTTTGGCGAAACGCGCTTCGGGGGCCTTCAGACCTTTGGCTTTCTGCCCTTTGCTGGGGGCGGGAAGGATCTTGTATTCGTAGCGCATAGGGGCCTCGGCTGGGTTGGCGACATAAGCTGCGTCAGGTGAGTTTCAGGCGGATTTGCGGCGGATGCCGATGCTGCGACCGGCCTGTGCTGGTTTGGGCAGATTGGCATGGCTGCGGCGCATCGCGTCAAGACGGGTCAGGATATCCTCCGGCATGGGCGCCACGCGCGGGCCGGACTGGTCCACATGCAGGGTCAGCCCCTCGGCGGTGGCGGCGAGCCAACCGTCGACGTGCCACAGCTCTTGAAAGCTGTGAAACCGCTTCTCGTCATGGTCGAGCAATTGGAAGGTGGTATAGACGCGGTCACCCTCATGCAGTTCGCGCAGGTAGCAGACGTGGAATTCAGCCACATAGGTGGTGCAACCCGTGCGTTGATACTCCGGCCCCAGACCGATTTCGCCATAGGCTTGGTCAACGCCCTGATCGAACAGGACGTTGTAATAGGCCATGTTCAAATGGCCATTGAAATCGATCCATTCGGGGAGAACCGTCATCTCGCCCGAACGGAAGGGGGCCGGGGTGTCGCTCATTGCTGGGCGAGCTTGCGCGACACGATTTCGTTGACGGCCTTGGGGTTGGCCTTGCCGCCCGTGGCCTTCATCACCTGACCGACGAACCAGCCCGCCAGCTTCGGGTTCTGCTGAGCCTTCTCGACCTGCGCGGGGTTGGCGGCGATGATCTCATCCACCGCCGTTTCAATGGCGCCGGTGTCGGTCACCTGCTTGAGGCCCTCGGTCTCCACGATCTCTTCCGGCTCGCGCCCGGTTGTATAGGCGATTTCAAAGACTTCCTTGGCGATCTTGCCGGAAATCGCATCCGAGGCGATCAGGTCAACAATGCTGCCCAATTGCGCCGGGGTGACGGGGCTTTCGGTGATGCCCTTGTCGTCTTTCTTGAGGCGGCCGAAAAGCTCGTTAATGACCCAGTTCGCGGCCATCTTGCCGTCGCGGCCTTTCGCCACGGCCTCGAAATAGCCCGCGCTGTCGAGATCGGCGGTCAGCACAGAGGCGTCATAGTCCGACAGGCCGAAGTCATTGATGAAACGGGATTTCTTTTCGTCCGGCAGTTCGGGCAGATTGGCTTTGATGTCGTCCACCCATGCCTGTTCGATCTCCAGCGGCAGCAGATCGGGGTCGGGGAAATAGCGGTAGTCATGCGCTTCTTCCTTGGAGCGCATCGAGCGTGTCTCCTGCTTGTCGGGGTCGAAGAGGCGGGTTTCCTGCACGACCTCGCCACCGGCCTCGACAATCGCGATCTGGCGTTTGGCTTCGACTTCGATGGCTTGCTGGATGAAGCGCATGGAGTTCATGTTCTTGATCTCGCAGCGGGTGCCCAGATGCGAGAAATCCTGCGTTTCCTGATATTTCTCGTATTGGCCCACACGGCAGACCGAGACGTTGACGTCCGCGCGCATCGCGCCCGACTGCATGTCGCCGTTACAGGTGCCCAAGTAGCGCATGATCTGGCGCAGCTTGGCGAGATAGGCGGCGGCTTCCTCGGGCCCGCGAATGTCGGGGCGGGAGACGATCTCCATCAGGCAGACGCCGGTGCGGTTCAGATCGACGAAGGACATGTTCGGGTCCATGTCATGGATCGACTTGCCCGCGTCCTGCTCCATGTGGATGCGCTCGATCCGCACCAAGCGCGCAGTGCCGTCGCCCAGTTCCACCAGCACTTCGCCTTCGCCGACGATCGGCTCATAGAGCTGGCTGATCTGATAGCCTTGCGGCAGGTCGGGGTAGAAGTAGTTCTTGCGGTCAAAGGCGGACTTGAGGTTGATCTCGGCCTTCAGGCCAAGCCCCGTGCGAACGGCCTGTTCGACGCAATATTCGTTGATCACCGGCAGCATGCCGGGCATGGCGGCATCGACGAAGGCGACATTGCTGTTGGGCTCGGCGCCGAATTTGGTGGACGCGCCAGAGAAGAGCTTGGCGTTCGACGCGACCTGCGCGTGGACCTCCATCCCGATGACCAGTTCCCAGTCATGTTTGGCACCGGCAATCACGCGCGGTTTCGGGGTGTCGTAACTCAGATCAAGCATCGCGGCCGCCTTCGGTCAATTGGAACTTGGCCGGTCATACTGGAGCGCACCACGCGCTTCAAGAGGCAGGCTTAGCCCGGCACAGCAATCTGGCGGCGGCCTTCGGTGAAAATAACCCGTTTGCCCGCTTCGATCTCGCGTTGAAACAGGCCGGTGATGATGCGCATGGCCTCGTCCCGGCCTGAGGCGGCGAAACGCCGGGCGGAGCGGACGCGCAGGTTGTTGTCAAAGCCGCGCGCGGCATGGGCCCAGAGCATCGGGTGCAGTTCCGTCATGTGGTCGCGCACGATCCAACGCGCGCAATCGGCGATCTCGGCCCGGACGGCCCCGGCGGCATCCGCTGTCTCTGCCGCCTGACCGATGGCGCTGGCGCAATAGGCGGCCAGCAGGTTGGCGGTATGCGGATCGGGGCGGCGGGCGAGGATGTCGTGCAGCCCTTCGATGAAAAACGGCACATCTAGGTTGGCACAGGCCTGCGCATCGCAGCTGATCGCGTCGAATTGCACCCAAGTGTAGCCGCCCGCGCCCCATGTCTCTTGGGTCCGCGCGGCGGTGCGGCGGGCCTCGAGTTCCAACTGGTCATATGAGCCATGCCACCGCGGCAGAAGGTGGTTGCCCATGGCCCGCATGGGGCGCGGGTTTGCGGGGTTCAGGTCGATGAGCCGGGCGTAGCGGTCTGCCACGGCGCGGGCGTCACCGCCGGTTCCCCCAAGCAGGGCACAGTGCGTCGCCGCGAGCAGGGGCGAGGCGGCTGTGTCCTTGTCGAATGGCGCGAGAATTTGCTCGGCGCGTTCAAAATGCGCGGCGAAGGCCGCATGGTTGCGGGCGGGCACGTCGCTGTCCCATCCCGTGCCGCGCCAGGCCCAGCCGATGTCCATATGCGCCTGCGCCACGATGGCGGCGATCATGGCGCTCCCGGCGTGGTCGGCCAGCACATGTTCCAGCGCTTCGATCCCGGCCATCAGGGGCGCGTCACTGGCCGGTTTTCCGTCGTAAAGCGCATGTTCCGCGGCGAGAATCACATCCGCCCGTGCGCCAAAGGCCATCAGCTCGGCCACCGGCATCGCACCCGGTGTCATCTCGCGGTTCTCGTCGGCCTCCTGCAAAAGCTCTGCCATCTCCTCCCAACGTTCTTGGCGCACCAGCCATTGCGCGCGGTACTGGTGACGGTCGCGCTGCATCTCTTCGGCGGTGGGGTCGGGGCAGGAAATGCGCAGCAGCGCGTCGCGCGGCGCACGGCGGCGCAGGAGCGGCATTTCCAGCGGCTCGAACTCGGGCGCTTGCGGTGCGGGCTTGGCAAAGAACCCTTGCAAGGCGGACGGGATCATATGCGAGAGTTTCTTCATCTGGGGCCGGTCCTGCCTGCTGTTTGTCGATGATTTAGGTTTGACCGGGCAATGGGGCGGAACCGTGTCCGGCGTGCGGAGCTTTCGGGAAAATTCTGCAGCGCGGTTGGGCAGGCGAAGGCGATCCTTCGCGACAATCCGGCGGCGCGGCGGGCGCTGTTTCCCGATCAGAGGAAATCTGCCGATCCCGCGCCGCTGCCGCGCTTGCCAAGCGCGTTTTGGGGCGGTCTTATGCGCGTCATGAAACCTGCCATGATCGCCCTCTTGCTCTGCGCCAGCCCCACCATGATTTGGGCCGAATTGCCCAAACAGCCCGCCCCGGTGGTGGAAGTGGATAATGTGGTGCAGACCGCCGCCACGTCTTTGTCCTTCCCCGATGAGGTCGAGGCCGAAGACGAACCGCCCGCACTTGAGACCGCGCCCTTCACCACAACGCTGCGCCCGCCCGCGCGTCCGGGCAACCTGCCGCGCACGCGCTGGCAGCATATGCGGGGGCATTCGCTTTGGACCCGCGCGGCGATCTCGGCGCTGAAATCCCACGGCAAGCCCTTGGTGGATATGGTGCCCGGTGATGTGGCGGAGTGGTGCCCGGCCTATCCCACGGCATCCGACAGTCAACGCCGCGCCTTTTGGGTCGGCTTCATGTCGGCGCTGGCCAAACATGAAAGCACCTATCGGTCTTGGGCCGTGGGCGGGGGTGGCCGCTGGTACGGTTTGTTGCAAATCCTGCCGGGCACCGCGCGGGGCTATAAATGCAATGTCGGCAGCGGTGATGCGCTCAAGAACGGCGCCGCGAACCTGAGTTGTGCCGTGCGCATCATGGCGACGACCGTGCCGCGCGATGGGGTGATCGCCGGAAACGGGCGGCGCGGCGTCGGGGCCGATTGGGGGCCGATGCGCAGCGCGTCCAAACGGGCGGATATGTCTCGCTGGCTCCGGCGGCAGTCCTATTGCAAACCGTTGAACGCGACTCGACCCCGCAGCCGTCCCTAGATTACTGGATCAGCGTGAAGTGATGCCGTTCCGTCGTGATGCCGCGCGCCTGAAGCGCGGCTTCCAATGCGCGGTGCGGTGGGGTGGCCTCGAAAGGCAGTTTGATCTTGCGCCCGGTGCGGAGAATGACCGTGGCGCGCACGGACATATCAAGCCGCGTATCAAGCCGAACCCGGTCGACCTGCGCCAGCGCGATTTTCGCATCCCGTTTGCCGGTGAACCACGACAGGCTGTGCTGGTCGAGCGTCAGGCCGCTCGCTGGATTGCTGAAGACCTCCCATAGCGCGGGCAGGGTAAAGAGCCCCAGCATCCCGATGATCCAGCCCGAGGCGTCGAGCCAGATCCACGCCGCCGCGAGGGCCAGCCAGATCACGGGCAACAGCAACAGGGCCGTTCGGCTGCGGGCATGGCGGCGGTAAGTGAAGGCCGCCATGCCCTCTGTTTGAGCAGGCGCGTCAGGCACCGCGAATGCGGCTGAGCATCTCGGAGGTGTCCCGGCTAAGATCGGGGCTGGCGAGGATGCGGTCGAGTTGGGTCTCGATCATCTCTTGCCGCGCCATGTCGTAGCGCCGCCATGTCTGGAAGGCCGAGCACATCCGCGCCGTGGTCTGCGGGTTGACCGGGTCTAGCTTGATCAGCCAGTCGGCCAGCAGGGCGTAGCCTTTGCCGCTCTCATGGTGGAACCCGGCGTGATGCATGGCAAGGCTGCCAAAGACCGCGCGGAAGCGGTTGGGGTTCTTCCAATTGAAATCGGCATGCTCGGTAAGCCTGCGCGCCACTTCGGCCGCCTCTTCCGGCGCGGCTTGGCTGACTTGCAGCCCGAACCATTTGTCCATCACCAGACGGTCATCCCGCCACTGCGCCTCGAAGGCAGCCAGCGCCTTGTCGCCTTGGCCCGCGCGCAGCAAGGCGGCGAGGGCGCTGAGCTGTTGGGTCATATTGTCGGCATCGTCGAACTGCGCTTGCGCGCGCGCTGGTCCCTCAACGCGGGTCAGCAGGGCAAGTGCTGCATTGGTCAAGGCGCGTTTGCCCGATTGTGCCGCATTGGGTTGATAGGGGGCGTCGACCCTGTGGCGGTCATTGAGATCACCCAGCAGTGCGGCAAACCGTTCGGCCATGGCATCCCGGGTGGCCTCCACCGCCTGATGGATCGCCGCCGGATCCGGCGTTTTGCCTGCGTCATGAAGGGTGCTGGCCAGATCAGCGTGGCTGGGCAGCCCCAGCATCAACGCGCGGTAGGCAGGCTCAAGCGTTTCATCCTCCAACACGGCCCGCAGGGCTTCGAGCCATGCGTCATCCGGCGCGCTGCCTTCGGTGATCACGGCCAGCAAGGATTGCCGCGCCAAGGTGCGCCCGGCCTCCCACCGGTTGAAAGGATCGCTGTCATGGGCGAGCAGCAGCAGGCGCTCTTCTTTCGAGAGGTCATGTGCAAGCACCACCGGGGCGGAGAAACCGCGCAGCACCGAGGCCACGGGGCGCGCATCCAACCCGTCGAAGGTAAAGCTCTGTTCGGCCTCGGTCATCTCCAACACGCGAGAGGGGGCCACTTCGGCCCCATCCGCGCCGATCAGCCCCACGGTGATGGGCAGAACCTGCGGTTTCGGCTCGGGCGTGGCGGTGCTGGGTGGGGTGTGCTGGGTGAAGGTCAGCGTGAAGATGCCTTTACCCGCATCCCAAGCCTCCACCACCGAGAGGCGCGGTGTGCCCGCCTGCGAATACCAGCGCTTGAACTGGGTCAGATCGCGGCCCGTGGTGTCTTCAAACACCTTCAGCCAATCTTCGATCGTCGCCGCATCGCCATCGTGACGCTCAAAATAGAGGTTCAGCGCCTTGGCATAGGCGTCATCGCCCACCAAGGTCTTGAGCATGCCGATCACCTCGGCGCCCTTCTCATAGACGGTGGCGGTGTAGAAGTTGTTGATCTCCTGAAAGCTTTCGGGCCGCACCGGATGGGCCAACGGGCCTTGATCCTCGGCGAACTGACGCCCGCGCAGGTCGATCACATCGCTGATGCGTTTTACCGCCGGAGAGCGCATGTCGGAGGTGAACTGGCTGTCGCGGTAGACGGTCAGCCCTTCTTTCAGGCAAAGCTGGAACCAATCCCGGCAGGTGATGCGGTTGCCCGTCCAGTTGTGGAAATACTCATGGGCGATGATCGCTTCGATCCGCTCGAAATTATCATCCGTCGAGGTCTCGGGCGAGGCGAGCACGGCGGCGGAGTTGAAGATGTTCAGCCCCTTGTTCTCCATCGCGCCCATGTTGAAATCATCCACCGCAACGATGTTGAAGATGTCGAGGTCGTATTCACGACCATAAACCTCTTCGTCCCATTTCATCGAGGCTTTGAGCGCCTCCATCCCAAAGGCGCATTTGCCTTCGTCGCCGGGGCGTACATAGAGGTTCAGATCGACCTCGCGGCCCGACATGGTGGTGAAACGGTCGGAATGGGCGACCAGATCGCCCGCCACCAGCGCGAAAAGATAGGCAGGCTTGGGCCATGGGTCATGCCACTCGGCATGGTTCTGCCCCTGCGCAACTGGATTGCCGTTGGACAACAGAACGGGATGCGGACCGTTGATGGTCACGGTGAAGACGCTCATCACATCGGGGCGGTCGGGGTAATAGGTGATCTTGCGAAAGCCTTCGGCCTCGCATTGAGTGCAATACATGCCGCCCGACATGTAAAGCCCTTCGAGGGCGGTGTTGCCCTTGGGGTCAATCTCAACCTCGGCCTCCCAGATGAAGGGGCCGTCGGGCACATCGCAGGTCAGACCGCGTTCCGTCACCTTCGGGGTGACCGGCTTGCCGTCAATCTGCGCGGAGATAAGCTTGAGTTGCTCGCCATGCAGGAAAAAGTCAGCCTCCTGCGCCGCCGGGTCGGGGCGAAAGGCGATGCGGCTTTTGACCCGCGTCTTATGGGGATCGAGGTCAAAGGTCAGGGCCACCTCATCCACCAGAAAGCCGAAGGGCTGGTAGTCACTGAGATAGATCGTTTGGGGGGTGGCGTCGCGCATTGGGCCTCCAGTCGCGGGAACGTAATTGGTCTGGGAAATGTTATGTCTCCAGAAGGCGGCCTGCAAGCCGAGCTGCCCCAACTTCGAGCAATGAGGTGTATCCATGTCCGCCCCCGACACCGATACCGAAACGCAGAAGAAACGTCACCGTCCCGCTTTGATCGGTATCAAAACCGCGATCATCGCAGGGGCGCTCTTGATGATTGCCGGGATCGTCTACGCGGTGTTGCAGGCCACCGACCCCTCGCCGGAAGGTGAGGTTCAGCCCGTCGATGGCCCGGCGGACGCCGAGCCGGTGATCGCCACCCCGGAGCCGGTTGCCGACTAGCGCCTGCCTGCCCGCGCTTGCGCCGCTTTGCCTTTCTGCTAGACCTTTCACAAAGGTATCCAGCGCGGGAGAGGGCGGAGAATGACGGGTAGAATTGACAAGAACGGTTTGCAGGTAGAGCCCGCGCTGGTCGACTTCATCGAAGGATCGGCGCTGCCGGGCACCGGTGTGGACGCGGATGTCTTCTGGGCGGGGCTGTCGGACCTAGTGCATGACCTCGGGCCGAAGAACCGTGCGCTTCTTGAAAAACGGGCCGAAATTCAGGCCAAGATCGACGACTGGCACCGCGCGCGCGCAGGCCAGCCCCATGACGCGGAAAGCTACACCGCCTTCCTGCGCGAGATTGGCTATCTTCTGCCCGAAAGGCCGGCGTTCCAGATCGAAACGCAGAATGTAGACCCCGAAATCGCGCAGGTGCCCGGGCCGCAGCTTGTGGTCCCGATCACCAACGCACGCTTCGCGCTTAACGCTGCCAATGCGCGCTGGGGCAGCCTCTACGACGCTTTCTATGGCACCGATGCGCTGGGCGACTTGCCGACGGGCAAGGGCTATGACGCCGCGCGCGGCGCGCGGGTGGTGGCACAGGCAAAAGCCTTTTTGGACGAGGCCGTGCCGCTTTCGGCGGGCAGCCATGCGGATTTGGCCGGATATCGCGTTGTGGACAGGCACCTAGAAGCTGTGATGGCACAGGATGCCGCGCCCTGTGGCTTGGCCGATCCGGCGCAGTTTGCGGGCTACCAAGGCGCGGCGGAGGCGCCCGACGCGGTGCTCTTGCGCAACAACGGGTTGCATATTGAGATCAAGATCGACCCCGACCATGCCATTGGCAAGGACGACCCCGCCAGCGTTGCGGATGTGATCATCGAATCCGCGCTTTCCACCATCATGGATTGCGAAGACAGCGTCGCGGCGGTGGATGCCGAAGACAAAGTGCTGGCCTATGGCAACTGGCTGGGGCTGATGAAAGGGGACCTTGCCGAGACCTTTGAAAAAGGCGGCCAGACCGTCACCCGCCGCATGGCCGAGGACCGTCGCTATACCGCGCCCGATGGTTCAGGTGAGATCACGTTGAAAGGCCGCTCGCTAATGCTGGTGCGCAATGTCGGCCATCTGATGACCAACCCCGCCGTGCTCGACCGTGAGGGGCGCGAGATTGGCGAAGGGCTGATGGATGCCATGGTGACCACGCTGATCGCCATTCATGACCTCAAACGCGCGGGCGGCAACTCGGTCACCGGCAGCGTCTATGTGGTGAAGCCCAAGATGCACGGGCCCGAGGAAGTGGCCTTTGCCGATGAGATTTTTACCCATGTGGAAAAGACACTCGGCCTGCCGCAATATACCGTAAAGCTCGGCATCATGGACGAAGAGCGCCGCACCAGCGCCAACCTCATGGAATGTATCCGCGCCGCGAAACACCGCGTGGCCTTTATCAATACCGGTTTCCTCGACCGCACGGGGGACGAGATCCATACCAGTATGGAAGCCGGTCCGATGGTGCCCAAGGGCGAGATGAAGAACAGCGCTTGGATCGCCGCCTATGAGGATCGCAACGTCGATATCGGCCTCGCCTGCGGATTGCAGGGCCGGGCGCAGATTGGCAAGGGCATGTGGGCCATGCCCGACCGTATGGCCGAGATGCTGGAGGCCAAGATCGGCCATCCCCAATCCGGGGCCAATTGCGCATGGGTGCCATCGCCCACCGCGGCTACCCTGCACGCCACCCATTACCACAAGGTTAACGTCTTGGCGCGGCAGGAGGAGATTAAAGAGGGCGGCGCACGCGCCACGCTTGACGCGCTGCTGACCATCCCGGTGATGGAGGGCCGCAACCTCAGCACCGAGGAAATCACCCGCGAGATCGAGAACAACGCGCAGGGCATTCTGGGCTATGTCGTCCGCTGGATTGATCAGGGGGTCGGCTGCTCCAAAGTGCCGGACATCAACGATGTGGGCCTGATGGAAGACCGCGCGACCTGCCGCATCTCGGCCCAAGCGCTGGCGAATTGGCTGCATCACGGCGTCATCAGCCGCGAGGAAGTCGAGGCCGCGCTTAAAAAAATGGCAGCCGTGGTTGACCGTCAAAACGCCGACGATCCCAGCTATCGCCCCATGGCGCCGGGCTTTGACGGGGCGGCCTTTCAGGCGGCCTGCGATCTGGTGCTGAAGGGGCGCGAACAGCCCTCGGGCTATACCGAACCAGTGCTGCACGCGCGCCGGTTGGAGCTGAAGGCGCAGAGCTGAGGTTGAGACCACGGCGCGAAGCGCCTATGTTCGGGCCATGGTGAATAAGAGGTAACTCATGGCCCGACCCGTCGTTGGTATCATTGGCAATTCCTACCTGCTGAACGATCAATACCCCGTCCACGCAGGCGGGCAGATGAACACCGAAGCGATTGCCGAGGTTTCGCGCTGTCTGCCGCTCATCGTGCCGAGCGATCCGCGCTTTGTCTCGGTCGAGGAATTGCTGGAGGTCTGCGACGGTTTCCTGCTGACCGGCGGGCGCCCCAATGTGCATCCCGAAGAATATGGTGAGCCTGAGACGGAGGCCCATGGTGCCTTCGACCGCGCGCGCGACGCGGTGGCGCTGGCGCTGGTGCGGGCCTGTGTGGCGCGGGGCCAACCCTTTCTTGGCCTCTGCCGCGGGTTTCAGGAGGTGAACGTCGCCATGGGTGGGTCGCTCTATCCTGAGATTCGCGATCTGCCGGGGCGAATGAACCACCGGATGCCCCCCGATGGCACCATCGAAGAGAAATTTGAACTGCGCCATGACGTGAGCTTTACCGAATGCGGCGTGTTCCACCGTGTGATGGGCGCGTCCAAGGTGCTGACCAACACGCTGCACGGGCAGGGGATCAAGGAACCCGGCCCGCGCGTGGTGATCGACGGCCAAGCGGATGATGGCACGCCCGAGGCGATCTATATCAAAGACGCGCCGGGCTTTACCCTCGCCGTGCAATGGCATCCCGAGTGGAACGCGGCCAATGACCCCGTTTCGCGCCCGCTGTTCGAACATTTCGGCGCGGCGGTGCGGGCTTGGGCGGCAGATGGATCGGCCATGCCGGTGATGACCGCCGCGCAGTAAGGCGGGGCGCAGGGCGCGCGCGTTGCACTCTCGATAAACGCGCGCCGCGCTTCTCGGGGCGCGGCAGCCTGCATCGCGACGCAGTCGTTCTGTCGATCCCCCGCGACCCCGATCGCGCCGCTAACGGGTGCCTTGCCTCGACGCCTTTCAACTGTGCAGCCCGCTCAATGGCGCAACAGCTGGGGCCGCGTGGTTCAGCGGCGTTACATCATCATCCAAAACCGCGTCCTCCTCTAGCGGCCCCGCTTTCGCGCCCTGAGGCGCTGCCGGACGTGAACAGGCGCGGCGATAGGAGCTGTAAGGCCAAGCCTCAGGACGGTCACAATAGCCTGCATGCACGGGGCTGAGGTGCACCAAGCTGCAATGCCGTTCAAAATCCGCGGGGTCGCGGATCCGATGCTCCCAGAATCGCCGCTGCCAAATCCCTTTCTCGCCCCGTTTGATCTGCCGCAGACTGCGATGCGGGGCCGGGGGGAGATGGCGGGAAAACCGCCCCTTCCACATGCCGATCCGATTGCCGTAATCGGTGTCGTCGGGCGGCAGGGTCCAGACCGTATGGAGCACATCCGGCAAGATGGCGATGGCATCGATCCGGAACGGTTTACGCGCCAAAGTCTCACGCATCGCTTGGCGTAGGGCCGTGATATGCCGCAGCAGCGCATCATCATCGCGCCGCGCGAGGCGCAGGGTAAAGAAATAGCTGTTCGGGCCATAGGATGGAAGGCTGTCTCTCATGGCCCTGAGCTTGGCCCAGCTTGGTTAAAGCAACCTTAACGCCGCTACATTTGCCCGCCAGCGATCTCGATCGACTGGCCGTTGACGCTTTCGGAGCCTTCGCCGACCAGCCATGCCGCCGCAGCGGCCACTTCCGAGGGGGCGATCAGGCGTTTGTGGCGGTTGGCGTTGACCATGACATCGCGGGCCTTTTCCTCGGACAGCCCGGCGCGTTTGGAGATCGCTTGCGTGTTGCGCGCGATGATCTCGGTATCGACGTAACCGGGGCAGAGCGCGTTGAAGGTAAAGGGTTGGCCCATGTAATCTTCGCTGAGCGAGCGGATCAGCCCGATCATCCCGTGTTTCGAGGCCGAGTAGCAAGCCGCCCCCGGCAGGCCGCGCAGCCCGGCCATGGAGGAAACGGCGATGACCCGGCCCCAATCGGTCTGGCGCATGGATTTCAGGCTCTCGCGGATGGTGAGAAAGGCCCCGTCGAGATTGGTCGCCATCATGTCGCGCCAAAAATCGAGGTCGGTTTTATGCAGTGACCGGCCTTCGGCCACGCCCGCATTGGCCAGGCAGATTTGCACCGGGCCATTTGCCTCGACCGCGCGGGCGATGGTGTCGGTGACCTGCGCCTCGTCGCGCACGTCCATCGCCATGCCGCTGATGCCATTGCCCGACACGGCGTCGAGCACCTCCTGCCGCCGCCCGGTGATGGTGACCTTCGCGCCCTTGGCGGCCAAGTCCTGCGCGATGGCCAGCCCGATGCCTGTGCCGCCGCCGGTGATGAATGCGTGTTTGTCTTTCAGCGTCATAAAGCCTCCCCTTTGCGGGCAGGGTGGCGCGGAGGGGGCGGCAGTACAATAGGCAGCTTGTCATGACGGGGCGTTATGTGCGGGGCGGCTGGCACGGCGATAGGCCAAATCTTGCCGCCCGCCGATCACATTTGCGGAAGCCTTACGCCTGACTATTGCAGCGCTCGCCGCCTTGGCGCACTGGTCGGATGGGTAACCTGATGACAGGGCCTTGCCAGAACCATTGGAGCAGTAATATGAAACACATAGAATTTTCAGTTCTCGCCCTTTCCGCAGCCCTCGCTTTTGGGGCAACCACAGCGCAGGCGGTCGAAGTGACGGGCGGATCGGTCGGGCTTTCCTATTCCGCATTCGCGGACGACACCGATTTCAGCCGGCTTGGCATTGATGGGTCGGTAGAGCTTGGCTTTAACCGCAACCTTAGCTTGCAGTTCGACGCCGGTTACAGCGACTTCGACTTTGTCGATGAAGACAGCCATTTGCTGGGCCTGCACGGCATTTACCACTGGGATGAAGCAACCTCTTTCGGGGCCTTCTACACCCGGGAGGAAGCCTTGGGCGGAGATGCGGATATCTTGGGTCTCGAAGCAGGCTATGAAATGCTGGATTGGGACTTCGAAGGCTATCTGGCCCATGTCGATACCGATGCAGGCGACGGCACGCT
Source organism: Sulfitobacter sp. 1A13368 (assembly GCF_043557275.1). Classification (NCBI taxonomy): domain Bacteria; kingdom Pseudomonadati; phylum Pseudomonadota; class Alphaproteobacteria; order Rhodobacterales; family Roseobacteraceae; genus Sulfitobacter; species Sulfitobacter sp. 1A13368. Next base: position 99,790 of record NZ_JBIFFR010000001.1, on the reverse strand, counting down.
TGGCGGTATCAAGGCGCGTTATGCGCTGGCCGAAGGCTTTGGCATCAGCGGCTCCTATGATCGGCTAGGCAGCGATGGAGACGACCTGTCGCGTTTTGCCATGCGGCTCGATCGTGAGGTTTCCCCGACCACCAATCTGTTCTTGGAAGTCGGGTCTGCTAAGGTGGACGTGGGCAGCATCAGCGAGTCCGAGCCCTTCGTCGGTCTGGGCGGTGAGATCAACTTCGGCGCGGATCGTGGCACCACCTTCGACCAGCGCGGCTTGGCGCGTCTGATCCCCGGTCTTTGATCGCGACTTAGCCGTCGTTTGACACTTCGGCATGGCCCTCGGGCCATGCTACTGGCGCGGGGTGGAACGGCTGTTCTATCTCTGCGCCGAAAACAGCAAACCGTTCTTCCGATGTCGCGGTGCAGCAATTTTGCACCGTTTCACCCCGCGGTTTGCTTGTACTATTGCTGCGCGCGCGCTATCGCTCTGACTAACAAAGTTGCGCCAGAGCGGCGCGACGGGCCAGCAAAGGGGGACTCTTGGTTTGAAGATCGGGACACCAAAAGAAATATTTGAGGGCGAGAACCGGGTCGCGATGACCCCGGAAAGCGCGCTGCAACTGCAAAAGCTCGGGCATAGCTGCGTCATCGAGACGGGCGCCGGGGCGGCTGCGGGCTTTGACGATGCCGCCTATGAAGCCGCGGATGTCGAGGTGGTGCAATCCGCCGCCGCGCTTTACGAGGCCGCCGATGTGGTCGCCAAGGTGCGCCCGCCCTCTGAGGATGAGGTAAAGCACCTGCGCGCAGGCCAGACGCTGATCTCCATGTTCAACCCCGCCGGCAATACCGAGCTGATGGAGGCCGCCGCCCAGAAGGGCGCGACCGTCATGGCGATGGACATGGTCCCGCGCATCAGCCGTGCACAGAAGATGGACGCGCTTTCGTCCATGGCGAACATCGCGGGCTACCGCGCGGTGATCGAGGCGGGCAACAACTTCGGTCGTTTCTTCACCGGTCAGATCACCGCGGCGGGCAAGGTGCCCCCGGCCAAGGTGCTGGTCGTCGGCGCGGGCGTCGCGGGCCTTGCCGCCATCGGCACGTCAACCTCGCTCGGTGCGATCACGCTGGCCTTCGACGTGCGCCCCGAAGTGGCCGAACAGGTCGAATCGATGGGCGCCGAGTTCGTCTATCTCGACTTCGAGGAAGAGCAGCAGGATGGCTCCGCCTCGGGCGGCTATGCCTCTGTTTCCTCTCCCGAATTCCGTGAAGCACAGCTCGCCAAGTTCCGCGAGTTGGCGCCGGATGTGGACATCGTCATCACCACGGCGCTGATCCCCAACCGCGAGGCGCCGGAGCTTTGGACCGAGGACATGGTGCAGGCGATGAAGCCCGGCTCCGTGATCGTGGACCTTGCCGCCGAGAAGGGCGGCAACTGCAAGCTCACCAAGATGGACGAGAAGATCGTCACCGAGAATGGCGTGACCATCATCGGCTATACCGACTTCCCCTCGCGCATGGCGACGCAGGCCTCGACGCTTTACGCCACCAACATCCGTCACCTGATGGCGGACCTCACGCCCGAGAAGGACGGGGTCATCAACCACGACATGGAAGATGATGTCATCCGCGGTGCCACCATCACCCACGAGAAGGAAGTGACCTTCCCGCCGCCACCGCCCAAGGTCGCGGCCATCGCGGCGGCGCCGAAGAAGGAAAAGCCGAAGGAAAAGACGCCCGAGGAAAAGCACGCCGAGGAACTGGCGGCCTTCAAGCAGCAGACCAAGAACCAGGTCACGCTGCTGGCCGTGGGTGCGGCACTGCTGCTGGGTGTGGGCCTCGTGGCCCCCGCCAGCTTCATGCAGCACTTCATCGTCTTCGTTCTGGCGGTCTTCGTCGGTTTCCAAGTCATCTGGGGCGTGGCGCACAGCCTGCACACGCCGCTGATGGCGGTGACCAACGCGATCTCCTCGATCATCATTCTGGGCGCGCTGATGCAGATCGGCTCAGGCTCTTGGCTGGTGATCCTACTTGCTGCCCTGTCGGTCTTCATGTGTGGGATCAACATTTTCGGCGGCTTCCTCGTAACACGGCGCATGCTCGCCATGTTCCAGAAATCCTGAAGGAGCGAGCATCATGGAATACGGATTCACGACAGCGGCCTATGTGGTCGCAGCGGTTCTTTTCATCCTGTCGCTTGGCGGTTTGTCGGGGCAGGAAAGCGCGAAACGCGCGGTATGGTACGGCATCGCCGGCATGGCGCTGGCGGTCATCGCCACGCTGATCGGGCCGGGGGCGGGGCTGTGGCTCCTTTCGCTCATCCTGATCGCCGCCGGTGGTGCCATCGGCTACCAGCTGGCCACCCGCGTGCAGATGACGCAGATGCCCGAGCTTGTCGCGGCGATGCACAGTCTTGTGGGCCTCGCCGCCGTCTTCGTCGGCTACAACGCCCATATCGAACTGGGCAACGTGCTGGCGATGGACGACACCGCACGCAAGGCGACCGAAGGCTTTGCCGCGCTGCTGGCCAAGAAGGACGGCGTCGAGATCGCGATCCTGCGGGTTGAGCTGTTTCTCGGCGTCTTCATCGGTGCGGTGACCTTCACCGGCTCCGTTATCGCCTATGGCAAGCTCGCAGGCCGTGTCAGCTCTGCCGCGACGAAACTGCCGGGCGGTCACCTGCTCAATGCCGGTGCCGCGCTGATCTCGCTTCTGTGCCTGATCTGGTACTTCAACACCGGGGGCTTCCTGCCGCTGTTTGTCATGACGCTGGCGGCGCTGTTCATCGGGTATCACCTAATCATGGGCATCGGCGGCGCGGATATGCCGGTGGTTGTCTCCATGCTGAACAGCTACTCCGGCTGGGCCGCAGCGGCGATTGGCTTCTCGCTCGGCAACGATCTTCTGATCGTGGTCGGCGCGCTGGTCGGCTCCTCGGGTGCGATCCTCAGCTACATCATGTGCAAGGCGATGAACCGCTCGTTCATCAGCGTCATCCTGGGCGGCTTTGGCGGCACCTCTGGCCCCGCGATGGAGGTCGAGGGCGAGCAGGTGGCGATTGAGGCCGACGGTGTGGCACAGGCGCTTAACGAGGCCGACAGTGTCATCATCATCCCCGGCTACGGCATGGCGGTGGCACAGGCACAGGGCGCAGTCAGCGATCTGGTCAAGAAGCTGCGCGCCAAGGGCAAGAACGTGCGTTTCGCCATCCACCCGGTGGCGGGCCGTCTGCCCGGGCATATGAACGTGCTCTTGGCCGAGGCCAAGGTGCCCTATGACATCGTGATGGAGATGGAGGAGATCAACGAAGACTTCCCCGAGACCGACGTCGCCATCGTCATCGGCTCCAACGACATCGTGAACCCCGCCGCACAGGACGATCCCAATAGCCCCATCGCCGGGATGCCGGTGCTGGAATGCTGGAAGGCGAAGACCGTCATCGTCTCCAAGCGCGGGCAGGGCACGGGCTATTCCGGCATTGAGAACCCGCTGTTCTTTAAGGAGAATACGCGCATGTTCTACGGTGATGCCAAGGCCAGCCTCGACAAGTTGCTGCCGCTGATCGACTAACGTTTTCTTTTAAAGAAAACGGCCGGGAATTTTTGCAACATTCCCAGCCCACCGCATGAGCGCCCCGCCGGAAACGGTGGGGCGTTTGCCGTTATGGCCTTGCGGTATACCTCGGTATGCAGCAACCCTTTGAAAAGACGTGATTTTTCACTGTTCATCGGCGGCAATGACGCTATTCTTGACGGGATACACCCAACAGCGGACCCCGTCATGGCCCCGATCAAAGACCACCCGCAGCGGCTTGCCCTTACCGGCGAAATTCACGCCCGCCCGTTTCCGCAGCTTGCTGCGCCCTCTCGGGTTGCCTTTCTGGCGGTGAAACCCGCGCCCGATGCCGTGCCGCAGGCCGAGTTGAACGCGCTGCTGGCCCATTACGGCGCCCCGCGTGCCGATGCGGCGGCCACGCATTATTACGGAGAGATGGGCCGCTTCACCCTGAAATGGGAGCAGCATACCGAGTTCGTCACCTATACGGTTATCGCCCCCTCGGGCCGGAGCTTACCTTTCGCGGCCACGGATTTCGACGCCTTCCCAGAGGATTGGCTGGCCAAGGTGCAGGGGGAGCGGATCACCTCGGCCCTGCTTGCGGTGCTGCCGAAGCCGGAAGCCGACGATGAGATCGCGGCGCATTTGCAAGACTGGTTCGTGCCCGAAAGCCTCGCCGTGGCGGAGGTGCTGGATGGGGCGGCGGTGGTGGCCAGCGACTTTCGGATTGATCCCGCAGGCCATCTGCGCCTCGCGCTTTTTACCGATGCCACGACAGGCCAGCGGCGGATTGGGCGGATCGTGCAGCGGCTCTGCGAGATCGAGACCTATAAGGCGATGTCGATGCTGGGGTTCATGCAGGCGCGCGACATGGCCGGGGCGTTGAACGATCTGGACGGGCAGCTCTCGACGCTCATGGGGGCGATGCGCAGCGGGGCGGGCACGGCGGCTGAGGAAACGCTGCACGCGCTTTTGGACGTGTCGGTCGCACTGGAGGCGCTGACGGCAGAGACCGCCTATCGTTTCGCCGCCACGGGCGCCTATGAGGCCATCGTCTATGAACGTATCTCGGCCCTGCGTGAGGCGCGTTTTCTGGGGCGGCAGGGCTTTGGCGAGTTCATGATGCGCCGCTATGCGCCCGCGATGCGCACGGTGAAATCGACCGAGACGCGCTTGCAGACCCTCGCCGCGCGGGCACTGCGGGCCGCGGATCTTTTGCGGACGCGGGTGGATGTGGAACGCTCGGCCCAGAACCAAGCGATCCTTGCCAGTATGGACCGCCGCGCCGATCTGCAACTGCGGCTGCAACACACCGTAGAGGGGCTGTCGGTCGTGGCGATCAGCTATTACGCGGTGTCGCTGGCGGGCTATCTGCTCTACCCGCTTGCTGCGCCGCTGGGGGTCAGCAAAGGGCTGCTGACCGCCGCCGTCACTCTGCCGGTTGTGCTTGGCGTGTGGTGGACGCTGCGCCGTCTGCGGCGGAAGATCGGTTGAGCAGCGCCTGCATGGCCAAGCCGCCCAAAGCGATCATCACGATGGCCTCGATGGCTGCGACCGAAAGCGTCGGCACGCCGGAGAGCCCCGCGCCCAAGGTGCAGCCCCCGGCCAACACGCCGCCCACGCCCATCATGGCGGCCCCGGTCAGGTAGCGCCCGGTCTGGCGGGGGGCGTCAAAGCTCTGCCACCGGAACTCCCGCGCGAAAAGGCTGGCGATCAGCGCACCGACAAAAACGCCGCCCAATAGCCCGGTGCCAAAGCCTGCGGGGATTGAACTGCTGGCGATGGTCCAGAACAGCGTATCGGCGGAGGGGGAGGTGAAGCTGAGGCTTTCCATCGCGATCGGGTCGAATTCATCAAGCAGGATGAACCCGGTGCCCACCCATGCGGCGGGGACCAAGAGACCGATCAGCGCCGCCATCGCCAATTGCCCCGGACGGTTGCCCGAGCGCAGCGCATAGGCCAGCGCCGCCACGGCGATCACACCGGCCCAGAGCAGCGCACCGCCGGGCAGGGCGGCGAGGCTCACGTTCTCTCCCATATTTACGGTGACGGAGCCGAGTGCTACGCGCAGCGGTGCCAAGACGCCTTTCAGCGTCGCATGGGCCACCACGGCAAAGACCAGCACCACCAGCGCCGCGCGCAGGTTGCCGCCGCCTGTCAGCACCGTGAGGCGCGAGATGCAGCCGCGTGTCAGCACCATGCCCGCGCCAAAGAGCAGCCCGCCGATGCCAATCGCCAGAAACGGCACGTCACTGGTCATAAAGCGATGCGCGTCAAAATTGATCCACCCGGCGGCCACGGCGGCCTGCGTGCCGATCACCGCCAGCGCCAGTGCGGTCAGCCAGATGCCAAGCGCTTGGCGTCGGTCTTCGCCCACGAGGCTGCGGCGAAAGCAAAACCGCGTGCGCTGCGCCAGCACGCCGAACGCCAGCCCGATGAGGGCCGCCAGCAGAACGGACGCCTCTTTTGCTGTCGTCTCTTCAAAGCCGAAAGACTCAAACATCGCGAAAACCCTCGAAAACGGAATTATTTCCCATTTGGAGCGGCTGCGGGTCACAATCAAGTGAAAGCGCACAGGGCCGATCCCCAGAGGGGTGAATTAAATTCCGCATTGATGGGAAAAGGGGCGACGCTGTTCACCCTGCGTCAAGGGGCGCGAAACAATCGGCCCCCGCCTCAGGGGGCAGGGGCCGGTCGGTTCTTATTTTGCTCAGCGTCCGCGGATGCGCGGGTCCAGCGCGTCGCGCAGACCGTCGCCGAGGTAGTTCACCGCAAGCACCGTCAGCGAAATGGCGATGCCCGGCAGCATCACCCGCTCGGGGAACTCTTGCATCCGGTCCACGGCATCGGCCAGTTGCTTGCCCCATGTGGGGAAGTCCGAGGGAAAGCCGACGCCAAGGAAGCTCAGCGCGCTTTCGGTGATGATTGCCGTGGCGAGGCCAAGGGTGGCCGAGACCATGATGGGCGAGATCACGTTGGGCAGCAGGTGGCGGCGGATGATCTTGCCCGGCGTCGTCCCGATGGAGCGCGCGGCGAGGATGAACTCACGCTCTTTCAGCGCGAGGATGTCGCCGCGCACGATCCGCGCGGTTTGCATCCAAGAGGTCAGGCTGATGACCGAGACGATGAGGATGAACATGCCACCCTCCGGCCCGAACTGCGCCCGCAGCGGTTGGCCAAAGAGCGTCACGGCGAGCAGGACCAGAGGCAGGATCGGCAAGCTGAGGATCAGGTCGGTGAACCGCATCAGCCAGAAGTCCATGCGTTTGAAAAAACCCGAGAGCACGCCGACGGCGGTGCCGATGATCAGCGCCAGCACCATCGCCATCCAGCCCACGGCCATCGACACCCGCCCGCCAAAGAGCATCTGCGCAAGGATGTCGCGGCCCAACTGGTCGGTGCCGAAGGGATGCGCCCAGCCCGCCTTGGCATCGCCATCCCACAGCAGGGTATAGATCGGCCGCCAGTTCTTGTTGCGGATGTCCAGCTTCTTGGCGTCGATGTCCCACAGATAGGGGCCAAAGATCACGGCCAGTGTGATGAAGATCAGGAAACCACCGCCGAAAAGCGCGCCCTTGTGTTTGCGGAACTGGTCCCAAACATCGCGCCATTGGCTGCGCGGCGGTTTTTGCGGGCCCTTGTCTTGCAGGGCCTTCATGAACTCGAGGTCGGCTTCGACCGGGCTTGCGGGAATGGGTTGCTCAGTCATAACGGATCCTTGGGTCAAGCAGGCCGTAGAGGATATCTGCGATCAGGTTGAACAGCACGATCAGCACCGCGAAGATGAAGGTTAGGGTCATCACCATCGGCAGGTCGTTGGCGCGTAGCGCGGTCAGCAGCAGTTGGCCGATGCCGTTCACCTTAAAGACGTTCTCGGTGATGATGGCGCCGCCAAAGATCGCGGGCATGCCAAGCGCGATAACGGTGACCACTGGGATCATCGAGTTGCGCAGCACATGCACCATGACCACGACGCTTTCCTTCAGCCCCTTGGCGCGGGCGGTGCGCACGTAGTCTTGGTTGAGGTTGTCGAGCATGGCACCACGCATGTAGCGGCTGATCTGCGCCGTGGTTTGCAGCGCCAGCACCATCACCGGCATGATCATCTGGAAGAACTGCACCTTGAAGCTCTCCCAATCGTTCACAACATGGGTCGTGTCATAGATCGACGGCAGCCAGCCGAGAGAGACCGAGAAGATCACGATGAGCAGCGGCCCGGTAAAGAAGGGCGGGATCGAAAAGCCAATCATGGTAATGAACGTCCCGGCCTGATCGAAGACCGAATAGTGCCGGTAAGCCGAGTAAATGCCGATGGGGATCGCGATGACGATGCCGACGATATAGGCCAGTCCCACGACCCAGAGGGTCTGCGGCATGCGCTGGATCACGATGTCCATCACGGGCGAGCGGGTCTGCCACGAGATGACGCGCAGCTTGCCTTCGGAAAGCGCCGTATCGGGCAGCCAGCTGAACAGGGCGGAGTGGTTGGTCAGATAGTCGATGAAAACCTGCGGCTCGATCCAAAAGACCTGCACGAGCCATTTCCAATATTGGATATAGATCGGCTGGCCGAGGCCGAGCGCTTCGCGCATCTTCTCTTTCACCTCGGGCGGGACCGTGAGCGGCACTTGGGCCATCGGGTCGCCGGGGGCGAGTTGCAGCAGCAGGAAAATCACCAGGCTGATAAACAAAAGCGTCGGGATCGACAAAAGAAGTCGTCGGATGGTGAAGGTCAACATGGGCGTCGCCTTTGTAGGTCAGTCTGTGAGGGGGTGGGGGCGAGACGGGGGCGCGCGGATGACGCACACCCCCGAAGGTCGTTGAAGGGAGGCGCGGGCCTGCCGCGCCTCCGTCCTAGATCACTCTTCCATGCGGTACCAATCGGCGGCATTCCACAGCTCGGAGTCCCATGTGTTCAGCACAACGCCACCAAGGGTGTTGGAAGCAGCCGAGACGCGGCCACGGTCCACCAGCGGCAGGATCGAGTAGCTGTCTTTGGTCAGCATGTCGTTTAGCTTCTTGGCCAGTTCGCCACGCTTTTCCATTTCGCCGGTGCGGCCCAGTTCGGCCACCATCGCATCATACTCTTCGTTACAGAAGCGGTTGATGTTTTCGCCCTGCCACTGTGTCTCGGGGCTGGGGAACTTGGCGCAGGTCCGCTGGGCAAGGTAGCTCTGCGGGTCGGTGCCGTCGAAGTTGTTGGCGTACATTTCAACGTCTGCATAGAAACGCTGGAACGTGTCGGTCGAACCGGGGTCACCGCCGAAGAAGACCGAAGAGTCGATGTTGCGCAACTCGGTTTCAACACCGATCTGGCTCCACCAATCCTTGATCAGCGCTTGGAAGTCCTGACGCACGGCGTTGGTCGAGGTCTGGTAGAGCAGGGACAGTTTCTCGCCATCCTTCTCGCGCACACCGTCGCCATCGCTGTCAACCCAGCCCGCTTCGTCCAAGAGCGCCTTGGCGCCTTCGATGTCTTGGGTCAGACAGTCGGTGTTGTCCGAGGCGTAGAGCTCAGGCGCAGGCACCATGTTGCAGGTGGCGCGGCCCGCTTGGCCGTAGCCGACCTCGACCAGCAGTTCGCGGTCGATCGCCATGGAGAGCGCCCGGCGCACTTTCTCATCGCTCAGGATCGGGTGCGGATGTTTAGCTGTGGCGCGTTCACCTTCGGGAAGGTCTGGCGAGGCATCGGTCATGTTCAGCTCAAGACGCTCAACCAGCGTGCCGAAAGCCGACATGGGCTTGCCCTTGCCGCCTTCGGCCATCTTGGCGATGACATCAGGGGCCAGCTGCAGGTTCCAGGCGTAGTCGAACTCACCCGTTTCCATCACGGCTCGGCCCGCCGCTGTCGCGTCACCGCCGCCTTTGAAGGTCAGCGTGGCGAAGGCAGGCTTGCTGGGGTCGCGGTAATTCTCGTTCGCGGCCATGGTGATCACGTCGTTCGGGCGGAACTCGGTGACGGTGAAGGGGCCGGTGCCAATGGGGTTGAAGTTGGCCTCGGTGCACTCAGGCGCTTTGGCGCCGGTACAATCGGCAAACTGTGCCGCCTGAATGATCGGGGATTGGCCGCCCATGAAGGGGCCGTAGGGGTTCGGCATCGGCTCGGAGAAGGTAACTTTGACTGTCTGGTCATCGACCACGTCGACCGAGGAGACACCTTCGAATTTGGCCAGCTGCGCACAGCCGCCTTCGGGGTTCATGCAGTAATCGGCGGTGAACTTGACGTCATTGGCGGTGACGGGGGTGCCGTCGGACCACATCAGCCCGTCTTTCAGCTTCCATGTGATGGTCTTGAGGTCTTCGCTCACGCCGCCGTTTTCCAGCGTCGGAATCTCGGTCGCCAGATAGGGCACCAGCGCGCCGTTCTGGTCGTAGCGGCCCAGCGGTTCGAGAACCAGCGAGGAGGCTTCGACGTCTTTTGTGCCGCTCGACAGATAGGGGTTCAGGATCGAAGGCGCCTGCCAATAGATGATCTTGACTTCGCCGTCGCGGCCCCGCTCGCCCTCATGGGCTTCGGCAAAGGCCATAGGGGCAAGCGCCGTCGATGCGACAGCCCCCATCAATAGGGTCTTCAATTTCATATCTTACTCCATGTTGGACACGTGGGCGTGCCGCTTATTGTCGACGGGATGTTCCCCGCCTTGTTGTTGTCGCCCCAGAAAGAACATGAGCTTCGCCAGCTAAACATAACAAAACAAGCAATATTCAACCTGTGATCGAAGCGCTCTTTCCAAACCGCATGGGCTATATCGAAACAGGTTTGCCGGAAATTGCAAGGGCGGACGTGGCGCAATTATGACAAAGCTCGAACTCTGCGCGTCAGGTTTGACAGTCTCGTGACATTCGCCGTAGCGTCGGGCAAAATCTGCGCCAATAAAAACAACAGGGAAACAGATGCTGGATCACACCAATGGGGCGCCAATCGCCCAAATTCAGGGCCTGCGCGTCGAATTTCAAACCAAAGATGGCCCCGTGGTCGGTGTTGAGGATGTCAGTTTCGACATCAATCCCGGTGAGACGGTTTGCGTGGTCGGAGAATCAGGATCGGGCAAATCGGTGTCCTCTCTGTCGCTGATGCGACTGGTCGAGTATGGCGGCGGTGAAATTGCAGGCGGTCGCCTGCTTTTTGAGCGCGGTGAAGAAGGGCAGGTCGATCTCGCGGCCAGCGGCGGCAATCTGATGCGCAAGATTCGCGGCAATGAGATCGGCATGATCTTCCAAGAGCCGATGACCGCGCTGAACCCGGTCTTCACCATCGGCAAGCAGATGACCGAAGGGCTGCGCCTGCATCTGAACATGACCCGCAAAGAGGCCGAGGCCCGGGCGCTGGAACTGATGAAACAGGTCCGCATCCCCGAGCCGGAGCGCCGCCTCAAGCAATACCCCCACGAACTTTCGGGCGGCATGCGCCAGCGTGTGGTGATCGCTATGGCGCTGGCCTGTGAGCCGCGCCTCTTGATCGCCGATGAGCCCACCACCGCGCTCGACGTGACCATTCAGGCCGAGATCCTCGCCCTGATGGATCGGCTTAAGCGCGAGACCGGGACGGCGGTGATGTTCATTACCCACGACATGGCCGTGGTGGCGCAGATGGCCGACCGTGTGGTCGTCATGTTCCGTGGCAAGAAGGTCGAAGAAGGCACCGTCGAGGAGATCTTCGAGAACCCGCAGCACCCCTATACCAAGGCGCTTCTGGCCGCCGTGCCGAAGCTCGGCGAGATGACGGGCAAGCCATACCCCGAGCCGATGAAACTCTTGGGCACACCCGACAAGGAGATCGTGCCGATCAAGGGCCGCGAAGAGACGCTTCTCTCGGTCAAGAACCTCACCACGCGCTTCCCGGTGCAGGGCGGTTTCCTGCGCCGCACCGTGGCCAATGTGCACGCGGTCGAGGACCTGTCGTTTTCGCTCAACAAGGGCCAGACGCTCAGCCTCGTCGGCGAATCGGGCTGCGGCAAATCCACCGCAGGGCGCTCGATCCTGCGGCTGGTGGAGCCGATGTCGGGGGAGGTGAACCTCGACGGCGTCGACATCATGTCGCTGGACCAATCGGCGCTGCGCACCGCACGGCTCGACATGCAGATGATCTTCCAAGACCCCTTCGCCTCGCTCAACCCGCAGATGCAGCTGGCCGATCAGGTGGCCGAGCCGATCCACAATTTCGGCACGCTCAAGGGCGGTGAGATCAATAAGCGGATCGAGATGCTCTTCGACCGCGTGGAACTGCCGCGCAGCTTCATGCGCCGCTTCCCGCATGAGCTTTCGGGCGGCCAGCGCCAGCGCGTGGCCATCGCCCGCGCGCTCGCGCTGAACCCCAAGCTGATCATCGCGGACGAGGCGGTCTCGGCGCTGGACGTGTCTGTGCAGGCGCAGGTGCTGAACCTGATGATGGAGCTTCAGGCCGAGATGGAACTGTCGTTCTTGTTCATCAGCCACGACATGGCCGTGGTCGAACGCGTCAGCCACTATGTCGGCGTCATGTATCTGGGCCGCATCGTCGAGATGGGCTCGCGCCAGCGGGTCTTCGAGAACCCGCAGCACCCCTATACGCAGGCGCTGATGAAGGCCGTGCCGATCGCCGATCCGCGCCGCCGCAAGTCCGAGAAGGACCTGAACTTCAAGCCGATCCCCTCGCCAATCCATCCGGTCAGTTACCGGCCCGAGCCTTCGGTCTACCGCGAGGTGGAGCCGGGGCACCATGTGCTGACCACCGACAGCGGCTATTGAAAGAACACCCATGACCGAACGCCTGACCCCGCTCGAGTTGATGACCAAGCTCATCAGCTTTCCCACCGTGTCGCGCGACACCAATATCCCGCTGATCGACTGGGTGGCTGACTACCTCGCCTCGCACGGGATCGAGAGCCACCGCTACATCGATCCCGACCAGCCGAAACACGCGCTCTTTGCCCATGCCGGCCCGTGGGAGGAGGGGGCCGTGGTGCTCTCGGGGCACACGGATGTGGTGCCGGTCGACGGGCAGGCTTGGGACACCGACCCTTTCACCGTGACCGAGAAGGACGGCCGCTACTACGGCCGCGGCACCTGCGACATGAAGGGCTTTGATGCGCTGGCGATCTGGGCGCTGGTCGAGGCGCATTATGCAGAAGTCAGACGCCCGCTGCAGATCGCCCTCAGCTTCGACGAGGAAATCGGCTGCACCGGCGCCCCGCCGATGATCGAGGCGATGCAGGGCGTAGTGCCCAAGGGCAAGGCGGTGATCGTGGGCGAGCCTTCGACCATGCAGGCGGTGACCGGCCACAAGGGCGGCATCGGCTTCAACACCCATCTGGTGGGGTTCGAGGTGCATTCCTCGCTGCTGCACACCGGGGTCAATGCGATTATGGCGGGCGCGAAGCTCATCGAATGGGCCAATGACGTGAACAGCGATAACATGGCCGCCAAACCGACCGAGACGGCGGCGATGTTCGATCCGCCCTTCACCACCGCCCATGTCGGCGTGATCGAGGGCGGCACGGCCCATAACATAACCGCGAAGGACTGCAAATTCGCAATGGATTTCCGCGTGGTGCCGGGCGAGGACAAAGACAAATGGGGGACCGCCTACCTCAAGAAGGTGCGTGAGGTCGAAAAGCAGATGCAGGACGTGGTGCCCGAGACCTATATCGAAACCTCGACCCGCTTCGACGTGCCCGCCCTGCAGCCCGAGAAGGACGGCGAGGCCGAGCAGATCGTGCGCCAGATCACCGGTGACAACGCCAGCCACAAGGTGAGCTACGGCACCGAGGCCGGGCAGTTCCAGGAGGCGGGCTATTCCGCCGTGATCTGCGGCCCCGGTGACATCGCGCAGGCGCATCAGCCCAATGAGTTTATCGAGGTGGCGCAATTCGAGGCCGGTCACGACTTCATGCGCCGTCTGCTGACCCGCTTGCAGGGCTGAGCCATCCCTGACAGACCTGTGGCTGGCCCCGCGCGGGGCAGTCCTTTTCACGGCCGCACGGTGCAGCCGCGCGGCGTCAGCCACCGGGGTCCGCATGTCCGCTTTTCCTATCACCCTTGCCACCCCCGCCAGCTACCCGCGCACCCCGCCGCGCGAGAGCGAGGTCGTCGTCATCGGCGGTGGGGTGATCGGCGTCTGTACCGCCTTGTTTCTGGCCCGCGCAGGCAAACAGGTCACGCTCTTGGAAAAGGGCCGCATCGCCGCGGAACAATCCAGCCGCAACTGGGGCTGGATCCGCCAACAAGGGCGCGACTCAGACGAATTGCCGATCATGGTCGAGGCCGCGCGGCTTTGGCGTGAGCTTGCGCCAGAACTCGACCGCGACATCGGCCTGCAGCAGACCGGCGTCACCTATCTGGCGGGGACCGAAGCCAAGATGCAGGGCTATGCCGACTGGCTGCCCCATGCCAAGACCCACGGCGTCGACAGCCGGTTGATGGACGCGGGCGAAGTTGCCAAGGCTTTCCCGGGGCTGGCCGGGACCTATGCCGGGGCGCTCATTACCCCCTCCGACATGCGCGCAGAGCCTTGGGTCGCCGTGCCCGCCTTGGCGGCATTGGCAGCGAGCGAGGGCGTGAAGATCATCGAGAATTGCGCGGTGCGGCGCCTTGACCTCGCCGCTGGTCGCGTGGCGGGCGTGGTGAGCGAGGCGGGCGCGATCCGCTGTTCCTCGGTCGTGCTGGCGGGCGGGGCGTGGTCGGCGCTGTTCCTGCGTGCCCATGGTGTCAGCCTGCCGCAGCTTTCGGTGCGCGAGAGCGTGCTGGCCACCAATGTTCTGCCCGAGGTCCACGCCGGGGCCGCCGCCGAGGCGGGTCTTGCCTTCCGCCGCCGCGCCGATGGCGGCTATACGCTGGCGCCCGGCGGGCGTCCCGATCTCTATGTCGGCCCCGATGCCTTCCGCGCGCTGCGGCACTACCTGCCGCAACTGCGCCAAAGCCCCTTCGGTCAGCGTCTGCGCGCCGCGGCCCCGCGCGGCTTTCCCGATGCGTGGCGCACGCCCCGGAACTGGGCGGCTGACGCGCACAGCCCCTTCGAGGCGATGCGCATCCTCGACCCCATGCCGGACCACCGCGCCCAGCGCCGGGCGCGCAAACGTTTTGCCGCGCTCTATCCCGATCTGCCGCCCATCACCGCCCGCGCCTCATGGGCCGGCATGATCGACACGATGCCCGATATCGTGCCGGTGGTGGATGCTTGCGCGCAGATCCCGGGCCTTGTGATCGGCACCGGCATGTCGGGCCACGGCTTTGGCATCGGGCCGGCCATGGGGCGGGTGCTGGCGGCTCTGGTCATGGGCGACGCGCCGGGCCATGATCTGCGCAGATTCCGCGCCGACCGTTTCAGCGATGGCAGTGCCATCCGCCTTGGCCCGACGCTCTGAGCATATTTCGAAAAGGACATTCCATGCCGATCAAGAACCGCTTTGCCGAGACCCATGCCGAGATCACCGCCTGGCGCCGTCACCTTCACCAACACCCGGAGCTCATGTTCGACCTGCCCGAGACTTCGCGCTTCGTCGAGGAGAAGCTGCGCAGCTTCGGCATCACCGACATCACCACTGGCATCGCCCAGACCGGCGTGGTCGCGGTGATCGAGGGGCAAAGCAACACCTCGGGCCGCACCATCGGGCTGCGGGCGGACATGGACGCGCTGCCGATCACCGAAGCGACGGGATTGCCGCACGCCTCGAAACACCCCGGCAAGATGCATGCCTGCGGCCATGACGGTCATACGGCGATGCTGCTTGGGGCGGCGCAATACCTCGCGGAGACGCGCAATTTCGACGGGCGCGTGGTGCTGATCTTCCAGCCCGCCGAGGAGGGCGGCGGTGGCGGCAATGTCATGGTGCAGGAAGGGCTGATGGACCGCTGGGGCATCGATGAGGTCTACGGCATGCACAACATGCCCGGCCACCCCACGGGGCAATTCGCGATCCGCGAGGGCGCGCTCTTGGCCGCGGCGGACGAGTTTGCCATCACGCTGACGGGCCAAGGCGGCCATGCCGCGGCCCCGCATGAGGCGGTGGACACGAACCTCGCCGCCGCGCATGTGATGATCGCGCTGCAATCCATCGCCAGCCGCAACACCGATCCGCTGAAACAGGTCGTCGTTTCGGTCTGCACCCTGCGCAGCGACACCGACAGCCACAACGTATTGCCGCATAAGGTGCTGTTGCGCGGCACGGTGCGCACGCTGGATCCGGAGGTTCAGGATTTGGCCGAGCGTCGGCTGCACGACCTCACACGCCTGACGGCGGAGGCACATCAATGCCGGGCCGAGATCGACTACCAGCGCGGTTACCCGGTCACCCGCAACCACGCCGATCAAACCCGCTTTGCCGCAGAGGCCGCCGACAAGGTCACTCCCGGCACCGACCGGGACACGCCGCCGATCATGGCCGGAGAGGATTTTTCCTATATGCTCAATGCGCGACCGGGTGCCTATATTATGATCGGCAACGGGGAAGGGGCGACGGTCCATCACCCGGAATATGACTTTGACGATGCCGCGATCCCGGCGGGCTGCTCGTGGTTCGCGCAGGTGGTTGAGGACCGGCTGGCAAGGGCGTAAGCATGTCGCAGATAAATGCGACTGCATGAAAACAGCGCCCAACCCAACTCCGGAGGATACTTCCTAAATGCCCGTTAAGAACCGATTTGCCGAGCTGCATGACGACATTACCGCATGGCGCCGCGACCTGCATGAAAACCCCGAGATCCTGTTCGAGACCCACCGCACCTCGGCCACCGTGGCCGAAAAGCTGCGCAGCTTCGGCTGCGACGAAGTCGTCGAGGGCATCGGCCGCACCGGTGTCGTTGGCGTGATCAAGGGTAAGGAGACCGGCTCGGGCAAGGTCATCGGGTTGCGCGCCGACATGGACGCGCTGCCGATCCACGAACAGACCGGGCTGGACTATGCCTCCAAGACCGACGGCGCGATGCATGCCTGCGGCCATGACGGTCACACCGCCATGCTGCTCGGTGCCGCGCAATACCTCGCCGAGACCCGCAACTTTGACGGCACTGTCGTGGTGATCTTCCAGCCCGCCGAAGAAGGCGGCGGCGGTGGTCGCGAAATGTGCGAAGACGGCATGATGGAGCGTTGGGGCATCCAGGAAGTCTACGGGATGCACAACTGGCCGGGCATGCCCACCGGCTCCTTCGGCATCCGCGCAGGCTCCTTCTTCGCCGCCACCGATCAGTTCGACATCACCTTCGAAGGCCGCGGCGGCCATGCTGCCAAGCCGCATGAGACCGTCGACACCACCGTGATGTCGGCCCAAGCCGTGCTCGCGCTGCAAACCATCACATCGCGCAACGCCGACCCGGTGGAGCAGATCGTGGTGTCGGTCACCGCTTTCGAGACTTCTTCGAAAGCCTTCAACGTGATCCCGCAGAAGGTGCAGATCAAAGGCACCGTGCGCACCATGTCCGCCGAGATGCGGGAACTGGCCGAAAAGCGCATCAACGAAATCTGCAACGGCATCGCAGGCACCTTCGGCGGCAGCGCCGACGTGACCTACCATCGCGGCTATCCGGTCATGGTGAACCACGAGGAGCAGACCGAGTTTGCCGCCGACGTGGCGCGCTCGATCTCGGGCCAATGCGAGGAAGCGCCGCTGGTGATGGGCGGCGAAGACTTCGCCTTCATGCTGGAGGAGCGCCCGGGCGCCTATATCCTCGTCGGCAACGGCGACACGGCGGCGGTGCACCACCCGGAGTATAACTTCAACGACGAAGCCATTCCGGCGGGTTGTAGCTGGTGGGCAGGCATCGTCGAGCAGCGCATGCCGGCGGCCTGATAGCGACGAAAGACGTGCGAGCGCGCCTCCCTTGGGGGGCGCGTTTTGCTTTGGGGGCTAGCCGCGCTCCCAAAGCGCGTTGTAGACGGCTTCGATCCCATCGGCCTCGGCCCGGGCGCTGAAACGCTGTTCAGCCCAGTGGCGCGCGGCCTCGGAGAGGGCGGCTTGATCCTCGCGCTCGAGCAGGGACAGCGCGGCTTGGGCCGCAGCCTCTGCCGCACCCAGTGGCACGACTTTGCCCACGCGGCCCCCGTTCGAAAAAGCGCCGTAATAGCCCGCATCGCTGCCCACGAAAGGCACGCCTGAGGCCAGCGCTTCGAGCGGGACCATGCCATAGCCCTCGTAGCGCGGCAGTTGCACCACCAGAGACAGGGCGCGCATCAGTTTCGGTAGATCGGCGGCGGGGTATTCGCCGATGAAAAGCAGCCGATTGGCAAGGCCTGCGGCCTCGACCTGGGCCCTGAGCTTGGTCAAAAACGCCTCATGTTTGCCGCCCGCCCGGCCAATCACCAGCGCCACCGCGCCGGGGCGTTGGGGCAGCAGGCGCAGCATGGCCTCCACGAAAAGGTCGGTGCCTTTCTCAGGCCGGATGCGCCCCACGGTGGCGATGCCATGGGTGCCGCCAAAGCCCAACTGCTCCCAAGCGTTCGCCCGGTTGGTGGCGGGGGAGAAGACATCGGTGTCTACCCCATGCGGCACCACGGCGCGGACATGGGGCACAAACTCCGCCGCGCGTTCGGTCGTGGCGATCACCGCGTCCATTTGCCGGATCAGCCAACGCGGATAGGCCGAATGCAGGCGCTGCGCGGCAGAGGTAAAGACGATCCGGATATTTGCCCCACGCACATCGCGCAGCCAAAGCGCGCTGCGCATTTCGGTGTTGCGGCGCACATGCCAGATGGCGAAAGGGCGGTCTTGGGGGGGATGTTTGCGGGTGATCCGCCCCGCCGCGACGCGGGTCAGTGGCACCGGGCAGCCGGGCAGGGGCTGGCCCACCAGCGCCAAGTCATGCCGGTCGACCTGTTGCCGGACCACATTGGCCGCCGTGGCCGACACCCCGGTGAAATTACGGTTGTAGTTGGTGACGAAAAGCTCAGGCATCGCTGTCCTCTCGCAGGTGCAGGGCCGTGATCAGACGCTCGGCAATACTGTCGAGCTTGTCGGTCTGCCCGGCGGCATAGGCCTTGGCCGCGGCTACACCACTTGCACGGGCAATATCGTTGCGCAGCAGAGCCCCCACACGGTCCGCCAAATCCTGCGTGCCCGCCACCAGCCGCGCGGCGCCCTCGGCTTCCATCTCGGCATAGGTCTCGGCAAAATTGGCGACATGGGTGCCCGAGAGCACCATCGCCCCGGCCTGCGCGACCTCATAGGGGTTGTGCCCCCCAATCGGTTGCAGCGACCCGCCCAGAAAGACGATGTCGGATAGCGCGTACCATGTGCCCAACTCGCCCAGAGTGTCGGCCAGATAGACCTGTTCGCGCGGCATGTCGCCCCGTGTTCGACGCCCATGCGTCAGACCGTAGCTGGCGATGAGACCGGCGACCTCGTCACCCCGCTCGGGGTGGCGGGGGGCAAGGATCAAGCACAGCTCGGGGATGCGCTCCAGCAGTTGGCGATGCGCCTCCAAGACCGCTTTCTCCTCGCCCGGGTGGGTTGAGGAGGCGATCCAGACAGGGCGGCCCTCCAAGGCCTCCCGCGCCTCGGCGATGGTCTCCTCATCCTGTGGCAAGGGGCCCGCCATGGACTTGAGGTTGATCCCCGGCGTGACCCGGTCAGCCGGGGCGTTGATCGTGGCCATGGCCCGGGCCATCGCGTCATTCTGTGTCAGGATCAGGTCAAACACGCCAAAGAGGAACCCCGCCAGTGCGGGCCGTTTCTGCCAGCTTTCGATAGAGCGTTGCGAGAGGCGGGCGTTGATCAGCGCCATCGCCGTGCCCCGTGCATGGGTCCGTCGCAGCATCTGCGGCCAAAGCTCGCTTTCCACGAAGAGCGCCGCATCGGGCCGCCAATGGTCAAGGAAACGCTTTAGCGGGCCGGGGGCGTCGAGCGGGGCGAACTGATGCTGCGTGCGCGGGGGCAGGCGGCTGCCCACCAAACGGGCCGAGGTGGCGGTGCCGGAGGTGATGAGGAAATGCGCCTGCGGCAAAGCGCGCCCCATCCGGTCGATCAGCGCCAGAACCGACAGGCTCTCCCCAACCGAGGCTGCGTGAAACCAGATCAACTGCCCCTCGGGGCGGTGTTGGCTGGCATGGCCCAGCTTTTCGCGCGCGCGTTCTGTTGCGACCTCGGCGCGGCGCAGTTTGGCCATGGAGCGCCGCCCGGCCACGGGCAAGATCATACGGCTCGCCGCGACCCATGCCCGGTAGAGAAACGGCACAGCCAAAGGCTCAGCCGCCCGTGTGGCTCATGTGGCGGGGCATCTGCCCGTCGACACGCTGCCGCGAATAGTCGAAATCATGGCCTTTGGGCTTGCGGTCGATGGCCGCGCGAATGGCCTCCTGCAACGGCAGGTCCGTGTCCGGGTGGTCGCGCAGAGGTTTGCGCAGATCGGCCACGTCCTCTTGGCCCAGACACATGAAAATCTCGCCGGTGCAGGTGACCCGCACGCGGTTACAGCTTTCGCAGAAGTTGTGGCTCAGAGGCGTGATGAAGCCGATCTTCTGCCCGGTCTCCTCCAGCCGCACATAGCGCGCAGGGCCCCCCGTACGCTCAGCCAGATCGGTGACGGTGTAATGCTCGGCGTAACGCGCGCGCACGTCGCGCAGCGACCAGTATTGGCCGAAACGATCCTCATTGCCCAAGTCGCCCATCGGCATGACTTCGATCCACGTGAGATCTATGCCCCGCTCGGCGCACCATTCGGTCATATGCAGCAGTTCCGGCTCGTTGAAGCCCTTGAGCGCCACGGCGTTGATCTTAATCTTCAGGCCTGCGCGCTGCGCCGCGTCGATCCCGCGCAGCACCTGCGGCAGGCGGCCCCAGCGGGTGATATCCGCGAATTTCTGCTCGTCCAGCGTGTCGAGCGAGACATTCACCCGGCGCACCCCGGCGGCATAGAGATCGTCAGCGAAACGCTCCAACTGGCTGCCGTTGGTGGTCAGCGTCAGCTCTTTCAGCTTGCCACTGTCGAGGTGCCGTTTCATGCCGTCAAAGAAGGTCATGATGCCGCGCCGGACCAGCGGCTCGCCCCCGGTGATGCGCAGCTTCTCGACGCCGAGGTCGATGAAATTGCTGCACAGGCGGTCGAGCTCCTCCAGCGTCAGCAATTCCTTCTTCGGCAGGAAGGTCATGTTCTCCGACATGCAGTAGACGCAGCGAAAATCGCAGCGGTCGGTGACGGAGACGCGCAGATAGGTGATCGCGCGCATGAAAGGGTCAATGAGGGGTGCTGTCATGCTTCATAGGTAATGCCCCGCCCAACCCGGGGCAAGCGCCATTTGGGCGATTGATAAGGGGGCAGGGCACGGATAGGCTGCGCGAATGACACGTATAATCTTACCGCTTTTCATCGCCGCCGCCACCGCCGGTTGCAGCAACCTGACGGAACGCCTCGGGATGGATGCCAGCCAGTCAGAGCCTGCACCCGCACCCGCATCGGTCGATGCCACGGCTGAGGTCGCAACTCCGAGCGCAACGCCGCCCGCCGCCTCTCCCATCGCCACCGCGGGCAGCAGCGCCGAGGCGCTGGATACCACCACGGCCGCAGAGCGCGAAGCGGCCACCCGCGCGCCTGCCAGCGCCGGTGCCGCCTTGGGGTCGACCGTGGTCAGCTTGGGCAGCGCGACGGAGCCGGGGCTGTGGTTGAAAACACCTCTGATCGACGCCGAACAGCCGGGGCGGGTGACCAACCCCGCAACGGGCAAATCCGCCGCCGTGACATTGATCCCGCTGGAGGGGCCCGCAACCGCAGGCAGCCGCATGTCGCTGCCTGCCTTGCGTTTGATCGGCGCGTCGCTGACCGACCTTACCACGGTCGAGGTCTCGACCGAAGGCTAAGGGTCAGCCTGCGCCTTCTGACTTTTTCAGCAGGCGCAGGGCTTCTTTCACCGCGAAAGGTTTCATCGCCTCCCCATGGGTGGCGATGAAGGCGCTGGTGCGGTCAGCGTCGTGTTTCGACAGATCGCGCAGCCACCAACCGATGGCTTTCTGGATGAACCAGCGGTGATCCGGCACCATCGTCGCGGCCCAGCCGAGGATACGGTCGCGGGCTTCAAGCTCCTCTGGTTTGGGATTGTTCTGCTTGGTCCAAGGCAGGGTGGAGACAAGTGCCGCGCGCCGGGTCCAAAGGTGATCCGAGGCGACCCAGTCTTCCACCTCGTCCAAGCGGGTGGGGTCAGCCACCAGACGTTTCTGTGCCGCCATGCTGGCATGATCGGCAATCGCCCAACTGTCGAAATCCGCCGTCCAACTTGCGATCAACGCCCAAGCGGCCTGATCATCGGGGCGCAGCCGCGCTTGGGTCAGCAATTTGGCCGCCGCCACACGCGCCTCGAAAATGTCGGACTGCCAAAGCCCATCGGCGAGGGCGACACGGCCTTCGACATCGAGTGCCGCTCGCCAGCTTTGCGCAAGCGCTGCGATTTGCGGGTTGGTCAGGCCGAGATAGCGCCGGTCGGCCTTGTGATAGGCGCGCATCTCTTCCGCGCGGGCCGGGTTGGCCTGCGCTTCGAGCTCCTGCAAAGCGGTTTCGGGGGTCATTCCACCGTCACCGATTTCGCCAGATTGCGCGGCTGGTCCACATCCGTGCCCTTCGCCACGGCGGTGTGGTAGGCCAGCAACTGCGCTGGAACCGCATAGAGGATCGGCGCCAGCGCATCCGGCACCGGGGGCATTTCGATGCTGAACCAGACCCCGTCATTGGCCTCGGCCTGACCTTTGGCATCGGAGATCAAGATCACCTTGCCCTTGCGCGCCATGACCTCTTGCATGTTGCTGACGGTCTTGTCGAACAGCGCGTCGCGCGGGGCCATGACGACCACCGGCACATGCTCATCCACCAGCGCGATGGGGCCGTGTTTCAGCTCACCCGATGCATAAGCTTCGGCGTGGATGTAGCTGATTTCCTTGAGTTTCAGCGCGCCTTCAAGGGCGAGGGGGTACATCTGGCCCCGGCCAAGGAACAGCACGTCGCGGGCATGGGAGAGCTTGAGCGCGGCCTCCTGCATCGCGTCGTTTTGTTCAAGCGCGGTGCTGATGGTCGCGGGCAGCCCGCGCAGGGCTGAGATGTGATCCGCGAAGTTCTCTGTGCTGATCACATCGCGGTCCCGCGCGGCTTTGAGCACCAGCGCGAAGAGGACGACCAACTGGCAGGTGAAGGCCTTGGTCGAGGCGACGCCGACTTCGACACCGGCGTGGATCGGCAGCGCCAGATCGCTTTCGCGGGCGATGGAGCTTTCGGGCACGTTGACGACCGACAGGATACGCGCGGCTTTGCCCTCGCAATAGCGCAGAGCGGCGAGCGTGTCGGCGGTCTCACCCGATTGGCTGACGAAAACCGCGAGCGTCCGGGGCGGGATCGGCGGTTCACGGTAGCGGAATTCCGAGGCAACATCGATCTCGACCGGCAGGCGGGCGATCTGCTCAAACCAGTATTTCGCGGTGAAGCAGGCGTAGGAGGCCGTGCCGCAAGCGACCATGAGGATCCGGTCAAACTGCGTAAAATCAATATCCTGCGCGCTGATGTTGATCTCGCCTTCGGGGGTGAGGTAATGGCCGATGGCCGCGCCGATCACGCCGGGTTGCTCGGCGATTTCCTTGGCCATGAAGTGTTTGTGCCCCGCCTTGTCGATGCGGGTATTGTCGATCTGCACGGATTTGATCGCGCGGTTGGCGAGCGCCCCGTTGCGGTCGGTGACCTCGACCGAGGTCCGGGTGATGACTGCACAATCCCCTTCTTCGAGGTAGGCGATCTGGTGGGTCAGCGGGGCAAGCGCGATGGCGTCACTGCCCACATACATTTCACCCTCGCCATAGCCGATGGCCAAGGGCGAGCCCTTGCGCGCCGCGATCATCAGGTCGTCGTGTCCGTCAAAAAGGAAAGCCAGCGCGAAAGCGCCTTCGAGCCGGGCAAGCGTCTGTTTGGCGGCCTCTACCGGGCCTGCGCCCTGCGCCATGTGATGCTGGGTCAGGAGGGCGACGGTCTCGGTATCGGTCTCGGTCACGAATTGCGCGCCATGTTCGGCCAGTTCGGCCCGCAACTCACGAAAGTTTTCGATGATCCCGTTATGCACCACGGCCACTGGTCCCGCCTGATGCGGGTGGGCGTTGGTGACGCTCGGCGCGCCATGGGTGGCCCAGCGGGTGTGGCCGATGCCCGACTTACCCGCCAGCGGCTCATGCACCAGCGCGTCCGAGAGGTTTACCAGCTTGCCCAAGGCGCGACGGCGCTCAAGCTTGCCTTCGTTCAGGGTCGCGATGCCCGCGCTGTCATAGCCGCGATATTCCAGCCGTTTCAGCGCTTCGACCAAGATCGGCGCGACTTCATGGGTGCCAAGCACCCCGACAATTCCACACATAATTAGCTGCCTCTTTGCAATTTTGCCTTCTTGGCCTTCAAAATTTCGAACATTTTGCGCGCCATGCCGGGTTTCTCAACCTGCGGGGCGCGCGACAGGGCCAGCGCCTCTGGCTCCACGTCCGAGGTGATGACCGAGCCCGAGCCGGTCATCGCGCCCTCGCCGATGGTCACCGGGGCCACGAGCATGGTGTTCGACCCGATGAACGCCCCTGCGCCGATGGTGGTGTGATGTTTCATCACCCCGTCATAATTGCAGGTGATCGTGCCCGCGCCGATGTTGCTGCGCGCGCCGACGGTAGCGTCGCCGATGTAGCTCAGGTGGTTGACCTTGGCCCCTTCGGCGATCTGCGCGTTCTTCACCTCGACGAAATTGCCGATGCGCACGTCTTCGGCCAGTTCCGCGCCGGGGCGCAACCGGGCGTAGGGGCCGACGACCCCGCCGCGTGAGACATGGCACCCTTCGAGATGCGAGAAGGCGCGGATGGTGCTGCCGGATTCCACGGTGACATTCGGGCCGAAGACGACATTCGGCTCCACCACCGTATCGCGCCCGATGAAAGTGTCGCGCGACAGGAAGACGGTTTCGGGGGCGACCAAGGTTACGCCGTCTTCCATCAGTAGATCGCGGGCGCGGGATTGGAACGCGGCCTCGGCCCTCGCCAGATCGGCGCGGGAGTTGACGCCCATGGTCTCGGCCTCATCGCAGGTAACAACCGTGGCGCTGCGGCCCTCGGCGCGGGCGATGCCGATGATATCGGTGAGGTAGTATTCTTCCGATGCGTTGTCGTTGCCGACCTTGTCGATCAAATCGAAGAGCAGTTCGGATTTACAGGCCACCACGCCGGAGTTGCACAAGGTAATCGCGCGCTCTTCGGCGGAGGCGTCCTTGAACTCGACGATCCGCTCCAAGGCGTCGCCCTGCATCACCAAACGACCATAGCGGGCGGGATCGGCAGCCTCAAACCCCAGAACCACCACGTCATGTGTCGCCAGCGCCTCTTGCATCTTCTCAAGGGTCTCGGGCTGGACGAAGGGCGTGTCACCGTAGAGCACCAGCGCCATGCCCTCGAACCCGTCCAGCGCCGGGCGGGCCTGTGCCACCGCATGGGCCGTGCCCAACTGCTCGGTCTGTTCGACGACCTGCGCGTCTTCGTCAAAAAGCGTGGCGGCGGCGCGGACCTGATCGGCCCCGTGCCCGGCCACCACGACCGTATGGCGGGGGCCGAGCATGGCGCCCGCGGCCATAGCGTGTTCCAGCATCGGGGCAGAGGCCACGCGGTGCAGCACCTTTGGCAGGTCCGAGTTCATCCGTGTCCCCTTGCCCGCGGCGAGGATGATCAATGCAGTTTCCATGTAAATCTCTTTGTCCTTCAGCTTGCATTCTCTTTACGCGCTTCGCACAAAGGCGCAAGGTTGCGGCCCATCAAACTAGATTGCGGACTGCAACACGATGCCATTTTGCAAGGCGGGGTTCCGCCCAAGGAGTATCCAGTGAAGACAGTGGTTTTCGATCTCGACGGCACCTTGGCCGATACCTCGGGCGATTTGATCGCCGCCGCCAATGCCTGTTTCCGTGACATGGGCGAGGGCGATGTGCTGGTCCATGCCGAGGATGCGGGCACTGCGCTGCGCGGCGGGCGGGCGATGCTGACCTTGGGGATGCAAAAGCTGGGCCGTGCCGATGACGCGGCGACGATCGACCACTATTACCCGATGCTGCTCGAAGCCTATGGGCGCGACATCGACACCCATACCATCATGTACCCCGGCGCGATGGAGGCTGTGGCCGCGCTCAAAGCCGCAGGCTACCGCGTGGCGATCTGCACCAACAAACCCGAGGCTTTGGCGGAGTTGCTGCTGACCCGTCTTGGCGTGCGCGACGCATTCGGTGCGATGCTGGGGGCCGATACGCTGGCCGTGCGCAAACCCGACCCGGAACACCTGTTCGAAACCGCCCGCCGTGCCGGGGGCGATCCGGCGCAATGCGTGTTGATCGGCGACAGCGACACCGACCGCAAAACCGCCAAAGCCGCAGGGGTTCCGTGCGTGCTGGTGACCTTCGGCCCCTCGGGCGAAGACATGGCCGCGCTGGAGCCCGAAGCGCTGTTGGACGATTTCGCCGACCTGCCGGAGGTCATTGAACGTTTAATCGGCAAAGCCGCCTGATGGCCGAGCGGTTCACCGGCAGTTTCACGCAGCAAGAGCCGATCCCCGAAGATGCGATCGAGGCGGCAGTGGCGGTGATGCGTCACGGACGGTTGCACCGCTACAACACAGTCCCGGGGGAGGTGGCCGAGGTTGCCCTGCTGGAGCAGGAATTCGCCGCGATGACGGGGGCGAAATATTGTCTCGCCGTGGCCTCGGGCGGCTATGCCATGGCCACGGCGCTGCGCGCGGTGGGGGTGAAACCGGGCGACCGGGTGCTGACCAATGCCTTCACGCTCGCCCCGGTGCCGGGGGCGATTGCCGCACTGGGGGCGGTCCCGGTTTTCGTCGGCGTGACGGAGCAACTGGTGATCGACCTTGATGACCTCGCCGCCAAGGCGGATCAGGCCGATGTGCTGCTGCTCAGCCATATGCGTGGCCATCTGGTGGACATGGACGCTCTGATGGCGCTTTGCGATGCGCGCGGCATCACGGTGATCGAAGATTGCGCCCATACGATGGGGGCGGCGTGGAACGACAAGCCATCGGGCACGCAGGGGAAACTGGGGTGTTTTTCCTGCCAGACCTATAAACATGTGAACGCGGGCGAGGGCGGGCTGCTGATCACCGATGATGCCGAGGCCGCGGCGCGGGCGATCATGCTGTCGGGGTCTTACATGCTCTATGACCGCCACGCCGCCGCGCCGGGGCCGGATGCTTTTGAGACGATCCGCTATGAGACGCCCAATATCTCGGGCCGGATGGACAACCTGCGCGCAGCGGTCCTGCGCCCGCAATTGCGGCGGCTGGCGGAACAGGTGGCCCGCTGGAATGAGCGTTATCGGGTGATCGAGGCGGGGCTGCGCGACACGCCGGGGCTCACGGTCATCGACCGGCCCGAGGCGGAGAGCATCGTCGGGTCGTCAATCCAATTCCTGCTGAAGGGTTGGTCGCCGGAGGATGTCGAGGCGGTGTTGGCGCGCTGCGCTGCGCGCGGGGTGGAGTTGAAATGGTTCGGCAGGGCCGAGCCTACGGGCTTCACCAGCCGCTACGACACATGGCGCTATGCGCGGGCTGAAAGAATGCCCGCCAGCGATGCGGTGCTGGCGGGGTTGATCGACATGCGTGTGCCGCTGACCTTTTCGCTGGAGGATTGCGCCCTGATCGCGCGGATCATCCGGGCCGAGGTCAGCGCCGTTTTTCAAGGGGGCTAGGCTTAGAAACGGATGGTGCCGTGTGTGCCCATGTCGGGCTTTTGGCCGGTCATCTGCGCCTTGCCGATCTCATAGAGGAACTTGAACCCACCATCGGTCGCCCAAACCTCGGCTTCGGTGAGGTCAAAGCGGATCAATTGCACGTCCGGGTCCTGCTTGCCGTCCTCGAACCATGCGCCCGCGATGGCGTTCCAAATCTTGTCCAACTCAGTCGGGTTGGTCACGGCAGAGACATGGCCGTCGATCCGCGCCCAGAGGGATTCGTCTTTGCTGGCGATCAGGTATTCAGCGGCGGCACGGCCTTCGGCGGATTGCGCCAGATCGGTGCCTTTGGCCGTGATGAACCACAGCACGGCGGCGCGGTCGTCTTCGTCGATGTAATGGGTCATTGGGATCGCGCGGGCGGTCTTGGTCATCAGCATCCCGGCGCGGGTGTCGTCCAGACGGTCCCAGAACTCTTTTTTCAGATCATCGCTCATTTGCATCTCGCTTTGTTGTAGTGTTCGCTTGGTCGCAGGGCCAACCCGCCGCGGCGCGGGGCGGTTCCACATCGCGCCGCTTGACGCAAAGCGGGCGGGGCGGTAGGTAATGAACAAGCGTTCAATAAATCGGGGGGAGAAGCCGTGTTCAACGCAAGTATGCAGTTTGATCTGGGAGAAGACGTCGCGGCCATGCGGGAGATGGTGCACCGCTGGGCGCAGGAGCGCGTCAAGCCAATGGCCGCCGAGATCGACAGCAAGAACGAATTCCCCGCCGAGCTTTGGCAGGAAATGGGTGAGTTGGGCCTTCTGGGCATGACCGTCGAGGAAGAGTTCGGCGGCTCGGGGCTGGGCTATGTCGCCCATACCGTCGCGGTGGAAGAGATCGCCCGGGCCTCGGCTTCGGTCTCGCTCTCCTACGGGGCGCATTCCAACCTCTGCGTGAACCAGATCAAGTTGAACGGCACCCCGGAGCAGAAGGCGCAGTTCCTGCCCAAGCTCTGCTCGGGCGAGCATGTCGGTGCGCTGGCCATGTCCGAAGTGGGCGCGGGCAGCGACGTGGTCAGCATGAAGCTGCATGCCGAGAAGCGGAACGACCACTTCCGTCTGAACGGCAACAAGTATTGGATCACCAACGGCCCCGACGCCGAGACGCTGGTGGTCTATGCCAAGACCGACCCGGATGCCGGCTCCAAGGGCATCACCGCCTTTTTAATCGAGAAGTCGATGAAGGGGTTCTCGACCTCCAAGCATTTCGACAAGCTCGGCATGCGCGGCTCGAACACCGCCGAGTTGATCTTCGAGGATTGCGAAGTGCCCTTCGAGAACATCCTCGGCGAAGAGGGCAAGGGCGTGCGCGTGCTGATGTCGGGCCTCGATTACGAGCGCGTCGTGCTGGCGGGCATCGGCCTCGGCATCATGGCGGCCTGTCTCGATGAGATCATGCCCTACATGGCCGAGCGCAAGCAGTTCGGCCAGCGCATCGGGGATTTCCAGCTGATGCAGGGCAAGATGGCGGATATGTACACCGCGATGAACTCGGCGCGGGCCTATGTCTATAGCGTGGCGCAAGCCTGCGACCGGGGCGACGTGACCCGTCAGGACGCGGCGGCCTGCTGTCTCTATGCCTCGGAGCAAGCCATGGTGCAGGCGCATCAGGCGGTGCAGGCGATGGGCGGCGCGGGGTACCTCAGCGACAACCCGGTGGGCCGCATCTTCCGCGATGCCAAGCTGATGGAGATCGGCGCGGGCACGTCCGAGATCCGCCGCATGCTGGTGGGCCGTGAGATGATGGGGGCGATGTGATGCGCGCCCTCCTGCTGGCCTGCGCGTTTCTGGCGGGGCCGGTATCCGCGCAGGACATCACCTATTCCGATGCCGCCACGGCGGACTGTCTGGCCGGGGCCGAAGAGTTCACCGACCAGCGCGCCTGCATTGGCCTTTCGGCCAACCTCTGCATGGAAGGGCCGGGCGGCTATACGACCGTCGGCATGGGCGGGTGTCTTGATGCTGAGTTGACCTTTTGGGACGGCCTGCTGAACGAGAATTACCGCGCCCGCATGGTGCAGGCGAAGTCCGCCGATGAGGAGAATGCCCTCTACCAGCCGCAACTGCCTTCGCAGGCCGAGGCGCTGCGTGACATGCAGCGCGCGTGGATTACCTTTCGTGATGCCGCCTGCGATTATGAACGCAGCCAATGGGGCGGTGGCACAGGCGGCGGGCCTGCAACCTTGGCCTGCCTGATGCAGATGACGGGGGAACAGGCGCTGCGTTTGGGGGCGGCCTATTAACCGCATCTCGCTGTGTCGGCCAAACAGGACGGAGGGATCAGGATGGAAAACCTGATAGAACTGGAGACAGAAGGCGGTGTCCTGCACCACTTTCTACCTTGGCTGATCGAGGGGTTCGAGATCCTCGCCGCGGTCATCGACATCGCGGCCATCATTCTGCTGCTGATCGGTGCGGCACGTTTCCTGACCGGGGTGACGATTGCCGAGGTTTCCAAGAAAGGCCCCGAGCGGGTCCGCCGCACCAACCGCGAGCGGATCGAACTGGGGCGCTACATCCTTGCGGGGCTGGAACTCTTCATCGTCTCGGACGTGATCCACACCGCGATCAGCCTGCGTTTTGCGGACCTGCTCTTCTTGCTGATGCTGGTCATCATCCGCTCCATCACCTCCTATTTCCTTGACCGGGAACTGGAGCAACTGAAGAAGGAACTCGGCCGTGACTGACTATTCCGATCTCAAGGCGCTCTACGTCAATTGCTCGCTCAAGAAGACCCCGGGCGACAGCCACACCCAGCTTCTGATGAACGCCAGCGCTGGGATCATGGAGGCGCAGGGCGTGGGTGTCGAACACCTCTACCTGCTGGATCACCAAGTGCCGCCGGGCGTCTATCCGGACATGACCGAGCATGGCTGGGGCCGCGATGACTGGCCCGCGATCTGGGAGAAGGTGCTGGCCGCCGACATTCTGATCATCGGCACGCCGCTGTGGCTGGGCGAGGAGAGCAGCACCTGCCGCGTGCTGATCGAGCGGCTCTATGCCATGAGCGGTGAGCTCAATGACAAGGGCCAGTCGGTATTCTACGGCAAAGTCGGCGGCACCGTGGTGACGGGCAACGAGGACGGCATCAAACATGTCGCCATGACCACCGGTTTCGCGATGAACCATCTGGGCTACACGATCCCGCCGCAGGCCGATTGCGGCTGGATCGGCGAGGCCGGGCCGGGGCCCTCCTACGGCGATGATGTGGACGGCAAGCGCGCGGGTTTCGACAACGAGTTCACGCAGCGCAACACCACCATCATGACATGGAACGCCCTGCATCTGGCACGGATGCTGAAGGACGCGGGCGGCTACCCGCGTGAGGGCAATGACCGCAACGCCTGGGACGCGGGCGCGCGGTTCGATTTCGAAAATCCGGAGTACCGAAGCTGATATGAAGAACGAAGGCGACTGGCCCATCTGGCAGGGCAACATGGCGGCGCAATGCCTCGCCCAGCCCGACGGTGCACTGGCGATCATCGACCTGACCGCTACAGAACGGCGCGACGTGAGCTACGGCGCGCTGCACGAGATGGTCGACGGTTTGGCCCGCGCGCTGAAAACGCAGGTCGCCCGCGGCGACCGGGTGGGCGTGCTGCTCAGCCAGTCGCCTTGGTGTGCTGCCGCCCATCTGGCGATCTGGAAGATCGGCGCGATTTCGGTGCCGCTGTTCAAGCTGTTCAAACGTGACGCGCTGGCCAGCCGGGTGGGTGACGCGGGCTGCGAAATCGTGCTGACCGATGCGGAAGGCGCGGAACTGCTCGGCGATCTGGCCACCCCGTGGATCGCGGCGGAGGCGGGCGTGGCGGGCGACGCGGTGGATTTCGCCGAGGTCGGCCCCGACGATCCCGCCGTGCTGATCTACACCTCCGGCACCACCGGCACGCCGAAAGGCGCGTTGCACGGGCACCGGGTGCTCTCGGGCCATCTGCCGGGCGTGTCGGTGAGCCATGACCATCTGGGGCAGGCGGGCGATTGCCTCTGGACCCCGGCGGATTGGGCGTGGATCGGCGGGCTTTTCGACGTGGCGATGCCCGCGCTGGCGCTCGGCGTGCCGGTCGTGGCCACCCGGATGCCCAAGTTCACCGTCGAGGGCTGCGCCGAGGTGATCGCGAAAGGCGAGGTGCGCAACGTGTTCTTTCCGCCGACCGCGCTGCGGATGCTGAAAGCAGCGGATGTCGCGCTGCCGGGCCTGCGCTCGGTCGCCAGCGGCGGCGAGCCTCTGGGGGCCGAGATGCTGGCCTGGGGCCGGGAGGCGTTTGGGCTTGAGATCAACGAGTTCTACGGCCAGACCGAATGTAACATGGTGGCTTCCAGCTGCGGCGTCGATTTCCCCGCCCAGCCCGGCTGCATCGGAAAGCCGGTGCCGGGGTTCGAACTGGCTGTGCTGGATGAAAACGGTCAGCCCACCGATGCCGAGGGCGACGTGGCGGTGCGCAAAGGCGCGCCTTCGATGATGCTGCGCTACTGGAACCGGCCCGAGGAGACGGCGGCGAAGTTCCACGGCGACTGGCTGCTGACCGGCGACCGCGGTATTTGGGACGGCGACTACCTGCGCTTCGTGGGGCGCGAGGATGACGTGATCACCTCCGCGGGCTACCGCATCGGCCCGGCGGAGATTGAGGATTGCCTGCTCACGCACGCGGCCGTGGCGACTTGCGGCGTGGTGGGCAAACCCGATGCGCTCCGCACCGAGATCGTGAAGGCCTATGTGGTGCTGAAACCGGGTGCCGTGGTCGAGGCGAAGGAATTGCAGGACTGGGTGAAAGACCGGCTCGCCAGCTATTCCTACCCCCGTGAGATCGCATTCGTGGAGGACCTGCCGATGACCGTCACCGGCAAGGTGATCCGCAAGGAATTGAAGCGTCTGGCGGCGCGAGAGAATGAGGACGTAACATGAAACTGACATCGCAAGCCCTGCCATCCTCGGATGCCTACAAGGCCAACGAGATGGCCCATCTGAAAGCGCTCAGCGAGGTCCGCGAGGCGGCCGAGGCCGCGGCTTTGGGCGGGGGCGAAAAATCCCGTGCGCGGCACGAAAGCCGTGGCAAGATGCTGCCCCGCGAGCGAGTGGCGAATCTTCTCGACCCCGGCAGCCCGTTTCTTGAGATCGGGGCCACCGCGGCGCATGGGCTTTACGGTGGCGCGGCGCCCTGTGCGGGCGTGATCGCGGGCATCGGTCGTGTGCAGGGGCACGAAGTCATGGTGGTCTGCAACGACGCCACCGTGAAGGGCGGCACCTATTACCCGATGACGGTGAAAAAACACCTGCGCGCCCAAGAGATCGCCGAGGCGAACCATCTGCCCTGCATCTATCTGGTGGACTCTGGCGGTGCGAACCTGCCGAACCAAGACGAAGTTTTCCCCGACCGCGACCACTTCGGTGCGATCTTCTACAACCAGGCGCGGATGAGCGCCAAGGGCATCGCGCAGATCGCCGTGGTGATGGGGTCTTGTACCGCAGGCGGCGCCTATGTGCCTGCGATGTCGGACGTCACCATCATCGTGAAAGAGCAGGGCACGATCTTCCTTGCCGGCCCGCCCTTGGTGAAGGCGGCGACGGGCGAGGTGGTCTCAGCCGAAGACCTCGGCGGCGGCGACGTGCACACCCGGCTCTCGGGCGTGGCGGATTACCTCGCCGAGGACGACGCCCATGCGCTGGCACTGGCCCGCCGCGCAGTGAGGCAGCTCAACAAGACCAAACCGACAACCGTCGATTGGGCCAGCCCCGAGGAACCGGCCTATGACCCCGCCGAGATGCTGGGCGTTGTGCCCGCCGACCTGCGCACGCCCTACGACATCCGCGAGGTGATCATGCGGCTCGTCGACGGCAGCCGCTTCGACGAGTTCAAGTCGCGCTTCGGCGAGACGCTGGTCTGCGGCTTTGCCCATGTGAAAGGTTGCCCCATCGGCATCATCGCGAACAACGGCGTGCTCTTCTCCGAAGCGGCCCAGAAAGGCGCGCATTTCGTGGAGCTTTGCAGCCAGCGCAACATCCCGCTGGTCTTCTTGCAGAACATCACCGGCTTCATGGTGGGCCGCAAATACGAGAACGAAGGCATCGCGCGTCACGGCGCCAAGATGGTGACGGCGGTGGCCACCACCAACGTGCCCAAGATCACAATGCTCGTCGGCGGCTCCTTTGGCGCGGGCAACTATGGCATGTCGGGCCGCGCCTACCGGCCGCGCTTCCTCTGGACATGGCCCAACAGCCGCATCTCCGTGATGGGCGGCGCGCAGGCGGCGGGCGTCTTGGCCACCGTCAAGCGCGACGCGATGGAACGCGCGGGCGAGACTTGGACCGAAGAGGAAGAGACCGCCTTCAAACAGCCCACGATCGATATGTTCGAGGAACAGAGCCACCCGCTCTATGCCTCCGCGCGTCTGTGGGACGACGGGATCATCGATCCGCGCAAGAGCCGCGACGTGCTCTACCTGAGCCTGTCGGCCAGTCTGAACGCGCCGATCGAACCGACGAAATTTGGGTTGTTCCGGATGTGATCGCGACGCGGTCCGGGGGCTGCCCCCGGAACGCCCGACATATTTGGAGCCAGAAAGAGATGAAAAGGGTAGGGCATGTTTGACACGATCCTGATTGCGAACCGGGGTGAGATTGCTTGCCGGGTGATGGAAACGGCGCAAGCCATGGGGGTGCGCTGCGTGGCGGTGTATTCGGACGCGGATGCGGGCGCGAAACATGTCGCCATGGCGGATGCCGCGGTGCATATCGGCGACTCGGCGCCGGCGGAAAGTTATCTGAAGGGCGATGTGATCATCCAAGCCGCGCTCGATACCGGCGCGCAGGCGATCCATCCGGGCTACGGGTTTCTCAGCGAGAACCCCGATTTCGTGGAGGCGGTCGAGGCCGCGGGGCTGACCTTCATCGGCCCTTCGGCCAAGGCCATTCGTGCCATGGGCCTCAAGGACGCCGCCAAAGCGCTGATGGTCGAGGCGGGCGTGCCCGTGGTGCCCGGCTATCACGGGGCGGATCAGGACGATGCGCTGCTGGCGCGCGAGGCCGAGAAGATCGGCTACCCGGTGTTGATCAAGGCCGTCGCGGGCGGCGGCGGCAAGGGCATGCGGCTCGTCGAGGAGGCCGGGGGCTTTCAGGCGGCACTGGAGTCTGCGCGCTCCGAGGCCAAGACCGCTTTTGGCAACCCGGACGTTCTGGTCGAGAAATTCGTCACCAAGCCGCGCCATATCGAGGTGCAGGTCTTTGGCGACGGCACCCATGCGGTGCATCTGTTCGAGCGCGACTGCTCGCTCCAGCGCCGCCACCAGAAGGTGATCGAGGAGGCGCCGGCGCCGGGCATGACGGAAGAGATGCGCGCGGCCATGGGCCAGGCGGCGGTGCGCGCGGCCGAGGCCATCGGCTATGCCGGGGCGGGGACGGTGGAATTCATCGTCGACGGCTCGGGCGGGCTTTCGACCGACGGGTTCTTCTTCATGGAGATGAACACGCGGCTTCAGGTGGAGCATCCGGTGACCGAACTGGTGACCGGGGTCGATCTGGTGGAATGGCAGTTGCGCGTCGCCGCGGGCGAAGCCCTGCCGAAGCGCCAAGATGAGCTCTCGATCAACGGTCATGCCTTCGAGGCGCGGCTTTATGCCGAGGACGTGCCGAAGGGTTTCCTGCCCGCCACCGGGACGCTCACACATCTGTCCTTCACGCCCCAGACCCGGGCCGACAGCGGCGTGCGGGCGGGCGACACGATCAGCCCCTTTTACGACCCGATGATCGCCAAGGTCATCGTGCACGGGCCCACGCGCGACGTGGCGCTGTCGCGCTTGCGCGCGGCACTGAAGGGGTGTGAAGTTGGCGGTACGGTCACCAACCTCGCCTTCCTCGGTGCGCTGGCCGAACATGAGGGCTTTGCCAAGGGCGACGTGGATACGGGCCTGATCGCGCGCGACATCGAGGCGCTGACGGCCCAGCCTGAGGTGCCGGGGCGGCATGTCGCGCTGGCCGGGATGGCAGCACTTTGGCTGGACCAGCCGCAAGCGGAGGCCGGGTTCAACCTTTGGCGGCCCCTGCGGCATCAGGTGATGCTGGGCCGCGAGGGCGAGGAGCATCTGCTGAAGGTGCGGGTGCTTTCAGAAGACGTGCAGCTATGGTCCGTGGGCGATCACGAGGTGCGCGCCGAGCGCATCGCGGGCCGCTGGAAGATCGACGGCCATATAGCGCCCCCGGTCTCGGTCGCGGGCGACGTGGTCACGGTCTTCGATGCCTATGGCATCGCTTTTGACGTGATCGACCCACTGGCCCGCGCCGCCGCCGCCCATGGCGATGGCAATATCGTCGAAGCGCCGATGCCGGGCCTCGTCCGCGCCATTGACGCCGAGGTCGACCAGAGCGTCACCAAGGGCGACCGTCTGGCGGTGCTGGAGGCGATGAAGATGGAACACTCGCTGCTCGCCGCACGCGACGGCGTGGTGGCCGAGGTGCTGGCGCAAGCGGGCGATCAGGTCGAGGCCGGGGCGGCGCTGGTGCGTCTGGAAGCCGAGGAGGGCGCATGATTACGCTGCATCACTGTCCGCAGACCCGCTCGATGCGCACGCTCTGGCTGCTGCACGAGCTGGACGACGTGGAGTTTCAGGTCAAGATGCATGCCTTCGACCGCAGCCTGCGCGATCCGGAATACCTCGTGCTCTCGCCCGCAGGCCGGGTACCAGCGCTGGAGATCGACGGCGAGCGCATGTTCGAAACCGGGGCGATCACCCAGTACCTCTGCGAGCGCTACAGCCCCGACCGTATGGGCCGCTCGGTCGGCAGCCCGGACCGCATGGCTTGGCTGGTCTGGGTGCATTTCGCCGAGACCATCAGCCAGCACACGGCGGCACTGACCCAGCAGCACATCGCCCTGCGCGAGGATCACATGCGCAGCCCCATCGTGATGAAGCTCGAGGCCGCGCGGATCGGCAAATGCTACGACGCGCTGGAGGCGCGGCTCTCGACGCCGCTGGAGAACCGCGACTACCTGCTGACCTCCGGCTTTTCTGCCGCCGACATCTCGGTCGGGCAAGCGGTCTACATGGCGCGGCATTTCGTGAAATTGGATGACCACCCCTCGGTCGCGGCGTGGTATGAACGGATCACGGAGCGCGACAGCTTCGCACAGGCGCTGCCCGAGGGGGCGAAGCTCTACGAAAAGGATTTCTACGCGCCATGGCCGGTCGAGTGACCATGGCCCAGTCAGGGAAGGAAAGCGGCCAATGAGCCTTGGACCATGTGAGATTTTCGAGGTCGGCCCGCGCGACGGGCTGCAGAACGAGAAACGCGAGATTCCCGTGGCCGAGAAGGTCGCTTTGGTGAACAAGCTGAGCCAAGCGGGCTTTGCCCGCATCGAATGCGCCAGTTTCGTCAGCCCCAAGTGGGTGCCGCAGATGGCCGGCTCGGGCGAGGTGCTGGGGCAGATCACCCGTGCCGAGGGCGTGCGCTATGCGGCGCTGACGCCCAACATGCACGGCTATGAAGATGCGCTGGCCGCGAAGGCCGACGAGATCGCCATTTTCGCCTCCGCCTCCGAAGGGTTCAGCCAGAAGAACATCAACGCCAGCATCGACGAGGCTTTCGAGCGTTTCGCCCCCATCCTCGAAGAGGCGCGGCACGTGGACATTCCGGTGCGCGGCTATGTTTCCTGCGTGGTGGAATGCCCCTATGACGGCAAGGTCGATCCCGGCGCCGTGGCGCGCGTGGCCGACCGACTTTTTGCCATGGGCTGCTACGAAATCTCTCTCGGCGACACCATTGGCGCGGGCACGCCCGACAGTATCGCGCGGATGCTGCTTTCGGTGCGCGACGTGGTGCCGGCGGGGCGGCTCGCGGGGCATTACCATGACACCCACGGGCGGGCGATGGCCAATATCGACGCCTCATTGTCGATGGGCCTGCGGGTCTTCGACGCGGCGGTCGGTGGCTTGGGCGGTTGCCCCTATGCGCCGGGGGCGGCGGGCAATGTCGCCACCGAGGCGGTGAACGAACATCTGACGACGCTTGGCTACGACACCGGCGTCGATCAGGCGGTGGTGCTGGAGGCCGCCGAAATGGCACGGGCAATGCGAGGCTGACATGTACGAGACTTTGACGATCGAAACCGACGCGCGCGGGGTGGCGGTGCTCACCCTCAACCGGCCGGAGAAACACAACGCCATGTCGGCGCAAATGCTGGCCGACCTGACCGCGGCGGCGGGCAAGCTTGCCGAGGATGACGCGGTGCGTGTCGTGGTGCTGACCGGCGCGGGCAAATCCTTCTGCGCGGGCGGCGATCTGGGCTGGATGCGCGACCAGCGCGACATGGACGCCGAGACCCGCTCGGCGGAGGCGGGTAAGCTGGCGACGATGCTGGGCGCGCTCAACGCGCTGCCGAAGCCGGTGATCGGCAAGCTACAGGGCAATGCCTTTGGCGGCGGCGTCGGAATGGCCTCGGTTTGTGACGTGGCCGTGGGGGTCGATACGCTGAAGATGGGCTTCACCGAGACCCGTCTGGGCATCATCCCGGCCACCATCGGGCCCTACGTGCTGGCACGGATGGGCGAGGGGCGCGCGCGGCGGGTCTTTATGTCGGCGCGTCTGTTCGATGCCGCGGAGGCGGTCGATCTGGGGCTGTTGGCCCGCGCCGTTCCGGCGGATGAACTTGACGCGGCAGTCGAGGCCGAGGTCGTGCCTTACCTCTCCTGCGCGCCTGGGGCGGTGGCGGCGGCCAAGAAGCTGGCGCAGGACTTGGGTGGAATCGCCACGCCCGAGGCGGTGGAAATGTCCATCGATGCCCTCGCGGCGCGTTGGGAAACCGATGAGGCCGCCGAGGGAATCGGTGCCTTCTTTGACAAGCGCAAAGCCGCTTGGGTGGTCTAGCTCAAGGCTTTGGCGAAATGGCTCTATTGCGGGCCCGTGGGCGGCATTAACCGGGCTTGGCCCGTTGA
The DNA here is from genome assembly GCF_043557275.1 of Sulfitobacter sp. 1A13368. Lineage (NCBI taxonomy): Bacteria > Pseudomonadati > Pseudomonadota > Alphaproteobacteria > Rhodobacterales > Roseobacteraceae > Sulfitobacter > Sulfitobacter sp. 1A13368. The sequence goes on along the minus strand of NZ_JBIFFR010000001.1, from coordinate 61,659 downwards.
CCCTACCCACGGGCAGAGTTAAACCCGTTCCAAGTTTGTCTGCGCGGGCTTTTGGCCTTTGCCTCATGCCGCGCACCGCGAAAGGAGCATCCCCTTGGACGACATGCTGCGGGAATACCTGCCCATCCTCGTTTTTCTGGCCGTGGCGATTGGCCTTGGCCTTGTGCTGATCCTCGCCGCCGTGGTCGTGGCCGTGCGCAATCCTGACCCGGAGAAGGTCTCGGCCTATGAATGCGGGTTCAACGCATTCGACGATGCGCGGATGAAGTTTGACGTGCGTTTCTATCTGGTCTCGATCCTCTTCATCATCTTCGACCTTGAAATCGCCTTCCTCTTCCCATGGGCCGTGGCCTTTAAAGAGGTGAGCATGGTGGGCTTCTGGTCGATGATGGTGTTCTTGGGCGTGCTGACGGCGGGCTTCGCCTATGAATGGAAGAAGGGAGCGCTGGAATGGCAGTAAAAGATGACGCACTCGTCACCCCGGTGATGGGCGATGGCCACCAAAGCCCGCGGGTGAAATCCGGCGCCTCCGCCCCTGCGGCCTACGGCCAATATGGCGCGGGGCCGGACCCTGAGTTCGCCACACAAAGCCTGAATGCCGAGTTGCAGGACAAGGGCTTCCTGCTGACTTCTACCGAAGACATCATCAACTGGGCGCGCACCGGCTCGTTGCACTGGATGACATTCGGTCTGGCCTGCTGCGCGGTTGAGATGATGCACAGCTCCATGCCGCGCTATGACCTTGAGCGTTTTGGCACCGCGCCGCGCGCTTCTCCGCGCCAGTCGGACCTGATGATCGTCGCGGGCACGCTGACCAACAAGATGGCCCCGGCGCTGCGCAAGGTTTACGACCAGATGCCAGAACCGCGCTATGTGATCTCGATGGGGTCCTGCGCCAATGGCGGCGGTTACTATCACTACAGCTATTCGGTTGTGCGCGGCTGTGACCGCATCGTGCCGGTCGATGTCTATGTGCCCGGCTGCCCGCCGACGGCGGAAGCACTGCTTTATGGTATCCTCCAGTTGCAGCGTAAGATCCGCCGCACCGGGACGATCGTGCGCTAAGGCAACCGCCTGCGCCACCAGCGGGGCAGGCAGAAGGACAAAGCGCCAAAGGCGCGGGACAGTGAGATGGCGTTGATCGGCGCGTGGAAGGAAGATTTGCGATGAGCGAACAACTGCAGGAACTTGGGGCCTATATCGAAGCCAAACGCCCCGATTGCGTGCTCGGATGGGATGTCACCAAGGGTGAGTTGAACATGGATGTGGCGCTGGCCAATGTCGCCGGGCTTGTCGAGTTCCTCAAAGGTGACCCGACCTGCCGCTTCTCGACTTTGGTGGACATTACGGCGGTGGATTATCCGGGCCGGGCCAAGCGTTTCGACGTGGTTTACCACTTCCTGTCGATGTACCAAAACCAGCGCATTCGCCTGCGCGCCGCCGCGCGGGAGAAGGACATGGTGCCCTCCATCACCGGCGTGCACCCCAGTGCCGATTGGTTCGAGCGTGAAGTCTTTGACATGTTCGGCATCCTCTTTTCCGGCCACCCGGACCTGCGCCGTATTCTGACGGACTATGGTTTCCGCGGGCACCCGCTGCGCAAGGATTTTCCGACCACCGGCTATACCGAAGTGCGCTATGACGAAGGCGCCAAACGTGTGGTCTATGAGCCTGTGAGCCTCGTTCAGGAATACCGCCAGTTCGACTTCATGTCGCCTTGGGAAGGGGCTGATTACATCCTGCCCGGCGACGACAAGTCGGCACCCGACGGTCATGTGAGCAAGGACGCGAAGTAATGGGCGGGCTTTGGTGGCTGATCCTCTCGGCGCTGACCGCCATTCCGATGGTCAAACTGCTGCCGTTCTTCGGCATCAACAAATACTGGGCGGTGGCCTGTCTGATCCCGCTGGGCACGATTGCCCTGCTGTGGTGGATGGGCATGAAGCTGCAAGAACTGGAGAAACGGTAATGGACGGCGACATTCGCACAAAAGCCTTTGACGACGGGTCGACCGACTTTGAGTCCGGCGAGCAGAAGATTCGCAACTTCAACATCAACTTCGGCCCGCAACACCCTGCCGCACACGGGGTTTTGCGTCTGGTGCTTGAGCTTGATGGTGAGGTGGTAGAGCGTTGCGACCCCCATATCGGCCTGCTGCACCGTGGCACCGAAAAACTGATGGAAAGCCGCACCTACCTGCAAAACCTGCCGTATTTCGACCGGCTGGATTACGTGGCCCCGATGAACCAAGAGCACGCTTGGTGTCTGGCCATCGAAAAGCTGACCGACACGGTGGTGCCGCGCCGTGCCTCGCTGATCCGGGTGCTGTTCTCGGAAATCGGGCGCATTCTGAACCACCTTCTCAACATCACCACGCAGGCGCTGGACGTGGGCGCGCTGACGCCGCCGCTCTGGGGCTTTGAAGAGCGTGAGAGCCTGATGATCTTTTACGAGCGGGCCTGCGGCGCGCGTCTGCACGCGGCGTACTTCCGCCCCGGCGGTGTCCACCAAGACCTGCCGCCCGCGCTGCTGGACGATATCGAAGCCTGGTGCGAACAGTTCCTCAAGAAGTTCATGGTCGACATCGATGAGCTGCTGACCGAGAACCGCATCTTCAAACAGCGCAACGTCGACATCGGCATCGTGACCGAAGAGGACATTCTCAACTACGGCTTCAGCGGTGTGATGGTGCGCGGGTCTGGCTTTGCTTGGGACCTGCGCCGCGCGCAGCCCTATGAATGCTACGATGAATTCGACTTCCAGATCCCCGTGGGCAAGAACGGCGACTGCTTTGACCGCTACCTCTGCCGGATGGAAGAGATGCGCCAGTCGACCTACATCATCCAGCAAGCGATCGAGAAGCTGCGCGCCCCCGAAGGGCAGGGCGATGTGCTGGCCCGGGGCAAGATCACCCCGCCATCGCGCACCGCGATGAAGACCGACATGGAAAGCCTGATCCACCACTTCAAGCTTTACACCGAAGGGTTCCACGTCCCCAAGGGCGAGGTTTACTGCGCCGTCGAAGCGCCCAAGGGCGAGTTTGGCGTCTACCTTGTGGCCGATGGCTCCAACAAACCCTATCGCTCCAAAATCCGCGCGCCGGGCTTCTTGCACTTGCAGGCGATGGACCATGTGGCCAGCGGCCACCAGCTTGCCGATGTGGCCGCGATCATCGGCACCATGGACGTCGTCTTTGGAGAGATCGACCGGTGATGCCGCTGGCGTCACCCCGTTTTGAAGAAATTTACGCCGGGGGCATCATTGGCCTCCGCCTGACCATAGGTTCGAACTAATGCTCCGCCGTCTACACCCTGACCAGCCCGACAGTTTTGCCTTCACGCCCGCCAACCAAGAATGGGCCGAAGCGCAAATCACCAAATACCCCGAAGGCCGTCAGGCCAGCGCGATCATCCCGCTTTTGTGGCGCGCGCAGGAGCAAGAGGGCTGGTTGACCCGCCCGGCAATCGAACATGTGTCGGAAATGCTGGGCATGGCCTATATCCGGGGCCTCGAAGTGGCGACCTTCTACTTCATGTTCCAACTGCAACCCGTTGGTTCCGTGGCACATATCCAAGTTTGCGGCACCACCTCCTGCATGATTTGCGGGGCCGAGGATCTGGTCGCCGTCTGCAAAGAGCGTATCGCCGCCAAGCCGCATGAGTTGTCGGCGGATGGGCGTTTTTCTTGGGAAGAGGTCGAATGCCTCGGCGCCTGTTCCAACGCCCCCATGGCGCAGATCGGCAAGGACTATTACGAAGACCTGACCACCGCGCGGCTGAACGAAATCCTTGATGAGTTGAGCGAGGGGCGCGTGCCCGTGCCTGGGCCGCAGAACGGGCGCTATGCCTCCGAGCCTCTGGGCGGGTTGACCAGCCTCACGGATCACGAAAGCGGGCGCACGCAGTATAACGCCAGCGCGCAAGCGGCGGTCGATATCGGCGATACGGTCAAGCGCATCGACGGCACCGAGGTGCCGCTGCTGACCCCATGGCAGCGCAAGCCCGACGCGCCGGAGCCTGAAACCGTGGAAGAGGTCGAAGCCGAAGAGCCGCGTCCCGCCGAGGGCGAAAGCGCCGACAAGACCGGCATCACCGAGCAGGAGGCCGAGGCCGCCTCGAAAAGCAAGCCGCGTTCCAAGCGCGACCCCGCGGGTGAAACCGTCGATGCCGCCGAGGCCGAGACCGACACCCCCGCGACGCCCGGCCAAAAGCCCGCACAGTTGGACGGCCCGCGTGAGGGCGAGGCGGATGATCTGAAAAAGATCAAAGGCGTCGGTCCGAAGCTGGAGCAGATGCTCAACGGAATGGGTTTCTACCACTTTGATCAGATCGCCCAATGGGGCCCTGAGGAGGTCGCTTGGGTCGACCAGAACCTCGAAGGGTTCAAAGGCCGCGTCAGCCGCGACAACTGGGTAGAGCAGGCCGCGCGCCTCGCAGAAGAATAAGACGGAGATTAACAACGGGCCAAAGACGGCACCCACACCACCCCGCAGAGCCATAAGCCGCATCGCCCGCATCAAGGGAGAGAAGGACAGTCATGACGGATATTTCGGAACGAGAAGCCTGCACCAAGCGCTGCTGGTGGCTGGGTGCCGGTGTCGGTTTGCTCGTGGCATTCCTGTTGCTGGCTTTCGGCATCTGGGGTCTGTTGATGTCTATTTTGGCCGGTGTGCTGGTGGCGGTGATCGTGGGCTATCTGGCGATGACCCTGCTGTGCAAAGACGTGCCAGCCGCCGCACCGCAAGACAACACGCGCAGCGCGGCAGCAGCATCGGTTGGAGCGGCACCGACAGCATCGGACAGCGTCTCGCCAGCGGTGGGCACGGTCCCTGCCGGTGACGCGGGCATCGGGGCCGCGCGAAAGGCCAGCACGCCGGTTGAGCCTGTGGCAGAGACACCACCGAATGCGCCCGTGGCCGATACGGCTGCCGTTGAGGCCGCGCCGGATGATGTTGCCGAGGTCGACGTGGCGGGCGAGGAAGAACCCGCCGGAACCTCCGAGGAAACAACGCCGACGCCGCCTGTGGCCGACACAGCCGCCGTTGAAGCTGCCCCGGAACAGGTTGTCGAAGCCGAAGAGGCGCCCGCGGTGGTGACCACCCCGGAAGAGACCGTCGAGACCGCGCCCAAGGGGGCGACAGGCGGCGCATCGACCGATGGCAAACCCGCGCTGCTGGAGGCACCCCGTGCGGGTGGGGCGGATGACCTCAAGCGCATTGGCGGCATCGGGCCGAAGCTGGAGCAGACGCTGAATGAATTGGGCATCTTCCATTTCGACCAGATCGCGGCCCTTGAGGGGGAGGAAATCGACTGGGTCGATTCCCGTCTGCGTTTCAAGGGCCGTATCCGGCGCGATGATTGGATCGGTCAGGCCAAGGCGCTTGCCAGTGACGGCAAGGCCGAGGGCTGATCGGGGTAAGAGAGAGACATGAGCGAAGCCGAAGACAGAGCGCTTGCCCGCAAGGGCCGCACCGCGGGGCTGGTCATTGCCGTGACCATGTGCTTGTGGCTGGCCATGCAATGGGCTGGCCCGGCGCTTGGCCTGCCGGGGCGTTATGCGCTGCTCTTCGACTTTGCTGCACTGGCCGCGCTTTTCTGGGCGATGGTCGTGATATATCAAATGTGGCAGGCCCGCCGGGCCAGCCGTGAGAACCAAAGGTAGGCATCATGCTTCAGGACAAAGACCGCATTTTTACCAACATCTACGGCATGCATGACCGCACCCTGAAAGGCGCGCAGGCGCGCGGCCATTGGGATGGCACCGCCGGGATCATTCAAAAGGGCCGCGATTGGATCGTCGACCAGATGAAAGCCTCTGGCCTGCGGGGCCGGGGTGGGGCGGGCTTCCCCACGGGGCTTAAGTGGTCCTTCATGCCGAAGGAAAGCGATGGCCGCCCGGCATACCTTGTGGTCAACGCCGACGAATCCGAGCCGGGCACCTGCAAAGACCGTGAGATCATGCGCCACGATCCGCATACGCTGATCGAAGGCTGCCTGATCGCCTCTTTCGCGATGAACGCGCATACCTGCTATATCTACCTGCGCGGCGAGTATATCCGCGAGCGCGAAGCCCTGCAGGCCGCGATTGATGAGGCCTATGAGGCCGGTCTGGTGGGCAAGAACGCCAGCAAATCGGGCTGGGATTTCGATATCTACCTGCACCACGGGGCAGGGGCCTATATCTGCGGCGAAGAAACCGCGCTGCTGGAAAGCCTCGAAGGCAAGAAGGGCATGCCCCGGATGAAACCGCCTTTCCCGGCGGGTGCAGGCCTCTACGGTTGCCCGACCACGGTGAACAACGTCGAATCCATCGCCGTGGTGCCGACCATTCTACGCCGTGGCCCAGAGTGGTTCGCGGGCTTTGGCCGCGCCAATAACGCGGGCACCAAGCTCTTTGCGATCTCGGGTCACGTCAATAACCCCTGTGTCGTTGAAGAGGCGATGTCGATCTCCTTTGAAGAGCTGATCGAGACCCATTGCGGCGGCATCCGCGGCGGCTGGGACAACCTCAAGGCGGTGATCCCCGGCGGGTCGTCGGTGCCGTTGATCCCCGGCAAGGACATGCGCGACGCGATCATGGATTTCGACTACCTGCGTGAGCAGCGCTCGGGCCTCGGCACCGCGGCGGTGATCGTGATGGACAACTCCACCGACGTGATCAAAGCGATCTGGCGGCTGTCGAAGTTCTACAAACACGAAAGCTGCGGCCAGTGCACGCCCTGCCGCGAAGGCACCGGTTGGATGATGCGGGTGATGGACCGTCTGGTCTCGGGCGATGCCGAGCCGGAAGAGATCGACATGCTGCTCGACGTGACCAAACAGGTCGAGGGCCACACGATCTGCGCGCTCGGCGATGCGGCGGCTTGGCCGATCCAAGGTCTGATCCGCCACTTCCGCGATGAGATCGAAGATCGGATCAAACACAAGCGCACGGGCCGCGTCAGCGCGGTCGCGGCGGAGTGAAACCCTGCGCGGCGGCGGGCCTTACCGGCTTGACGCTTGACGCAGGAGCGGCGATAGCGGGCGCGCGTCAGGCGCGTCCGTCCACAACAGGCGCGGGGCGGTCGGCAAGGCCGAGGCCCATGGCGCATCGGAGTAGGTCTATGAAATATGCTTTGACGGTTCTGACGCTCAGCGCCCTGCTGGCGGGCTGCGCCAATGATGGCGAGCGGATTGCCTTTGACGGGCAGTATTTCAACACCAAACTACGCAAGGTCGACGGCCAGCGGGATGTCTTTCAGGTGACGGTCAAGGACGCCGGCAAATCCATCGACGGCGCCCGTGCAGCGGCGCGCTATGAGGCGGTGAAATACTGTGTCGGCAACTACGGCAACTCGAAAATCGACTGGACCTTTGGCCCCGATGCCCCGGCAAGCGCGCTGCGGTTCGATGGCGGGGCGCTGACCTTTCAGGGCCACTGCCCACAGTGATCGCATCGGCGACATATCGCGGGCCTGCGGGTCTTTGCGGCGGTGATATTGAATATCACGGCCTGCAATCTCCATCTGTCAGACGGGCCGTTCCGGCCCGCTGCTTGAAGGAGAATTGATATGCGCACCCTGATGATCGCCGTGATGGGCCTGAGCCTGACCGCCGCCACCGTGACACCGGTCGCCGCCAAACCGCCGCTGCGCGAGGTGGCTGCCATCGACGATGCGCTCTTGGACATGGGCGTGGCCGACATCATCCGTAAGAACTGCCCCGACATCAGCGCGCGGATGCTGCGCGCGGTCAAGATGGCTTGGGACCTGAAAGGCAAGGCGGGCGATCTGGGCTACTCCGACGCCGAGATCGACGCCTATATTGATAGTGACGCTGAAAAAGCGCGCATGAGAGCGCGGGGCGCCGCGTTTTTCAAGGCCAAGGGGGTCGATACTTCGGACCCGCAAAGCTATTGTGCGCTTGGACGCGAAGAGATTCAAAAATCGAGCCGGATCGGTTCGTTACTGAAGGCAAAGTGAGCTTATGAGCGATATCCGCAAGATCATCATCGACGGTAAGGAAGTCGAAGTCGAAGGGGCGATGACGCTCATTCAGGCCTGCGAGCAGGTCGGCATCGAAGTGCCGCGCTTCTGTTACCACGAGCGTCTGTCGATCGCGGGCAACTGCCGCATGTGTCTTGTGGAAGTCGTCGGCGGGCCGCCCAAGCCCGCCGCCTCCTGCGCCATGCAGGTGCGCGACCTGCGCCCCGGTCCCGAGGGCCAGCCGCCGGTCGTGAAAACCAACTCGCCCATGGTCAAGAAGGCCCGCGAAGGCGTGATGGAATTCCTGCTCATCAACCACCCGCTCGATTGCCCGATCTGCGACCAGGGCGGTGAGTGCGACCTGCAGGACCAGGCGATGGCCTACGGCGTCGACTTCTCGCGCTACCGCGAGCCCAAGCGCGCGACCGAAGATCTCGATCTCGGCCCGCTGGTGGAAACCCATATGACGCGCTGTATCTCCTGCACCCGCTGCGTGCGCTTCACGACCGAGGTCGCGGGCCAGCACGTCATGGGCCAGACAGGCCGCGGCGAGGATGCGGAGATCACGACCTATCTCGGCGCGCTGATCGACAGCAACCTGTCGGGCAATATCATCGATCTTTGCCCGGTGGGCGCGCTGGTGTCCAAACCCTACGCCTTTACCGCGCGTCCGTGGGAACTCAGCAAGACCGAGAGCATCGACGTGATGGATGCGCTCGGCTCCAACATCCGCGTCGACACCAAGGGCCGCGAAGTGATGCGCTTCCTGCCGCGCAACCATGACGGCGTGAACGAGGAGTGGATTTCCGACAAGACCCGCTTCGTTTGGGACGGTCTGCGCCGCCAGCGTCTTGACACACCTTACATCCGGGAGAACGGCAAGCTGCGCAAAGCCAGCTGGCCCGAGGCGCTGAATGCCGCCGCCGCCGCGATGAAGGGTAAGAAGCTGGCCGGTCTCATTGGCGATCTGGCCCCGGTGGAGGCGAGCTTCGCGCTGAAGCAGTTGATCGAAGGGCAGGGCGGTGTTGTCGAATGCCGCACCGATGGCGCGAAACTGCCCGCGGGCAACCGTTTCGGCTATGTCGGCAACGCCCGGATCGAAGATCTGGACAGCGCCAAGATGATCCAGCTGATCGGTTGTAACCCGGCGGTCGAAGCACCCGTGTTGAACGCGCGCATCCGCAAGGCGTGGACCAACGGTGCCGAGATCGGCCTGATCGGCGAGGCGGCCGATCTGACTTATCCGCATCACCATCTGGGCAACGACCGCGCGACGCTCGACAAGCTGATGGGCAGCGACTTCGACGAAGTGTTGGAGCAGCCTTCGGTGATCGTCGTCGGGCAGGGCGCCCTGCGCGAAGCCGATGGTTCGGCGGTTCTGGCGAAAGCGATGGAACTGGCCGAGAAGACCAAGAGCAAGCTGATGGTCCTGCACACCGCCGCCTCGCGCGTCGGTGCCATGGACATCGGTGCCGTGGCCGAAAACGGTATGGACGACGTGAACGCGGCAGAGGTGATCTACAACCTCGGTGCCGACGAGATCGAGATCGGCGAAGGCCCCTTCGTGATCTACCAAGGCAGCCATGGCGACCGCGGCGCACACCGTGCCGACATCATCTTGCCGGGTGCTGCCTACACCGAGGAGCCGGGGCTGTTCGTCAACACCGAAGGCCGTCCGCAGCTGGCGCTGCGCGCAGGCTTTGCACCGGGGCAGGCGAAAGAGAACTGGGCGATTCTTCGGGCGCTTTCGGCTGAGATGGGCGCGCAACTGGGCTATGATTCCATTGCCGAGCTGCGCCGCAAGCTGACCGAGGCCGTGCCGCATCTGGCGAATGTCGATGAGGTGCCGGAAAACGAATGGAACGCGCTGCCTGAGGGCAAGCTGGGCGATGCGTCTTTCGCGCCTGCGGTGCGTGACTTCTATCTCTCCAACCCGATCGCGCGGGCCAGCCAGTTGATGGCGGAACTGTCGGCACTGGCCGCCGCGCGCCGGGCCGAGCCGATGGCGGCGGAGTGAGAACAATGGCGTTGGCCCCCTTGATGCTACTGGCCGCCTGCGAACCGCAGGTGCCGGTGGCCGAGGATTTTATCCCCGATTACAAGGGGGTCGAAACCCAGCTTTTGGACGGGGATTTGGTGCAATTCAACGTGGCGATGACCAAGGCGCTTTCGGCGCAGGACGTGTCGGACTACGCCGAATGCGCCGCCGCGCAATACACGCTGATCCGGGGCTACGGTTTTGCGCGTCATGTGCGGACAAATGTGAGCGAAGAGGGTGGCATATGGCGGGCAGATGCTGTTTACACAATCTCGCCGAGCCTGCCCAAAGGCTTGAAGACAATTGATGCCGAAGTGACCGCGTTTCAATGCGCGGAACGCGGCATTCCGACGGTGTGAGGACTTATGGCTGATTTCTTTTACAACACCTATCTGGGCATCGGCCTGCTGACGGTTGGGCAGGTGTTGCTGCTGGTGGTGCCGCTGCTGCTGGCGCTGGCCTTCCTCATGTATGCCGACCGCAAGATCTGGGCCGCCGTGATGATGCGCCGCGGCCCCAACGTTGTGGGCGTCTTCGGCCTGCTGCAGAGTTTTGCCGACTTCCTCAAATATATCGTTAAGGAAGTGGTGGTTCCGGCGGGCGCAGACAAGGGGGTTTTCTTCCTTGCGCCGATGATTTCCTTTGTGATGGCGATGATCGCCTGGGCGGTGATCCCGTTTAACGACGGCTGGATCCTGTCGGACATCAACGTGGCGATCCTCTATGTCTTCGCCGTCTCCTCGCTTGAGGTTTACGGCGTGATCATGGGCGGTTGGGCGTCGAACTCGAAATATCCCTTCTTGGGTTCTCTGCGCTCCGCCGCGCAGATGATCTCTTACGAAGTGTCGATCGGTCTGATCATCATCGGCGTGATCCTCTCGACCGGTTCGATGAACTTCTCGTCCATCGTGGCGGCGCAGGACGGCGACTGGGGCCTGTTCAACTGGTACTTCCTGCCGCATTTCCCGATGTTGATCCTGTTCTTCATCTCGGCGCTGGCGGAGACCAACCGCCCGCCCTTCGACCTGCCGGAAGCAGAATCGGAACTCGTCGCGGGTTACCAGGTGGAGTACTCCTCGACCCCGTTCCTGCTGTTCATGATCGGCGAGTTGGTGGCCGTGGTGCTGATGTGCGCGCTGGTGTCGCTGATGTTCTTCGGTGGCTGGCTGTCGCCGGTGCCGTTCCTGCCCGATGGCTTCTTCTGGATGTTCATCAAGATGCTGATGGTCTTCTTCATGTTCGCCATGGTGAAGGCTATCACGCCGCGCTACCGCTATGATCAGCTGATGCGGCTGGGGTGGAAAGTCTTCCTTCCCTTCTCGCTCTTCTGGGTGGTCTTCGTGGCATTCGCTGCAAAATTCGATTGGTTCTGGGGCATCTACGCCCGCTGGACCGTAGGGGGCTGATATGGCTGCGACTGATTACACCCGCGCCGCGAAATATTTCCTGCTGGCGGATTACGCCAAGGCGTTCATGCTGGGGATGCGCTATTTCTTTGCGCCGAAAACCACGCTGAACTACCCGCATGAGAAGGGGCCGCTGTCGCCCCGCTTCCGTGGCGAACACGCGCTGCGCCGGTATCCCAATGGGGAGGAACGCTGCATTGCCTGTAAGCTTTGCGAAGCGATCTGCCCTGCGCAGGCGATCACCATCGACGCCGAAGCCCGCGAAGACGGCAGCCGCCGCACCACGCGCTATGACATCGACATGACCAAATGCATCTACTGCGGTTTCTGCCAAGAAGCCTGCCCGGTGGATGCCATCGTCGAAGGCCCGAACTTCGAGTTCTCGACCGAGACCCGCGAAGAACTCTACTACGACAAGGCCAAGCTTTTGGACAACGGCGAACGCTGGGAAGCCGAGATTGCCCGCAACCTCGAAATGGACGCGCCCTACAGATGAGCGACCCCAAGAACCCTTTTGATGCGATGATGAAGCAAGCGCAGGAGATGGCGAAAGCCTTTCCAGCGATGGATGCTTTTTCGCCAAAAGGGTTCGAGGCGATGATGGGCACCATGCCGAAGGAAATGATGGATTTCTGGTTCGGCGACACGGTCAACAAAGGCGGGCTGGACGCGCGGACACGGCTGCTTCTGACCCTAGCCGGGCTGACCATGCAGGGCGCGCAGAATGACATGGCCCTTCGCCAAACCGTGCGCCACGCGCGCGAGGCGGGGGCCACGAAACAACATATCGTCGAGACGATCAGCCAGATGTCGGTCTTTGCCGGGCTTCCCGCGATGACCCGGGCGCTGGAACTGGCGCAATCGGTCCTAGACGAAGAAAAAGATACCAAGAAGGAAGACGGCGCATGACGGTCTTTTCATTTTACCTCTTCGCGATCAGCGTCATCACCGGCGGGCTGTTCACGGTTATCAGCCGCAACCCGGTGCATTCGGTGCTTTGGCTGATCCTGTCCTTCCTTTCGGCGGCGGGGCTCTTTGTTCTGCTCGGCGCGGAGTTCGTGGCAATGCTGCTGGTCATCGTCTATGTGGGCGCGGTGGCGGTGCTTTTCCTCTTCGTCGTCATGATGCTCGACGTGGACTTCGCCGAACTCAAGGCCGAGATGGCGCGCTACATGCCCTTGGCCTTGCTGATCGGGCTGGTGATTTTGATGCAATTCGTCATGGCCTTTGGCGCATGGGAGCAGAGCGCGGCGGCGGAGAGCCTGCGGGCCAATGCGATTGATCCCGCGCGGTTCAACACCGAAGCCCTCGGCCTGCTGCTGTATGATCGTTACTTCCTGCTGTTCCAACTGGCGGGGCTGATCCTGCTGGTGGCGATGATCGGGGCGATCGTGCTGACATTGCGTCACCGCAAGGACGTGAAGCGCCAAGACGTGGTGGCCCAGATGATGCGCGACCCGGCCAAGGCGATGGAACTGCGCGACGTGAAGTCAGGGCAGGGCCTGTAACAGACGGAATTTTTTGAAAATTCCGGGGCCGTTCTCTTTGAAAGAGAACGGCTGAACCAAGAGAGAGAAGGGACGTCGAAATGTCGAGAACAACAATCGTGGTACTGGTCGTGGTGTTGATCGTCGTGTTTTTCGGCGGCTACAGCTTTATCGGCTAAAGCATCGGCAATCCCGGTGGCAGCCGGGGCAAAGTGATACTAAAAGCCCCGTTAAATGGGGCGCGACCAAAGCCCATCAAAGGGCGGGAACGTAAGGGACGACATGATCGGACTTGAGCATTACCTGACAGTGGCGGCGACGCTGTTTGTCATCGGCATCTTCGGGCTATTCCTGAACCGCAAGAACGTGATCATTCTGCTGATGAGCATCGAATTGATGCTGCTTGCGGTGAACATCAACCTCGTCGCCTTTTCCAGCTTCCTTGGTGATCTGACGGGGCAGGTCTTCACGCTTTTCGTGCTCACCGTCGCTGCTGCCGAGGCTGCCATCGGCCTCGCCATTTTGGTCTGTTTCTTCCGCAACCGTGGCTCGATCGCGGTGGAAGATGTCAACGTGATGAAGGGCTGAGGCAATGGAAACCACGATCCTATTCGCCCCGCTGGTGGGTGCCATCCTCTGCGGTTTCGGCTGGAAGATCATCGGTGAGAAGGCCGCCCAGTGGGTCGCCACCGGGCTGCTGTTCCTTGCCGCCTTCCTGTCTTGGGTGGTCTTCCTGACGCTGGACGGCCCAGCCGAGCAAATTCAGATCCTGCGCTTTATCGAAAGCGGCACGCTGAGCACAGATTGGGCGATCCGGCTCGACCGTTTGACCGCGATCATGTTGATCGTCATCACCACGGTGTCGAGCCTCGTACACCTCTATTCCTTCGGCTACATGGCCCATGACGAGAACTTCCGCGATAACGAAAGCTATCGCCCTCGGTTCTTTGCCTATCTGTCGTTCTTTACCTTCGCGATGTTGATGCTGGTGACAGCCGACAACCTCGTGCAGATGTTCTTTGGATGGGAAGGCGTCGGTGTCGCCTCCTACCTGCTGATCGGTTTCTACTTCCGCAAGCCGTCGGCCAATGCCGCGGCGATGAAAGCCTTTGTGGTCAACCGGGTGGGGGACTTTGCCTTCCTGCTCGGCATCTTTGGCCTTTACATGCTGACGGACTCGATCCGCTTTGATGATATCTTTGCCGCCGCACCCGATCTGGCCGAACAGTCCGTTACCTTCCTGTGGAACGACTGGAACGCAGCGAACCTGATCGCCTTCCTGCTGTTCCTCGGCGCGATGGGTAAATCGGCGCAGCTTTTCCTGCACACATGGCTGCCTGACGCGATGGAGGGCCCGACGCCTGTGTCGGCGCTGATCCACGCCGCGACCATGGTGACCGCGGGCGTTTTCCTTGTCTGCCGCATGTCGCCTGTGATGGAATTCGCGCCCGAGGCGATGGGTTTCGTCACCGTGATCGGCGCCACCACTGCCTTTGTCGCCGCGACCATCGGCCTTGTGCAGACCGATATCAAACGCGTCATCGCCTATTCGACCATGTCGCAGCTTGGCTATATGTTCGTGGCCGCGGGCGTGGGCATGTATTCGGCGGCGATGTTCCACCTTTTCACGCACGCCTTCTTCAAGGCGATGCTCTTCTTGGGCGCGGGCTCGGTCATCCATGCGATGCACCATGAGCAGGACATGACCAACTACGGCGGTCTGCGCAAAAAGATCCCCTATACCTTCTGGGCGATGATGATCGGCACGCTGGCCATCACCGGCGTTGGCATTCCGCTAACGCATATCGGTTTCGCGGGCTTCCTGTCGAAGGACGCGATTATCGAGAGCGCTTGGGGTGGCGGGTCGATGTATGGCTTCTGGATGCTGGTGATCGCAGCCGCGATGACGAGCTTCTATAGCTGGCGCCTTATCTTCCTGACCTTCTTTGGCAAGCCGCGCGGCAACAAGCACACGCATGAGCATGCGCATGAAAGCCCGATGGTCATGCTGATCCCGCTTGGCGTTCTGGCGCTTGGCTCGGTCTTTGCCGGGATGATCTGGTACGGCAGCTTCTTTGGTCATGCGGATCAAGTCGGCAAGTTCTACGGCATCCCGATGGCCGAGATGGCAGGCCACGGCGACGATCATGTCGAAGGGGCCGAGGATGACCACGGCGCAACTGGTCCGGTCGATGGCGACCATGGCGCGGATGCGCTGGTTGAAGGCCACCAAGACGCAGGCACCCATCACGAAGCCTTCGGCGGTGCGCCGGGCGAGGGGGCGCTTTACTTCGCACCCGACAACCATGTGCTGGAAGATGCCCATGCCGCGCCGAAATGGGTCAAGGTCTCGCCCTTCATCGCGATGCTGGCCGGTCTGGTCATGGCCCTGTGGTTCTATATCTGGAGCCCGACCGTCCCGGGACGGCTGGCGGCAAACCAACGCCCGCTTTACCTGTTCCTGAAAAACAAATGGTACTTTGATGAGGTTTACGACGTGATTTTCGTGCGTCCTGCCAAAACGATCGGCCGGTTCCTGTGGAAACGCGGCGATGGCACTGTGATCGACGGCACGCTTAATGGCATCGCCATGGGGATCATCCCCTTCTTCACCCGCCTCGCAGGTAAGGCACAGACGGGCTATATCTTCACCTATGCCTTCGCCATGGTGATCGGCATCGCCGTTCTGGTGACATGGATGACGATGAGCGGAGGAGCGAACTGATGGACACGCATCTGCTTTCAATCATCACATTCATTCCGGCATTCGCAGCGCTGATCCTTGCGGTCTTTCTGCGGGGCGATGATGCTGCCGCCGGGCGCAATGCGAAATGGTTGGCCTTCATCACCACTACGGTCACCTTCCTGATCTCGCTTTTTGTGCTGTTCGAGTTTGACCCGTCGAACACCGATTTCCAATTCGTGGATGAGGCGGACTGGCTGCTGGGCCTGAAGTACCGACTTGGCGTTGACGGGATTTCGATCCTTTTCGTGATGCTGACCACCTTCATGATGCCGTTGGTCATCGCGGCAAGCTGGAATGTCGAGCACCGCGTCAAAGAATACATGATCGCCTTCCTGCTGCTGGAAACGCTGATGCTAGGCGTCTTCATGGCGCTGGATCTGGTGCTCTTCTACCTCTTCTTTGAGGCCGGCCTGATCCCGATGTTCCTGATCATCGGCATCTGGGGCGGGAAAGAGCGTATTTACGCGAGCTTTAAGTTCTTCCTCTACACCTTCCTCGGCTCGGTGCTGATGCTGGTCGCGATGGTGGCGATGTTCACCGAAGCGGGCACCACCTGCATCGGCGGCTGCGAAATCAGCCTGCTCACGCATAACTTCGGCTCCGAAAGCTTTGAGGTTCTGGGCATCCAGATCGTCGGCGGCATGCAGACGCTGATGTTCCTCGCCTTCTTCGCCAGCTTCGCGGTCAAGATGCCGATGTGGCCAGTGCACACTTGGCTGCCCGATGCCCACGTTCAGGCGCCGACGGCAGGCTCCGTGGTGCTGGCGGCGATCCTGCTCAAGATGGGCGGTTACGGCTTCTTGCGCTTCTCTTTGCCGATGTTCCCAGTGGGGGCCGAGGTGATGACGCCGCTGATCCTGTGGATGTCGGCCATCGCCATTGTCTACACCTCGCTGGTGGCGCTGGTGCAGCAGGACATGAAAAAGCTGATCGCCTATTCCTCGGTCGCGCATATGGGTTTTGTGACCATGGGCATCTTTGCGGCCAATCAGCAAGGTGTCGATGGGGCGATCTTCCAGATGATCAGCCACGGCTTCATCTCAGGCGCGCTCTTCCTCAGCGTCGGTGTGATCTATGACCGGATGCACACTCGTGAGATCGACGCCTATGGCGGTCTGGTGAACCGGATGCCCGCCTATGCGCTGGTCTTCATGTTCTTCACCATGGCCAATGTGGGCCTGCCGGGGACTTCGGGCTTCGTGGGTGAATTCCTGACGCTGATGGCGACCTTCCAAGTGAACACTTGGGTGGCGGCCGTGGCCACGACGGGCGTGATCTTCTCGGCGGCCTATGCGCTGTGGCTCTATCGCCGCGTGGTGATGGGTGACCTGATCAAGGAAAGCCTCAAGGCGATCACCGATATGACTGCGCGTGAGAAATGGATCATTGCCCCTCTGGTGGCGATGACCCTGATCCTGGGCGTCTACCCGGCGCTGGTGCTGGACATGATCGGGCCCTCCGTGGCGGCCCTGATTGAAAATTACGACATGGCGCTGGAGGCGGCTGATACCGCCGTGCAGACCGCCGATGCCTCGCATTAAGAAGGACTTGGCGCATGATATCCGCTGATCTGAACATCATTCTGCCTGAGATCGTCCTTGCGGGGTTTGCCCTGCTTGGCCTTCTCGGCGCGGTCTATACGTCGAAAGACAAGGCCGCCGGGGTGCTCGTCTGGGTGACCGCGGTGGTGATGGTGCTGCTGGCCGGTTGGGTGGCCATGTCTGGCGACGGCACCACCAATATCGCCTTCCACGGCATGTTCATCGACGACACTTTCGCCCGTTTCGCCAAGGTGACGATCCTGCTTTCTGCCGCTGCCGTCTTGATCATGTCGGAAAACTACATGAAACTGCGCGGCTTGCTGCGGTTCGAGTATCCGATGCTTGTGGCCTTGGCTGTCGTCGGCATGATGATGATGGTCTCAGCAGGCGACCTGATGGCGCTCTACATGGGCCTCGAGCTGCAATCGCTGGCGCTTTACGTCGTGGCCTCCCTGCGCCGCGACTCGGTTAAGTCTACGGAAGCGGGTTTGAAGTATTTCGTGCTCGGCGCGCTCAGCTCGGGCCTGCTTCTCTATGGCGCATCGCTGGTCTATGGCTACGCCGGGACCACGCTGTTCGCGGGCATCATCACCACGGCGCAGACGGGCGGCACATCGCTTGGCTTGCTCTTTGGTCTGGTCTTCTTGATCTCCGGTCTGGCCTTCAAAGTCTCCGCCGTGCCCTTCCACATGTGGACACCGGACGTCTATGAGGGCGCGCCCACGCCGATCGCGGCCTTCTTTGCCACGGCGCCCAAGGTTGCGGCGATGGGGCTCTTCGCCCGGGTGATGCATGACGCCTTTGGTCAGATCGTCAGCGATTGGAGCCAGATCGTCGCGCTGCTGTCGGTTCTGTCGATGTTCTTTGGCTCGGTCGCCGCGATCGGTCAGACCAATATCAAACGTCTGATGGCCTTCTCCTCCATCGCGCATATTGGCTATGCGCTGATGGGGCTGGCCGCGGGCACCGCTTTTGGCGTGCAGGCAATGTTGGTCTATATGGCGATCTATGTGACCATGAACCTCGGCACCTTCGCCTTTATTCTGTTGATGCAGAAAGACGGCGCGCCGGTGACCGATATCACCCTGCTTAACATGTATGCCAAAACTAACCCGGGCAGGGCGCTGGCGATGCTGGTGCTGCTGTTCAGCCTTGCGGGCGTGCCGCCGATGCTGGGCTTCTTCGGCAAGTTCTATGTGTTGCGCGCGGCCTATGACGCCAATATGACATGGCTGGCCATCGCAGGCGTGATCGCCAGTGTGATCGGTGCCTATTACTACCTGCGCATCGTCTTTTACATGTACTTCGGCGAAGAGCGTTCGGACACGCTCGACCACCAGAACGGCGGCGTGCTGACCGTGGTGTTGATGGCCTCTGCCGTCATCATGATCGTCGGCATTGCCAATATGTTCGGCGTCGAAGGCTTGGCCGCATCGGCAGCGGCATCGCTGGTGAACTGAGCGGTGCGGCACGAGATCGGCCAGAGACGCGCATGACCCCTTGGCCGGAAGGCTATGGCCGGCGCGTCTATGACACGCTCGATTCCACCCTCTCAGAGGCGGCGCGGTTACAGCAAGAGCTGACCGCGCCGACTTGGATTTTGGCGTTAGAGCAGACGGCGGCGCGCGGGCGTCGGGGCCGGAGCTGGGCCACCCCCCGCGGCAATTTCGCGGCCACCCTGATGATGCCGCGCAAAGAGCCGCCGGGCGTCGCCGCGCTGCGCTCTTTCGTGGCCTCGCTCGCGCTCTATCGCGCATTCGTGGCTGTGACGGGGCGGGAGGACGCATTTGCGCTCAAGTGGCCGAATGACGTTCTGCTGCGCGGGGGCAAGGTCGCTGGCATCCTGCTTGAAAGCGTAGGTGAGCATTTGGCCATCGGCATCGGCGTGAACCTTGCCCATGGACCGGCGGCGGACAGCCTTGAAGCGCGCGCCTTACCTGCGGTGACCCTGCGCGAAGCGGGGGGCAATGTGGGCGCAGAAGAGTTCCTCGACGTGCTTGCGCGGGAATACGCCGGTCTGGAAGAGCAGTTCACGACCTATGGGTTCAGCACGATCCGCACGGCGTGGCTCGCCCATGCCGCGCGGCTCGGAGAGGTCATCACCGCGCGCACCATGCGCGACGAGATGACCGGCGTTTTCGAAGATGTAGACGGCGCAGGCAATCTGATCCTGCGCACCCGCGACGGCGCGGTGCCCATCACCGCGGCGGACGTGTTTTTCTAAAATCGGGGGGAGGGGAGGCACCATGCTTCTGGCAATCGACTGCGGCAATACCAACACCGTTTTCTCTATCTGGGACGGGGACACGTTTATCGCCACATGGCGCACATCGACCGAATGGAAACGCACTGCCGACCAATATTACGTTTGGCTCAACACCTTGATGCGGCTTCAGAATACCGACGCCGACATCACCGATATGATTATCAGCTCGACGGTGCCGCGGGTTGTGTTCAACCTGCGCGTTCTGGCGGATCGCTACTTTAGCACGCGGCCCTTCGTTGTCGGGAAACCGGGCTGTGCACTGCCCATCGACGTGCGTGTGGACGAGGGCACGCAGGTCGGCCCGGACCGGTTGGTGAACACCGTGGCGGGCTATGACCTCTATGGCGGCGACCTGATTGTGGTGGATTTCGGCACGGCCACGACCTTTGACGTGGTGGCCGACGACGGGGCCTATATCGGGGGTGTGATCGCGCCGGGGGTGAACCTCAGCCTAGAGGCGCTGCACAACGCCGCCGCCGCCCTGCCGCATGTCGATATCTCGAAACCGCCCTCCGTCATTGGCACCAATACGGTGGCCTGTATGCAGTCCGGTGTCTTTTGGGGTTATGTCGGGCTGGTTCGTGAGATATGTGAGCGGATAAGGGCGGAACGTGCAAGACCCATGCGCGTTATCGCCACGGGGGGTCTGGCACCGCTGTTTCAGCAGGCAGTCGACCTGTTCGATGATTATCAAGATGAACTCACGATGCACGGGCTGACCGTGATCCACGATTATAATAAGGACAAAGCTGAATAATATGAGCAGCGAACGATTTATCTATCTGCCCCTCGGTGGGGCGGGTGAAATTGGCATGAACGCCTATGTCTATGGCTACGGCAAGCCCGGGAAAGAGCGGCTGATCGTCGTCGACATCGGTGTCGCCTTCCCGGATATGGACAGCACGCCGGGCGTGGACCTGATCCTGCCCGACATCACTTGGTTGAAAGAACGTCGCGATCAGATCGAGGCGATCTTTATCACCCATGCCCACGAAGACCACATCGGTGCCATCGCGCATTCCTATGAGGTGCTGAAGGCGCCGATCTATGCGCGCGCCTTTACCGCCAATATCGCCCGCCGGAAGATGTCCGAACACGGCCATCCTGAGGATGCGGTCACGACCGTCAGCGCATGGCCCGAGCAGATCACCGCAGGCCCGTTCAAAGTGGGCTTCCTGCCGATCTCGCATTCGATCCCCGAATCCTCGGCCATGGTGATCGACACGCCCGAGGGGCGCACGATCCATTCGGGCGATTTCAAGATCGACCGGACGCCGGGCGTCGGCGAAGCCTTTGACGACGCGCTTTGGGCCGAGGTCTGCAAGGATGGCGTGAAGGCGTTGATCTGTGACAGCACCAATGTCTTCTCCGCCCATCCCGGTCGCTCCGAAGCCACCGTCGGCCCGGAGATCGAAAAGCTCGTGAGCAGCGCCGAGGGTATGGTCGTTGCCACCACCTTCGCCTCCAACGTGGCGCGGGTCAAAACGCTGGCCGAAGCCGGTGCGCGGGCAGGGCGGTCCATCGTGCTCTTGGGCCGTGCGATGAACCGCATGGTCGAAGCCTCGATCCAGACCGGTGTGATGAAAGACTTCCCGCCCGTCATCTCGCCCGAGAATGCCCGCGCGATCCCGCGCGAGAATCTGATGCTGCTGGTCACCGGCAGCCAAGGGGAGCGCCGCGCGGCCTCTGCGCAACTGGCCCGCGGCAAGTATCAGGGGATCGAGTTGAAAGAGGGCGATCTCTTCCTCTTCTCCTCGAAAACCATTCCGGGCAATGAGCGTGGCGTGATCGGCATCATCAACCAGTTCTCGGAAAAGGGCGTCGATGTTGTCGACGACTCTTCGGGGCTCTACCACGTTTCGGGCCATGCCAACCGCCCCGATCTGGAAACCCTCCATGCCATCGTAAAACCGCAGGTTCTGATCCCTATGCACGGGGAGCACCGCCACCTGCGCGAACACGTCAAGATCGCCGATGCCAAGGGCATCACCGGCGTTCTGGCGGTGAACGGGATGATGGTGGACCTGTCGGGCAACCAGCCCAAGGTGGTCGAACATGTCGATACAGGTCGCATGTATCTGGACGGTTCGGTTCAGGTCGGCGCGCTGGATGGTGTGATCCGCGACCGTATCCGCATGGCGCTGAACGGCCATGCTACAGTGACGTTGATCCTCGATACCGATGACGAGCCTTTGGGCGAGCCTTGGGTCGATCTGATGGGCCTGCCGGAAACGGGCCGCTCCAACGCGCCGCTCGTGGACGTGCTGGAACAAGACCTCAGCCAATGGCTGAACCGTCAGAAAGCCGCCACCCTGCGGGATGACGACAAGCTGAATGACGGTTTGAAAAAGGTCGCGCGGCAGTCGTCCTATGACGAAATCGGCAAGAAGCCCGAAGTCACCGTGGTGGTCAGCCGTCTGAGTTGACCTCCGCGTCACCGCTGCACATATAGACCGCGCCGCCCACCGCGACCACGCTTACCCCCGTGGCCGCAAGGGCGGCGGGGGTCGACAGTGCGGTGGCCAGCGTGCTGCCTGTCGTCGCCAAATTGGCGCTGAGGGCAGAGGCCCCTCCCGTCAAAATGAACGCCCCCGATTTATGTGCCACGGCGCGGAGGTTGTCCGGCTGGCTGAGCCTGTCCACGGCGGAGCGCGCAATGTTCTTGCTGATCTCGACGGTCTCTTCCTTGGTGGTGTTCACCCGCTCGCAGAAGGTCTTCTTGCAATAGCCGCGATAGTTCCGCGCGCCGGGGATCAGGAAATGCCCGTCTTCGGGCGTGGCGGTCAGGCAATAGCCGTCGATCTGATCCAGCGGCACAGTGGTGGCGAGGTAGTCGAACAGCACTCCGCTGTCGCAGGCGGGCGGCGTGCCCCAAAGCTTGCTCCACTTCCGCGCGGGCCAATTCATCAGACGCTCGCGGGTGCCGACCTCTTCGGCGAAATTGGCAAAATTCTCGGCTTCCACCACAACTTCGGCGCCATTGACCTCGGCCCGGCAGCGTTCCGCGCTGGCGGGGGCGGCGGTGAAGGCGGTTAGGATCGTGAGAGCGAGGAGGGCGGGGCGCAGCATGATTGTCCTATCTGATGGGTTTCCCCTCACATAGCACAGACGAAAAAGCCGCCAATCCCGGCGGGGATCGGCGGCGAATTCATGCCCGCGGTGGCGGGGTTTAGATGCGTTCGCGGAAGCTTAGACCGATGAAGTCTGGCGTGTGATCGCCCAGACCGACGACACGGTTGTCGTTACCGCCCCGTTTGTCGCCCCGGCCACGTCCGCCGCGCGACTTCTTCTCGTCCTTGTTGCCGCGGCCCGACTTGCGCTCGTCCTGCGCGGCCTCTGCCTTTTCGGGCTGCGCTTTGTCGTCGGTTTTGGCGTCGACCTTGGCCTCAGCCTTATCGGCCTGCGGTTGCTTGTCCTCGGCGGGTGCCTCGACAGGTTTGTCGGCCTTGCGGCTGCGCGAGCGCGTCCGCTTGGGCTTGTCATCGGACTTGGCCGGCGCGTCGGAGGTCTCCTCGGCGGGTTTGGCTTTGCCAAGCGGGTTTTCGATGCGCGGGATTTCCTTTTGCACCAGACGCTCGACATCCTCGAAGTTCTTCTCGTCACGCGGCTGGCAGATCATGATCGCCTTGCCATCGCGGCCCGCGCGGCCGGTGCGGCCAATGCGGTGAACGTAGTCTTCGGCATGGCTGGGCACGTCGAAGTTGAAGACATGGCTCACGCTTGGCACATCAAGGCCACGCGCGGCGACGTCAGAAGCCACGAGGAAGCGCAACTCGCCACCCCGGAACCCTTCGAGCGTGCGGGTCCGCTGGCTCTGGTCCAGATCGCCGTGGATCGGGGCTGCGTCATAGCCGTATTTCTTCAACGACTTAGCGACGATATCCACGTCCATCTTGCGGTTGCAGAAGATGATCGCATTGGTGCATTTCTCGCCTTCGGCATCGATCAGCAGGCGGAGCAGTTTGCGCTTCTCGCTCGCCTCGCGGTCCTTGCGCGAGCCTTTGAACATGACGACGCCCTGTTCGATATTCTCGCTCGTGGTCGCCTGACGCGCCACTTCGATCCGCTCAGGGTTGCTGAGGAAGGTGTTGGTGATCCGCTCGATCTCAGGCGCCATGGTGGCCGAGAAGAACAGCGTTTGCCGGGTGAAGGGCGTGAGGCCGAAGATCCGCTCAATGTCAGGGATGAAGCCCATGTCGAGCATCCGGTCGGCCTCGTCCACGACCATGACCTTGACGTCCGACAGGATCAGCTTGCCACGCTCGAAATGATCCAGAAGGCGGCCCGGGGTGGCGATCAGCACGTCGACGCCCTTGTCGATTAGCTTGTCCTGCTCCTTGAAGGAGACGCCGCCAATGAGCAGCGCCTTGGTCAGTTTCAGATGCTTGGAATAGGTGTCGAAGTTCTCGGCCACCTGTGCGGCCAGTTCCCGCGTGGGGCAGAGCACGAGGCTCCGCGGCATCCGCGCGCGCGCCCGGCCACGGGCGAGAAGTGAAAGCATCGGCAGCGTGAAGCTGGCTGTTTTGCCGGTGCCGGTTTGGGCGATGCCCAAGACGTCACGACCTTCAAGAGCGGGGGGAATGGCGCCCGCCTGAATAGGTGTGGGCGATTCGTAGCCAGCCTCATCAATAGCTTTGAGGACCTTGGCATTCAGGTTCAGATCGGTAAATTTTGTCATGTGCGTCCGAGTTGAGCGGACACTGACTTGGCCCGCGGCAGCAATACAAGCCGGCCCGAATGGCCCAAGGGGCGGCATTTGCCGCGGCATGTTGCGAAAGCGCATAGCAAGTTGCGGCCCAGCCGTCAAACACTTGCCCTCTCAGGCGCTTAACTTGGGAAATGGCGCGACACCTTTGCATCAAGGTCGAGATCGGCGAGACGCAGCAGACCGTGGTCCTTCAACGTTTCGCGCAGCTCAGGCGTATCGGCGCAGACCTCATCAAAAAAGGCGCGCAATCCCGGCTCACCCCCTTCGGATTCGATCATGGAAAAGAGTTCATGCATCGACAATCCGCCGCGATCGCGGGGGCGGTTGGGGGCCAGATCGGCGCGGTAGGAGCCTTTTTCCAGCCGGTAGCGATAGGCGGCGATCCACTCCGGCCAGCTTTTCGCGTGAAGATGCGCGAGATCAATGCCGGGCTGCTGCTCTGGCCCGTCGATCATCGTATCGTTCTGAAAAGCATTGTGGATCTGTAGCCGTACCTCCGCCATCCCGGTGCGGACGAAAACTTTCCCGGCCAAATGGCTCAGAAAGCCGCCTTTGACGTAGTCACCATAGGTCGGGTAAAGCGCCGAGACGATCTGGGCGCGCTCGGGGCCGTTCGGAATGAAGGCCTTGAAGGCCGTGCCATCACCGGCCAAAGCCTCCATCGGGCGGATGCGGGTGATTTTTTGTGCCGGGGGCAGGGTGGCAAGCACCTCGTCCACCGGGCGGTCAGAGACGAGGAATTCGTCCACATCCATATGGATTAGCCAATCCACATCATCCGCCCGGTTATAGGCGCGGGTCGCGTTCTGGCTTTGACGGACTTGGTGCTTTTGCGGACGTTTGCCGCAGAGCCTTTGCCAATAGGCGTCATCGCAGGTGGTGACACGGATTTTCGGATGGGCCTTCAGGCTTTCGAAAGCCTCTGGGTTTTCGGCATCGAGGTATAGGTAGAGGCGATGCGCGCCCGCCTCCAGATGGTAAGCGGCAAAGCGTCGTATCTCCTCTGCGGGGGCCAGGATCGTGGCCACCAGCCCCCATTTCGTCGTCGTCGTCATCGCGTCTCCCCAGTTGGGGTTAGAATGCCATGATCGGCCCCGAAATCAAGGTTTTCTGCCCCCGGGGGCGGGCCATTTTACACCATCATTTCCTTGGTCGCGGTCAGCTTCACATCCGGGTAATCGCGCTCGACGCGGTCGATGTCCCATTGCAGGCGGGTCAGGTAAACGATGTCGCCATCATGGTCATGCGCGATGTGCTGTTTGTTACTATCGATAAACTTATCAACGGCTTGCTTCGTGCCGTTCACCCAACGGGCCGAGGTGAACTGAGACGGCTCAAATCGAACCGGCAGGCCATATTCCAACTCGATCCGGCTGGCGAGCACTTCGAATTGCAACTGGCCGACAACGCCCACGACGAACCCTGAACCAATCGAGGGTTTGAACACTTTTGCAGCACCTTCTTCGGCGAATTGCATCAGCGCTTTTTCAAGGTGTTTTGCCTTTAGCGGATCGCCCGCGCGGACCGATTGCAGCAATTCGGGCGCGAAGGAGGGGATGCCGCTCACGCGGAGCGCTTCGCCTTGGGTCAGCGTGTCACCGATGCGCAATTGCCCGTGGTTGGGGATGCCGATGATGTCACCGGCCCAAGCCTCCTCTGCCAACTCGCGGTCGGAGGCGAGGAACATCACCGGGTTGGACACCGTCATCGGCTTTTTCGTGCGCACATGGGTCATTTTCATGCCACGCTCGAAATGCCCCGAGGCGAGGCGGACAAAGGCCACGCGGTCGCGGTGTTTAGGGTCCATATTGGCCTGCACCTTGAAGACAAAGCCCGCAACTTTTTTCTCTTCGGGCAGGATCTGGCGCGGGGTGGCAGCTTGGATTTGCGGCTCCGGCCCGTATTTGGCGATGCCTTCCATCAATTCACGCACCCCGAAGGAGTTGATCGCCGAGCCGAACCAAATCGGGGTCAGCGTGCCTTCGTGCATCGCCTTGAGGTCCAGCGGTGGCAGCAATTCGCGCGCCATTTCAAGATCTTCGCGCAGTTTCTCAAGCAGCGCGGCGGGGATGTGTTCGGCGAGCTTTGGGTCGTCCAGCCCTTCGATCTTGATGCTGTCGGCGACGCGGTTCCGGTCGGCACGGTCCATCAGTTCCAGCCGGTCGCGCAGCATGTCATAGCAGCCCACGAAATCGCGGCCCAGGCCGATGGGCCAGCTAGCGGGCGTCACGTCAATGGCGAGGTTTTCCTGAATCTCGTCAATGATTTCAAAGGTATCGCGGCTTTCCCGGTCCATCTTGTTACAGAATGTGAGGATCGGCAGGTCGCGCATCCGGCAGACTTCGAAAAGCTTTTGCGTCTGGCTTTCCACGCCTTTCGCGCCGTCGATCACCATCACGGCGGCATCCACCGCCGTCAGGGTGCGGTAGGTGTCTTCAGAGAAATCCGAGTGGCCGGGCGTGTCAACGAGGTTGAACCGGTAGTTGGTGTCACCGCTATGAAAGTCAAAGGACATGGCCGAGGCCGAGACGGAAATGCCCCGGTCCTTTTCCATCGCCATGAAGTCCGAGCGGGTGCGCCGCGCCTCGCCCTTGGCGCGTACCTGTCCGGCCATCTGAATGGCCCCGCCGAACAGCAGGAACTTTTCAGTCAGCGTGGTTTTGCCCGCGTCAGGGTGGCTGATGATCGCAAAGGTGCGACGGCGCGCGATCTCGGGCGGCAGGGCGGGGCGGTTTTGCGGCGTGTCCAACATCCGACCCATATAGGCCGCGCCGCGACCGGGCGCAATCTGGCCATTGCTGCGAATCGCCGGGTGGCGTAGGGTGAGAACATAAGGGGTACATGGAGGGGGATGCGATGGAACTGAAAGAGATTGCCCGCGAATTGGTCGCGGGCTGCCGGGAGGGAAATGCTGCGGTGCGTGCGAACCTTGATCGGCTCTATGCCAAAGATGCCGTCTCGGTCGAGGCGGCCGATATGGGCGGGCAGGGGCGAGAGACCCATGGGGTCAAGGCGATCCACGGCAAGCACGACTGGTGGGAGAACGCGATGGAGGAACATAGCACCGAGGTGATCGGCCCGTTCTACTTTGGCGACAGCCAGTTCAGCGCGATATTCAAGGTCGATGCCACCGACAAGCAAAGCGGTGAGCGGTTCCAGATGGAAGAGATCGGCGTTTACCACGTCAAAGACGGCAAGATCGTCCGGGAGGAGTTCCACTACGCCGTCGAGGCGCCTTAACGGGTTGAGGCTTTGCGCAGCAGCGCCGCCGCGTCGGGGCGGTCAAGCAGTGCCTCTGCCAGATCGAGCCCGGCATGGGGCAGATCGGAATGGCCGGGGATCACCTCGCCCAAGGCTTCGGACATTTCCGGCGGCAGGACCGACCGGGTGCGGCTGTCGACCAACATGGATTCGGCGGCGATCCCCTCGGCATAGATGATCTGATGCCCGTCAAAGAGCAGTTGGAAGTAGTCGACGAATCCGCCGTCCTGCACCGTCACGCTGTCGCCGTTGACCAGATGCCGCGCCTTGACCAGCAATTCGGACCGGCCCGCGCCCATCTCATCGCTGCGTTGATAGATGAACAGCCGGTGGTCGGGGCTGACGATCAGGTCGTGTTCGTTGTTGAGCGTGCCTGCGCGGATGCGGATCGGGGCAAACTCGCCGACCGCACGCAGGGTGCTTTGCCCGATCCAGCGCAGGGTTTGCACGCCATCATCGCGGGTCAGGATACGGTCCCCCACGCGCAGGTCTTCGATAGGCCGTAGCTCTCCGGTGCTGAGCGAGATATGGGTGCCGCGCGTGAAAGAGACGCAGGCCAGCTGACCGAATTTTTGCCGCGCGGTCTGGGTGTCGATGCCCACAATCCGGTAGCCCGTCTGCGGTGTCAGCGGGCCAAGCGGCAAAAGGTAAACCTCTGCCGCGTGACCGTGTTGATCGACCTCCACCAGCAGCAGCGCCTCTTGGGTCTGCCCATCGGGCGACATCAGCGTCAACAGGCTGTCGAGATGCAGATCGCCCCCGGGGCGGCCCACGCCGGTATCCTCAGTAAGGCGGAATTGATCGCCGGGCAGGGTCAACAGCGACAGGCGCTGCGGCTTTGCCGCGCGGTCTAACTCATAGACATCATCGAGGACCAATTCGGCGGCAAAGGATAGCGCATCGCCCATGTTTGCCCCATCGCTCGCGCGGAATTGCCCGGCGCGGTAGACGGCGAGGTTCTGTGCGGGGGCGGTGCGGCTGGGGGGCATGACGGGCCTTTGGTTCAGGGGCTTTCGCCAGTGAGATAGGCTAGAATTGTGGCCCGGATGGGTCAAGGCTCGGGTGATTTGCTGGCATTGGCGGCGCGGCGTGGTAGGCATATGCAAATGCATAGGAGGAATCAAAATGGATTTGGGAATCAAAGGGAAGAAGGCGCTGGTCTGTGCCTCGTCCAAGGGGCTCGGCCTTGGCTGCGCCGAGGCGCTGGCGGCGGCAGGGGTGAACCTTGTGATGAACGCCCGCGGCGCAGAGGCGCTTGAGGCCTCGGCCGAGCGCATCCGTCAGGAACACGGCGTCGAGGTCACCACCGTCGCGGCGGATGTGGCCACGGAAGAGGGGCAGGCGCTGGTCATCAAGGCGGCAGAGGGCTGTGACATTCTGGTCAACAACGCGGGTGGCCCCCCTCCCGGCATGTGGCAGGATTGGGACCGCGACGATTTCATCAAGGCGCTCGACGCCAATATGCTGGCCCCCATCGCGCTGATCAAAGCGCTGGTGCCCTCAATGATGGAGCGCGGCTGGGGCCGGGTCGTGAACATCACCAGCCAGTCGGTGCGCGCGCCGATTCCCGTTCTGGGGCTGAGCAACTCCGCCCGCACCGGGCTTACCGGCTATGTCGCGGGCACCGCGCGGCAGGTGGCGGGCAAGGGGGTTACGATTAACAACCTTCTGCCGGGCATTCATGCGACCGACCGGGCAGATTCGCTCGACGCCAATGTGGTTAAGCAAAAGGGCATCACGCTGGACGAAGCCCGCGCCGAGCGTCAGGCGGGCATCCCCGCGGGGCGCTATGGCACCCGTGAGGAGTTCGGCGCGACCTGTGCTTTCCTTTGTTCGCAGCACGCGGGCTTCATCGTGGGGCAGAACCTGTTGCTGGATGGCGGCGGCACCAATCTGACCATGTAAACCCTCCATGGCCGGGGCGTGTGTCTCGGCCATGGCACGTCGCGGCGGATCACATTCCTGACAGCAGCGGTTTCAGTGCTGGCCCGGATTGCAGGCGGCGGCTAACCCTTGTGGATCAGCTTTTCGCAAAAGGTCCGCCGCCCATGCAAACCACTGTTCTTGTCCTTCTTTTCGCTGCCGTGATCCTTGCCAGCCTCTTGGTTGCACCGCGCCGCGCGACGGTCGAAGGCTTCTTTGGCGGCGCCAATGCGGCAGGCCGCGCGCCGGGGCTTTGGGTGCTGGTGCTGAGCCAAGTCACCACATGGATTTTCGCCCGCAGCCTGATGAACGCGGCGATCTTGGGCTATTTCTACGGCATCGCGGGCACGCTGGCCTATGCGGCCTATTACGGGTCTTTCCTGACGGGCGGTTTCATCGTCGGCCACCTGCGGCGCGGCGGCGCGCGCTCCGTGCAGGACTGGCTGGCGGGGCATTTTGGGGGCGCGGGGACGGCGGCCTATAACCTCGTGATCGGGCTGCGGCTGCTGTCTGAGGTTTTTGCCAATCTCTTGGTCGTCGCGTTGATTTTCGAGGCCGTCTGGCCCGGGTCGGGCACGCTTGCTGTGCTGATCGTCGCCGCCCTTGGCTTTGGCTATTCGGCGTGGGGCGGGCTTTCCGCCGCGCTGCGCACGGATGTGGTGCAAATGCTGGTCTTTCTCATCGTCTTCGGCCTTGCGCTCGGAGCTCTGCTGCTCAGCCCGGGGTTCGAGCTTGGCGCGGTGCTGAGCGCGCCGGGAGTCTCTGGCCCCTACAACGGTTGGGTGCTTTTGGTCGTGGCGCTGTTGCAGGTCTTTTCCTACCCGGCGCATGACCCGGTGATGATGGACCGCGGCTTTCTGGCGGATGAGGCAACCACCCGGGCGTCTTTCCTCCATGCCTTCTGGATTTCGACCCTTTGCATCATCGGTTTTGGCTTTTTCGGCATCCAAGCCAGCCTGACCGGCGCGGCCTATGAGGGTGAGTTGATCGGCACATGGGGGCAAATGTTCCCGGGCTGGATTTTTGTGGCGCTGATGCTGTCGCTGCTGGTCTCGGCCCTCTCGACACTCGACTCGGCGCTCGCCTCTGCCGCGCGGCTGATGGTTGAGGAATGGCGCATTGCGCCGCGCAGCTTGAAGGGCGGGCGGCTGGTGATGGCGGGGTTCATGGCGCTTGGTGCGCTGCTGACGCTTTGGGGCAACGCCACGCTCTTTGATGCCGTCGCGGTGAGCGGCACCGCGTCGATGTTCCTCACCCCGGTGCTGCTCATCGGGCTGGTGGCGGGGCGCGCGATCCCGGTCTGGAGCTACCTTGCCGCCTTTGCCGCCGCGATGCTGGGGGCTGCGGCCTATTTCGCACGGGGCTGGGCATGGGTCGCGGCACTTCTCCCTGAGGGGCATAAATACGAGCAATTGTTGGTGATCTGCATCTTCGTGCTGCTGGCCGGGTTCGCGGCGGTGCTTGCGGGGGCGCGGCGGGGCTGATAGCTGGGTTTCCGAGCGATTTGATCGGATACCGCAGCCTCCATGAGTGACCCCACCCCCCGTCTGGAAATCCGCAACCTGCGCCGCGCCTATGGCGGGCGGCAGGTGGTCGATGACGTATCTTTGCAGATCTTGCCGGGGCAGGTGACCTGCCTGCTTGGCCCCTCGGGCTGCGGCAAATCCACCACGTTGCGCATGATCGCGGGCGTTGAGATGCAAGACAGCGGCACGATCCATGTCGACGGCAAATTGATCTGCGACACCATGTTCCGCGTCCCGCCCGAGCGGCGCGAGATCGGCCTGATGTTCCAAGACTTCGCCCTGTTCCCGCATCTGAGCGTTGCCGACAACGTGGGCTTTGGCCTCAAGAAAGGCACGCGTGAGGAGAAACGCGCGCGGATCGAAGAACTGCTCGAACGGGTGGACCTGCTGCGCTATATCGACGGCTATCCGCACCAGCTTTCGGGCGGGGAGCAGCAGCGCGTGGCGCTGGCCCGCGCGCTGGCGCCGCAGCCGCGCATCATGCTGATGGATGAGCCCTTTTCCGGTCTCGATAACCGCCTGCGTGATGGCATCCGCGACGAGACGCTGAGCATCCTCAAGGAAGAGGACACCGCCGTTTTGCTGGTCACCCATGAGCCGGACGAGGCGATGCGCATGGCCGATGAGATCGCGCTGATGCGCGACGGCAAGATCGTGCAGCAAGGCGCGCCCTACAACGTCTATACCCGGCCCGTCGACCGCGCCTCCGTCGCCTTTTTCAGCGATGCCAATGTGCTTGAGGCCACGGTGACCGGGGCGTTGGCCGATACGGTCTTCGGCCAATTCCTCGCCCCCGGTGTGGCCGATGGCACGCCGGTGAATATCGTCTTTCGCCCGCAACACCTGCGCATCGATTTTGACCGAGCGGGCAAGGGGCCGCGCCCCACGGCGACCGATGGCACACCGGCCCGGGCGGTGGTGGAACGCGCGCGTTTCATGGGCAACGAAAGCCTCGTGGAATTTGTGTTGGAAGAGGACGGATCGCGGCTCAAGGCCACGGTGCCCAATGTCTTTCTGCCGCAACCCGGCGCCGTCATGTGGCTGACCGTGCGCCGCGACCGTTGCTTTGTCTTTCCGGTGACCTCATGAAGCCGCTGTTGGTAGAATTCGGCATGGGCTCCTCCCTGCGGTGCGGTGATTATACGCAGGCCGCGAAACGCGCGGTGCAGGATGCGCTGTGGCATAATTCGATCAATCTGGCTGAGCTTTTCGGTTTCGATAAGTCGGCCATGCGCATCACCCTCGACGTGGGCGTGCAGCGCCCCGATCTGGTGGATGCCGAAGCGCTGCGCGCGGTCTTTCCCTATGGCGAGGTGACGGTGAAGCTGCATCACGGCGGTCTCGACGTGCCGCGCCCCGAAGGGGAAGGGAACCCAACGGTCATGGCCAATGTGGCGCTTTCCGTCGGCTTCGAGATGGAGCGTGCCGATGGCTGAGCAGCGGATTATCATCGAAATGGGCATGGGCAACGATCTGCATGGGATGGACTATACCAAGGCCGCCGCCCGCGCGATCGAAGATGCCTTGCGCCATTCCTCCCTACCGCTGTTCGGCGCGCTGGAGGTGACGCCGGATCAGATGGGCGTGCAGGTCACCGTGGCGGTGCAGGAGCCTGAGAAGGTGGATGTCGACGCACTGGTGGCCAAACTGCCGCGCGGTCGCGCCGAGGTGCACGCGGTAAAGGGCGGACTGAACGTGAAAACGGGACAGGATACCATCGTGATCGCGCAGGCCAGTGTCGAGGCGTTTTTGCCCCCGCAAACCGGCTGGCGATTGAAGGGCTGAGGCGGCGTTGATCTGGGGTTAGGGGCGATGATCCGCGAGCGTTCTGCCCGGCTCGTCCACGAACAACTCCGGTAGCGGCTCAGCGCTCTCGATCTGATCAAGCGGCAGGGTCACGAAATCCGCCGCCCCCTCGCTCCACGCGGTCAGCAGCCAGAACCGGCCCCAGTTGCGTACCTCAAGCGGGCGCACCACTTGCGGCGCTTCGCCGATCACCGCAATCCGCAGCTTTTGGCGGGCCTGCACCGCGGCACGCAGCACCGGCAGATGAGTGAAAACCCGCGTGGCTTTGCCCTGCGACCTCAGCGCCTGCGCCCATGCGGCACCCTCGGCAATGGCCTCGGTCGGCAGCACCGCGTCGAACTTGGCGGCCAATGTCTCTGCCGCGGCTTGCAGGGCGGGGTCGCCCACCTCTGCTGCCACGGCAAGGCCGAGGTTCAGCGCCTCCAGCTCCGCCGCCGTCAGGGTCAGCGGGGGCAGGGTGATCGCAGGGATGATCCGATAGCCTTCGCCCCGCGTCCCAGCGATGGACAGGCCCGCCGCGCTGAGCTTGCCCATATCGCGGTAGATCGTGCGGGGGGAGACGCCGAACTGTCGGGCCAGATCCTCGGCCCGGTGCAGCCGCCCATCCCGCAGCCTGTCGATCAGCCGGACAAGCCGATCTTCGGTTTTCGCTGATACCATGCTGCCTCCTGACGCTCCTGACAAAAACATGTCACAACTCGAATTGCACGCGCGAAAATCGGCAGTCCTTCGCCCGCAGCACCGCCCATTCGCCGCATTGCCCCTTCATGGTCCCGGCGCCGCCCGCTATCACGGTGCAGACTGGCGCGACCAGACTGCGCCAAAACTGATGGGAGAACAGACATGTTGAACAATATCGGACTGCCGGGCCTGCTGCTGATCGCGGTTGTCGTGCTGGTGCTTTTTGGCCGTGGCAAGATTTCCTCGCTCATGGGCGAAGTCGGCAAGGGCATCACCAGCTTCAAGAAAGGCATCAGCGAAGGCGAAGAAGAGAACAAGCGCGACGAGATCAAACATGTCGAAGACGTGCACCATGCTGACCTGCCGGAACATGCCGATCAGGGCACCCATCCCAAGACCGACCTGAAGGCCGACAAGGACCGGGTGTAACCCGATGTTCGATCTGGGTTGGACGGAACTTTTAGTCATCGGCGTGGTGGCCCTGATCGTGGTCGGCCCCAAGGACTTGCCCGTGCTGTTTCGGCGCGTCGGGCAATTCGTGGGCAAGGCCAAAGGCATGGCGCGTGAATTCAGCCAAGCGATGAACGATGCCGCCGATGAAAGCGGCATGCGCGAGATGTCATCGTCGCTGAACAAATCGCTCAAGACGGCCAGCAACCCGCTAGGCAGCGCCATGGATGAGGTCAAGGACGCGACCCGGTCACTGACCAATTTCGACCCTGAGAGCGAGACCGGCAAACTGGCGGCGCAAAAGGCCGAGGATGTGAAGAAGATCCAAGCCAGCACCGCGCGGGCCGCCGCCGAACGCAAGCAACGCGAAGCGGCGGAAGCCATGGCCGAGGCCGAAGCAGCAGAGGCGAAGCTTTCGGACGCCGCCCCGGCCAAGGAAGCCCCGGCGCGGCCTGTGATCGAAAAAGACACAGGTCAGGCCCAAGCGGCATCGGACGATGCCGCCGCCAAGACCTCAACGGCACCCAAAGCTGCCGCCAAGAAAGAGTGAGTTGAATGAGCGCCACCGACGATTATGACGAGATCGACGACAGTTCCGCCCCGTTGATCGAGCATCTGGCCGAGCTGCGCACGCGGCTCATCCATTCGGTCATCGCCTTCATCATCGGGATGGTGATCTGCTTTACCGTTTGGAACCCGATCTTCAACTTCCTGACCGAACCGCTCTGCTCGGCCATGGCCGAACGGGGGCAAGAGGATTGCGGGCTGATCCTGATCAAGCTGCAAGAGGGTTTCTTCGTCGCGATCTCGATCTCGCTTCTAGGCGGTCTGGTGCTGGGCTTCCCCTTCATCAGCTACCAGCTGTGGCGCTTCGTGGCGCCGGGGCTTTACAAGAACGAGAAGGGGGCCTTTCTGCCCTTCCTGATCTCCTCGCCAGTAATGTTCTTCCTTGGCGCGGCTTTCGCCTTTTACGTCGTCACGCCGCTGGCCTTCGACTTCTTCCTTGGCTTCCAACAAGCGGGCACGCTGGTCGGTGGGCCGGATGGTGAGAACGGCATCGCCGCCATCGCCTTCCAAGGCTCGGCGCAGGAGTATCTGTCGCTCACGATCAAATTCATCGTGGCCTTTGGCCTGTGTTTCCAGCTCCCGGTTCTGCTGACACTGATGGGCAAGGCGGGGCTGGTCAGTTCCGAAGGCCTGGCCAATGTGCGCAAATATGCGGTGGTGGCGATCCTCGTGCTGGCCGCGCTGGTCACCCCGCCTGATGTGATCACGCAGGTAATCCTTTTCGTGGTGGTTTATGGCCTCTACGAAATCTCGATCTTCCTCGTGCGTCGGGTCGAGACAAAGCGCAACGAAAAGCTGCGCGAAGAGGGCTACTTTGACGACGAAGACGAGGAAGACCTGCTGTGATCAATGATCCGATGGACCGTATCGCGGCGGCGCTGGAGCGTATGTCTCCCGCGCCGCTCGCCGCGCCGGACTTCGATGCGGCCACTGCCTTCGTCTGGCACACCGACCCCGACCGTCTGATGCCCGTGCCGCAGGTCGCGCGGATCGACCTGCCGCTTTTGGTGGGGGTGGATCGGGCGCGGGATACGCTCTTGGCCAACACCCGCCAATTTGCAGCGGGGTTGCCTGCGAACAACGCGCTTCTTTGGGGCGCTCGAGGCATGGGGAAATCCAGCCTTGTCAAAGCGATACACGCGGACGTTCAAGCATCACATGAAGCATTGCGCATCGTTGAATTGCAGCGCGAAGACCTGCCGTCGGTCGGACGGCTTCTGTCCCTCCTGCGCGGGGCCTCGCAGCGGTTCATCCTGTTTTGCGACGACCTCAGCTTTGGCCATGACGACGCGCATTACAAATCGCTGAAGGCCGTGTTGGATGGGGGCATCGAAGGGCGGCCCGAGAATGTCGTGCTCTATGCCACATCGAACCGCCGCCACTTGATGCCGCGCGACATGATCGAGAACGAGCGCGGCAGCGCGATCAATCCTTCCGAAGCGGTCGAGGAAAAGGTCTCTCTCTCTGACCGGTTCGGGCTCTGGCTGGGGTTCCACCCCTGCGATCAGGACCAGTATCTGGCGATGATCCGCGGCTATTGCGATGCCTTCGGCGTAGAGATCGACGACGACACCCTGCGGGCCGAGGCTGTCGAATGGCAAGCCACACGCGGCGCCCGCTCGGGCCGGGTGGCATGGCAGTATTTCGTGGATTTGGCGGGCAGGAAAGGCGTTCCCGTTTCGGGCGTTTGAGCGCCGGACGGTATGAGCGAAAGGGCCCGCATATTCTGCGGGCCCTTTGTCGTTTGGTTACTGAATATAGGGCGTCGGATCGACGCTCTCAAAGCCTTTGCGCACCTCGAAATGCACATGCGATTCCGATCCGCCGCGCAGTTTGGCAATCTGCTGGCCCCGGCTGACACTGTCGCCCTTGGCGACATTCACGCCGTCGACATTCGCATAGACCGTGAGCAGGTTGTTGGCATGGCGCACCACGACGATCGGGATGCCCTCCGCACTTTTGGTGATCGCGGCGACGGTGCCCGCCTCGGCGGCTTTCACCGGCCCGCCGGGGCTGCCCTTGATGTTGATGCCCTCGTTCTTGCCCTTGGAATAGGCGCGGATGATGGAGCCTTGGACCGGGGGTGTCATCTTGGTCGCCTTTGCCGGGGCGGTGGGCTTGCCCACATCGGCCACAGGCTCTTTCGGCTCGACCTTGGGCGGCAGGGGCTGTGCGGTCTCATCCTGCGGCAGCGGTTTGGCGGCGGAGGGCGGCGTCGGCGTGGGGGTACCTGCGCCGGGGGCGCTGGTGACCGACTGCACGGGGCGCGAGGCGGCGGCGCTCGACTCGGTGTTGGTCGCCTGACGCGGGGGCGCCTGTTTCTCGACCGGGATCAGCAGGAATTGGCCCTCGCGGATCGCGAAATCGGGGCCGAGGCCGTTCCACTCGGCCAGTGCCTTGACCGGCACGTTGTAAAGACGCGCCACGGTATAGGCGGTCTCGCCACGCTCGACCCGGTGGCGCACAGGCTCTTTCGTCTGCGGTGCTGCGGCGGGCTGTGGTGCGGGGGTGCTGGTGCCTACGGGCGGCAGGCTTTGGGTCTGGACGCTGGGGGTCGCCGGGGCGCGGTCGATGGCGCTGCCGGCAAGGGTGGTAATGTCCACGGCGCCATTGGTGCCGGGCGCAGGCTCAGAGACGCGGCGGGGCAGGGCGATGATCTCACCCTGGCGGAGCGGGACGCCCTGATCGATCCCGTTGTAGCGGGCCAATTCGCCGCTGTCGGCGCCCACGCGCGCGGCCACGTCTTTCAGCGTATCGCCCCGGCGGGCGACGACGACTTGGTAATTGGGATAAGAGATCACGCCCCGTGCGTCGGGTTTTGGCCGGTCTGCCAAAGGCCCGCGCGCGGCTTCAGCGGTGGAGAACCCATCGCCAAAGGTGCTGCGCATATCGTAATCCAAGGGCTGATTTTCGCAACCTGCCAGCAGTATCGCACTGGTCCCGGCCATTAGGGTCAGCCGCATGGGGCGGCGCAAGCGTGTTTGGCGCATCTGCAAGTCCTCATCTTCGCCCCCAGACGGTATGGGGCGTTGTCCGTGTCTCTGTAACCTATTAGCCGTCCTTGCCCAAGCCTTCCAGCAGGGGGACAAAGCGCACGGCACGCAATTCGTCGTATTCCAGCCCATCAGCGGTCTTTCGCACGCGGATGAGGTGTTGGACCGTGTCGGATTGGCCGACGGGTAGCACCATGATGCCCCCCTCTTTTAGCTGCGCGAGCAGGGGGCCGGGCGGGTCTTCGGCGGCGGCGGTCACGATGATCCGGTCAAAGGGGGCCTGTTCGGCAAGGCCAAAGCTGCCATCGGCGGTGATCGCGGTGATATTGGTCAGATCCATCGCCTCGAAGACACCGCGCGCCTCCTGGACCAGACGGCGGTGCCGGTCGATCGTATAGACCCGCCGGGCGAGCTTGCTCAGGATCGCGGCCTGATAGCCCGAGCCGGTCCCGATTTCGAGCACCTTATCGCGCGACGACACCTGCAAGGCTTGGCTCATGAGCCCCACGACAGAGGGTTGGCTGATGGTCTGGCCGCAGGCGATGGGCAGGGGCATATCCTCATAGGCGCGGCTGGCAAAGAGGCCGCGAATGAAGGGGCCACGGTCGATCGCTTCCATCGCTGTCAGCACGCGCGCATCAGTCACGCCTTTGGAGCGCAGCGCGTAGAGGAACTGCATCTTGCGTTCCGCTTCAGAGATGGGTGGCTCATTCATCGGTTGATGCCCGCCAGCGTTTCGAGGGCCGCGTGATCCGTCAGGTCGCAGCGCATCGGGGTGACCGAGACATAGCCGTCAAGGTTGACGCAGGCATCGCTGCCCGGTGCCGTTTGCACGCGTTGATCGCCGCCCTTGATCCACAAAAAGCGGCGGCCCGAGGGCGACAGATGTGCTTCGGTCGAAAACCCGGTGCCGGAGCGGCGGCCCTGAGGGGCCAGCCGGATGCCACGCACATCGGCGCCTGCCACGGGGGGGAAGTTCACGTTGTAGAAAAGCCCGTAAGCCGCGTCTTCCTTGGGGCTATGCTCAAGAATGCGGCGGCAGGTCTCGGCGCCGTGCTGGGCGGCGGCCTCAAAAGGATCGGCCAGATCGCGGTTGGCGGGGCCGTAGTATTGCGACAGGGCGATGGCGGGCAAACCCTGCAACGCCGCCTCGATCGCGCCGCCAAGCGTGCCGGAATAGAGCGCGTTTTCAGCGGCATTGTTGCCCCGGTTCACGCCGGAGAGCACCAGATCGGGGGGGGCGGCGGTCATCGTGTCGTGGATCGCGGCAAGCACGCAATCGGCAGGAGAGCCTTCGGTAGCGAAGACACGGTCGTCCAATTGCGTGATCATCATCGGCTTGGTGTAGCTGATGCAATGGCCCACACCGGATTGCTCAAACGCCGGTGCCACGGTCCAGACCTCGCCCGCAGGCCCGGCCAGTTCCTCGGCAATGGCGCGCAGCACGGCCAGACCGGGCGCGTTGATGCCGTCATCGTTTGTAATCAAAATACGCATGAATGGCCCCTTTTTGCCTTGATAGGCGAGGGGCGGACCGGCGGCAAGCGCAGCGCGCCGGTGCCGCGCGGTTCAGGAGGCGGAGTTTTCCGACAGTTGCGCCAATACCGCAGCGGCCTGCGTGGCGGTGTCGCTGAGCGCCGCGCGGTCTTCGCCGGGGAAGAAACGCGCGCGGGTGGCGGTGGGCATCGGCTCGGGCGTGAGGATGTGCACGCGGGGGCCGATCTGCGCGGTCTCGACCTGCCAAGAGGTCGCCAGCGCGATCTGCGCGGCCTTGGTGGCCCCGTAGCTGCCGAAGAATTTCGTCCCAGCCCGCGGATCGTCAAAAAAGACCGCCGCGCCATCTGCCCCCAAAAGCGGCGAGACAAAGGTGATCAGCCGCGCGGTGGCGGTGACGTTTCCGGCGATGGATTTCTCCATATCCTTGGCGTCGATGTGATCAGTGGGCGTCAGCGGGGCGGCATGGACGGCGCAGTGCAGCCAAAGGTCAAGCCCGCCCCAGCGGTCATGGATGCCCCGGCACAGCACGGCCATGGCATCGGCGTTGGTGATGTCCATCGGCGCCAAGGTGGCGCTGCCGCCCTTGGCTTGGATACGGTCGTCCAACTCTTCGAGCGCGCCGGTCGTGCGGCCGACCGCGATGATGTGATGGGTGGGGGCCAAGGCTTCTGCCAATGCGGCCCCAAGGCCGCGCGACGCGCCGGTGATCAATGCTGTCTTGCTCATGCGCGGGATGTGCACTGCCCCGCGCGGCAGGTCAAGAGGCGCGAGGCGCGCGCCGCTCAGGGTTTCAGCCCTGCGGCAGGCGCAGCACCTGATTGCCGCGGCGGCTGGAAAGCACCAAGGTCCCTTGCCCGATGGCAGAGACGACGCCGCCGGCGACCTGATCACCCACTTCGACGCGAGAGATCTTGCCGCCACCTTCGCGGATCAGCGCGCCGGGCGTGCTGTCGCTGCCGAAGATGCCGATCAGCGCCGTGCTGGACAAGTCGGCTTTTTGAGTTGCCAGATCGGAGACTTTCTTTGGGGTCGGGGTCCCATTGCTCGCCATTGATATGCCTTTCGCCTGTGGTTGCGTTTCGCGCGGCAGTCCCCCGCGCTCGCAAGGCGTCAGCTAAGCCCTGCCGCAGTGCAGCGGAAGGGGGCGTTTTCGGGATGCGCAGGGTTCTGCCAAAGCGTCGGCAAAGCTGCGCCGACACCTTGGTTGTAACGCTGCGACCTTTCGTAAGGCTTAATTCGGCTCAGCCGACGAAAGCCTTTTCGACGACGAAATGCTGGGGGTCGGAATTGGCACCCTCGGTCAGGCCAAAGCCTTCGAGAATCTCCATAATATCCTTGTTGAAGCCAAGGCTGCCGCAGACCATGGCGCGGTCATGGGCGGCATTGATTTGGGGCACGCCCAGATCTTTGAACACCGTGTCATCCTGCAAAAGGTTGGTGATCCGGCCCATCTTGGGGCTCTCTTCGCGGGTGGTGGTCGGGTAATAGCGAATCTTGGCAAGGTTTTCCGGGCCGATCAGTTCCTGCATCAACTCGTCAGCCTTCAGCCCTTCGATCAACTGCCGGCCATACTCAAGCTCTGCCACATCGCGGCAGGTGTGGGTGACGATGACCTCGTCGAATTTCTCATAGGTCTCAGGCTCGCGCAGCAGGCTTGCGAAGGGGGCAAAGCCGGTGCCGGTGGCGAACATCCACAGCCGGTCGCCGGGCAGCAGCGCGTCATGGACCAGCGTGCCCACGGGTTTTGGCCGCAGGATGATCTGATCGCCGGGCTGGATATGTTGCAGCTTGGAGGTCAGCGGGCCGTCTTGCACCTTGATCGAGTAGAACTCCAACTCATCGTCCCACGCGGGCGAGGCGATGGAATAGGCGCGCAAGAGCGGTTTTTGCTTGCCGGTTTCGGGATGCGGGTCGCCCATCAGGCCAATCATCACGAATTCACCCGAGCGGAACCGCAGGGAAGCGGGCCGGGTTACCCGGAACGAGAACAGCTGATCGGTCCAGTGGGTGACCGAGGTCACGGTCTGGGCGTCGGGCAATGTCGGGACGGGCTTGGCGGCGGTTTGGTTCACTGTGCTCTGCTCGGTCATCATGGTTTCCGCAAATCGGGTTGCGGCCTCTACTTATGGCAAGGAAGGGGGGAGGGCAATGAAGCGGCCTATTTGGCCGCGGTCGCCGGTCCGGATGAGGCACCGCGCAGGCGGGACTGATAGTCATGGGCCTGCCAATCGGCGCGGGCGCGCCATTGGTCCTCAGGCTGGCGGGCGGCCAGATCCTCGTCGATCTCGACCTCATCGAACCCGGCGCGGCGGGCCATGGCATATTGATCGGCCAGCACATGCCCGCGGGCGCGCAGGCGGCCCGTGTAGCCGCGCAGGCGCAGGACGCGGGCGATTGTAAAACCACGCCCATCCGCGAAAGAGGGGAAGTCGACGCGGATCATCTTAAGCGCCGGGGTCAGCGTAAGGGCATGGGCATCGGCGTCAGAGGCCAGATCGACGGCGCGGCAATCGTTCGCGGCGCCATCCTCGCAATAGCCTTGGGTCCAGTCGTCGGCGGTGAAGCCTGTGTCGGTGACGAGTACGCTCATGATTTGTCTCCTGTTCGGACCACTTTGCCGTTCACAAAATGGATGCCGCATTCTTCTTTATTCTGATCGCGCCAGCGCCCCGCGCGCGGGTCTTCGCCCGGGGCCACGGGCGAGGTGCAGGGCGCGCAGCCGATCGATGGGTAGCCCCTGGCCACTAGCGGATGTCGGGGCAGGCGGTTTTCGGTGATGTAATCGCTCACATCGGAATTGGCCCAATAGGCCAGCGGGTTCACTTTGATCCGGGGTGCTGCACCGTCTTCGGGGATCTCGGTCTCGAAAAACTCCAAGGCCGCGCGGCTGCCCGATTGAAAACGTTTACGCCCGGTGATCCAGCCGTCATAGCCCGCCAGCGCGCTCTGGAGGGGCCGGGTCTTGCGCAGGGCGCAGCAGGCATCGGTGTCATATTGGTGCAGCGTGCCATCGGGATCCTGCGCTGCGATCTCTGCGCTGCGCAGGGTGGTGACATTGCGCAGACCGAGGCGCTCACTCAGCTCCTGTTGGTAGACGAGGGTTTCGGCAAAGAGCATCTCGGTGTCGATGAAGAGCACCGGGATATCGCGCGATACCATGGATACGAGGTGCAAGAGCGCCACTGATTCCGCGCCGAAGCTGGAGACGAGGGTAAGGTTCTCGATCTCCGCATCGGCGCGGCGGATCACATCCGTTGCCCCCTGGTGGCGCAACTCGGCGTTGAGCCGTGCCACCTTTTCCTCGACCGCGCGCAGCCCCACGGGGGGCGGCGCATCGGTATTTGAGAAAGGATGAAGTTCGGGGGTATCAAGCGGCATTGGCCCGATCCTTCTCTGCCGCTTCGGGGTAGAGCACGGCTTTGAATGGCGCGAGGCCGAGGCGGCGGTAGGCTTGCAGGAAGGTCTCGCCGGGATCGTTGCGCAGGTCGAGATAGCCCCGCACGAGGCGTTCGATGGCGGGGATGATCTCCTCGGCCGAGAAGCCGGGGCCGGTGCGGGTGCCGAGGCTCGCGTCCTCGGTGCCATCGCCGCCGAGCGTGATCTGGTAGTTCTCTACGCCTGCGCGGTCGAGGCCGAGGATGCCGATATGGCCCACGTGGTGGTGGCCGCAGGCGTTGATGCAGCCGGAGATTTTGATCTTGAGCGGGCCCACGTCATGCTCGAGCTTTAGCTCGTCGAAACGGGTGGCGATTT
Organism: Sulfitobacter sp. 1A13368; assembly: GCF_043557275.1. Lineage (NCBI taxonomy): Bacteria > Pseudomonadati > Pseudomonadota > Alphaproteobacteria > Rhodobacterales > Roseobacteraceae > Sulfitobacter > Sulfitobacter sp. 1A13368. The sequence goes on along the minus strand of NZ_JBIFFR010000001.1, from coordinate 19,047 downwards.
CCTGCGCGATGGGGATGGAACGCGCGGTGGCCAGCGCGCAGTAATCCATGCCGGGGCAGGCGATGATGTCCGAGATCAGTCCGATGTTGGCGGTGGCGAGTTTCGCCTCTTTCAGCGCGGCGTGCAGTTCGGGCAGGTCGCTGCGGTGCACATGGGGCAGGATCACGTTCTGCTCGTGGCTGATGCGCAGCTCGTCATGGCCGAAGCGGCGGGCGAGGTTGGCCATCACGCGCATTTGGTCCGCCGTGGCGTCGCCGGGTGTGGCGCCATGGGCCTTGAGGCTGATCGAGACGATGGCATAGCCCGGCACGCGGTGCGCAGCGAGGTTGGTATCGGCCCAGGCGCGGAAGACCGGATCGTTGGTATAGGCGGATTCGTAAGCCCCGAGGGAGGCTGTTTTGAACGCGGGTGCTGCGAAATCGGCTTCGATACGCGACAGCATTTGCTGGTCGACGCCGGTGAACTGGTCGCGGATCAGCGCGTATTGCGCATCGACCCGGGCGCGGATGTCTTCGATGCCGTTCTCGTGCACGGTGATCTTGATGCGCGCCTTGTACTTGTTGTCGCGGCGGCCCAGCACGTTATAGACGCTGACAATGGCTTCGAGCGTGGGCAGCAGGTCCTCATGCTTCACGAAATCATAGAGCACCTTGCCGATCATCGGGGTGCGGCCAAGACCGCCGCCGACGATGACTTCGAAACCCTGCTCGCCGTCACGCTCGACGATGCGCAGCCCGATGTCATGGGCCTTGATCACCGCACGGTCGGCGGCGGCGCCGGTGACGGCGACCTTGAACTTGCGCGGCAGGAACTGGAATTCCGGGTGGTCGGTGGACCACTGGCGGATCAGCTCGGCCACCGGGCGGGGATCGGCGACCTCATCGGCGGCGGCCCCTGCGAAATGGTCCGCCGTCACGTTGCGGATCGTGTTGCCGGAGGTCTGGATCGCATGCAGCTTCACTTCGGCCAGCGCGTCGAGCATATCGGGCACGTCGCGCAGCTCGGGCCAGTTGTACTGGATGTTCTGACGCGTGGTGAAGTGGCCGTAGCCCTTGTCCCACCGCTCGGCGATATAGGCGAGTTGGTCCATCTGGGCGCTGTTGAGCGTGCCATAGGGGATCGCCACCCGCAGCATATAGGCGTGCAGTTGCAGGTAGAGGCCGTTCATCAGGCGTAGGGGTTTGAACTCATCCTCGGTGAGCGAGCCGTCGATGCGGCGCTCGACTTGGGCGCGGAACTGGGCGTTGCGCTCGGCGAGGAATTTGTCGTCGAATTCGGTGTAGCTGTACATCAGACGGTCTCCTGTTTGCCGTGGGCGTAGTTTGAGGGGCCGGTGGCGCGGAACTCTTCGCGGAAATGGGTGGGGCGGGGGCCGCCCGCTTCGGGGGCCACATCGGCGAGGTAGACGCCGACGACCAAATCCTGTTGGCTCAGCGCGTCGATCAGGCGCAGGTCTGCGTCGGCCTCATCGGTGAGGACTTCGGCTTCACTCAGTTTGCGGGTCCAGCCGGTGGCGGTTTGATAGACGACATCGCCTTCGAGCAGCGCATTGGCGGTGATGACCTTGGGGGTGAAGGGTTTGGGCATGTCAGGCCAGCTCCTCTAGCGGGGTTTCGGTGGCAACTTGGACGGCGGCGCGCGGGGCGAGGCCGTAGAAGGTGAGCGCGGGGCCGGTCATTTCGGCATCGGCCAGATCGCGCGGCAGATCGTTCAGCGTGGTCGACAGCACCCGCTGATCGGCGCGCGAGGCGTTTTCGATCACGGTGACGGGTGTGGCGCGGTCGGCGCCGTGCATCAGCAGGCGACCTTGGACGAAACGGGCGGATTTCTTGCCCATATAGATCGCGGCGACCTCATTCGGGCGCGCGAGGGCGGCCCAGTCGTGATCGGCGAAACCTTTCATGTCGTGCCCGGTGAGGAAGCGGACCGAGGCATTGCGGCCCCGTTTGGTCAGGCTTTGCCCGATGCCCGCCACGGCGGCGGAGGCGGCGGTGATGCCGGGCACGATGTGCCAGCCGATGCCATGGGCGTCGACCGCGTCGATCTCTTCGTCGAGACGGCCAAAGACCGTCGCGTCGCCGGATTTCAACCGCACCACCTGCGCGCCGCTTTGCGCGTGTTCGACCAGTAGGGCGTTGATGTGCTCTTGGGCCGTGGAGGGGCCGAAGCCCTCTTTGCCGACGTCGATCATCAGCGCTTCGCGGCGAGCGAGTTCGAGGATCTCGGGGCTAATCAGCCGGTCGTAGATCACTACATCGGCCTCATCCAACGCGCGGCGGGCCTTGAGCGTCAGCAGTTCCGGGTCGCCCGGGCCGCCGCCAACAAAGGCCACATGGCCTGCGCGGGCTTTGCGGGTGAGGTGGGTGTGCAGCAGGGTCTTCAGCGCCGGGCGCACGGTATCCTTGCCCTCAGCCATGGCGCGGGGGCCGGTGGCGAAATAATACTCCCGCCAGAAATCACGGCGCGCGCGGCCCATGGGCAGGGCATCGGCCAGCTTGCGAAAGCCTTTGCCGATGCGCGCCAGCGGGCCGAGGGTGACGGGCAGACGCTCTTCCAAATCGGCCTTGATGGCGCGGGCCAGCACCGGGGCGGCGCCTTCGGTGCCGATGGCCACGGTCACGGGATCGCGGTCGACGATGGCGGGGGTGATGAATTCGCTGTCGTGCAGGTTGTCGACGATGTTGACCAGCACGCCCGCCGCATGGGCCAGCGCGGCATTCTCGGCATCCAGCGTGTCATCTTCATCCGCCGCGTAGAACAGCCGCGCGCCGGGGAGATCGGCGGCGGTGAGGGGGCGGCGGTGCAGGGTGAGCTTGCCCGCCGCTTGCCAGTCGACGATCTCTGCCGCCGGGTCGGGGGCGAAGACATGCAGCGCCGCTTTGGTTTTCATCAGCAGACGCAGCTTGGCCAGAGCGGCTTCGCCGCCGCCGGAGAGGAGGATCTTTTGCCCGCGGGTGGCGAGGAAGATGGGAAAGTGATCCATGATGCGCCCTGTATTCTGTTTGACGTGACCTCTTATATAGGAAATATTCCCGATAATTGGCTATATGCTGGCGCAGATAAGAACATGCGTTCGCTTTGGCCGCAGGTTGAGTGTGAACGTCCTGCCGGGGCGAGAGAGAAAAGAATGACTGTCCGAATTGATGAGACCGACCGGAAGATTTTGGCGCAGCTGCAACGGGATGCGAGCCAATCGCTGGACGATATTGCCCGTGAAGTGGGGTCTTCGAAAACGCCGGTGTGGAATCGGATACGCAAACTGCGCGAAGCCGGGGTGATCGGCCAGCAGACCGTTGTGTTGGATTCCGAAGCGCTTGGGTTCGAGGCCTGTTTCTTTGTCCTGATCCGCACGTCCGAGCATGAAGCGGCGTGGCAGGCGGCGTTTTTGCAGGCGTTGAAAGACCGGCCCGAGGTGCAAGAAGCGCACCGTCTGGCGGGGGATATCGACTATATCCTGAAGGTGCGGGTCAAGAACGCACGGGCCTATGATGTCTTTTATCAGGCGCTAATTTCAGAGGTGAAAGTGCATAACGTCACGGCGCTTTTGTCGATGGAAGAGATCAAATCGACGACGATGCTGCCGTTGTAAGAGGGCGGGGCGGCAAGTGCATCCGCCGCCCCGCATTGGCTTAGGACTGGGCGAGTGCCGTCACGATGGGCGCGAAATCCTCGGCCTTGAGGCTGGCCCCGCCGACCAACGCGCCATCGACGTTTTCGACGGCAAAGATTTCGACCGCATTCCCGGCTTTTACCGAACCGCCGTAGAGCAGGGGCAGCGCGTTGCCGATCTCCGCGCCGAAACGGTCGACCAGGCGGGTGCGGATGAAGTCATGCACCTCTTTGATCTGCGCAATGCTGGGGACTTTGCCGGTGCCGATGGCCCAAATCGGCTCATAGGCGATAACGGTGTTCCCGGCCTCCACGGCATCGGGGAGGGAGCCGTCGAGCTGCGCGTCGATAATGTCGAGGGTCTGGCCTGCCTCCCGCTCAGCCTCGCTTTCGCCGATGCAGATGATGGCGGTGAGACCGGCACCCCATGCGGCCCGCGCCTTGGCTTGCACATCGGCATCGGTCTCGCGGTGGGCATCGCGGCGCTCGGAATGGCCGAGGATCACATGGCTGGCCCCGCTGTCGGCAACCATCGCGGCAGAGATATCGCCGGTGTAGGCGCCCGCTTCTTCGGCATGGCAATCCTGTGCGCCGATCTGGATCGGGCTGCCATGGGTGGCGTCGGTGGCGCGAAAGAGAAGGGTGCTGGGCGGGCAGATCACGACCTGCGGCGGGTTGTCGGGCAGGCCGGTGGCAAGGCTGTGAAGCTCTGTCAGCGCGGCGGCGGTGCCGTTCATTTTCCAGTTGCCGGCGGCGATTTTGGGGCGCATCGGTTCCGTCCTGATCTGTTACTGTTGCCAGATCAGTTCGCAGGCCCGCAGCCTTTCGTCAAGGCCGGGGCCGATCGGCGCGCTTACTTCGCGCCGAGGCTTTCGTCGAATTTAATCGATTCGCCGCAGCCGCAGGCTTCGGTCACATTGGGATTGCGGAATTTGAAACCGGACTCGAGCAGCGTGGTTTCATAGTCGATCTCGGTGCCGAAGAGGAACATCTGCGCCATGGGGGCGATCATCACCCGCGCGCCGTCTTGTTCGACCACCTCATCATTGGGGTCGGTCGCTTCGACGTATTCCATGGTGTATTCCATGCCCGCACAGCCGCCTTTCTTGACGCCAATGCGCAGCCCGGCGTGGCCCGCCGATTGCATCAACTTCGCAATCTGGCCAGCGGCTTTGGGGGTCATGGTAACGGCTTGCTTGCCGGGAATGCCAAACATCACAAATCTCCTATGCCGCCAAGATAGGGGTGCAGCGCGGCGATCTCAAGCCGTCAGAAGGAATTCATTGCCGCCTTGGTGGCAAAGGCCGCGATGAGCGCCCAACCGAAGGAGGCCAGCGTGCCGATGATCACGTATTCGCTGATCTTCTGGTTCTTTTTGACGGTGTCAAAGCGCAGGATCGACTTTGCCGCGATGAGGAAACCGATGCCCGCAGGCTCACCGATCATGACCATGAGGAAAATCAACGCGCGTTCCAGCAGGCCGATCATCCGCCCGGCATTCTCCAGCCCGTCCGGTTGGGCTTGCGCTTTGTGCGGCAGCATCAGGCCGCCCACGGCGGGACCGCCTGCGAGCGTCGCGGTGATCAGCCCCGCGATAAACACGGCGGGCGGGATGAGCATGCTGCTGTGGTCGGCCCAGATGCCGCGGGCAAAGGCGTCGGGGGCATAGTGGACAAGGGCTACGATGGTGATGAGATGGGCGAGTTGATCGGTAAGGTAGGGCCAAAGCCGGTCGCGCTTGTGCGCCGACACGGCGTAGGTCTTAAGCGCATCAATTGCGGTATGGGCAAGCGCGAGGAGGGCGGCAGGGATCAAACTGCCGCCGAGGGCCAATGCGGTCAGGGCAAAGACGATAGCGCCGTGGAGCAGTAGCACTTGCGGCTTGCGCTTGGCGGCGACCATGGCATTGGTTTGAAACACGAAATCCGCCAGCAAGTGAGCGATCAGGCAAGCGAGAGCGGTGGCGATGGCCTGTTCGGTCATAGAAATTCCGGTAGTTGGTGATGGCGTCCATTTGAAAAGCCATGGCGAGCCGGGACAAGTGTTTTCTTATGGTGTTTAACAGTCTAATTTGGCTGTAATTCGATAAAACAGGCTTAAAGGGCTGTTTTGCGCGCCTCGAGAACCTCGCAGACCTCCCGCAACTCATCTATCCCCGCCGCGTCCACATGGCCCTGTACGCTCTGCTGCGTCAGGTCGAACTCCCGCGCAAGCTCCGCCTGCAGGGGTGGTTCGGGGGTCAGCATGTAGTAGGCGACCTCGGCTTGGCGCTTGGTCCAGCCGCCCGCGATCCGGTCGGCGAGGGGCAGGGCCGTGCGCAGGGCGAGGGGGGCGTCGGGCGCGTGCATGCGGCGCGCGCGGGGCATGTTGTCGAGCGCGTGGCCGGAGCTGACCAGTGCCGCTCCGTCCGCGCGAGATAGGTCGTCACCTGCGAAATGCGCGGGGCCGATACCGATGCCAAAGCGGGTGTCGGCGGTCTTGCCGCAGCGGCGCACGGTGGCGCGTAGGACGAGGGCTGCGCGGAAGGTGAAGGCGGGCGCCACGGCCATCTGCCAGCCATCTCCGCGAAAACGGGTCATCCGGGCGGGCTGGCCTTGCCAAGCAGTCAGCGCCTCGGCGGCGTCGTCAAGGCGCGCGAAGATGGCATCCAACTCCGCCCGGCTCATCGCGGAGGATTTCACGATATCGCCGGTAAAAATTGCCCAAGTTTCCATGGCTTGCCCCTTGTTTCCCGCAATGTCGCAGGAAGGCGAAATCCATGCAAGCCCGGCCACGGAAAAGGGCCGCCCGGGAGGGGGCGGCCCTGACGGCGTTCTAACGGCTAGGACCGATCAGAGGCCCATGCAGTTCGCATAATAGGTCACGGTCGCGGGCCAGTCAGAGAAGACACCGGCCACGCCCACGTCTTGTGCCAACACATCCAGCGCCACTAGATAGTCGCTGTCGTCTTTCACAATGTCATTGACCGACTGGAAGTACCAACCACCACCGGAGGCGAGCGGGCCGGAGCGCTCCAGCGTCCATGCGATCAGGGTCAGCCCTGCTTCTTTCGCGGCCATGGCGTATTCGGATGCGGCGATGGCGCCGTCCTTATTGGTCAGCATCATGTTGAGCGAGGGGGCAAGGTAGTTCACGCCCTTGGCTTTCAGATCGGCGAAATCCTCGGCCCAAGTCTCGGGGTTTTGCTCATCGAAACCATCGGACCATTGCACCAGATAGACGGCCTGTTTGCCGAATTCCGGCGTGTTGTCGACCCAGTAGAGCACGTCTTCGAGATTGAAAGACTGTGGCCAAACGTCGGAGGCGGGGATGCCTGCGGCGACATATTCATCCACCAGTTTCTGCGCGTAGTCTTCCTGCGAGAAACCGTCATGCGGCATCTCGACGGAGGGGGATTTCAACTCGGGCGTGAACTTGGCGCCGAGGGATTTGAACAGTTCGATCGATTCCGCGTGGGTCATCAGATCGGCTTTGTCGCTGTAAAGCTCGGTGCGCCAATTCGCGACACCGCCTTGGTAGTCTTCGGCGGTGGTGGCGGTCTTGTCGGCGCTGTCCATCTTGGGCATCAGGGTGCGGAACTCTGCCAGAGTGATGTCGGAGGTCCGGCATTCGGCGCTGGCGGGCGTGTCACCCGAAGCGGCGGTGAAGCCGGTGGTGCATTTCTCGGCCAGATCGGAGACGAGGATGTTCGTCGTGGTGTGCAGATCGTTCTGGGCGTGGCGGCAGACCAGCTCATGATCGGCGGTAAAGGTCACGTCGCATTCCAAGATGCCCGCGCCCATGCGCGCGGCGGCGACGTTGGATTGCACGGTATGCTCAGGAAACATCAGCGGCGCGCCACGGTGGCCGATGGAGAAATCGGTTTTGGTGGCGTCTTGCCCCATGCAGGAGGCCAGCTTGTCCTTCAATGCGCCCTCGGGCAGCTTGTCCACCAGATAGGCCGGGCGGGGGCCGTATTCGACCGGGGTCGCGGCAGCATCGGCCTGAGCCAGCGCCATGCCGGGCGCGAGGGCCAGAGCGGCGAGAGAAACAAGTGTTCGCATAATGTTATCCGTTCGTGAATGAAGTTCTGGGGCTTCTATGGGTGCCCGATGTAACGGTTTCACGACCGGATCATGTCAGTCAAATGAACAATCCGCGGTGACCCCGCTCGGCGGGAAGCGGCCAAAAGAAAACGCCGCCGATGAGTTACATCGACGGCGTCTGTTGTTCGCGCTGCGAGACTGTCGGTTACATGAAGCCCAGTTCGAGACGGGCTTCGTCTGACATCATGTCCATGCCCCAAGGCGGCTCCCAAACCAGTGCCACATTGACCTGCTTGACCCCGGCGATCGGCTCAACCGCATCGGCAACCCAGCCGGGCATCTCACCGGCCACGGGGCAGCCGGGCGCGGTCAACGACATCTTGATGTCGACTTCGTTCTCGTCGTTGATGTCGATGGTATAGATCAGCCCCAGTTCATAGATATTCACCGGGATCTCAGGGTCATAGACCGTGCGACAAGCCTCAACGACCTGCTCGTAAAGCGGGTGGTCGGTGGAAGAGGGCGCAATCAGCGGTGTCCCTTCGAGCGGTTGGGTCTGTTCGGTCATCTCTTGCCTCGCATCATTCTCGACGTTTTATATAGGGATTGCGGGCAGGGGCGTAAAGTGGCCCCGAGCCGGGCGGGGCCGGTGCCGCCCCCGCTAGCCGCCTTTGCGACGCCGTGCGGGCTGTGGCTTCACCCGGGCTTCGATCTCATCATAGACCTTGCCGACGATGTCTTTCTTGGTGGCATTCTCGATCCCCTCGAACCCGGGGGAGGAGTTGACCTCAAGCACCTTTGGCCCGCTTTCCGACCGCAGCAGATCGACCCCGGCGATGCCAAGGCCAAAGGCCCGGGCGGCGCGCACGGCGGTATCGCGTTCCTCTTTTGAGATGCGCACGACCTTGGCCGAGCCGCCCCGGTGCAGGTTTGAGCGGAAGTCCCCCTCGGCGCCCGTGCGTTTCATAGAGGCCACGACCTTGCCCGCCACCACGAGACAGCGGATGTCTTCACCGGCGGCCTCCTTGACGAAGTCCTGCACGAGGAAGTTGGCGCGCAGGCCACGGAAGGCGTCGATCACACTTTCGGCGGCCTTTTTGGTTTCCGCCAGCACGACGCCCTTGCCTTGGGTTGACTCCAGTAGCTTTACGATCAGCGGCGCGGTGCCCACCAGCGCCATCAGGTTGGAGGTGTCTTTCGGCGATGCGGCAAAAGCCGTGGTCGGCATACCGATCTTTTTCGCGGCCAAGACCTGATGCGCGTGCAGCTTGTCGCGGCTCGCGGTGATCCCGGCAGAGCCGTTGACGCAATAGGTGCCGATCGTTTCGAACTGGCGGATCACGGCGGTGCCATAGGGGGTGATCGACGCGCCGATGCGTGGGATCACCGCGTCGTAGCGCGGCAGACGCTTGCCGTCGTAATGCACCTCGGGGGCGAGTTGGTTGATCGCCATATAGCAACGTGTGGTGTCGATGACTTCGACCACATGGCCGCGCGCTTCGCCAACCTCGACCAGTCGGCGGGTGGAGTAGTTGTCTTCCCGGCTTAGCACGGCAATGCGCAGGGCGCGCTGCGGCGCTTTGTGACGCAGGCTGGCGGTATGGTAGACGTCGTAATTCAGGTCAGGCTGCAAACGCCGTTCGGTGGCTGAGATGTTGATATGTTCGGTCAGCGCCTGACGGCCCAGCAGCATGCGGCTGGTCATGGTGCCCCGGTTGGTCAGGGTGACGTCGATGGGCCAGCTTTGGCCGCCGACCTCAAGCGTGGTGGCTATGACGAAACGTTGCTCAGACTCGCCGTTGGAAGAGGTCACCTCGCGCCGGTCGATGATCGGGGCGGAACAGGTGATCGAGATATCTTCGCGCCCGGCGATGGGATGCACGTTGAACCGCACCTTGGGTTTTGACGCGGGGCCGAAAACTTCGATGTCATGGGCATGCAGCGCCGAGGTGCGCGCGCCGGTGTCGACTTTTGCTTTGATCGCGGGCAGGCCAAGATCGGGCAGGGCAACCCATTCTTCCCAACCGAATGTGAGTTTTTCCATTGCCTGCTCCTTGGGTCATTGGTCTGCCTGCCTAACCTGCGGCAGGGGCTGCATCAAGCGGCGCGATGTCAGGGGGTGCCCATATCCGCGGGGGCGGGGGGCAACATGCGGACGTCGTCTTCTTTCTCCATCCGCGCGGCGGCGGCAAGAAGTTCCTCACGCACGCGGCATTCGATATCCCAAAAGGTGGCGGCATTGTCGGTGGGCAACTCGAAGCGCACCTTGATGCCAAAGGCATCTTGGTCGAGCACATGCACCTTGGCCTTGTCCATCGGTTTGACATCATCGGGGTCTTCGCGGGCCAAGAGGTCAAAGAACACACGGCGCAGAGCAGCCACATCGGCGTTTTGCGACAGGGTCAGAATGATGGGGCGCACCATGGCGTGATCCTCGATCGACCAGTTTTCAAAAGCGTCGGAGACGAAATAGCTGACCGGCACGATCAGCCGGGTGCCGTTCCAGTTGAGCAGTTGCACGTAAGTAAAGTGAATTTGCTCGACCGTGCAGAAATGCCCTTCAAAGATCAGCTGGTCCCCGATCCGTGCAGAGCGGTTCAGCGCGATCTGGATGGAGGCGAGGATATTGCCCAGAACCTCACGCGCGGCGAAACCCAAGACGATGGTCACCGCACCGGCAGAGGCCAGCAGCGACAGGCCAATGGTGTTGTCCGCGTTGCTGGAAACGAGGATCACCCCTGAGGCCACCAGCACGGCGATCACGATCACCCCTTTGCGCGCCGCCGCGATTGTCGTGGCGATGGAGCGCATATGGGCGTTCATCGGATCGGCAAGCTCATAGGCGTTGTTGGGGCTGATCCGGTCAAAGATCTCGTCAAAGGTAAAGACAATGGCGAGGGCGGCGGCTGTGACATAGGCGATCAGCAAAAGCGGGCTGAGCACCGCGTCGATAAAGCCCGAGACAACCAAGACCCTGCTGGTGGCCGTGCCAATGATTGCCGCGCAAAGCACGATGGCGGCGGGCCAGCGGAAGGAGCGCAGCACAAAGCGCATCCAGCGGCGTTTGGCGGCCTGCCCGAGACGGCGCATGATGCTGAAGGCGAACCAACCGGCTGTCAGGGCGACGACGACCAGCAGAGGCAGGAACAGCACCTCCCACAGATACATGCCCCAAAAGGCGCGGATGCGCAGCCAGTCGGGCAGCATCGTCTCAAGGTCCGTCGGCCCATACTGCGCGTGCAGATGCGGAATGTTGTCGATGCTCTGGCGCGAGAAGACCCAGACCGGCTCGGCATCCTCACCGGGTTTGATCCGGTTAAGCCGCAGTGGCACGTCATGGCCGCCCAGTTCCAGACGGTCGATCAAGAGCGAACGGCGCACGCGCCCGGTGTCATTGTCCTCGGTGGAGCCTGAGAGCCAGCCGTCGGGCCGGTCCGCCAGCCTGCGCCATGGCACGACGACCTTGCGCTCCATCAGAACGGAAAGTTGAAAAGCGCGCTCGGCCCCAATAACCGCCTGATCCCCTTGCGGCAGGTCCGACAGGTCAAGGATATGGGCCGCGTCCGAATAGTGCCCATTGTCGGTGAGGTAGATGAAGCTTTCTAACGCGGCCATCGGTGTGCCGCGGTCCAGCGTCTCAGGCGGGGGCGGCAGGCCGGGGTTCAGCTCGGTTGTTTGGAACCATTTCTCCTGCGCCTGCCCGGTGGCGGCCCCCGTCAGCAGCGCAATCGCCAGCACGAAGGCCCCCAGAAAACGAGGATACACAGACGCGAAATCGCGTGGGAGTAAGGCAAGCCGCTGCATGGTTAGCGCAATGTAGCGGGGGTTCGGGCAATTCAAGGCTACGCGGCGCTTTGAAACGCTATTTGCGGGCTTTGGGGCTGCGTTGCGGTTGCGCGTAGCGAGCCGTGCATAGTTGGATTGCTGGCTTCAAAGCCTGCGCAGGAATGCGTTGGCGGTGATCAAGCGGCGACGATCCAGCCCGGCCAAGCACCAAGCCCGTTATCCTTTGAACGATACCATTCTCGTGCAATCTGGGCTATTTCGGCTTTATTGCATGTTTCCCGCCACTGGTTTATCGCGCCAGTCGCAGGCAGAGAGGGCAGCGTATGACCAGCACCGGATTCACCAAACACGCGCAGGACGGCAAGGCACGCAGCGGCGTGATCCAAACCCCGCGCGGCGAGATCCGCACACCCGCCTTTATGCCCGTGGGCACAGCGGCGACGGTCAAGGCGATGATGCCCGAAAGCGTGGCCTCCACCGGCGCGGATATTCTGCTGGGCAATACCTACCACCTGATGCTGCGCCCCACGGCAGAGCGTGTGGCCGCCTTGGGCGGGCTGCATAGGTTCATGAACTGGGACAAGCCGATCCTGACCGACAGTGGCGGCTTTCAGGTGATGAGCCTTGCTGGCCTGCGCAAGCTGACCGAACGCGGCGTGACTTTCAAAAGCCACATTGATGGCTCCAAGCATGAGATCACGCCGGAACGCTCGATGGAGATTCAGGAGCTTCTGGGCTCGGACATCGTTATGTGTTTCGATGAATGCCCGGCGCTGCCCGCCGACCGGGACCGCATCGCCGAAAGCATGCGCCTGTCGATGCGCTGGGCCAAGCGCAGCCGGGAGGCTTTTGGCGACCGCCCCGGTCACATGCTGTTCGGCATCCAGCAAGGCGGGTTGGAAGAAGACTTCCGCCAAGAAAGCGCCGAGGCGCTGCGCGAGATCGGCTTTGACGGCTATGCCGTCGGTGGTCTGGCCGTGGGGGAGGGGCAGCAGGCGATGTTCTCTACCTTGGATTTCTCGACCGACATGCTGCCCGAGGACAAGCCGCGCTACCTGATGGGCGTGGGCAAGCCCGACGATATCGTCGGTGCCGTGGCGCGGGGCATCGACATGATGGACTGTGTGCTGCCCTCACGCTCTGGCCGTACGGGGCAGGTCTTTACCCGGAGGGGCGTGCTCAACATCAAGAACGCGCGGCATCAGGATGATCCGCGCCCGTTGGATGAGAATTGCAGCTGCCCGGCCTGCCGCAACTATTCGCGCGCCTATCTGCATCACGTCTTCCGCAGCCAAGAGATCATCTCGTCCATGCTGCTGACATGGCACAACCTGCAATACTACCAAGACATCATGGCCGGCATGCGCGAGGCCATCGCGGCGGGGCGGTTCACCCAATGGCAGGCCGATTTCCACGCAGGCCGCGAACAAGGTGACATCGACTCGCTCTGAGGGGTGGGCGCTTCGGCCTCACGGGAATTTGTGCGGATGATCCTTGCTGCAAGGTGGCGGGGTCTTAGGTGCCTTGCACATTCTATTGCAAGGAAAGGCCCGAATATGACCGAGAAGCTTTTTACCCCTTTCACCGCCGGTGAGATCGCGGCCGAGAACCGTTTGGTAATGGCCCCGCTGACCCGCAACCGCGCTGACAATGAGACTGGCGAAGTCTCGGATATGCATGTCGACTATTACCGCCAGCGGGCGGGCGCGGGCATCATCATTACCGAAGCCACCCAGATCAGCCCCGAGGGCAAGGGCTATTTCCAGACCCCCGGCATTCATAGTGAGGGTCAGGTCGCCGCGTGGCGCAAGGTGACCGACGCGGTGCATGCCGAAGGTGGGCGGATCGTCATCCAGCTTTGGCATGTGGGCCGGATCAGCCACACCTCCCTACAACCCGATGGCGGCAAGCCTGTCGCGCCTACTGCTATCGGCGCTGGCGTGAAAACCTTCACCGCCAACGGGTTCGAGGATACCTCCGAGCCACGCGCGCTCGAATTGGATGAGATGCCGCGTCTGGTCGCCGACTATGCCCATGCCGCCGAGATGGCCAAGAAAGCAGGCTTCGACGGGGTCGAGGTTCACGGGGCCAATGGCTATCTGCTGGACCAATTCCTCAAAACCGGCAGCAACAAACGCGAGGACGCCTATGGCGGCAGCGTAGAGAACCGTGCGCGGCTGCTGTTCGAGGTCTTGGATGCGGTGACGAAGGTCTGGGGCGGCGAACGTGTGGGGCTGCGCCTCTCGCCCTTTTCGCCCGCCAACGGGATCGAAGACGCCAATCCGCAAGAGACCTTTGAATATGTCGTGAAGGGGCTCAGCCGCTACAACCTGTCCTATCTGCACCTTGTCGAAGGCGCGACAGGCGGCTCGCGCGAGTTGGACGAAGGCGAAAGCATAGCCGCGCTGCGGGCGCTCTTTGACGGGCCTTACATGGCCAACAATGGCTATGACCGCGAGATGGCGATCAAGGCCGTGGCCGAGGATAAGGCCGATCTGATCGCCGTGGGTCGCCCCTTCATCGCCAATCCCGATCTGCCGCGCCGCTGGCAGATGAACGGGCCGCTGAACGAGGGCGATACCGATACCTACTATGGCGGTGGGCGCGAGGGCTTTACCGATTACCCGACGCTGGAACAGGCCGAAGCCTGACCGATCAGGGGCGCCCGCGCGGCGCCCCTTTCTTACGACGCGTGCAATTGGGGCGAAATCACCCCATCGCGCGCTTGCCTCCATCCCGCCGAAGCGCGATGATGGCGGTCGAATAGCCCGCAAGGGATTGAAACAGGCGGATGGGATGCACACATGTCCTGTCCAGAAGAGGGGATGTCAGAGGCCGCCTATGACAGGGGCCCGGATGTCTTGCTAAGATAAGGAATTGAGCATGTTAGAGCCACTGAACGCATCCTACCCGGTGCTTCCGCTGCGCGACATCGTCGTGTTTCCCCACATGATCGTGCCGCTTTTCGTTGGCCGCGAGAAATCCGTCCGCGCCCTTGAAGAGGTGATGGCGGACGATAAACAAATCCTGCTGTCGAGCCAGATCGACCCCGCCGAGGATGATCCCGACACATCCGGCATCTACAAGGCCGGTGTGCTGGCCAATGTGCTGCAACTGCTGAAACTGCCCGATGGCACCGTAAAAGTGCTGGTCGAAGGTCAGGCGAGGGTGCGCATCACCGAATACCTTGAGAACGACAACTTCTTCGAGGCGCGCGCCGAGTATCTGACCGAGATGCCGGGTGACGCGGCCACCACGCAGGCGCTGCTGCGCACCGTGGCCGATGAGTTCGAGCGCTATGCCAAGGTCAAGAAAAACGTACCCGAGGAAGCGCTTGCCGCCGTTGGCGAAAGCGCCGAGCCTGCGCGTCTGGCCGATCTCGTGGCCGGTCACCTCGGCATCGAGGTCGAGCAGAAGCAGGATTTGCTAGAGACGCTGAGCATCTCCGAGCGGCTTGAGAAGGTTTACGGCCTGATGCAGGGCGAGATGTCCGTGCTGCAGGTCGAGAAGAAGATCAAGACCCGCGTGAAGTCCCAGATGGAGCGGACACAGCGCGAATATTATCTGAACGAACAGATGAAGGCTATCCAGCAGGAGCTGGGCGACGGAGAGGACGGCAAGAACGAGGTTGCCGAGCTTGAAGCCAAGATCGCCGAGACCAAGCTGAGCAAGGAAGCCCGTGAAAAGGCCGAGGCCGAGCTGAAGAAGCTCAAGAACATGTCGCCCATGTCGGCCGAAGCCACCGTGGTGCGCAACTACCTCGACTGGATGCTGTCGATCCCGTGGGGCGTGAAATCCCGCGTGAAGAAGGACTTAGGCCGCGCGCAAAAGGTTCTCGATGACGATCACTATGGCCTTGAGAAGGTCAAGGAGCGCATTGTCGAGTATCTGGCCGTGCAACAGCGCTCGACCAAGATGAAAGGCCCGATCATGTGCCTCGTCGGCCCTCCAGGCGTCGGCAAGACCTCCTTGGGCAAATCGGTCGCTAAGGCCACGGGGCGCGAGTTCATCCGCATCTCGCTGGGCGGCGTGCGCGACGAATCCGAGATCCGCGGCCACCGTCGGACCTACATCGGCTCCATGCCCGGCAAGATCATCCAGGCGCTGAAAAAGGCCAAGACCACGAACCCGCTCATCCTGCTCGATGAAATCGACAAGATGGGGCAGGACTTCCGTGGGGATCCGGCCTCGGCCATGCTCGAAGTGCTCGACCCGGAACAGAACGGCACCTTCGTGGACCACTATCTCGAGGTGGAATACGACCTGTCGAACGTGATGTTCCTGACCACCTCGAACAGCTACAACATGCCCGGGCCGCTGCTCGACCGGATGGAGATCATCCCGCTTTCGGGCTACACCGAGGATGAAAAGCGCGAGATCGCCAAGCAACATCTGGTGCAGAAACAGATCAAGAACCACGGTCTGAAGAAGAAAGAGTTCGAGATCGAGGATTCGGCCCTGACCGGCATGATCCGTTACTACACCCGCGAGGCCGGCGTGCGGAACCTTGAGCGCGAGATCGCCAAGGTGGCGCGTAAGTCGCTGACCAAGATCGTTAAGAAGGAGGCCGAGAGCGTCACCGTGACCGGCGACAACCTCGAAGACTTCCTTGGCGTGCGCAAGCACCGCTTCGGTCTGGCCGAGGAGAAGGACCAGATCGGTGTTGTGACCGGGCTGGCCTATACCTCCGTGGGCGGTGAGCTTCTGAGCATCGAGGCGCTGCGCCTGCCGGGCAAGGGCCGGATGAAGACCACCGGCAAGCTCGGCGACGTGATGAAGGAAAGCATCGACGCGGCCAGTTCCTACGTCCGGTCGATCTCTCCGCAGATCGGGATCAAGCCGCCGAAGTTCGACACGCTGGACATCCACGTGCACGTGCCCGACGGCGCTACGCCGAAAGACGGCCCCTCGGCCGGTCTGGCGATGGTGACCTCGATCGTCTCGGTGCTGACGCAGATCCCGGTGCGGCGCGACATTGCCATGACGGGCGAGGTTTCCCTGCGCGGTAACGCCATGCCAATCGGCGGATTGAAGGAGAAACTTCTCGCGGCCCTGCGCGGCGGCATCACCACGGTGCTGATCCCCAAAGAGAACGAGAAGGACCTGCCAGACATCCCCGATAACGTCAAAGAGGGGCTGACCATCATCCCGGTGGGCCATGTCTCAGAGGTTCTGGAGCATGCGCTGGTGAGCAAGCCGAAAGCGATCGATTGGGACGAAGCCGCCCAAGAGGCCGCCGAGGCCGCCGCGATGAAGGCCCGTGCCGCAGGCGTGGACGCCACGACCACGCATTAAGGCGAGCGGCCTGTCAGAATGTCATCAACGCGCGCCTTTCGGGGCGCGCGTTTTTCGTATCCACCGTGGGGCAGGGCCCGCCGCATCTCGCGACAGTTTTTGCGCTAAACCCTCTTGCAAGCCGCGCCGCAATTGGCTACTTCGCCCCGCAAGGGTGATTAGCTCAGTGGTAGAGCGCTTCGTTCACATCGAAGATGTCAGGAGTTCAAATCTCTTATCACCCACCATTTTCCCCCTAGTTCGCGTTGGATTAGCTTGCCACTCCGAGCCTGCGCCCATCTCCCATGGCTTGCCTTCTCCGCGTCGGAGTGATCCTTATCCCCATCGGCCCATACCACGGGCACCACGGGCGGAGAGAGCATGTCGGCACATCCTAAAATCTGGTTCCTGCGCCACGGGCAGACCGAGTGGAATCGCGCGTTTCGTCTACAAGGGCATCTCGATTCACCGCTGACCGATCAGGGCATCGCCGAGGCTGAGCGGCAGGCACAGATCATGCCAGCGGTCCTTGCGCAAAAGCCGGATATCCTCGTCTCTCCGCTTGGCCGCGCGCAGCAGACGGCGCGGATTGCGTTGAATTGGGCCGCTTTCCAAACGGATGCCCGGCTGAAAGAAATCCATGCAGGCGATTGGCAGGGGGCAACCCGGGATGAGATATTCGCCGCGCACCCCGACCTCGCTGCCCGCGACCCGGCCCCGTTGGAGATCTACGCCGCCGCGCCGGGCGGGGAGGGGCTGGCGGCCTTTCGCGCGCGGATACGGGCGGTGCTCGACAGTTTGACCGCGCCCACGGTGCTGGTCGCCCACGGGCTCTGGGGGCAGGTGCTTCGCGCAGAGGTATGCGGCGTCGATCCGGCAGAGGCCGGTCGGCTCAGCAACCGACAAGGCTGCGTCTATCTGCTGGAGAACGGGACCGAGCGCATCTTGGAAGCCCCCGCATGAGCCGTTACCCGACGCTCTATATCCTGCGCCATGGGGAGACGGAGTGGAACCTCGCCAATCGGCTCCAAGGGCATTTCGATTCCCCGCTGACCGAGCGGGGGCGCGAACAGGCCGCGGCGCAGAATGCGATTCTGAAACGCTGCGATCTGGCGGGGGTCTCGGCGCTGAGCAGCCCGCAGGGGCGGGCGGTGGTCACAGCCGAAATCGCGCTGGCGGGGACGGGGCTAAAGGCTGCGCCTGATCCCCGTTTGGGGGAGATCGGCATCGGCGCTTGGGCCGGAATGTCGCGCGAGGCGTTGCTGCGCCAAACCCCCGCCGCGCGTGATTCCTACGATCTTTATGAACACGCCCCCGAGGGCGAGGGATTCGCGGCGCTGCATAAGCGCTGCCAGCGCTTTCTGGACAGCCTGACCGGCCCCCATGTGCTGATCACCCACGGCATCACATCGCGCATGTTGCGCCTTATTTTATTGGGCCGCACGCCCGCCGCGCTGCGGGAGATGCAAGGCGGGCAGGGGGTGGTTTTCCGTCTTGAGAACGGTCAGCAAGAAAGGCTGACATTATAGGCTTGAAGCCCGCCCCCACCTTGGGCTATCAGGTCCAAGTCGGGTCGTTAGCTCAGTTGGTAGAGCGCTTCGTTTACACCGAAGATGTCGGGAGTTCGAGCCTCTCACGACCCACCATCCCTCCAACCTATTTATTTGGATCAATCGGCTGCCCCAGTGGTGAGCCCGACCGACGCCCGCCCGCTGCGCGGTCAGTCTGGGTCGGGAGTTCGAGCCTCTCACGACGCAGCATTTCCCTCTCGTTCAGCGATTGATGTTGGGCCAGCAGCTCAATGCCTCCGCGGCATAGCAGTATTCCAAGCCATAGCCTTCGTCAGTCCTGACCATCGGGGCGGCCAAGTAAAAGCGGCCCGATCCCTCCGCGAAAACCACCCGATTTTGGGCCTCAAACCCAGCCCATCAAACGCCCCAAAAACAACTTACGAAAATTTCACATTTTCGCGCAAACCGCGCTTGACGGCGGAGCGCCCTCACCATAGAACACCCAAACGCTCCGGGGCGACCTGGAGAGTGCAGCGGGCGGTTGTAGCTCAGTTGGTTAGAGTACCGGCCTGTCACGCCGGGGGTCGCGGGTTCGAGCCCCGTCAACCGCGCCACCGCTGCCTGAAAAGGGGACCTCTCTGAGGTCCCTTTTTTCGTTTCCAATCCCCTTAAAATGCCGCGCAAAAACTTCTTTCGAGAAAGCACATTTTCTCGCGCGAATACGCTTGACGCCCCGCGCCCCGTGGCCTATTCCGCCCACATCGCGCGGTTGTAGCTCAGTTGGTTAGAGTACCGGCCTGTCACGCCGGGGGTCGCGGGTTCGAGCCCCGTCAACCGCGCCA